>CBDUGP010000095.1:0-37163 GCA_965366625.1 uncultured bacterium
AGGAGGTGGTGCTCGTTCCGGCGCCTTCTGCACAGGTTGATTTCTCATCTAACACGTCGATTGATATTTTACCTGGATTTCCTTTCTCCAGCCCCTATCCTCGAGCGGACCTGGAAACGGCTGGACGAGCCTGGCGAGACGGAGGGATCGGCGAGCTGAGCCGGTCCGGGACGAGGCCGAGCAGCCATCCGGGATAAAATAACGATTCCAGCCGAACCGCCCAGGGACAGCCGATGAGCACCTATACATTTCTACCGACGAAGCGCCGTGATCGTTATATCTGGAACGAAAACGATACCAGCGGCTTGATCATGATCATTTTGGGATTTCAATCCCTTTGGGTGATCGGTTGGTATCTCCGAAGCCTCGGCTTCGATGCCGACCTATGGGGATTTTGCTTTTTTGTCGCCGGCGCGATGACCCTGGTGGGGATTCCCGTCTTTTGGGCTGAAAGGCACGGGGGCGCCGAGCTTGAGCTGTGGCCTCGGCGGGGCATGTTTGTTTGGCAACCCCGCGGTGCCTACGTGGCTTGCGCAATCGAGGGGGTTGTGGTTTGTGGCGATGGGGAAACGTGGCACGTGGAGCTGACGTCCAGGATTCCCCGCAACTGCAAGGACGAGGATCCTCCCCTGACCCGGATTCGGGTCGCTGACGCGGCCAACGGTGAAGAAGGGGAGCAGCTGGCGCAACAGTGGCTCGCGGACTTGAATCTACCCTCGGACTCGCAAATTCCGATCGAGGTCGAGCCGATCCGAAACCCGGCCACCCCTGAGGATTTCCCCATAGAAGCCTTCACCCCGTCCAGGTCGTTGGAGCAAATTGAATACCACGGCGTCATGGAGTTCCCAGAAACGGGTATGTTTCAAATTTCATTTCTAGTCTTTCCATTGATCTATGCAGCGAGAATCTGTACAGAAATGTGGAAGGAGATATCAACCAGCGTGAGTCCGTCGTGGCTGGATGTGGGCTTCCTCGTCCTGGTGGTAAGCCTTGGTCTTATTGTACTCGTCCAATTCCTCAAGTGGTGCGTGGTCGGGGAGCGCCTGGAGCTGAATCTGCGGGATGGTTTATTCTATCGGTGGCGAGGCATTCGTTGTTTCGCCAAGGTCCGCAGCGGAGAACTCCACACCTTAAAGCCCTTAGGTCTCGTCCGCCTAAAAAGGGCATTCGTCGTCTGGGTAGATACCGGCGACGGCAAGAAATTCGGGCTCTTTCAAAGCAGCGAGCGCAGCGAGGCGTTGGAGTCGATGCTCTATTGGGCCGGGCGTTTTGGGCTTCCCTGTGAAGATCGAAGCGTTTCCGTGGCCACGGGCTGATCCGTTCTCGAGTCGTGATCCTTTTTAGGGACCTCGAGGTACTGCCAGGCATCCCCCCTTTTCTTCTCGAAGAATCCTCGACAATATTCGGGCAAATCAGAACTTGTCGTGTCAGCGGAACTGTTGTCACTAGGGTCCTCCTGTCCAAAGTGATCCTGAATCTCGTTCCACCGCAAACCGAGGAGGTCTTGGTCAACTCCGGGCTTCAAATAGCGGACCGCACCTTGGTCTGGATTTTGGGTTTCCTTCCGCGCCTTGTTCTTTTTCCAAGCTACCCAACCTCCCAGAAGGACTCCGGACTTGATGCCATGGCGGGACGCGAATCTCCGATTTTGGTAGCCGGTTGAAAGCGGTCTATCCAGTTTGCACATCGACCGCCTTTCGTTGTCGTCCAGGGCTTTCAGAGCTTCCTTGATGATCTGATCGGCGATCCGCCTGGACTGCTTTCCGTGTCCACAGGGCTGCTTCCAATAGAGATAGTCATGCACGATTCCGGCCGAGGCATAGCGTCCCGCCTTGTTGAAGATGAGATTTGCCGGGAACGGAATGCTCGCCAGATCGGTCACGAATCCTTTGGGAACCGTGATGGTGACCGTAGCTATGGTCCCCATGGACTCTTTCAGCTCGTCGCACGGGTTGTGGGACTCTCTATCCTTCTTGTCTTTCTTTGAGTCGTAGTCGCAGCAGCAATTGGCTCTGTCGACACGCGAGCACTTTTTCTCCATGACAAAGACGAGATCTTCGTTCAGATACCAGAATTTCTCTCCGAGGGGACTGATCGCGGGAGGTGTCTCAAATTTGGAGACCAGGACTGTTGACGGGTCCTTCCACGAGGAACAGGCCGTGAGCAAGACTCCAAGCATGAGCACGGCTCCAAGAATGAGGATGATAGTCGTCGGTGCCAAGTTTCTCATGCTGCTCTCCTTTGTTGATGCTCGGCCTCTCCTCTATCTTCAGCGCAAGTCTGGTTCAGGATCCCCCAAAGAAAATGGGTCGATTCAGCGGGACAACGACTCGGTTTTGGGAGCAGTTGCAGTATCCACATAGGCCGCCCAATAAACCCTTTGTTTACCGTTGTTGTTTTTCGCAAGGCAAGGATCCTCGACGCTTTGAGCGGAGATTTCCAAATACCAGGGTTCTCCCGGATTCTCGTCGTCTTGGGCCATGGCCCCCACCCGCTCGAACACCGAGCCGTACGAGCTGCCGGCAGCTCCTTCGGGTCCAAAGGTCGGGTTGAGCAATTGAAGATCGAGGTCGCTGTGCAATTGGTTAATCGTCTCCGGCCACCAAATAGCGGCATCGACCCTCGAACCCTTCGTGGCTTCGGTTAGCGGAATCCAAATCGCTTCCCCCTGTCGGATTTCCACTTCTCCGAAGAGCAGCCTTCCGGTGCTCGGCAGCAGGATGCGACCGGCTCCTTCTCTCGGGGTCCGACAGGCGTCGTAAGAAGTTTGACCGCTGACGAGGGTCAGGGGATAGATCAATCCCGGGTCGACAATGTCGGGTAATTGGCTCGGCGAGAACGCGCTGACCGCCAAGGCTTTCAGCAGGGCTGCCGCGCCGGCCACATAAGGGGCGGCACCGCTGGTTTGGATGTGGTGGCCACACCTTCCGGAGCCGCGGGCCAGGGCTTCCGTTCCCGTGGGGCCCAACACGTCCGGTTTGGTGCGACCGTCCCGGGTCGGGCCGTAGCCTCCCACGAGCTGGGTAGGATCGTGAACCTTGACCCCGCCGGCCCCCAGCACCTTGTGGGCATTGCCGGGGCTCGTGACTCTCTTGCCGAGCCCTGTATTTCCCACCGGCGCGACCACCACATGGCCGGAGTCGAAGGCGAGATCCGCCAATTTTGCCACGGCCCCTCGCGAGGTTTGAATGGATTGAACCTGAGCCAGTAAGACTTCCGCGGTTTGGACCCGATCCTCAATGCCCAACGTGGCTAAGGCTCGCTTCAAGGCTTCTTCCTGATGAGTATCGATGCCAATCTTGAAGCTCACCAGCTCCAGATCCGTGACACCGCCGTAGGCACCGGCGCCGCTGCCGGAAAGAATGCTCGCGGACTTGGTGCCGTGGCTCTCCTCATTGCTGTCGCCTGGGCCGTGGATACAAGGGTTTCCTCCGGCGCCGGACCGGCAGTCGAGAGTCGCCCGAAACGACGTGCCCGAAAGCCTCTCGGTGTCGACACCCGAATCGAAAAGACCGATTCGAATCTCGGATCGGTCTTTTCCCAATCCACTTTTCAGCGGATCTGATCGGATCAGCGCTCGGCCGTCCGCAATATCGTCGTCGTTTCCGGGCACACAAAGCCCGCTCGCCGAGCTTCCTTCGACGGCAAGGGATCTACGGGTGGCGAAGCTGGGCTCGAAGGAAACGATTTCCCACAACTTGCCGTCCCGGGACGGGTAGATGGCTCGGCCGCGCAGGTCGGCTTTTCGGTAGGTTTCGATCGTCGAGATGAGATCTTCTCCCGTGTCCAGATCGCCCGGGGAGAGGAGAAATGCCCCGATCTCGCCAATGGCCATCACTTCGAGGTCGTCGCGAGAAAAGATCTCATGGACGAGCGGTTTTGTGGCCCGCTCGGCATCCTCGACCTGGAGGCAAGCTGCTTCACCTTCGACCGGCTCCAGAATCAACCAATATCCCTCCACCGCGCCGGGGTAGTTTCCGGCGACCACAGACCTGGCTTCGTGGCTGATTGGGTCGATCCACTCGCAGCCGCCTTGGCGGATCTTGGGCTCCAATCTATCTTGGATGATGGTCCATTCCGAGCAAGAGAGGCTTGCCGCAGAGCCCCCTACTAATCCTTCCACCAGCTGAAGATCGTAGCGTTCACATCGGCGGTCCAAGGTTTGGGCCGCGGCGGATCCACAAACCAGCAGAAGCACACCGACGATGACGAGTTGCAGGTATGTGTTTCTCATCAGAACGCCAGTCCGGGGCATTTCACGGGTTTCAACCCGGGGAGATCTCTGCATTGGGAAATGCCGTTGGCGTTGAAGCTGGGAATCTTGCGATTGGGTAGTTGGGTATTGGGGTCTTTGAATAGGTTGTAGAGGTATGCGAAGTGGTCGAAGTTTTCGCCGGTCGGATGCTCGGGTGCATTTACGACCCAAACCTCGACGACTTTCTGACCACTGATCGGGACGTTGATGTCTGGGCTGACCGTGGTGCCGTCGCTGTGTTTTCTGCGAGCGAATTCAAGGGTCGTCGGTGGGGAGGTCGGACTCGCTTCTTCGATCTGCAGCTCGTAGACCAACGTGTCGGCCAACCGCGCGCAGCGGGGGTCGGGGGTCGGGAATTCCCAACGGCGGCATACCTCCACGTCCCGAGCCGCCAGCTTGCCGGCGCAATGGTCTCCGCCGTCGCAAGCCTCGTTGACCAGCGGGTGGCCACCCGTGAGGAGCAGCCTTGACGCCACTTTGTCGAGGTTCGCCGGAATCTGTGAGGTGGAGAGGGGTTCGAGCAAACCCTTCAGGGGAGTCAGCAAATCCACTCCGCCGGGTTTGCGGGTAGCCGGGATCCTTCTCGCCACGAGCGGCGACCCACATCGATGGTGACCTTCTACTCCTCCCGGACCGGCCAGCTCATGGAGATCGCCCACGTATTCTCGAAAAGTGTGGTCGATCCTCAAAGGTCGATTGACGGCCAGAGGTTTGCCGTTGACCAGAATTTCCAGGTCGTGACCCTTGACGTCGATTTTCGAAGAGCAGTGGTTGCCGCTGCCGTCACAACCGAACCGTAGCTCGGTCACATGAGGGTGACTTGCGGCGGAAGGGACTTGGGCCATGAGCGCCCACAGGCTCGGAGCCGTCTCATTGAGCCCGGGTGTCGGACCGTAGGCGATCAAACCGGTGATAAGGATGCGTAGGGTAATCATTTGGAATTCCTCCGTTCATGGTTTTTAATCGGCGCCCAACATTTGGAACGTCGCAATAGATTGGACGGACCCGGATCCGGAATTACCGAAAAATCTTATTTTGGTTTGACGGAGGGCCTCGGCGGGCGGTAGCCCGGAGACCAAAAAGCGATGGAATTCCGGCAGGATTTCGGCGCTGCTCGAATCCTCGATGCTCCAAAGGGTGGCGAGCACGTTTGGAACCCCTTGGGCCAAGAACGGACGGGCTAGGCTGTGGGGCCCTTCGGTCAAGGAAATGCGCCCGCTGCCGGTACGGCAGGCGGCCAGAACCGCCAAGCGCAACCGGCTCGGAGGCAGATCGTACAGTTGGTGAGCGTAGATCGGTTTCGTTGCCGCAGGGCCGGAGGCGAGGGCGAGAAAGGAAAAGAGAGGATAGTCGGAGCTGACCACTGCATGGGTGGCCAAATGTAGAACCTCGGCTTGTTCGAGCCCGGCACGGAATGCGTCCACTGTGGCCTGGTCGTCGAGTAGAACCACGGAGTCGGCATAGGTTCTCGACACATCGAGAGCCTCCTGTCGTGCCCCGGGCAACGGACGTAGCTCCAGGTCGGGATCGAAATCCGTGATCGCCACCGCCAACAGCTGTTTTGGCGGGCCGGCCTGGCGGCGGGCGGAGGACTTGGCTTCGAGCCACAGGGAGAGACTGGGAACGACCGCCACGCGGTGGTCCTGAAAAAGATACCTGCCGTCCTTGAGCAGGCAGTCGAACGGCACCCGAAATAAATCCTTGTCCGGAACGACGACCACGGTGTCGGACTCTCGGAGTTCGGCCGCCACCGGAGCGATTACCCGCTCGGACAGCTCGGCGAGGATTTCGTCGAATCGTGGGTCCGGGCGGCCGCCGGATTCCCCAAGAGCCGCCAGCCGATTAACGAGCCGACTTATCTCTCGATGCCGAACGGGCAGGCGCACGAGCTGGGTAGTCCCGGTCTTAAGGATCCACAGGAACAACTCTTCTTCGAGAGCGAAGAAAAAGAGCACTGCTGTGCGATCCTGGATCCGCCGTTCGACCTCGGCCGGCTTGGGAGCACGCTCCGAGCCCAAGAGATCCTTCAACACTCTGGCCTTGGACCGCTCGGCATAGTGCAGGGCTTGCCGGACCTCACCCGCCTCCACGAGGAGCGGCACCAGGTCGTCGAAGAGCTCGCGGGACCGGTCGAAATAAGAAATGCGCAGATCCTTCTCGGGCAGATCTCTCCGGAGATCCTCGAAGATCTCGATGCCGTGAAACAGATCCGTAATTGCGCGCTCGACGTTGCCGTTTCGGCGGTGCAAAGCGGCGCGATCCCTCAGCAAATCCGGCAAGCGGGTTCGGTCACCGCTGCGGGCGTAAAGCGCTTCGGAGGTGTTCAAGTGGCGAGCGGATTGGGTAGCAGGCAGGGAAGGTGCGGTGCCGCGAATCCATTCCACGTCCGCCTTCAGTCGATCCGTGAGCTCGCCTTCCGGGAGCCGAGCCAGCAGCCCGTCGAGTTGGGTAAGCGTTCGACCCGCGGCGCCCAGGCGTTGGAGACGACTGAGGGCCCTGGAGTGCCAGATTCTCGCTTCGATCGAATAGATGGGGTCCGGCAGCTGTTCGGCCTCTCGCACCATTTGGTCCAGAAACGGCAACGCCAGAATCGGCAGACCTTCCAACAAAAAGGCGTCGGCGGTCTCGTAGAGCATGTTGTGGCGTCTTCTGGGATCCGGAACCTCATGGAGCCGAGACATGGCTTGGAGGCGATAGCGCCACGCCCGACGGGTCTGTCCGAGTTCCTGTGTCGTTTCCGCCAAGAGAGATCGTATGACCGCTTCATTGCCGGGCTCTCGTGCGGTTCGGTAAAGATCGAGGCTGCGGCTCAGGTGCTTCGAACAGGCGAGCAAATCCCCTTGTTTGCCCCGACAAAGAGCCATCAGCCAATGGCACCGGGCCTGCAGTGCCGGATAGGGGTCGAGCTCCGGCGAGGCGAGCAGGGCCGAGAGGGACTCGTAGGCTCGTTCAAAACGATCCTCGTAATAGTCGAGAATCGAGAGCAGAATCTGAAGTCGGAGCCGAAAGGGGCTGTGGAATCGAACCAAAAGGGGTTCGATGTTCAACCAGCGGGCCTTCGCGACCTCGAGATCCCCCCGGTCGAAGGCTTCGAGCCCGTCTGCAAATTGACGATGGGCTTCCACGAAGGTCGAACGCTCGTCCATTCCCGCCGCCTGGAAAGCTTCCAAGGTGTGGGCAAAAAAGGGGCTTCCGTGGACGGCCTCGAGCGCCCTCGACAGTCGCTCGGCCCGGACCCGCGTAGGAGAATCCGAGCCGAGGAAGCTCGGGATTTCAAGACCTTGAGAGAGCTCGCGAAGGAGCTGAGGCAGGGAGTGAGACTCGGCTCCGACTTCGATCGGCGGGTAGGGATCTCGAAAATGCTCGCGGAGCTGAGCACGCAGCTTTGAGCTTTCGGGGCCGTCGAGGGATTGCAGAGCCTTCGAGGCTTCCTCGCGCCATCCCGGGTCCTTTTCTTGATCCAGGAGCTGCCGCCAGGTCTCTCGGGCTGGGTTACGCAAGCCGAAGGCCGTCAGCCAAACGGCCCGGTTGAAGAGCACACTGGAAGACGACGGCTCCATGGAAAGGGCTCGCTCGAATTCCACCAGCGCGGTCGGAAGCGACGAAGGCGAGTCCATCTTTTCCGCGAAGAACCAACGAGCCACCGCCAGATCGTTGAGCATCTCCGGGTTTTCGGGATCGTCTAAAGCCCGCCGCTCAACGGCGGCCAACAGTCGTTGCTGGTAGGCAGGGGAGCTTCTGCCTTGGACGAGCAGCCGATCGAGCGGCAGTGGAGCTGTAGGGTCCGCAGAACCCCTCAGGACCGGACCCTCCCAGGGGCCATGCTCCGACACGGACTCGTTGGCTTCGAAGGTGGTGAGCTCAGGGGTGGAGCAGAGGATAGACCCGGGATCTTTGGGCGCTACACAGGGTGTATGCCCTTGCCCCGAAAGTCGAAAACGAGTGACCCGCGGGCCCGGCTGGGGAAGCTGTTCCTGCGCGCAAGCTCCAACGACGAGGGCAACCAGCAGCGCTGCCCGACCTTTAGCCGTTCGACCTTTAGCCGCTCGAAGATAGGTTGTCGTGATCTCGGATCGCATTCTCTCCTGCAATCATGGCACGCTATTCGATCTGGAGTCGAAGCCTCGGTGGGGTTGTGCCCGTTCCCGTTCCCGCCTCGTCCCCTCACCAAGGTTGGCCAGTGGCCCACCGGACACAATGCTAAACTCCGAGAATCGACGGAGGCCTGCCGAACGAATTTCGATCAGCCGGCCAATGGGTTGAGGTCACCCGCCATACCGACTCCGGAGACGAGGGATCGCGCTTTGCATCAGAATTGGCGGACGATCACAGAATCGGATTTTGCATGGGAACGGGACGCTCTGGCTTTCATCAGGCGCAATTTGCCCGATGACGAGCGGGTGCACGCCTGGGCCAATTTCGAGGTCGTGACGCGGGAAGGGCGGATTTACGAGCAGGATCTTTTGGTGGTGACCCCGGCGGGGGTGTTTCTGGTCGAGATCAAGAGCTGGCCCGGGCGCATCAGCGGCGATACCGGAACCTGGACGTGGCACCACGGCGGCCGGGCTCGAACCTACGACAACCCACGGTTGCTCACCAATCGCAAGGCGAAAATCCTCAAAGGTTTGCTGGCGGCCCGTCGGGAAATGAAACCCTTTCGTCGACAGCTATTCATCGAAGCGCTGGTTTTTCTTTCCGACCCGAGCCTGCAGCTGGATCTCGATGACCGAGCCCGACAGGGGGTGTGGCTACGGGACCGGGAGGCCGCCGACGGAGTGCGGGCGCGACCCGGAATCGTCCATGCGATGACCGAGCTTCGAGGTCGGCCGCGGGTCGACCGGCCCATGGCGCGGGCCCTGGTGAAGGCTCTGGAAGGGATCGGCATTCGGCCGTCCCAGCGGGTTACCCGTTTCGGAGATTATCGTCTTCAAGAGCTGTTGCACGAAACCGAGACCTACCAAGAGTGGAAGGTCGAAAAAACCAGCATCGCCGGCCTGGTTCGACGAGCGCGTCTCTATCCCCTGGCGCCCGATGCCTCCCAGGCCCTGAGAGAGCGCCGGGAGCGGGCGGCTCGACGGGAGTTTTCGTTCCTGCGGGATCTCCAGCATCCGGGCATCTTGTGGCCGGTGGATTTCCATGAGGACGACCGTGGACCGGTGGTGCTTTTCGACCACGACGGTGACGGCTTGCGTTTCGATCATTTCGTCAAACAAGAGCATCATCGCCTGACCCTCGACCAACGGCTCGACATGGCTCGTCAGCTCTTCGAGGCCGTAGCCTTTGCCCACGATCAAGGCCTTATCCATCGGGCTCTCTCGCCGCGCGCGGTGACCGTATCCGAGAAACGTGGCCGTCTGCGGGTATTGGTGGGGGATTGGCAAGAGGGCAGGCGAGAGCTTTCCACCGGACACGGCGGCAGCATGATGACGGCCACCGACCATGTGGGTCGCGACCTGGAAACCCTCGATCGGTTGTATCTGGCACCCGAGGTCTGGACCCAGCAGAAGATCGCCGACTACGACGAGCCGAGCTTGGACGTCTTTTCCCTCGGCGTGCTGGCGTACCACCTCTTCGCCGGTGGACCGCCCGCCTTGGATTTCGCCGACATGCAGGCTCGCTTGGGGGAGGGGCCCGGGCTCCAACTGTCGTCCGTGGTGGACGGCGCGGTGACCAGCCTCCAGATGCTGGTTTGCGACGCGACCCATCCGGACGTCGCGATCCGAACACCTTCGGTTCGCAGCCTGCTGGAGGCGTTGGAGGAGGTCGAAGAGGAGTTGACGGCTCCGGACGCCTCGACTTTTGCCGACCCCGGGCAGGCCAAAGGCAGGGATTTGCTGGCCGGTGGATATCGGGTGGTGCGGGTCCTGGGGAGCGGAGCCACGGCGCGTGTCTTCGAGGTGGAGCTCCCGGATCATTCGAGCTTCGGATCGCCGTCTAAATCGAAGTCGCCAGGGCCCTCGGAAGCCCAAACCACGGTGCTCAAGGTGGCTTTAGATCCCGAGCACAACGATCGGCTGGTCGACGAAATGGAGGTGTTGGAGCAGCTTCGGCACAGCCATGTGGTGGCGCCCCGAGCCCTGGTGGACGTGGGCGAGCACAAAGGCATTCTGATGGAGTCCGCCGGTCGCCAGACCCTAGAGCGTCATCTCCGGGAAGAAGGTGCCCTCGAGGTCGACGATCTCCGTCGACTCGGTGACGAGCTCCTGCAAGTGGTCGAGCACCTCGAAGAAAAGGGGATCGCGCATCGCGACTTGAAACCGTCGAATATGGGATTGAGCCGCCGTGGGGCAGGACGAACCCATCTCGTGGTCTTCGATTTCTCCCTGTCGCGGGTGCCGGCGGACCGCGTGCGGGCGGGCACCGTGGGTTATGTGGATCCGTTCCTGCGCACCGCCGAGCGTGGCCGTTGGGACGTCCATGCGGAGCGATTCGCGGCCGCGGTGACCCTCTACGAGATGGCGACCGGCTCGCGACCCGTTTGGGGAGACGGCCGGTCGGATCCGGCGCTGGCCTCGGATGCTCGGCCGCGGGTGGAGGTGGAGCACTTTTCCGAGCTCGGAGCCGAGGTCGCCGAAGCTCTGCAAGCTTTCTTTTTGCGCGCCCTGAGCCCCGGCTTTCGAGATCGTTTCGATACTTGCGAAGACATGTTGCAAGCCTGGCGTGCGGTGTTCCTAGTCAAGGCCGAGGCGCCTCGATCGGTCGAGGCGGCCCTGCCGAGCACCCCCTCGCGGCCTTCCGGCAGAGCTGAAGGGCACGTGCCCGAGTCCTGGATGCAGGCACCCCTCGAGGCTGCGATTTCGTCGCTCGAGCTGGCGAAACGCTCACGACATGCCCTGGAACGGTCCGGCGCTTTGACGGTGGCCGACGTCTTGGGCCTGAACCTGGAGGATCTCGCCGGCCAACGGAATGTGGGCGTCAAGACGCGTCAAGAGCTGGCGCAGCTGTTGCGGGTTTTGCGCGGTCGATTCCCCGATTCGGTGCCGGATCCCAGCCCCGACCCAGCGGACGAAGACCTCGCCGAGGTGGGCGCTTGGAGCTTGGATCGCCTCATGCAACCTTTGATTCCGACCAATCGGAGGCAAGATTCCAAGGAGCCCCAGGCTCTGTCCCTCTTGCTCGGCTTGCAAGAAAGCCCTGGCGGAGAAGCGTGCGATTGGCCGTCCCAGAGCGAGGTCGCCAAGTGGTTGGGCGTAAGCCGTGCGGCCATCGGGCAAAAAATCGTCAAAGCTAGGGAGCGGTGGCGACGCCAGAAAGCGTTGACCGCGTTGCGGGTCGATATTTTCCACCATCTGGAGGCCCACGGTGGGGTCATGACCCTGTATGAGCTGGCGCGTCTGTTGCTCCTTCTCAGGGGCAGCACCCAACGGGGTGAGAGCCGTCAGCGATGCGCCTTGGCGGTGGCGCGTGCCGCCGTCGAGGCGGAATCCGCTCTCGACGAGCCGAAGTTTTCGGTTTGGCGGCGGGGCAACGACGGTTTCATCACCGTGGGCGGCGCCGCCGGACCCGGGCCCCGTTTGGCGGACTGCGCCCGCTTGCTCGGTCAGCGTGCCGATCGGTTGGCGGGGGAGCAGCCCTTGCCCAGCGCATCGCGGGTATTGGACGAGCTCTCCCGGGTGTCCTTGCCCGCGGACCTGAGCCTCGATTCGGATCGGCTCCTGAGCTTGGCGGCCGCAGCTTCCGAGACCGCCGCCCTCTCTCCTCGGGGTGAGCTCTATCCGCGGTCGATGTCGCCTCAGCTGGCGGTCGAGCTGGCCCAGGGGGCTCTCTTAGGGGCCCGCAAGCTCGACGTGGCCGGGGTGCATCGTCGGATCCGAGGCCGGTTTCCCGAGGCCGGTCCTTTGCCGGGTCGTCAAGAGCTCGACAGATTGCTCGAGCAAGCCGGTACCGGCTTGAGCTGGATCCCTTCCGGTGAAGGCTTAGAAGACGGTTATTACGACTCCGATCTACGTTCCGGCGGCACGGTGTCGAGTCTGAGCGGCGAAGGCTTGTCAGACGCTGGGCCTTCGCCGGACGCCGCCCGTTTTGACCAGCGCTTGGCCCGGTCCGTCTCCAACGGTGATTTCCTGGTCCTCTCCGTGGCCCCCAGGCGGGCGGAACGGGTAGCCCGGCAGCTCGGCGAGCGATTCGAGATCACGAGCCTCAGCCTGGATCGATTGTTGATCGACGCGATGCGCGCGGAAGCGTCAACCGCCGGCGCCGAGTGGGACGTAGTGCTCCAAGCCGATGCCGCCGATCGAAGCAGCCAAGATTGGGAGATCCTCCTCGAGCTCGTGCGCGACCAAGCCCTGCCCCGAGTGGAGCAGAGCTTGGCCCAGTTTCGAGGCACCGCGCTCATCACCCATCCCGGGCTGCTCGCGCGATACGGCTGCCTTTCGTTCCTCGAACGGCTTCGCGCCCGTTCCGGACCCGACTCCGGGTTCTGGTTCCTCGTGCCCACCGGCGACACCCAAGGCCGCCCCCGCCTCGACGGTCAGTCTCTGCCGCTGCTGCCTAACGAGTGGCTCACGGTTCCTCGGGCTTGGCCGGTGGGGTAGAGGAAGTCGGTGAGTCGAGGTCGAACGGCTTCAGGGTGACTCCGAGGGAGTCGAAGGACTCAGGTTTACCTTGGCAGAAAATCAAGATGCCGTGACTCGCGCCATAAGTCTCGAAAAGGTGCTTGAGCGCCCAATAAACTTTCGAATTACCGCTCTCACAATCGGTTTTCGGCTGCTTGAGGTGGTCCGAAGTGATGCCTGTGATGCATAGGACCATGTCGGGGCCGTTGAGAATGTGCTCCCGGATCCCCGAATGATAAAAAGAACCGAATTCATGGAGCTCCGTCTTGGCGCTCTCTTGAAATGCAACCTCATTCTTGACAGCGGTCTGAAGATTCACCTCGACCGGAGTCATGAGGGGCTTGTCCTCGGGCTTGTCCTCGGGGTCGTCATTCAGCAGGTGGAGTCGATAGGATCTTGCTGCCGTCATAAGAAGAGAAGGGTCGGTACTATGGGCTAGAGCAGCCTCTTTCCTGCGTAGTAGGCCCGAGACAAGTGAAGCGTCTACGGAAAATGTTTCATTGCCCTTCTTAGATTTCAGATGTTCACGGAGGCGGCTTCGGTAGCGGTCCAAGAGGCGCCGTCGAACCCACGGAATCAGGACCCAATTGGGGTTGAAAACGATCAGCTTGCCGGATTCTCGGAGTAGGAAGCGGCGGGCGAGATCTTTGTTTGACGCGAACAGTAATAGAAGGTTCCCGAGAGCGCTGAGGACGATCCTAAAAAGAAAATAGAGGGGAACCACTTGAATAGCGGTAAAAATCGGTAGGTATCGCCGAGCTCGCATCTCAGAAAGGTTGCCGAACGAATCCTTCATGACCAAGTCGACTTTTCGGGGCCAAAAAGAATTCAAGTCATGATTGAAATGTCTAATTTTTGCCCAAGCATAATCGTCGGGGGTGGAGCGCCCGGCTGCAGCCAGCTCGATGGATCGAGGATCCGAGGTGACCTCCAGCGGCAACGCGGCGAACCGTGTGCCCTCCTCCTTGGCACCGTCTCGATAATAGAATGCCTTATCGAAGTCGACCTTAAGGTCAGACCCCCAAGTCACTCGAAGCGGAGCATCGAGCAGCCAACTCAGCCAATCGAGAAAGCGGTGGGAATTTGTTTCAAAGCTCAGGGATAAATTGGAATCGAATTCGTAGACGCCGCTTTTCCCCCAAAGCCAAAGGGTTTGACCCTCTGTAATTGAGCTCACATCGATCTTTTCATTCTCTTTCTTCATTGCGAGCAGGGGTTTGGGGGACTTGCGAACAGCTCCATTCAGGTCGGAGGATTGTTCAAGCATGAACGAGCCTTCGGTGGTTCCGATCCAAACCGATCCCGAGCGGAGCTGCTCGATTCCTGAAATCGCCTTCGGAAAGGTCTGGCCCGCCATGTCCACGGGCACGAGCTCCTGATCTTCCGTGAGTCGAAAGATCTCCCCCTTCCAGGTGCCGAACCAAGGCTTGGCGTTGACTTCAGAAACCACGGTGACGCCCTTGGCTTGAAGGGTCTTTTCCGGAAAGGTTTCCAAGTCTCCGACGGTACCTCGTCCGATTCGGACCCTCAGCAACGGTCCGGGAACGCCTTTGGGCTCGGTGGTCCAAATCCACACAGAGTCCCCCACCCCGCGAATGCCGCCGATTAAACGTACCCTTCCCTCCGGATCGACCGGTAACATATGCTTCTTCACAAAATCCCCGGCCGCGTCGTGGATCTTGAAGAATCCGTTGCCACCGACCAGCAGATTTTCTCCAAAGGATTGCAGCACGGTCGGCGACTCTTCGCCGCTGGGTCCCGCAGCCGTCCCATCGATGTTGTAGCAGTCATAGCCGGCCTTCGCTCCAGAGAGGACCAAGGGCGGCCCCGTGCCGACGCAGATCAGATTGGAGACCACCGCAAGCGTATCGAAAGGTTTCTCAGAGATAGAGATGAGGCCCCAACTTTCGCCCAGGGACGAATCCCCGTGGATTTCCGTCTTGAAAAGCCCCTTCTCCGTTGCCGCCAGCAGGAAACCGTCGATTTGTTTAAGAGCGTAGATGCGTCCCGTGTCGCCGACTACGATCTTCTTGAGTGATCCCGGTGAAAACAGACCGGCGATGGAGTCGGTAGGCCTTTGAGAGCTTTGCTCTGCCTCGCCCTTTGTTTTTGGTGAGAGAGCATGACCCGCGAAGTAGAAAGTGTCACCAACTAAAATGCCGGAGGTGGCGTCCTTGCCTTGGGTGTCGACCTTTCTCAGGACGTCCGCGGAGCAGAGATTGCAGCCCAAGACACCGGCAACCAGCACCGGTAAAAACCGACCCAGGAACTGTTGCATGGGTTACCAGATCTTACGCAAGAAGGCCGTGAGGGTGCCTTCGTCCCGCGGCTCCTGTCCGACCCTCAGGCAATGGTCGGCGGACTTCTCATTCAGCTCAGGAAGCCTTTCCATCGACACGGTCGTCAAGGACTCGATGTTTCGGAAAGGTGCGTTCGAGGCCCCGATCGGCGAGACCGAGCTTTTTTCTAAGAAGGCCCAGGTTTGGCCGGGAACCGCCGTTAGATGAGCGGCGGCGGACGGAACAGGGAAGCGGGCGATGGTCTCGCCTGTGAGGGTGTTCAGCTCATAGAGCCACCAACGAGTCTGGTCTTCCGCGTCCATGGCCTCTTTGAAGAGGACGAACAAACGGTCGTCGACACCGTAGATGCCGGCCAGCGATGCAGAGCTTTCGAACTTCTGAAGGGATTGGGTAGCCAGCATGGGTCCGAGCCCGACCATTTCCATTCTAGGGTTGCGAATGACAGGTGCAACGGTCTTTAGTGCGTCAGGAAAGCTCTCCAGCCAACGGGGCTCGGTGCTGTTTGCCGAAATCTCGCCGAGGCGAAGAGGTTCCTCTAAGACCAACACGTAAGCCTTATCGCCGGCCGTGGCGAAATAGGGAAAGTCGAAGAAGGTGCTGCGGTAGAAGACCTTATTCGAAACCTCAACCAGCTCTGGGTCCCGGTAATCCTTAATGATCCTGCCGTTCAGCTCCGAGTCGAAGACCACGAAGGCGACGAACTCGTCACCCTCGGCGGTTTTGAAGTCGACCATGGCCGCAAAACCCGGGGCAGAGTCCGGCGCGTCGGGATCCAGATCCAGAAGGGTCCAGCCGTATAAACTGATAATTCGTCCGGGAATGGGTGCTTTTTCCGGGCCTTGGCTCCAAAGCGTCGGCTCCGGCGTTTGATAGGCCAGACGGTTGAAGCCGGGCGTGCCGAAGGTGAGGTTGATCATCTCGCCGCTCATTTGGTCTTGGACCACCAGGTAGCCGTCGTTGGAACAAATCCGGGCCGGCCGAGCTCCGGCCAGTGGTGCCCGCAAGGTGGGCGACCCGAGGGCGGTCTTCAGGGACCCCGCGGGGTCAATGGCCAAGACGTCCTGCCTGTAGATGTCGACCATGGCGAGCCTGGCGATTCCTTGGGCGTCAAAGCTCCAAGCTCCTGAGGACGAAGAATAAATGGAGTCCGTCAGCTTGATGAAACCACATGTCGCCGACTCGTGAAGGTAGGCGTCGGCCGCGGTGGAAGGCTGGGCCCAGCACACGGCACTAGAGCAGAGTCCAAGACTCAGGACGCATCCGGCCCTGACAAGCCTTCGTTGAGCTTTGAGCTTGTGCATGAGCGACGCAAGAATCGACGAGTAAGTAAACTCGAACCACGTCGGCCACGGCTTCGCATTTGTTGAGGATGTCGTATGAGCGAAGGTCGCCGAGAAATCGAAATCGAACATTGGGTGATCTCCAACCTGTGTTTTGCAATTCGTTGATGACATGGGCTGAAGATCAGCAGTTTCTTTTTGAGCCACCGCAGGTTCCGGAAGTCGTGTCCCAGCTTCCGACGAGACCGCATTTCGCAAAGTCCCCGGGATTGCCGAGCAGCTTCTCAGGGAGATCCGGGCTCGTAACGCAGTATTTGGGAGCTTGGGAGCTGAGCGGGATCGATGCCAAGAGCATTATAAGGAAAACGAGAGCCGGCCGCGTAAAAACCTTTAGCTTCGAGAACATAGGAATCCCTCCAAGTGGTCTGAGACCACACATTCGGCCAACATCCGAGAGTTGTCGGCGGTTGTCGGCTCGTGGTTGCGCCGGTCCAAGCTTCGGGGCTCCGAAGCTCGAATGACGACTACGGTCGAGCCCGACGTGAAATTCGATAGCTCTGGGGTAATTCATCCCCAAGCACCTCTGGTTCCGCTGAGAATTTGGCGCACTTTATCGAAATCAAGGGCGGCTGTCAACCGCCTGTCCCGACGAGGGGTACGCCGTCACCAGGAGACCGGCTCCTGGGCTCGCGGTGAGCCGGGGCGGCCGAGCCTGGTGGATCGAGCGCCCAGACCGCTGTTGCATCTAGGCTTCTATCCTTAACAGCGACAAACCGTTGGAAAAAGGCTCAAGCTCCGGTGAAAAATCGTCGGACTGCGGGCTCATCTTGCGGGTTTGATCGCGGATTCCGCCCGATTCCGGACGGGCCTTTGGCATTATACTTCATCCGCCGGGCCGGTTCGGACCTGGGAGATTCACTAGGCATTTTAGGGAGATACGTGTGATCGACAGGTTACGTTTGTTGGGGGATTTGAAGCCGTTATTGACGGCGCTTGAGGACGATTTACGGGCTCGGCTGGCGGCTCACGACGAGCTCGATGCCGGTTGGCGGTCCGAATATCACGGGGCCCGTGAGGCGCGCCGGACGGGGGACGTTTACGAGGTTTGGCGCGATGAGCAGCTGACTCAGGTGGCGGTGGCTTGGGTGCTGGGCTGTGTGTTCTGGCGCTTTTTGGAAGACAACGCCTTGGTGGACGCTCCGGGCATTTCGGGACCGGGTGAGCGTTTGGAGCAGGCGGTGGAGCGGCATTTGCTTTACTTCCGGCAGCATCCGGAGCAAACCGACCGCGAGTATTTGCTCAGCCTTTTCGAGACGGCGGTGGCGTTGCCCGGCACGTCGGAGGTTTTCGACCGGGCGCACAATCCCCTTTGGCGTCTCGGACCTTCGGGCGACGGCGCCCGTGCCTTGTTGGATTTTTGGCAGCGCCGCGACCCGGGCACCGGTGAGCTGGAGCACGACTTCACCGATCCGGCTTGGGATACGCGTTTTCTCGGTGATTTGTACCAAGATCTCTCGGAGGCGGCGCGCAAGCGATTTGCGCTTTTGCAGACCCCGGATTTCGTCGAGTCCTTCTTGCTCGACCGCACCCTCGACCCGGCGATGGGCACGTTTCCGCTGGAGGAGGTGCGGTTGCTCGACCCCACCTGTGGCTCGGGTCACTTCTTGCTCGGCGGTTTCGAGCGCCTTTTAGACCGTTGGTTGGGGCACGCGCCGGAGATCAACGTGCGCGAGCTGGTGCAGCGGGCCCTGGACGGTGTGGCCGGGGTGGACGTGAATCCGTTTGCGGTGGCTATCGCGCGGTTTCGGCTGCTGGTAGCGGCTCTGCGCGCCTGCGAGGTGGACTCGCTTTCGGCCGCCCCGAGCTTTCGCCTGCACGTGGCCTGTGGCGACTCGTTGTTGCACGGCCCGCGCTTCGGCTCCGGGTCGATCGGCGCGACCCGCGGCACGCAGACCTCCTTGCTCGACGGCGATCCGTTGGCCTTTGTCTATGAGACGGAGGATCGCGACGCCTTGCGACGGATCTTGGGCCGCCAATATGCGGCGGTGGTGGGCAATCCGCCATACATCACGGTCAAGGATAAGGCGCTCAACCAGGCGTATCGGGATCGTTTCAACAGCTGCTCCGGCAAGTATTCGCTTTCCGTGCCGTTTTACGAAAGGTTTTTTGAGCTGGCCACCGCCGGCGACGGCTCCAATCCTGCGGGATTTGTCGGCATGATCACGGCGAATTCCTTTATGAAACGGAATTTCGGCAAGAAATTGGTGACGGACTTTATCCCCTTGTGGGATTTGACCCACGTCATCGACACGTCAGGCGCTTACATTCCAGGTCACGGCACGCCGACGGTGATTCTGCTCGGTCAAAACCGTCCGCCCTTGCGGGCCAACGTGCGCGCCGTGCTCGGCATCCGTGGCGAGCCGTCGACTCCTGCTGATCCTGCCAAGGGCGAAGTTTGGCGCTCGATTATCGAGGGAGTGGACGAGCCCGGTTTCGAAAACGACTTCGTTTCCGTGGACGACAAACCTCGCAGGCTCTTCGGCTCCCACCCATGGACCTTGACCGGTGGTGGGGCGGTGGAGCTCAAGGCGAAGATCGAAAGCGTGGGAAAATCAGATCTGGCCTCTCAAGTCCAAGTGATTGGCGTCTTGGGCATGACCAATGCTGATGACGTGATGTTTGCGCCTCAACAGACGTTCGTGCGTGCTGGGATCGAGGGCGTTTTCTACAGAAATATGGTCACCGGAGACTTGGTGCGAGACTGGACGCTTGCCCGGGGCCAGAGTGTCTTGTTCCCATACTCTTCCGAGGGTCTTATCAACATCAATGAGTTGGAGGAGCTCGGAAGATACCTCTGGCCATTTAGAACCACCCTCGGCAACCGGGCCACTTTCAGCAAGATGACTTATTTTGAGGAGGGCCGACCTTGGTGGGAATGGCATCAGATTGTGCTTGAACGGCTGGAAAACCCTCTGTCGATTACTCTCGCCTTCGTCGCGACGCACAACCACTTCGTCCTCGACCGGGGAGGCAAAGTCTTCAACCGTTCGGCTCCCATTATCAAACTGCCCGCGGACGCCACCGTCGACGATCATCTGGCGCTCTTGGGTCTGCTGAACAGCTCCGTCGCGTGTTTTTGGTTGAAACAGGTTTGCTTCGACAAGGGTGTTGGTGGAATTGGCGGTGGCATCGGAGACGAGGGATGGGAGCCTCGGTACGAATTTGATGGGACGAAAATGCAGAAGTTTCCAATTCCGGCTGATTCAGCTCGGCATTTTGGAAAGACCTTGGATTCTCTAGCTTCTGAGGCCTTGAGCCTTCAACCAATCGCCCTAGTCGAGCAGAACAAGCCGACTTCTGACTTGTTTTCAAAAAAGAAGCGGCAGAGTGATTTGATTGGCGCTGAGTCTGTTTTTCACCAAGAAGAGCTGGACTGGTGGTGTTACCGAGCCTACGGTTTGCTCGACGAAGAGCTGACCTGGTCCGGCGATCCCGTGCCCCTGGAGATGGGGGAGCGGGCCTTTGAGATCGTTTTGGCCACGAAGATGGCTGCGGGTGAGCTGCAAACCGAATGGTTCGCCCGCCATGGCTCCCAGCCCATCACCGACTTGCCGTCCCACTGGCCCGACGACTACCGTCGGCTGGTGGAACGGCGGATCCAGGAAATCACAGACAACAAAGACGTTCGCCTCATCGAGCGACCCGAATACAAACGTCGCTGGCAGCGGGAGTCGTGGGAGTCTCAACAAGAACGAGCCCTCAAGGATTGGCTCTTGGACCGCCTCGAATCGGAGCAGGTCTGGCAAGGGGAGCCCAGGATGCTGGGAGTCACGGCGATCACCGATCGCCTGCGGACCGAGCCGGGTTTTCAAGAGGTCGTAGAGCTTTACGTCGGCACCGACGCCGAGCTCACCCGCGTGGTGTCGGACCTCTTGGCGAGCGAAGCCGTGCCCTACCTGGCGGCTTGGCGATACAAACCCTCGGGCCTGCGCAAACGCCGAGCCTGGGAGCAGTGTTGGGACCTCCAACGCCGGGAAGACGCCATCGACGCCCGAATTTCCCTGCCCGAAGATCACCCCGATCACCTCAAACCCGCCGACGCCGAAAGTCTAAAGGCAGAGCAAGTGGGCGACATCGCCGTGCCGCCCAAATACGCCTCCTCCGACTTCAAAAGCGCCGTCTACTGGCGCTGCCGCGGCAAGCTCGACGTGCCCAAAGAACGCTTCATCGCCGTGCCCGGCAGCGAGCGCTCCACCGAGCCCACCCCGGTCTACGGCTGGGCCGGCTGGAACCCCCTGCAGCGGGCCAAAGCCCTGGCCGCCTTCTACCTCGACATGAAAGAAAACGAAGGCTGGGATCCCGTGCGGCTCGTGCCCCTGCTCGGCGGCATCCTCGAACAAGAGCCGTGGATCCGCCAATGGCACAACGAAGAAGACGGCCAACAAGAGCTCGCCGCCTACTTCCACACCTTCGTCGACGAAGAAGCCCGCGATCTCGGCCTCACCGTCGACACCGTCAAAGCGTGGGAGCCGCCGTCGAAAGGGCGTCGGCGCAAGGTGAAAGTATGAGTAGTATTCTTCAATACCCAGCCAAGAAGATGATAAGAGATTGGCTTCCAGCCGACAGTTTCGGCATCGGCTTGATCCTCTCAGGGGGTGATAGATGAGCAAGTTTCAGACGGCAGACGAGATAGCTCGGTCCAATCGAGCCGATATATACCTTGGCGTGGTTGCTCCAATCGGGATTCAACGAGAGGTTTTCATAGCTGATTTGAAACGAATCCTGAAGAACTATGGTTATAGATTGGAGCCTTGGCAGCTTTCTTCATGGCTCGAAGACTTTCCCGATATCTCGGTGGACAAATCGAGCTCGGAAGCATGGTATTCATCTGCCATGGACGCTGGTACTAAGCTGAGGAGCAATTTGGGCCCGGATTGTTTGGTCAGGAGCGCCCTCCTCGCCATAAGCAAATGGCGAAAAGATCGCCCGGAGGAAGACGAGCCCGTCGCTCATCTATTCTGGTCGCTAAAGCACCCGGAAGAAGTCGCAACACTGAGACTCATTTACGGCTCGGGCTTCCACTTGATTGCACTGTATGCGCCAGAAATGGAACGGCTAAAATTGCTGACGGCAAATGCTGGTGTGTCTGAAAAGTTTGCCCGGGAGCACATTGCTAGAGATTCCGACGAGGCTGAGACCTACGGACAAAAGACGAGGGATGCGTTTCAGTTGGCGGACGTCTTCATCCCATGGGGGAAGAGGCCAGGGAGCGATAGGCTGGAAAGATTTGTGAAGTTGATTTTCGGATGTCCAACTGTGCATCCGACGAATGATGAGCATCGAATGTTCCTAGCCTTCGCCAGCGCTTTGAGATCTGCGGAATTATCGAGACAGGTAGGTGCGACGCTGGTTTCGGCGGAAGGTGACGTCATTGCCCAAGGGGCAAACGATGTTCCGAAACCAGATGGTGGACTTTACGGTCCAGGACCAACAGACGCGAGAGACTGGAAGCTTGGCTACGATACGAATTCGAAGGAACGTGCGATTCTCATGAGCCGCGTGGCGAGCGAGCTGAGAGAGAAGCTCAAGGGTGTCCTGGAGGAAATAGAGGTCGAATCCCTCGCCTCCGCTTTGGAGGAAACTTCCCTGAAGAATTTGACGGAATATGGTCGCTCGGTTCATGCGGAAATGGATGCTTTGCTGACCTGCTCGCGCGTTGGGCAGACGGCAAGAGGTGGGACGATGTACGTGACCACTTTTCCTTGTCACAACTGCGCGAGGCATCTCATAGCTACCGGTGTATCCAGGGTTGTGTTTATTGAACCTTACCCCAAGAGCAGAGCTTTAGATCTCCATGACGATGCGATTGAAGAGGTCGCACCAGGCGCTGAACCCTGTGGCAAGGTCCGCTTTGAGCCCCACCTAGGCGTGGGTCCTCGAAGGTTCTTCGACTACTTTTCGATGAATCTCAGCAACGGGTACAGGATGGAGAGAAAAGACTCGTCGGGCCAGTTGGTGGATTGGACTCCCAGCAAGGCAGCTCCTCGATTGCAATCCGCCGTGAATTCCATCAAATTCAACGAAGATGCTGCCGTTTATGAGCTTCTGCCGATTATCAGCGAGAACAAGCCGAGTAGCAGCGAAAACGAGGGATGACTGTCGGGACCGGTCGTGGCAAGATGAAAAAAAAGATGGGGGCGACAAAGATGTTTGAAAAAGGAAAAGGCTCAAGTGCACAGGCTCAGAGCCGCGAGAGCAGGCTCGAGCACGCCAGGCAGGTAGCCAAAGAGGCAAAAAACTGGTCTTCGAATGATCTCAGGGCCGCCTACGCGCAGCCTAGGACTGTGGCAGCTGCCAGAAAGCGGGAAGAGGGCTCAGGACCCGGCCAGACTTGATTCCAGATAGAGCCCTACTCTCCGTGGGGCCTGGCGGCGCAGATCCAAATTGAAGCTCGGTGCCTTTCCCTCTGGCCCGAGCGTCCATGGGGCCGGTATCATCACGCCCATGACGAAGCTCAAAGATCTCATCGAGATTCCCGATCGGGTCCACCGCGGGGATTTCGTGCTCAAGCTCACGGACGGCTTGGCCACTGCCGAGGATCGCCGCAAGACCCTCGACAGCTACGTGGTGACCGATCAGCTGTGCCGGTCCTTCGACGACGCCTTGTCGTTCATCCGCAGCGCGGTGGAGGGGGATGGGGGCCGCTCAAAGGCGGCTTATCTGCACGGTAGCTTCGGCTCCGGCAAAAGCCATTTCATGGCCGTGTTGCATTTGTTGCTCAGCCACGATGCGGACGCCCGTTCGATTCCCGCCCTGGCGCCGGTGGTGGCGGCGCACGATGTTTGGATGCAGGGGCGCAAGTTTTTGTTGGTGCCCTTCCACATGATCGGGGCGTCGAGCATGGAGGCCGCGGTGCTGGGGCAGTACGTGGATTATGTGTCTCGGCTGCATCCGGACGCGCCGATGCCCGGCGTTTTCGTGTCCGAATCGCTGTTCCACGACGCCCGGGAGATGCGTCAGAGCCTGGGTGACGAGAGCTTTTTTGCCCGCCTCAACGAAGGGCAAAGCCAAGCCGCGGCGTCCGGCTGGGGGACGTTGGCGTCCAAAGGCCATTGGGACGGGTCGAGCTTCGACGCGGCGATCGAAGCACCGGCCGGCGATGCCCGCCGCTCGAAGCTGGTGGGCGCGTTGGTGGATCGCTTCTTCAAGAGCTATCGCCAAGTGGCGGGCGCCTCGTCCGCGGTGCGCGAGGGCCAAGAATTGACCGAAGGGTTCGTGGACCTCGACACCGGTCTAGCGGTGATCAACGCCCATGCCCAAGAACTGGGTTACGACGCCCTGGTGCTTTTTCTCGACGAGCTGATCCTGTGGCTCGCCAGCCGCGTGGGAGACCTCGACTTCGTGTCGCGGGAAGGGCAAAAGGTTTCGAAGCTGATCGAGTCCACCCGTGCCGATCGGCCCATTCCCCTGGTGTCGTTCGTCGCTCGCCAGCGGGATCTGCGGGAGCTGGTGGGCGAAAGCGTGCCGGGCTCGGAGAAGCTCAGCTTTGTGGAAACCTTAAAGTGGTGGGAAGGGCGGTTTCACCAAATTTCCTTGGAAGATCGCAACCTGGCGGCCATTGCCGAGCATCGACTGCTGCGCGCCAAGGATCCGGCGGCCCGTCGGCAACTGGAGGCGGCCTTTCAGAAGACCCTCAAAACCCGTCCGGAAGTGATCGAAACCCTGCTCACCCGAGAAGGGGATCGAAAGCTTTTCCAACAGGTCTTTCCGTTCACCCCGGCCCTGGTGACGGTTTTGGTCGCACTGTCTTCGGTGTTGCAACGGGAGCGCACGGCCATTCGAGTGATGTTGCAGCTGCTGGTGGATCAACGGGAGACCTTGGAGCTGGGGCATTTGATTCCCGTGGGCGATTTGTGGGACGTGATCGCCGAGGAGGCCGAGCCCTTTTCCGACGAGATGCGGCGCCACTTCGAGAACGCCCAGCGCTTGTACACCCAGAAGATTTTGCCCTTGTTGGAAAAAGAGCACGGCCTAGAGCCGGGCCACGGCGACAAGCTGCCGGCGGACGATCCGCGGGCGGAGCGGTTGCGCAACGACGGCCGCCTGCTCAAGACTTTGTTGCTGGCCGCCCTGGTGCCCGAAGAGCCGAGTCTGAAGGAGCTGACCGCCGAACGCTTGGAGGCCCTCAACCACGGCACGATCCAGGCGCCGATCGCCGGCCGTGAGAAACACGAGGTGATGCGGCGCATGAAATCGTGGGCGTCGAGAGTCGGCGAGCTCAAGATCAGCGAGGGAGCGGGGCAACCCATCCTGTCGATCCAGCTTTCCGGTGTCGATACGGAAGCGATTCTGGATCGAGCCCGGGTCGCCGACACGCCGGGCGCTCGAAGCCGCAAGATCCGCGAGATGGTATTTGCCCAAGTGGGTGAAGGTATCCACGAGCAGGTCGATAGTGTCTCTCGATTCACTTACGTCTGGAAGGGCACCCAACGTCAAGCGGAGGTGGTGTTCGGCAATATCCGGGAGATGAGCGACGACCAGCTGCGCCATGTCGGCCGTACGGATCGGGTGCTGATCGACTTTCCCTTCGATCCCGGCCATTCGCCGGCGGACGACCAAGCGCGCTTGCAGCAATTTCGCGACCAGCACGGCTCGGCGCGCACCCTGGCCTGGTTGCCGCGTTTCTTCAGCCACGAAGCGTTACGGGATCTGGGCACCCTGGCGGTCATGGACCACGTGCTGACGTCGGACGATCGGTTCCGCCAAAGCTCGGAGCATTTGTCGGCCGTGGATCGGGCCGCCGCCCGCAACCTGCTCGAAAATCAGCGCAGCGCCTTGCGCCACACCTTGGAGCAATACGTGTTGGGGGCCTACGGCGTGGCCACGCCGCCGCCCGGGTCGTTGGACGACTCCCACGAGCAGCTGGCGCCGTTCCACAGCTTGGACGACGGTTTCGAGCCCCGTCCGTCGGCTGGCAGGGATCTCGGGGAGGCGTTGCGAAACGTGCTCGCCCAGCGGATGGAATATGTGTTTCCGGCGCATCCGGACCTGGGACCGGAGCTGGTGGAGAAGCGCGACGTGCGCAAGGTCCACGAAGAGGTCCGGCGGGTTTTCGAGCAACCGGAAGACCGCTTGGCGGTGGACCCTCTGCCGATGCGTTTGTTGATGAAGCGCATTGCCGAGCCGCTGCGTTTGGGCACCATGCACGAGACCCATTTCGTGCTCGACCGCCATTGGCGCCGGCACTTCGACGGCGTGGCGGCGGGCGCTCGACCGACCGTCGGCCGGTTGCGGGAGCGGATCGACGAGCCCGACGCCATGGGTTTGCCGACCTTGCTGCAGAATCTGATTCTTTTGGTCTGGGCCGAGCAAACGGATCGGGTATTCCGCTTCGGCGGTCCCGTGGATCCGAGCCTCGATGATTTGCGCGACGAGCTGACGGTGGAAGAGCAGGACCTTCCTTCGGAGGACGAGTGGCGAGCCTCCACGGAGTTGGCGGAACATTTGTACGGTTTGGGCTATGGCTCGCGTCTCAAGAGCGCAGCCAATGTCGCCAGATTCGTCGGTGAGGTGAAGGATCAGGCAAGCGAGCAAGAGCCCCACGCTCGGAGCTTGGTGGAGCAACTGAGGCGCAGGGCCAATGAATTCGGCCTGGGTGAGGTCGAACGCTTGCGGGTGGCGAAACAGACTGCGGAGCTGACCTCGGAGCTGGCGCGGGCGAGACCGGAGGAGGTGCCGTCGATCTTGGCCTCGGCTCGCTTGAAAGATACGCCCCAGGCCTGCGCTCGCAGCTTGACCACGGCCGAAGCCCTGTGTCGACAAATGGAGAATTTGAAATGGCATCTGCTCAGCTCGGCCTTTGGGCTGACCGATGCTCGGCGCCCGGAAGGCGAGGCCCTGCGCGCGCGACTGGTAGAAGCTCTCAGCCGGAACGAAATGGCGAGGGCCCTGGGGCCGGAGCTGGATCGTCTCGAAATCGAAGCGGCGGACCTCTTGGCGCGGACGGTCACGACGTCCGAGCCGCTGCCGAGGACGGCCGGAGCCGGCGAGTCGACGCCGATGGGACAAGGGATTGCCGAGGCGGTCGTGGCCGCGTCGGTGGCGGAGCGCGCGGTCGCGCCGATGGCGCCGATGGAAGGTGCGCCGGCGGACGGTGCGCCGATGGACGGTGCCCCGGCGGAAGGTGCCCCATTGGAAGGTGCTTGGCACCGGCGACGGTTGAGCTCGATGCAGGATCTGGCGGACCTTAAAAATGAGCTCGAAGCCGCCTTGCGTGACGACGGGGCCCTGGAAATCCAATTCCGGCCCGTGCCGGAGGAGAATCGGTGATCACGCCGAGCCGAGCGCAGGTGGAGGCCCAGGTACGAGGCGTGCTGCGCAAGCTGCCCGACGCCCGTCGAATCGGCTTACGAGCCGGGCGTTGGACCGGCGACACCCAGCTCGACATCGTGACGGAAGCCGGTCCAGTGCGGCTGGAGCTGGTGCCGTGTCGATCGGTGTTGGAGCTGCGCGAGCGATTGGCAGAAACAGCACCGGAGGCCGACTCCGGTCATGCTGCCGCCGACACGGTTCGCGTTTTCTTGGCCGACCTGGCTCCCAACGAGCTCGGCGCGGACGTGGCGTCGCGATTGGCCAAGGGTCAGCTGATCGAGCTCGATCGATGGTTGGCGGCTCGGGAGCTCTTTCAAGCTCGGCAGCTGGATCCGCGGGTGGTGCGTGAGGATTGGATGGCCGACGCGCTTCTGCAGTGGGCACCGCCGAAAGGTTATCCGCCGGTCTCCGGAGGGGTGTTGGACGAAGGCACGGCACGGCGAGCGATCCTCCACGGGGTTCTGGGTTTGGGTTTTGAGAGCCTGACCCGAGCCGCGCTTTGGCGCTGGTCGTGCTCGGAAGAAGCCCAGGACCGTTGGCGGGCGGCGCCGGAGCCGCTCAAGAACCGAGCCGCGACTTGGTGGCAGCCGTCCACCGGAGAAGTGGCGGTGGTGGTGTGCGCGTTGCTTGAAGGGCAAAAGGCGGAGCACGGACAAGCCCTCGGGTTGATCGTCGAGAGCCTGGGTGAGCGGGCGAGGTGGCGGTTGGCGGAGCGTTATTTGGCGGGCGCTTCTTTGGCCGACTCGGCATTTGGGCAGTGGTCGGAGGCGACTGGGGAAGCGGTAGAGGCCCTCGAGCATCGGGGGGATCGAGCCGCGGTTCGGAAGATCTTGGATCAGGCGGAGCGTCTGTGGGCCGAGCTCGAAGATCCCGTCCACGAGGCGGAGTCGCGGGCCCTGCAGAACGATTGGTTGCCCTCCGCCTTCGCCCTTCGGTTGGATCGAGCGAAAGAAGCTTTGAGGGGTCGGCTCGCCGGCGGCTCGCTGGACATGCTGAGGGTAGGGGAGGCGGCTCTGCGCAAGTTGCGCTCGCATCGAGCGGGGGAGACCTCCCGGTGCGACACGTTGGAAGCGGCCCTAGCGCTTCTGCGTCGCGAGGCGGCCGAGGCGCAGACCGGTCCGAATTTAGCGTCGTCGATCCTGGCCTATGCGGACGACGGATCGTGGGCCGATCAGGCCCGACGGCGGCTCAGCGCCGGGGACCCCGACCCGGAGCTGTCGGCGATTTATCAGCAGGTCTTGGAGCGGGCGACGGCCCAGCGGGAAGGTGAGAACCGGCTCTTCGGGGAGCGGATTCGAGACGCCGGGGCCGCGGTGCCCGAGGATCCACGAATTGCGGGCCTCGAATCGGTGATCGATCGCTGGCTGGCGCTCGTTGCAGACCAAGGCAACGTGCTGTTCCTGGTGCTCGACGGCCTGGGTCAAATGGTCTGGCGAGACCTTCGGCCCGGCCTGCTCAGCTGCGGTTGGCAAGAATGGGTCGCGGAAGGCGGCCGGGCCCAGGCATTGGCCCTCTTGCCGACGGAAACCAGGAGCTGTAGGACGAGCTTGCTGTGCGGCCGACCGGCCTCGGGCACCTCGGAGGACGAACGCAAAGGATTCGAGACCCATGCCGCGTGGCGAGCCCATTCGGGCGGCGCCGCCTACGTGGCACCGGGGCGCCTGCGGCAATCCCGCGAGCTGCCCAAGGAGGTCGTCGAGCTGATCCACGGCTCGACCCGGGTCGTGGCGGTTGTGCTCAGCGACGTCGATGCGCACTTTGAGAGCGGTAGCGATCTGCGGCAGCCTTTTTCGGTCGACACTCTGGGATCTTTGCGGCGCCTGCTGCAAGAAGCGGAAGCGAGTGGGCGGTGGTTGGTCGTGACCGGTGATCACGGTCAGGTTCACGGCTTCGGTTTGGAACGTCGGGTGATCGAAACCGACCCACAGCATGGCGCACGGCACCGCTCGGCAGAGGCCTCGGCGCAAGTCGGCGAAGGGGAGCTCAAGGTGGCTGGGCGGCGGGTGATCCCGTCGTCGGGGCAGCCCGGAGCCGGTGGCGAGGTGATCGTGCCGTGGAGCGAGGGATTGCGGTATCGGCGGGCCGGCCGAGCCGGGTACCACGGTGGAGCGACGCTTCAAGAGATGGTGGTGCCGGTGGTGGTGCTCGGCCGCACGGACCTAAAACTCACGGGCCCAAAGCTCGAAGGATGGCTGCCCCTGGAGCTGGATCCGCCTCCCCCTTGGTGGTCGACGCCGGAATCACCGGTCTCGGTCGCCGAAAGCGAGCCCGTGAAGAAGGTTTCCAAGTCGGAGGCCGAGAAACGTCGGCCGCCGGCTCGAAAGAAAAAGGCCGATGTCCGCCAGCTTTCGCTGCTCGCCGACCCGCCGGAGCCCGTTTCGCAGCCGATGGACGAGCCGTCCCAGCCTTGGTTGGCCGCCCTCTTCCGATCCCCTGTGTATGCACAGCAGCTGGCCTTGGTGGGTCGCCGTCCGCCGTCGAACGACCACGTCCGCAAGCTGCTCGAAGCGCTCGATCGCGAGGGCGGTCGACTGACCCGGGCGGCCCTGGCCCATCGCCTGCGCACCCACCGATTGCACGGTTTGTTGAGCCAGGTGGGTCGATTGTTGAATGTCGACGGCTTTGCCGTGATCGCGGTGGACGAGACTTCGGATGAGGTGACGTTCGACCGCGCGCTTCTGTGTCGTCAATTCGAGCTCGAAGGACGGAGCCAATAAGGTGAGCCACGACCGGCGAGAAACCGTGAGCCCGGAACGACGGCGGCGCATCATCGATGCCTTGCGGCGGGGCACGGTACCCCTGAGCGATCTCGACGCCTTCGCCGTCGGCCTGGATGCCTGGGTGCCGGTCTTGGACGAAGAGCTGGAGACCGTGCGGTCCGGCGGAGCGGTGTTCAAGGCGGTTCGGGGTGAGTACGGTGCGGGTAAAACGTTTTTTTCGCGATGGCTCCAAGAGCGAGCGAAGAAGCAGGGTTTCACGGCCGCAGAAGTGCAGGTGTCGGAAACCGAAACCCCTTTGCATCGCTACGAAACCGTTTATCGCCGGCTGATCGAGCGCTTGTCCACCACGGCCGTGGCGCAAGGGGCTTTACGATCCCTGCTCGACGGCTGGTTCTTCACCCTCGAAGAGGACGTGCTGGCGGAAGGGGACCTGGACGAATCCGACGTGCAAGCTTTGACGGCCCGCACCGACGAGCTGTTGGAAAAACGCCTGGGTGAGGTCAGCCGGAACGCCCCGGCTCTGGCCATGGCGCTGCGGTCCTATCGTCGAGCCTCGGCCGAGGGGGACGGCGCCAACGCAGAAGGGCTGTTGGCCTGGATTTCCGGAGAGCCCACGGTGGCGGCGTCGGTCAAGCGGGCTGCCGGATTGAAGGGCAAAATCGACCACTATGGGGCGTTGTCGTTCCTCCAAGGCCTGCTGGTGATCCTCAGAGATTCGGGTTTGCCGGGTTTGGTGTGGGTGCTCGATGAGGTCGAGACCTTGCAGCGGGTCCGGGGTGACGTGCGTGAGCGCGGTTTGAACGCTTTGCGCCAGCTGTTGGACGAGGTGGATGCCGGTCGATTTCCCGGCTTGTACCTTTTGATCACGGGCACCCCGGCATTTTTCGACGGTCCCCAGGGGGTCCGCCGCTTGGCGCCCTTGGCCCAACGATTGGCCACCCATTTTCCCGAGGATCGCCGTTTCGACAATCCGCGGGCCGTGCAGCTACGCCTTCACGGCTTCGATCTCGATCGGCTGGGGGAGGTAGGTCGCAGGATCCGGGACCTCTATGCGGCCGGCACCGTCCACGGCGACCGTGTGAGGTCCTTGGCCGACGATCGCTATGTCTTGGATTTAGCTCGGGCGGTGGCCGGTCGGCTCGGGGGACAGGTGGGCGTGGCGCCGAGAATTTTTCTCAAAAAACTGATCGCAGAGGTGCTCGATCCGATCGATTTGCACGCCGACTTCGATCCTCGCCGCCACTATTCCTTGACCCTGGGAACAGAAGAGCTGAGCGCCGTGGAACGGGCAGCCGCGGGCTCGGCCGGTGAGCCGAAAGCCGTCCGCGGCGTCGACGATATCGAGCTGGATCTGTGACCGAGTCGGCGGCCTTGCATCCCGCGTTGGCTTACCACGTGGTCAACACCCTGCAGTGGCCGGATTTGCGACCGCTACAAAAGGCGAGCCTAGGGCCCTTGGTGGCCGGTGAGCACGCCCTGCTGTTGGCGCCCACCGCCGGCGGAAAAACCGAAGCGGCGATGTTTCCGCTCCTGTCGCGTTTGCTGTCCGAGGATTGGCAAGGCCTTTCGGTGCTTTATGTTTGTCCGATTAAAGCCTTGCTCAACAACCTGGAGCCACGCCTTCGGCACTATGCGGAGCTGGTGGGGCGTCGAGTTGCCCTGTGGCACGGCGACGTCACCGATGCCCAGCGTCGACGGATCGTGCGTGAGCCGCCGGATCTTCTATTGACGACCCCGGAATCGATCGAGGTGCTTCTGGTCTCCAGACGCACGGATCCGAGGCATTTTTTTGCCGGCGTGCGAGCCGTGGTGGTGGACGAAATCCACGCCTTCGCCGGTGACGATCGGGGCTGGCATTTGCTTTCCGTGCTCGGTCGAGTGGAGGCCTTGGCCCGGGAGCCGATTCAACGCATCGGCCTCTCCGCCACGGTCGGCAATACGGACGAGCTGTTGGAATGGCTGGCGGGTGCGAGCGAAGGTCCCCGCCGGGTGATTCGCACACCGCCGTCGCCGACGGCCAAACCCCCGGAGGTGGAGCTGGATTTCGTCGGCAGCTTGGACAACGCGGCGCTGGTCATCAGCCACCTGCACGTGGGCGAGAAGCGGTTGGTTTTTTGCGACAGCCGAGCCCGGGTAGAACGGTTGTCGGTGGCGCTCAAGAAGTTGGGCATCACCACCTACGTCAGCCACAGCTCGTTGTCCAAAGATCAACGCTTTGTGTCGGAGCGAGCCTTTGCCGAAGATCGGGATTGTGTGATCGTCGCCACCAGCACCCTGGAGCTGGGCATCGATGTCGGCGATCTCGACCGGGTGATTCAAATCGACTCACCGCCGTCCGTCGCCTCGATGCTGCAGCGCATGGGTCGCACGGGTCGACGCTCGGGATCGGTGGCAAATTTCCTGATCTTGGCCACCACCGATGGAGCCTTGGCCCAGGCGGCCGGTCTGCTCGAGCTGTGGCATCGGGGATTCGTGGAATCGGTTCAACCTCCCGCTCGGCCGCTTCACTTGCTGGCCCAGCAGCTGATGGCCGTAGCCTTGCAAGAAGGCGGGGTGGGCGAGGCGGATTGGCTGGCCAAGCTCCTGGGATTGCCTCCGTTTTCGGGCCTAAACCCCGCCGAGCCGCCGGAGGTGGTTCGGCACATGCTCGAAACCGGAATTCTGTTTTCAGATCAAGGCATCCTGTGGTTCGGGGCGCAAGGTGAGGAAGCCTTCGGCCGACGCAATTTTCTCGAAGTCCTGAGCATCATCACCAGCTCGCCGGTCTTTAAAGTGTTCCATGGAAGAGAAGAGCTGGGCACCGTCGATCGACGATCCTTGATGCTCGAAGAGCTGCCCCGCGGTTTGCTGCTCGCCGGTCGAAACTGGGACATCAAATCCGTGGACTGGCGCCGCCAACGCATCTACGTGCAAGCGACCCGTCGGCTCGGCCGATCCCTGTGGCGAGGCGAAGGGCGTCCCCTACACTTCGAGCATTGCCGAGCGATTCGCCGAGTCCTAAGCGACGGAACTCCACCGCCGGGGCTCTCCCGCCGCGGCGCCGAAGCCCTCGAAGAGCTCCAGCACAGCCATCCCTGGCTGTCGGACGAAGACTCCGAGTCGACCGTCCTCGCCGTCGACCAAGGAAAAGGCGTGGCTTGGTGGACCTACGCCGGCCTAGCCGCCAACACCGCCCTGGCAGACACCCTGCGATCCCAGATCGACATCCCGATCCGGGCCGACAATCTATCGATCGTCTTCGACAGCCAAGACAACCCGGCTCGAGCCCTAGGGTGGGTAGAAGCCGTCACCTCCGAACCCTTCGAGAAAATCCGCCCCCGAATCTCGAAAAAAGCCCTCGAAGGGCTCAAATTCTCCGTCTGCTTGCCGAGCCGACTCGCGGTCGAGATGCTGGTCGAGCGGGGCACCGATACCCAGGCCCTAGAAGCGGTCGTCGGCGCGACCGTCCGGGTGTTTCGGACGGTCGGAGCTCCTTGAGCCTGCTCCTTGATTCGTCGCTACCGAGCGTCAGAACAGCGACGTCGTGGACCAAGCCGACGTATCACCGGACTCGAATCCGTCTCGGAAAAGCGGTGGTAGGGAGCTCGGATCGAGGGGATCGGAGCCGCCCTGGACTTCCTCGCCGTCGCTGAAGCCGTCGTCGTCGGTGTCCGCGTCGTTCGGATCGGTGCTCCACAGATATTCGTAGCCGTCGCCGAGACCGTCGGAGTCGGTGTCGTAGGTGGTGGGCGAGCTGCCGAATTCCGCTTCGAAGACGTCCGACAGCCCGTCGTGGTCGCGGTCGTTGTTTTCGACGAAGCTCGAAAGGAAGCTTTCGTTTCCCTGGGCATCGACGGACGCCACGCTGAAGGTCCAGGTGGCGGTGGTCTGGTCTCCGGACCACGGCAGCGCGGCGGTGTATTGCAGAGCGGTGGTGGTGCCCAGCAGGGAGAAGAAGGGTTGGTCGTCGGCTTTGCCGTAGACGCGATAGTGCACCACCTCGGGATCGCCGGGATCGAGCCAGGTCAATCGGGTCTCGGTGTCGTTCGCGGCGGGATCTGCCTGCACCCCGAACGGCTGCGCCGGAGCGTTGATCAGGGTGATCGGTGTCGAAGCCTCGGGCTGCAGCTCGACCTCGAGCTGGTAGGTTCCCGGATGGCCCATCACCCACCTCTCGACGGCTTCGTTTTCAGGATGCCCCGCCAGGGCGAATTCCAATTTGAGCTGCTCGTCGAATGGGCTCTGCAAGGTGAAGACGTAGCGGCCGGGATCCGGTGAGTCGACGGTGACGGCGGCGTCCTCGAGGCCGACGTAAACCGCCGATCCCGGAATATCCTCGACCAAGTCGCCGGTGCTCGGGTCCAATCCCGAGCGTTGTCCTGAGGGGGCTTCCAGCCACGGCTGCGCCCTACCCTCGACGATCGAAGCGGAGAACGACACCTCCGGGGGCGTGCCGCCTACATCGGCTCGCAGGGGCAGGGAGCAGTCGCACAGGAATTCCGCCACGTCATGGCTCGATTCGCCGACCAATCCCACGTGATCGACGCTGTAGGTGGTGGGTATGAGGTCGTCGCGATTCGGAATTCGAGTGGAGAAGTAGAGCAGGGTGCCGTCTCCGTAATCGTATTTGAAGGGGTCTCCTTGGGCTTGACCGTCGGGATAGAACCCCTCCCGCTGGCAATCGCGGGCGCCGACGTCGATCTGCAGGATGGTGTCTTCGTCGATTCCTGAGAAGATTCGCGTCCTTGCCTTGTCGGTGGGACCGTTTTCGTCCACCAGCATCGATAGGGACGGATCTCGATCCACTTCGTTGAGATCCGCGAGCCAAGGATTGGCCTCACATTGCAACGCCCGGAGCTGATTCGTTCCCGTGTCCATGAGGAACGGAAAATCGGGCATCAGCTGCCTGAGAGAGGTCATGTGGTCGGCGAAGAAACCCCTGAAAGCGATTTGGTAGTCGGGCTCGAGGGGAACATGACCAATGGAGGGCTCGTAATATTTCGGAATGGATTCACCGGTGGTCGATTCGTAGATGTATTCCGCGGTCCTGGTGGCGAATTGGGTGATCCAATCCACCCATGTTCCGTGGCGGTCCACCAAGCGTGGGTCGCCACCTTGCAAGGGGTAGTAGCCGAACGTGGCGCCGCGATTCGGTGGGCCGACCATCGCCAGACGGTCGATGGGGGAGGGGGATCCGGCCCTCGACTGCAGATAGGAGCGCACCAAGAGGGCACCGGTGCTGTGGGTGATCACGTGCACCTCGGAGCTCTGCGTCTGGGTCTTGGCTTCCTCGATCCAAGGGGCCAAATAGGTTTCGGCGGCCTCGTCGAGGTCCATCCGCCAATCCCAGGGCACGGCGAAGACGGCGCAGTTGGGCTGGTAGTTGGCATTGATCTGTTGCAGCTCGTCGATCAGCCCGGTCCAATTGGGCTTTCGTATGGCTTGGTGCAATCCCCCTTGGCCGAAGAATCCCCAGCCCGGCCAATCGTCTTTCCAATGGGGCGGCTGCTGGGGTAGGCGGGGATAGATGCTCGACACCGAGGTCGAGGAGCCCATGAATCCCGGCACCAAGAGGATGGGCGTGACACCGGTGGGCACGCAGGCGTCGGGTATCAGGAAGTCGTAGGTCAAATTGGAGCCGCAGGGAATGAAGAGCGAGGCGAAGAAGCTGGAATTGCCTTCAAAAGTGGCGCGGGCAGTGACCAGCCCGCAGGTGATCGGGCCGCTTTGGTAGGTGCCGTCGATCGCCGTGATTTGATCGGGCACGGGTCCCGACAAGACCTCCACGGTCGCTCCCGGCAACAAGCTGGTGCCGTTCCAGACCTTGCCCGAGATGCGGCCCTCGAAGATGGAGCCGCCGTCCACATCGAAGGTATTGCTCTCACCGAAAATACCCGAGCTCGCGGCCCGCAGCCGTATATCGTTGCCCGCGGTATCGATCGAGATCTGTCCGGTGCCGACGCCGTCGACCATATAAACGGTGGAAGGGCTGACCCCGGAGCCGTGGGAGGCGCCGAGGGAGATCGGGCCGTCGAAGTCCACCACTCCCGCGCCTTTGAGCGAGCTGGATTTCGCTTGGATCGTGACGCTGAACGCCACGTCGGTGGTTTGGGGCGACGCGATGTTGGAAATCTCGAAGTAGTCGGGGTCCGGCGGGCTGGATACGTCCTCCAAGACTTGGATCGAGGCCACCCTGCGCCAAGATTCGTTTTCATCCGGGATGCGCACGCCGAGATAGTAGGTCCCGGAGCTCAATCCGCTGATCGCTCCGAGGGGGCTGACGGTGATGGCTTCCGTTCCCGAGCCGCCCGCGGACAAGGTGACGTAATCGTTTCCGAGATAGAAGTCGGAGCTGGAGATGGTGGTGTTGGTGGAGAGGTAATACTCGATTTTACGGCTCGACACCGAAGCGGACCCCACGTTGTCGACGGTGACGTTGACGGTGAAGCTCTGGTCCAGGTAAGCGGGCAGAGGGGTCGCACCGATGGATGGAATCTCCAGATCGGCGGCCCCGGAGGCTCCCAAGACCTCGATGGCGGCGGTGCGTCGCCAGGCCTCGTTCTCGTCGGGAATCAAGATGCCGAGGTAATAGGTTCCCGGCGAGAGACCGCTGATATTGCCCAGTGGATTGACGGTGATGGTTTCGCTGCCGCTACCGCCGCCGGAGAGTGTGACGTAGTCGTTGCCGAGATAGATATCGGCCGTGCTGATGGTGGTGTTGGTGGAAAGGTAGTACTCGATCTCTCGGCTGGAGACCGACGACGATCCGACGTTTTGGATGGTGGCGGTGACGGTGAAGCTCTGGTCCAAATAAGCGGGCAGAGGGGTCGCGCCGATCGAAGGAATCTCCAGATCCGCCGCCGACGGCGCGTCCAAGACTTCGATGGAAGCGGTGCGTCGCCAGGCCTCGTTTTCATCGGGAATGAGAATGCCGAGGTAGTAGGTGCCGGCGGACAGGCCACTGACGTTGCCCAGCGGATTGACGGTGATGGTTTCGGTGCCGCTACCGCCCGCGGCCAAGGTGACGTAGTCGTTTCCGAGGTAGTAGTCGGTTGTGCTGATGGTGGTGTTGGTGGAGAGGTAGTACTCGATCTCGCGGCTGGTGACCGAAGCGGAGCCGACGTTGTTTACCGTCGCCGTGACAGTGAAGCTCTGGTTCAGATAGGCGGGTATGGGCGACGCCGCAATAGTCGGGATCTCCAAATCCGCCACTGGTGGCGTGTCCAGGACCTCGATGGAAGCGGTTCTTCGCCAGGATTCGTTTTCATCGGGAATGAGGATGCCGAGGTAGTAGGTTCCGGCGGAGAGCCCGGCCACGTTGCCGAGCGGGTTGACGGTAATGGTCTCGGTGCCGCTGCCGCCCGCAGAGAGGGTGACGTAGTCGTTGCCGAGGTAGATGTCGGTTGTGCTGATGGTGGTGTTGGTGGAGAGGTAATACTCGATCTCTCGGCTGGAGACCGACGACGAGCCGACATTGTTGATGGTGGCGGTGACGGTAAAGCTTTGGTCCAGATAGGCAGGAATGGGCGTCGCGGAGATGGTCGGGATCTCCAAGTCCGGTACCGGTGGCGTGTCCAGGACCTCGATGGAAGCGGTGCGTCGCCAGGCTTCGTTTTCGTCGGGAATGAGAATGCCGAGGTAGTAGGTGCCGGCGGAGAGCCCGGCCACGTTGCCGAGCGGGTTGACGGTAATGGTCTCGGTGC
>CBDUGP010000096.1:0-36929 GCA_965366625.1 uncultured bacterium
GGTTCGCACCCCTGCCGGCAGGGGTGCGAACCCACGCTTCATTGACATGGCTATGGCTGGTGACGACGAGGAAGTACGTGCCGGCCGAAAATCCTCCGGAATGGAAGCTGCCGTCTGCTTCGGCATAGCGGTAGGTGAGCAGCTCGCCGGTGGGGTCGTAAACCGCCACCGTCGCGCTCTGAACCGGCTCACCGGTCAGCTCGTTGGTCACCCGGCCGCTGAAGCTGCCGAGGGGAATGAGCTCGAAATCGGCCCCTTGTATCCCTTGCTCCGGTCTCAGAGTGAGCACATCGCCGTTCGAGACGTCACAATCCCCCTGACAGCTCACGTTTTGCCACAGCTCGTCACGGTATTCGGAGTGCTCCACTTTTAGGCGGTAGTCTCCCGCTCCTAGACCGCGCAGGGAATAGCGGCCCACGGAATCCGTGTGGTCGGCGCGGATCCAGGCCCCGGAAGCGTCGTAGATCCCGACCCACGCGGAAGGGATGCCCAGCTGGGCCACCTCATCGAGAACCCAACCGGAAACCGTCGAGCCCCGCAACAGGCTCAAATCGATCCCAGTCACCTCACCTACACCATCGAGCGGGATGGTTTCTCCATCCCCCAGGTCGCAAACGTCAATGCAGTCCACATCGGAATAGATCTGGTTCAGATAGTCGCCGTTGGATACATTGACATTGGTGCGAACGCCATATTCGCCGGTCGACAAGCCGGTGAAACCGTAGGCACCGGTGCCGTCGGAATAATCGGAGCCACGATAATTCCAATAACCTTCGCTGTACCGATAAAGCTCCACTCGAATCCCCGCCAATGGGGCGCCGTCGGCCCGGGCGGTGACCCGGCCGGAGAGGGTGCTGCTACCGAAGTGGACGCTCGGTCCGAAGCTCTTGGCCAGCTCCTCCAGGCCCGCCGTTTTTTCGCCAAGGCTTGGTGCTCGATTTAAGTGGCTCTCGACCTCGGAAGCCAACCCGTGGACATCCAACACCGCGATGCCGCGGCCCCGGGATTCGACGCGGACCCACCACGTTTGCCCCTCGGCGGATCGGAAAGACGAAACCGCGGCCAGGCCGTAGACATCGTCGGATTGATCGAGCGGCGGGGCCGCGCAGTCGGCCAGCAGCTCAAGGTGGGTGTCCAGGCTGGAGCGCCCGGTATCCAAGGTAAATCGCCCCTCGAACGGGGCCTCGAATCGCAACCAACCCGTCGCCGCGAGAGAGCCTTCGGCGTTGGACCCATCGCTCTTGCTCGCCTTGCCGCTGCGAAGGGACCACGATCCCAGAATCAGCATCGGGGCGTCGGCACATCGGGAACCCAAGCTCAGGCTTTGCGGCCGGAGGCCCTGGGCCGCCGCCAATCGGTTAGGGCGGGCCAACGACAACGTGCCGGCCATCAGCTCTTCTTGTAGGGCCTTCACGAGGTGGGTCAGCTCGGTATGTTTACGAGCCCATCGGGTCGAGCTTTGCTCCTCCAACTGGGCGATCCACACCGCCAGGCCCTGCAAGCGCCGAGCGACAGTTTCCAATCTAGACTGCCCGGCGAGGGTCGGCTCTGTCCGAGCCAAGGCTCGCAGCCGGCTCAGCTCTCGCCAAACGAGCCGTAGCTCTTCCGCCACGAAATCCTCGCGCTCAGCGGTCGGCTCGACTCTGGAATCGCCTTGGGAATCGACCCGATCTCCCTCAGCCCAAAGCGGGTTTAGGGGCCCCCACAGCAGAAGTAGAACAGTACTGAGCAGCAGCACGATACGAAGTGTCGTTGGCCATCTCATCTGCAAAATTCCCTCCAAAACCTCGGCCGCCATCGCGCCGACATTCGACATCGAATGCAAACCCCAGGGCCTTCAAGCTGCTTTTTAAATTGTCGGTCGGCTACGGAAACACCGTCCAGCCCAACAGGCCGTTTTCGAAGCCACTGTGGAATAACACCTCGGAATTCGCCAGGTCGAACGGAATGACGCGCACGGGATGCTCCTCACCCACCTCGATCAAGGTGCCTTGGAAGATCACGTCGCAAAGGCCTTGGTGGGCGGAGCCGTCGGGGCAAGATACGCCGCTCCAGATTTGGTCGACGAACCCTGAGCCGTTGTCGGTCGAGATGTAGTAGGTGCCGTTGCTCAGCGTCTGGTTCTCGTAGCTGCCGTCGGGCCCGGTGACCGAGCTCGACCACAAGCTGCCGTCGGAACGCCAGAAGTCGATCGCGACCCCCGGGATCGGCGCCCCGGAGGACAAGGAGGTCACGGTGCCGCGCACAATGCGCGACGGCTCGAGGCTGAAATCGATGCCATTGAGCTGCTGGTAGAGGGTCAGGCTCAGGGGTGTGCCCGACAGGGGCTCGCAGTCGGATTCGCACATGCCGCCACCGTAGACCCAATCCATGTGATTGGAGATGAATCGGGTCGAGACGTAGAAGTCCCCGGCGCCCAGGCCTTCCAAGGTGTAATAACCCTCGGCGTCGGAGTAGGTGCCGGCGAGAACGGAGCCGGCGGAATCGTAGGCGTAGACCTGCCCGCGAATCGGCTCGCCGGTACCGCTTTGGGTCAAACGGCCGCTGATGGTTCCGACCACGTCGAGGGTGAAATCGATCCCGGAAGTCTCCGACCCTCGGGTCACGGCCACGGGCGATCCGGTAGTGACGTCGCAATCGAAACCCAGATCCGCCTCACAGGGAATGCTGTCCCACAGCTCATCCATATACCTCGGATAGTAAATCGTTGTTTTGACGAAATAGTTGCCGGTGATCAGGCCCGAAAGGCTCCAGCTGCCGGGAATCGTGGTGGATTGGCTGGTGATGAAAGCGCCGGTGTCGTCGTAGATCCAGACCTGGGCCGTAATACCGCCCACGGACGAATCACCACCCATTGAAAAAGCCCCATCTGCAGAAGATCCCAGGAAAGAATTGGCGGAAGACGCGGAAGACACAGAAGACACAGAAGACACAGTGCCGGAAATCGAGCCGCCTCGATCCAAAGCCACATTGGCCTCGATTTCTGAATTCCCCGTGATCACGATCGGGGTCCCGGTGGTGACGTCGCACATGTCGTCACCGCTCGCGGGGAAGCAGTCCACGGATTGCCAAAGCCTGCCGATGTAACCGTGGCGGGTCACTCGCAAATAGTAAGTGCCTGGTGGAATATGGGTATTTGAATAACTTCCTGCGGCATTCGGGTAGAGCTGGTCGAAGTAATCACCCACTTCATCGTAAAAGGTGATTCGAGTGTCGTAATCCCCCAACGGCAAACCCGTCTCCAAATCGGTGACGGCTCCAAACACCCGGCCCAGGCGATCCAAGGCAAAGTCGATCCCCTGCAGGTGCTGTCCCTCGGTCACCACCAGAGCGAGGCCGGTGCTCGGGTCGCAATCCGGGGCGCAAGGCACATCGTCGTAGATCTCGGCCACATAGCCCGAGCTGGTAGCTTTCAGGTAGTAGGTACCCGCTTCCAGACCTACGACCCTATATTCTCCCAAGCCGTTCAAATAAGCGGTGTGCAGAAGCTGCCCCGAGCCGTCGTAGAGCCACATCCAACCCGTCAACGGGGAGCCGTCGCTGGAGGCGGTGACCACGCCCGAGATTCTCGCTTTTTCCGTCAACGAGAACTCGATGTCTGGCGTCTCGGTTCCGGGGTTCACCACCACCGGATCGCCGGCCGATACGTCGCAGATGCCGTCGATACAGGGCTGGTCGTTCCAAACCTCCGCGTCATGGTCGTGCACGTCGGGAACCGCCACGAAGTAACTGCCGGCGGGCAAGATGAGTTCGTAGTTACCATCCCCATAAGAACGCACGGAGCGCACCAACTCGCCGGTTCCATCGTAGACCTCCACCCACAGATTTCCGAGGGGTCGATCGTCGGTTGCGGAGGTGATTCGACCGGTGAGCGAGCCGTAGGGCTGGAGGGCAAAATCGAGCCCCGAGGTGTCGGCGTTGTGGACCACGGCAACGGGGGTCGACGTGGTGGGGTCACACGGCTCACAAACCACATCTCCCCACGCCTCGTCGACATAGTCGCCTTCTTCGGCGACCAAATAGTAGTCCCCCGCCGGCAAACCGCGGATCGAATACTCACCTTGCGCATCCGAGCCCCCGGAGCCCATCCAGCTTCCGCCAGCGTTGTAGGCCGTCACAGAGCCGAATGAAATCGGTTCCCCGGTCAGCTCGTCGGTGATCCGACCGCTGACGCTACCCAAGCGGATGAGTTCGAAATCGATCCCTTGGACGTCCTGCTCGGAGCCCAAGATCAGCACATCGCCGGCGGAGAGATCGCAACCCCCTTGGCAATTCACGTCCTGCCACAGCTCGTCGCGGTAGGCGGAGCTTTCGGCTTTCAGGCGATAGTCCCCCGCCGCCAACCCGCCAACGGAATAGCGGCCCGCGGAATCCGTGTAGTCGGAGCGAATTTGGACCTGGCCGGCGCCGAAGATCTCAACCCGCACGGAAGCGATGCCCACCTGGCTCTCGTCCCGAACCCAACCCGAAATCTTCGAGCCCCGCAGCAGAGCGAAGTCGATGCCGGACACCTCACTGACGCCGTCGAGCTCGATGGACTCGCCGTCTTCGATATCGCACACACCCACACACTCTGCTCCGGGATAAACCTGATTCAGGTAGTCACTTTCGGGGAAATATTGGTTCGTCGCCACGCGGTATTCCCCCGCTTCCAGCCCGGAGAACCCATAGGCGCCGTGCTCATCCGAGGTGGCGTAACCTTGATATTGCCAATAGCCCTCGTCTTGGTAAAGCTCCACCCGGATACCTTGCAGCGAGGTGCCGTCGGCTTGGGCGGTGACCCGACCGGACAGGATGCCGCTGCCGAGCTGGGTTTGGGGCCCGGACCGCTCCACTGAGCGCACCGAAGCCACCGGGCCAGCGGCCTTCTCGGCGGCTCGGGAGCGACGGAGGTAGTCCTTCTGCTCGGTGGAGAGACCCTGGAAGTCGAGCACGGAGATACCGCGACCTTGGGCTTGCACGCGGATCCACCAGACCTCGGACTCGGCGGACAGGAAGGAAAGCGCGGCGGCGAGGCCATAGGCATCGTCGGATTGGGCGATCGGCGCGGCCCCACAGTCGGCGTAGACCTCAAGGCGGGTGTCGGTGTTGGAGCGTCGGGTCTGCAGAGTGAACCGGCCCTCGAAGGGGGCTTGGAAACGCAGCCAACCGGACATTGCGCGATTTTCCGCTCGCCGTCCGGCAGCCCGCCACTGAAGGGCCCAGGCCCCCTCGGCTACCTCCGGCGCTCCGAGGCAGTGAGCCCCCAGCGCCAGCCCCTGTGGCCGCTCGCCCGAGTGGGCCGACACCGTCCCGTGGTCCATGTCCTGTTCCATGGCTTGGGCGAGGCGAGCCAGCTCGGTGTGCTTGCGGATCAGCTCTTGATCGTCGAGCCGCCACACCCGGGATTCTAAAAGCTCTAAGTGCCCGGACAGCTGGGTCAGCCGATCCCTGGCCCATGGCTCGGCAGAGTTCTCCGCCGCGTGTCGAATCTCGTCCAGCTCTCGCCAGGCGACCCTGAGGTCCTTGGAAAGGAGGTCCACCACCTCGGTTTCAAACCGGGCTTCGGACGGAACTTCTGGCCCGAGCCCGTCGTTTTCGGCCCAGAGCGGGCCGGATAGACTCAGTAGCAAAACGAAGACGAGAGAAAACAGCGCGGGTTGGAATCTCTTAGGTCTCATATTTGGATGTCTCCTCCGAGAACAGCATGCAATCTGCGGTGATTTTCGATGTAAGAAAGGCAAAACCTGATTACGAATCTAACACTTAGATATTCACCTTACAAACAATCCATACCGCAGACACGAATCCGCTGGGGGCCGTTAAGGGCGTAATCGAAGCTGAGAATCTGGCAGGGAGGTCACATTTTGATGGTCTCGACCGAAAGGAGCCGTACGGACCCCAAGATCACATTGAGACACATATCCATGTATTGATATATAATCATGGTCAAATTCCGCTTGCTGTCCAGGGCAAACCGTGGGTAACCGCGGGACGCAAAGCTACGGGGCTCCACTTCCTCAGCAATTTCCTTGGGCCTTTCGAGGCTGGAGCCTGCCGAGCCGTCAGCGACGACGAACCCCCCACGTCGGAGAGCCTCCAATGGTCAAACCTTTGCCCCCCTCGTCGAGCCTTCTGTGTTGCCTGTTGATCTTTGTGTTGAGCGGCCTTGTGACGACCGATATCCAGGCGGGCGACCCGCCCAACCCCATTCTCTTCGTCACCCAAATGCCTATTTCCCAGGATTTCGCCACCATCGGCTCGGTCTTCGCCAATCACCGCGCACGCATCGACAAGGTCGGACGAGGCGGTAACCTCTACATTCGATATGCGAACGGAACCCTGCGGAACCTGACCCAAGAAGCCGGCTATGGCAGCGCCGGGGTGCACCAAGGCACCGACGCCATCGCCGTGCGCGACCCACACGTCCATTGGACCGGCACCAAAGCGTTGTTCAGCATGGCGATCGGCGCGCCACCCGCCCAATACCAATGGACCACCGAATATTGGCAGCTCTATGAAGTCACCGGCCTCGGGGCGGGCCAGACCGCGGTGATCACCAAGGTCCCCAATCAACCGGAGACTTATAACAACCTCACGCCGATCTACGCCGCCGACGGCCGCATTCTCTTCACCTCGGACCAACCCCGGGGTGGCGATCAACCGCACCTCTATCCCCAGCACGACGAATACGAGTCGACTGCCACCAACACGGGGCTGTGGAGTCTCGACCCGTCGACCGGTCACGTTTTTTTGCTCCAACATTCCCCGTCCGGCTCGTTCACCCCGACCCTCGACAGCTACGGCCGTGTGATTTTCACCCGCTGGGATCATCTGCAACGGGATCAGCAAGCGGATGCCGACGCCCTCGCCGTCTTGGCCGGCAATCCTGCGCCCTACGGCACCTTCAATTGGCAGAGCGAGAGCGCGGCGGCGCCCATGTTGAACGATCGAACAGAGGTCTTCCCCGAGCCTCGTTCCGTGCGCACGGATCTCCTGGCCGGCACCAACCTCGAAGGCCATTCGATCAACCATTTCTTTCCGTGGCAGATCGCCCAGGACGGCACCGGTGAGGAGACCCTCAACCACATCGGCCGTCACGACTTGCACAATTACTTCAATCGCAGCCTCAACGACGACAACAACTTGACCGAATTTATTGCCGCGGTTTCGGACCGGCCGAACGAGCAGTCGATCCTGAACGCCCTTCAGATTCGCGAGGACCCCTCGGTTGCCGGCCGATACGTGGCCGTTGACGCGCCGGAATTTCGCACCCACGCGGCCGGCCGGATCGTCGCTTTGAACGCGCCCCCGTCCTTGGCTCCCGATCAAATCGTGGTCAGCTACCTCACCCATCCCATCACCAACACCCAGGTCGACGACGGCGAGACTCCTCCGTCGGCCCACACCGGCCACTATCGGGACCCACTACCCTTGTCGGACGGCTCGCTGATCGCGTCCCATACCGCCGAGACCCGCATTGCCGGCAACGAAGGCACCCGCGCCAATCCGGACCCCCGCTACGACTTCCAATTGAAAACCCTGTCGCCCAGCGGGGGTTATTTGGCCGCCTCCGGCTCTCTCACAGGAGGTATCACCAAATCCCTGACCTATTGGGATCCGGACGTGTTGGTGAGCTACAACGGGCCTCTGTGGGAGCTGCAACCGGTGGAGGTGGTGAGCCGTGCCCAACCACCCGCCACGGCCATGGCCGAGTTGGAAGCCCCGGAACTCCAGATTTTTCAACAGGAAGGGGTCGACCCGGCCGCTTTTAAGGCCGATCTGGCCCAACAAGGTTTGGCCCTGGTGGTCAGTCGCGACGTCACCCGCCGCGACTCCGACGACCGCCAACAGCCGTTCAATTTGGCGATCCCCGGAGGAGCACAGACCACCACCGGCGGCCTGCTTTACGACGTCGCCTATTTGCAGTTTTTTCAGGGGGATCAAATCCGCGGTATCGGTGGATTGGCAGATCCCGCCCAAGGTCGTCGGGTCATTGCTCAGATCATGCATGACGCCGCAGGTGCCAACCCACCGACTACCGGCCCGGCCGGCAGCGTTCAATTAGCATCCGACGGCTCCATGGCCGCCCTAGTTCCGGCCCACCGCGCCATGAGCTGGCAAATGCTGGCCCCCGACCACGAGCCGGTGGTGCGCGAGCGCTATTGGATCACCTTCCAACCCGGCGAAGTCCGCGTCTGCGCTTCGTGCCACGGCCAAAGTTCGAGCGACCAAATCGGCCAAGCACCACCGACCAACCCGCCCCAAGCCCTCGCCTTGCTACTCCAGCACTGGCAAGGCGTTCTCTTCCAAGACGGATTCGAGTCCGGCACCCTGGGCCAATGGTCCAGCTCCTCGGGTCAATAACGTAGTCGCAAACCCTGGGATCAAACCGATTGCAAAGCCCTCAACACATCGATCATGCCGTGGCCTTGGAAATAGCGCTCCCGGCCGAGATCCGTGGCGGTAGAGCACAGAATTTCTTTGACTCGACGGGAACGGCCCATCAGCTCCGTATGCCTCGCCATCAAGAGGGCTGCAGCGCCGGAAACGTGGGGGGCGGCCATGCTGGTGCCGTCACGGCGTCCCCATTCGTTGTTGGGCTCGGCGGAGAGAATCTTTTCCCCCGGCGCTACCAAATCCGGCTTGGCCCGCCCGTCTCCCGTGGGACCTCGACTCGAAAAATAGCTGACGCCGTAGGTGTGCGGGCTGAATCGATGGGTCGAGCCGACGGTGAGCACTTGGTCGGAATTGCCCGGATCGGTAATGGACACCGTTAGATAACCCTCTTGACGCCCCATCACCGTGCGGAAGGTTTGATGCCCTTGGTTGCCCGCCGAGGCCACGACCACCACTCCGGTCGACACCAGACGGTCCGCCTCCTCGCACACTGGCGTGGCACCGCAGGCATAGCTTTCCACCTCGTGGCGAATCGAAAGCGAGAGATTGGCTCCGTGCACTACCAGATAGTCGCGATGACCGTTGAGCCAGCTGACAAATTGCAGGGCCGAGATGAGGTCGAATTCATTGCCGCCGGAATCCACCACCCGGAGATCGTAGAGCTTGATGTCCGGGCACATGCCGTGCAGCTCACCCTGAGGATCCCCTGCCCCCAGAATGCCGGCGACGTGGGTGCCGTGACCGTTGCCGGGCTGCTCATAGAATGCGTCGTGCTCGATGCACAGGAAGGGTTCCAACAAGCCCCAATTGACCTGGCGCCCCTTGAGCAGATTGAGCTTGAGGTCCTCCAGGTCGTCTGCCAACTCTTCCTTCTTGTTCTCCAACAAACGGCGCAGCGAGGCCGGAAGCTCCTCGTTGTCCGGCTCGAGGGCATCGGGGTCGAGTAGCATTCGAATGCGGGTGAAATCGTAGGTTTTGGTGACCCTCGAAAAGCGCCACCACTGCGCTTTCTCGTCGTCGGTCATGGCCTCGCCGCCGGCCGCCTCCCAAGCCTCCCAGTCTCGAAAAGCGAGATGCCGCGCATCGATTCCGGTGTCGAGCACGGCCCAGGCCATGGACCGGCAGCTGATGCCGAAAAGATGCCGACCGGCGTCGGCTTTGACCGCCGGAACAGACCGGGAAATGCTCGGCTCCACGGCCCGATTGCGATTGACGCTCCAAACGCTGGTCTCGAACCCGTCCTTTTCCGACTCGCGACAGGCGGCGAGCACCTTGACCACGGAGTCGGCAATTTCGAAAAAAGTCGGACGGCGCAACTGGGCCACGCCGTCAAACCCCACCTCAGTCGGCGCGTCGGTTGCGCCTTGTTGAGATTGGGCCCAACCCAACGCACCGACGATGTTGGCTACCCACAGCAGCTCCGGGCTCAGATCCGTGCTCACGGAGTTACCCAAAAACGCCGCTTCCAGTACCGCGGCCAGCTGCCTGCGTTGTTTTTTGGTGCGCAGGCTCTTGAGAAAATCTACCCGACGATCGCCCACATGCCGTGGCCACCAATGGGTCAGCGGCAGGATCAGATGCACGAGTTCGTCGAAATAACAGCGAGCCACGACATGGAATTGGTTGTAGACCGCCCGCGCCCGTCGGCGATGATCCGCGTTCAGCGCCCGGCTTTCCAACAGCCGACCTCGAACCGCCGCACCCACGCTGCCGACCGACGCTCGGATGTGCGGCGCCAACAGAAGATCCACCGGTTCACTCGGGTCTTGACCGTAGGCTTGCCACACATCCGGCAGCACCGGCGAATCCTGGGTAAATCGAGTCGAGCCTTGGGGTCCGAAAATCAAATCGTGAACAAAGTCTGGATTCAATCGCATGACGCCTCCCGGAGTCTCTAGGTCGTCGGCCTAGGAGCCGATATTCTGGATCGCCCCTCAGGGTTGCCCCTCAGGATCGCCCCTCAGGGTTGCCACTCTGGCGGGTCGGCATCGGTTCCACTTCGGGCTCAAGCGACATTCCGACGCCGATACCGCAGGAACTCGAAAGACGGATGTTCCCATGTATCTTCGATCCACCATTCTTTGTCGCTGAAATCCGGGAAGTAGAGATCCCCTGGCAGCGGACTTTTGATCACCGCCAAGATCATGCCCTGGGCGAGGGGCAACGCTTGGCGAAATACCGACGCGCCACCGACCACCAGCACCTCACGGTCAGGGTCTATATCTCTAGCAGCATTCAGCGCCAGGGCCAGGTTCGGCACCCTCAGCGTGTCGTCCGGGCCGATCGCGGCCGCCACCGCCGAGTTCGACGATTCGCGGGACAACACCACCGCCCGGTGGCAAGGTAGATCGTCGCCAAAGAGTTCCCAGGAGCGGCGGCCGATCACCGCGATCTGATCCTCAATCTCCTCGAAGATCTGGCTTTGGACATCGGGAATCGTCCAGGGAACGATGCCCGCACCCCCGATGGTGTGATCTGGATGTCCCAACGTGGCAACGATGCGCATTTCGTAATCGCCCGTCAGGCCTTGCTTGGCGCTACGGCCAGGCGTCCGTCGAGATCGAGCTCCGCGGCTCGGCCTTGCATCGCTTCGAGCACATGGCCCACGTGCTGCCAAAGCTCCAACTTGCCGCCGAAACACTGACGGCTGAAGTCGGCGGTCGATTCCTCGATTTCGCTCCGATCCACGGCGGCGCAAAATAATTTATCTTTCCAATTGCGTTTGACCGACTTCACCTTCATCAAACGCACATCCTTGGCCGGCCGAACCAGGGTCGCGGCAATCACCAACCCGGTGATTTCGTCACAGGCCCGCAGGGCGAAATCCATGGGCGCTTGGGCATCGACTCCCGTGCCCACCGGATTGTGGGCCAGAATCGCCTGAATCACGTCTTCTGAAACCCCCCGCTCGCGCAGGATCGGCGCGCCGTCTTTCGGATGTTGCTCCACCGTCGGATGAATTTCCCAGTCGAAGTCGTGCAGCAGGCCGGCCATACCCCAAGCTTCGGGGTCGCCGTCCAACCGTTCGGCGTAAAATCGCATCGCCGCCTCAACCGCCAGCATATGCCGACGCAATCCAATGTCTTTTACGTGTTCGGTCAAGACTTCCCAAGCTTGGTCTCGGTCCATGACGCCTCTCTTTAGAAAAAACTGTTCTTTGGGTGTGTTGCTTTACTCTATCGTGGACCGAGCCTTCCTGCCCACGGCAGGGCCCGATTCTGAGCACCTCCTCCTGAGCTCACCGGAAGGTCGCCCTTGAACGAAGAATTCTCGAACCTATGGCAAAATAAAACCGGTCCTCCGCTCGCCCTCTCGATTTAGATCTCTTTCCGGCTCGAGCCGGAGTTCACCCGGAGCCAAGATGACCGACGAGTCGTCTCCCAAATCTACCGCGTCTCCGAAAGGGTCGAGTCTCGACGAGACGAAGTCTCCAACCTACGAGATCCCCCTTCAGACACCACCCCTCGACGACTTTCTTCCGTCCTCGAAAACGCCCGCCGACGAGCCGCCGCCCGGCGGCCCTTGGAAGCGCCTGGTCCGAGCGACCCTGACCCTCGGTCTGCTCGGCTTGGCAGCCATCGCGCTGGTATGGGTTCTGCCGACCGGCCATCTGCCGGACCCACCGGGCGGAGCGTTGATCCGCCTGATCTCCGCGGGCTCTTCGTGGGCTTACCTCGACGATGGATCCGACCCCGGACCGGAGTGGACACAGCTGGGTTTCGACGACACATCGTGGGCGCGTGGTCACGCCCTATTCGGTTATGGACGCAAAGACGAAACCACGGTCATCCGCTGTCGTCAGGGCTGGCCCCAAGGTGAGCCTTGCCCTAAAGGAGGTGACGGCGATCGCATCCTGACCCACTACTTTCGGCACGTCTTCGAGGTCCGAAACCCTCAGGATTTCGACCGCGCTCGAATCAGCCTGTTGAAAGACGACGGGGCGGTGGTCTACCTCAACGGCGAGGCGATCATTCGGGCCAACATGGCCCCCGGGGTGGCCGGCTGGAACGAGCCGGCGGCCCACGAAGTGGAAAACGGCCGCGCTTGGTTCGACTATTTCCTCGATTTGCGAAAGCTGGTGGACGGACCCAACGTGCTGGCGGTGGAGGTTCATCAAGCGTCGGCCGACGGCGAGGATTTGGCGTTCGATCTGCAGGCCGTGGCGTTTGACAACCGCGCCCGGGCGGTCCGCCGCGGACCCTATCTCCAAATGTCCACACCCAATTCGGTAGTGATTCGATGGCAAACCGTCGACCGGGTGCCCGGGGTGGTGCGCTGGGGGGCCCACGATGGCCCCCTCGATCAAATCACCGCCAACGACGAACTCGGTCGCGACCATCGAATCGAGCTCGTAGGTCTGGCGCCGGCCACCACCTACGACTACGCCTTGGGCGCCGAAGAGCACCGGCTCAGCACCGCCGATCGCTTCAACTTCACCACGCCCAGCGACGATCCGAGCTCCAGCCTTCGAATATGGGCCGTGGGCGATCAAGGCACCGGCGATTCTCTGGCCCGCAAGGTCAAGCTGGCGTTCCTCGAGCACAGCGCGGACCGTCCGCCGGACGTCTGGCTGAGCCTGGGTGACAACGCCTACGACGACGGCACCGACGCCGAGTTTCAGCGTGCCCTCTTCGACACCTACCCCGAGCTGCTCAGCCGCCACAACCTCTGGCCGGCCACGGGAAATCACGATCTCAAATCCGTGGATGGCGATCGCGGTCCCTATTTCGACATCTTCGAGCTGCCTACCGGCGGCGAGGCCGGTGGCGCCGCCTCTGGGAGTGAGTCCTACTATTCTTTCGACCACGGCCCCGCGCACTTCATTTGCCTCGACACCGCCCGCGGAGATCTGCGCCCGGGGCGCGAGATGCTCACCTGGTTGACGGCGGATCTGGAAGCCAATACCCGCCCCTGGATGATCGTCTACTTCCACCACCCGCCCTACACCGACGGTTGGCATCGCTCGGACGATCCGAAAAAGGGTTGGCGCATGACCAGTGTGCGCGAAACCGTGCTGCCGATCCTCGAGCAGGCGGGTGTCGACCTAGTGTTGGCCGGCCACAGTCATTCCTACGAACGATCCGCCCTGCTGCATGGCCACTACGGCACCTCTGACACCTTGAAGCCTTCGATGATGCTCGATTCCGGCGACGGAAATCCCACGGGCGACGGACCCTACGTCAAACCCCAGGGCGGACGCGGCACGGTTTATGTGGTCGCGGGATCGTCGGGCAAGGTCGCCGAAGGTCGTCTGGAGCACCCGGCGATGGTCACCAGCCTGATGCGATTGGGCTCGGTGGTGATCGACATTGAAGGCGACCGCTTGGAGTCGGTTTTCGTCACCGACGACGGCCGGGTGGCGGATCGCTTTGTGCTCGTCCACCGCTGAGGCACATCGAGACCAAGTAGTGCAGGAAGCAGATCTCGACACCGAAAAAACCTCCGAAATTCCCCCAAAACCCGTTTTCCCGTCGTATTTCTTGGCATAAAGGGGGTTGTGCGGCTATTATCGGAGATCGCCCTTTTTCCCTTTTGACTATGGGACTGCCAATGAAGGCCACTCGACGGCTACCGCGTCCGATTCAAAGCTCATTCCGCTTTCGACACATCACCCTGGGATGTGTGGTCGGCGGCTTGCTGGCTACCGTCGCCCCGGCCGACTCCGGGCGCACCGCTCGCGCCTCGGAGGGAGAGGCCATTCAAGTCAAAACCCTGGCCGATGGCACCCACCTCATCTACAACGAGAATCGGCAACAGCGGGCACGGCGCCGGTCCACGCGCTTGCTACCGGCGCCTGCCGGCAGTGGGCTCGAGATGCTGATCCGCCGTTACGCCCTCGAGCAAGATCTGAGCCCGCGCTTGGTTCAAGCCGTGGTCCAGGTGGAATCCGGTTACAATCCGCGGGCTTTGTCGAGCAAGGGTGCCATGGGTCTGATGCAGCTGATGCCCGATACCGCGCGTTCGATGGGCGTCACCGACCCCTGGGACCCGGCTCAGAACATTCGCGGCGGCACCCGATACTTGCGCCTTCAACTCGATCGCTTTTCCGGCAACCTGATTTTCGCCTTGGCGGCATATAATGCGGGCCCGACGGCCGTCGCTCGTTACGGCGGCGTGCCCCCCTACCGAGAAACCCAGAACTACGTCGATAAAGTGCTCGGGCTGTATGAGAAAAATCCACCTCAGCTCCTGCGGGACTACGCCCGCGACCAAGAACGCATCGCCGAACGTAAAGCGGAGGAGAAGCGGGCCGTGGAGCGCAAGACCCGGGGTCAAGACGTCTATGTTACCCGCGACGAAAACAACAACATTGTTTTCACCACTGAGCCGCCCCACTGATCAGCTCCCCGGGCTGAGCAGGCCAAAGGGCCCTGCCGCGATTCTCGAAAACACCCATCACAGACCCAGCGCTGAAAGACCCCTAATCCACACGGGTGGGCTTTCAGGGTGGGCTCTAGCAGGCTGTGGCAAAAGTCTCATCGCGCTGCGAGCGCGTCTTTTCCGCCGACTCTTCGTTGGAAAACCTCGACGATTCCCGAATCGCCTGCGGTTTTCACACCTCGATTCGACGAAAAATTCGCTGCTCTCGCCGGCGCGAGACTTGCGCCACTGCCTGCTAGCTACTTTTCTCCCAAAGTGATTTTTTGATGTTCAACCTGCCGAACATCCTGACCTGTTTCCGGATCCTGTTGGTTCCGATTCTGGTCGTCGTGCTGCTGACCAAATTCGAGGGAAAGGAGTTCGTTGGCCTCGGGGTCTTCTTGTTGGCGGCGTTTACCGACTTCCTCGATGGCTTCATTGCCCGCCGCTGGGGTTTGGTGACCCGCCTGGGCAAGCTGCTCGACCCGGCCGCGGACAAGATTCTCACGTCCGCCGCCTTTATTTCACTGGTGGAAATGGGTCTGGCTCCCGCTTGGATCGTGGTCACCATCGTCGGCCGCGAATTTGCCGTATCTACCCTGCGCAGTGTGGCGGCTTCCCAAAACCTGGTGATTGCCGCCTCTTGGTCGGGCAAGGTCAAGACCGCCTCACAGGTGGTCGCCATCGCCCTGCTGATTGTGCACGAACAGCTCGGCAGCTTTCAGGTGCTCGCCCCTTGGGCGCTCAACATTGCGCTCATCTTGTCGGTGTATTCGGGTCTGGAATACGCGGTGACCTACGCCCGCACCCTATTCTCCGAGCCGGACCCTCTGGCCGAGCCCGAGACTCCGGATTGACCGGACGCCGCCCCGATTAGCCATGACCCAGCCGCTCTTCCATCAGGTTTATTGATGTCGAATTTTCTGCTCAAGATCGCACGCTTTGCCGAGCGCTTCCATCGCGCCATCCTGCTTACAACCTTGGTCATTGTGGTCCTGGCAATCGCTCTGGTCACCCGAGTTCGCTTCGATCCCGACGTGCTCAGCCTGCTGCCCCAGAACGATCCTGCGGTCAAAACCTTCCGCGACACCCTCGAGGAATTCGGCGCCCTCGACATGTTGCTGATGGTGGTACGGGTGCCCGAAAACACATCGGTGCTCGATCCTTACCAAGAGCTGGTCGACGAGCTCGGCGCGAGCCTCCAACAACAAGAAGAATTCGAGTGGGTGGAATACCGGATCGGCGAGCCCACGGAGCTGCTCACCGCTTTTTTTCCTCAATCCTTTTTCTTTCTCCAAGAAGACCAACGGGAAGAGATCCGCTCTCGGCTGACCGATCCGCAAATCGACACCAAGGTTGCCGAGCTACGCCGCCGACTCAGCACTCCCCAGGCCGTGGCCCTGCGAGAGCTGATCAGCCTCGATCCCTTGGGTCTGTCGGATGTATTCCTCGGCCAGCTCGACAAAGGGCGCGGTGCCCTCGGGGTCGATTGGACCACCGGTTATTACCTTTCGTCTGATCGCCGGCTCTTTCTGATGCTGGCCAAACCCACCGGCGCCGCTCAAGATCTCGAGTTCACTCGCCATTTGGTCGACGTGGTCGAGGGAGCAGTGGCGGAGAAGGTCGAAGCTTGGAAAGCAAAGCACGCCGACTCCATCGCCGCGGGTGAGCTGCCCGCCGCCCCCGAGGTGGCCATGGGCGGTGGTTATTTGACCGCCCTCGACGACGCCGAGCTGATCCGTCGTGATGTTTTGGTCAACGCGTTTTCGTCCATGGGCATCGTGCTGCTGCTTTTCTACTTCGCTTTCCGCCGCCTGGGTCTGCTGATCTACGCCTTCTTACCCCTGTCCACCGGCCTGCTGATCACCTTCGCCCTGGCCGGCACGGTTTGGGACAAGCTGAGTTCCGCCACCAGCGCTTGCGCCGCTTTGCTAGTGGGTTTGGGCATCGATTTCGTCATCGTGTCCTACGGTCGATATGTGGAGGAGCGTCAGCGGGGCGCCGACGCCAGCCAGGCTCTCGAGCTGATGACCGGCTCGTGTGGAAAGGCGGTGGTGGTCGGCGGTGTCACCAGCGCCGCGACCTTCTATGCGTTCACGGTCACCGAGTTCACGGGCTTGCATCAAATGGGCCTGTTGACGGCCACGGGCATCCTGCTGTGCATGGTCGCGGTGCTCGTGATCTTGCCCGCGCTGCTGGCCTGGAGCGAGGCGCGGCATGCGAAACGGCAAAGCTTGCCGACCCTTTACGTGCACGGTTTCGGCGCCGCCAAGCTCGTGCGCGGTGCCATGGCCCGGCCTCGACTGACCCTCGGCCTGGGTTTGGCCGTCACCGTGCTGACCGCCGCCCAGCTTCCCCGTCTGGAATTCGAAAGCGCGATCCAAAACCTTCGTCCCGAAGGCAATCGGGGCATTCAGGTGCAGCAGGAGGTTTCCGAGCGCTTCGGCTCCAACTTCAAATACATGATGCTCGTGCTCACCGACCCGGACTTGGATCGCGTACTCGATTTGGCGACCCGAGCCGCCGAAGGAGCCCGGCCGATGCTCGAAAGCGGCGATCTCTATCGGGTGGACTCCATCAGCACGTTGATCCCCTCGCCGAGCCGCCAGCAGGAAGTCTTGGCTTGGTTGGAGCAACATCGCGCCGACTCGCTGAATATGGATCGAATCCGCGATCGCTTCCAGAGTGCCTTAGCCGGCGAGGGCATGCGCTCCGAGCCCTTCGCAGATGGAATGGACTTATTGGCAAGTGCTTTGGCCGCGGATACTCCGATTACGGTGGCGGATCTTGAAACCCGTTCGAGCACCCGCCGACTGCTCGAACGTTATGTGCGCTTTGACGGCGAGCGGTGGAAGAGCGTGGTTTATCTCTACCCACCTGAGAATAAGTGGAAGCGCGAGCCCCCGCCCGAAGCCGAGGCCCTAGCCGCCGAACTCGGGCCCCAAGCCGAGCTGACCGGCGTCAACGTGGTCAGCCGATCCTTGCGTCGCCAAGTCTGGATCGACGCGGTGATCGCCGCCCTTTTGGGCACCCTTGCCGTGACTTTCTTGCTGTGGCTCGACTATCGACGGATCAGCGACACCCTGCTGTCGTTGGTGCCCCTCAGCGTCGGCATCGTTTGGATGTTGGGGGTGATGGTTCTCTTGGGCATGAAGGTCAACTTCATGAATATCTTCGTCACCACCATGATCATCGGCATCGGCGTGGACTACGGCGTGCATATGTTGCATCGACGGCGAGAGCTGATCGACGATGGCGACGATGACTTCACGTCCGGCCTGGCGGAAACGGGTCAGTCCATCGCCATGGCAGCGGTCACCACGTCCGTGGGTTTCGGCTCCCTTGCCCTTTCCCACTACCCGGGTTTGCGCTCCATCGGTTACGTCGCCATTCTCGGCGCGGCGGCCACTGCCCTGGTGGCGATCACCATGTTGCCCGCGTATTTGTGGCTCAAACAATCCGAAAACCGGCCGCCACAAGACTGATCTACAGGGCTGATCCGGCCGATTCTCGGCTTGCCCTTGCGCGCCGATTAAGGCTCTCTTTCGGACCAAGCCTCCAGGCCCGCGGACTCGAAGCCGTCGGCAAAAATAGCTTGCGGCAGGTTTACTGGGCCTTGTCGGTCGCCTTGTCGCCCCCCCGTCAACTCCCCACCGGGTTCGAGATAACCGAGCGCCACCAACTGCTCCAACGTTTCGGCGTCGACTTCTTGCACTTGCTCGTCGGTGCCCAGCTCGGTGGCCGCCACCTGTCGGCGCCATTGCTGCAGTCGACGACGCAATGGACCTAGGGGCTCTGGTCGATCCGCGATCAAATCCCTCTGCTCCAACGGATCCGCGCGATATGCGTAGAGTTCCTCCAAACGCCCTTGCTCGGTGACGAACAACCGGTGGGAATCGGAAGCCACCGCGATCCGACGTCCGTAAAACGGTGACTCGCTAACCGCGATTTGGTCCAAGGCCTCAGCCCCTGCCCGACCCAACATCAGCGGCAGCAGGCTCTGACCCTGAGCGGCCGCCGGCACTTCGATGCCCACGGCTTCGAGCAAGGTGGGCATGAGATCGATCGATTCCACCACCGGCGAATAGACGCCCGCCGATTTGCCGCCCGGCAAGCGGATGATCATGGGAATCCGGGTCACGGGCGAGTAAATCTGACCGTGAAATAGATCCCCATGCTCCTGGAAGCTGTCGCCGTGGTCGGAAATGATCACCACGATCGCCTGGTCGAAGAGGTTGCGCCCCTCCAAGAATCTGCGGAACCGACCGAACCAGGCGTCGACGTGACGAATCCCGCCGTCGTAGAAGGCTTTGGCATATTCGACGTCGTTTGCCGGCAGCTGCGGATAAGGCCGTTGATCATGGGCACGGCGCACCCGGGCCATGCGCCTCGACATGCGGCGACGAAAGAGCGGCGTCGGCGGCTCTATGAGTTCCGTCAAATATCGATTGCGATAAGGCTGCGGGGTCACCTCATAGGGGGAATGCACGTCGTAGGTGTGGACCAAAAGCAAGAAGGGCTGTTCGGCGGTTTGTGGATCGCCCAGATGCCCGTCCAGCCATCGCTCCACCTTCGGCCCGATTCGCTTCACGCCCCCGGCGCGATCGTCGTAAAGCTCGAACCCCTGCTCCAAACCGAAACCCTTGGCCATCAACCCGCCGTCGACGAAGGCCGCGGTTCGATATCCGGCGGCGGCCGCGGACTCGGCCAGGGTCTCGGCCTGGTCGCTGATCTTTTCGGCATCAAAAACCCGACCGTGGGTGCTCGGGTAGAGGGAAGTCAAGATCGACGCTTGGGACGGCGGAGTATTCGGACCCTGGCTGAAGACCCATTCGAAACGGGCCGCTTGCTCGGCGAAACGATCGATCTCAGGGCTGGTATCCCGGCCATAGCCGTAACAGCCGAGGTGATCCGCACGCAGGGTATCGATATCCACCACGATGATCGGTGGCGATTCGTAAGTCGGTGCCGTGGGTCGGGAGCATGCGCCCAGGCAAAGGGTAACCAACAGCCACAACAAGATGGCAAGACGGCGAGGCTGGGCGAGGGGAAATTCCATGGGGCACGCAAGCAGAAACCCGGCCGAGCATCCGACCTGGGGCGCGCGCATTATATAGAGACCTGGGTATTTAGGAAGGCGGCCGCAAAGGCCGGCAGCCCATGGTAGCTCGACCGGGCTCGGCAGCGCGGCTCAGAGGATGTCTTCGAGCAGCTCTTTGACCTTGCCGCGACGGTAGGCCCGGCTGATGACCAATTTGGTGCCGTTGTCCAATTCGAGGCGGGATTCCGAGCCGTATCCCGGTTCGATTCTTCGAATTCGGTCGATGTTGACGAGCGTCGATCGATGGATGCGCAAGAAACGCTCCGGGTCGAGCTTTTCTTCGAAGTTGCTCAGGGTTTCACGCATGGTGTAAACGTGGGGACCGCAGTGGATCTTGACGTAATTGCGCGCCGACTCCACCCAATCGACCTCGCTGACCTTGAGCAGATGCACGGTGCCACCCTGGCGCACCACGAGGCGGTCGGAGAACGCCTTGCTCGGCCCTGCCAAGGCCATCAACTTTTCCATCCGTCGCTCGAGCTGATCGACCTGCTCGCGGAAATAGGTGTCGACTGCCTTTTCCACGGCTTGGTCGAACCGCTGGCGATCGAAGGGTTTGAGCAGGTAATCCACCGCCGCCGCCTCGAAGGCTTTGACCGCATATTGATCATAGGCGGTGACAAAAATGACCGCTGGCATACGATGCTTGCCGATTTCCTGGATCACGCCAAAGCCGTCGAGATCGGGCATGTTGATGTCCAAGAACACCAAATCCGGCTCGAGTTCGATGATCTTTTCCACGGCTTGCCGGCCGTTGCTGCATTCGGCGCGGACCTGGATTTTCGGATGATTCTCCAACAGATCGCAGACCCTCTGGCGGGCAAGCTCTTCGTCGTCGATCACCAAAGCGCTCAGGATCGCCTTGTGATCGGTTTTCGAGTCGGATCCTCGGGTGGCAGCAGGTGCGGAAGCGCTCATGGGTAGTTCCTCAAACGTGACGATTCAACCCGTTGGCGAACCGAAGGTCCCGGGTATGTGTCCATTTGTACGCACACCGAGCGGCAGATGTTTCCTCGCCGAGTTCGATTGAAGTCACCATCCTGTAAACGATTGGCTCTACCCGACCCTGGAGTCCACCGTGACCCGGAGCTGCCCACCGCCCGGGCCTTCGGGTAGGATGGCGCGCCGCCGCCGAGAGCGGTTAGCGAAGTGGATGAGCCGCCCTTGGATAGGCCCGTGAGGCCTGAGAATTAGGAGAGTGCCGATGTCTGAAGATAAGAAACGCGTCGTGGTGTTGGGAGGCGGCCGGGTCGGTGCTGCCATGGTCAAGGATCTTGCGGCTGACGGGGACCTCGAAATCACCCTCGTCGATGCATTCGATGCCGCCCTGGAGCCCTTCGCCGACGATCCGACCGTGACCTGCGAAAAGGCCGACCTCTCCATGGCCGACGAAGTCCGGCGGGTGGTCGGCTCCCACGACCTGGTGATCGGTGCGGTGCCCGGCCCGATGGGATTCGCCACCGTGCGTGCGGTCATCGAGGCCGGCAAAGACATCGTCGACATTTCTTTCTTCGAAGAAGACGCATTTGAACTCAACGCCCTGGCGCACGACAGAGGCGTGGTCGCCTTGATGGACTGCGGCGTGGCCCCGGGTGCCAGCAACCTGATTCTCGGCCGCATGTTGGAGCAGCTCGACACCGTCGACAGCTTCGCGTGTTACGTCGGCGGTTTGCCCGTGGCTCGCGCATGGCCCTTCGAATATAAGGCGCCCTTCTCGCCGATCGACGTGATCGCCGAATATACCCGCCCCGTGCGCCTGCGCGAGCACGGGACCGACGTCACCCGACCGGCCCTCGGGCGCTCGGAGTTCCTCCACTTCGACGGCATCGGCACGTTGGAAGCCTTTGAAACCGACGGCCTTCGAACACTGATGCGTCTGACCGACGTCCCCAACATGATCGAAAAAACCCTGCGCTTCCCAGGCCATCGGGAAAAAATGGAGATCTTGCGGGAAACCGGATTCTTCGGCGAAGAGCCCATCACCCTAAAAGACGGTACCACCGTACGACCCCTCGACGTCACCGCCCAGCTGCTCTTCGATCAATGGCGCGCCCAACCCGACGAGCAAGAATTCACTGTCCTACGGGTGATCTTGGAAGGCCGCGAAGGTGACCAACGCGTCCGCCACACCTTCGACCTCTACGACCGCACCGACACCGCCACCGGCACCAGCTCCATGGCTCGCACCACGGGATACACCTGCACCGCCATGGCGCGTCTGGTCACCGGCGGCCACTTCAAAGAAGTCGGCATTTCCCCACCCGAAGTCGTGGGCCGCGATCAAGGTTGCTACGACCGGATCATGGCCGACCTCGAAGCCAGGGGTGTGAAATACCACCAAAAGGTCGAGCAGCTGGGCTGATCCCATTTGGGGTCGTTGAGCGACCGTCCTGTGACTGCGGGGAGTCAGGGACGAACGGGTCGGACCCCTCCGCGCCGGCCGAGCCCATAACCGACCCGATACACGTCTGGAATGTTCACGCGCCCATCCCTCAGGCGAAGAAATATGCCCAGGTCCTCTAGATCGCGGCGCACTCCGGCATCATCCTCTTCTAAACGAGCAGGGGGCAGCCTTTCCGTACCCTCTTCAACCCGGTTTCGGAGCTTCTCCAGCACACCTTCGGAGCGCCAAGCCTCGGCGACCTGATCGAATTCGAGGGGAACGACTCGCCCCCTCAGAACGGACATGAGGATTTCAATCCACGGATAGTCTTCCTGCAATTCTTTGACTCGAATCTCCGAGGCTCTTTGAACACCGCGTTTCAAGCTTTCGTAGTGCAGACTCCAACCATGACCCTTATACCGCTCTTTCGTGTCCTCCGCCGCCTTGCGCAGGGCCGCGATAAACGATCGTGGGCTCGTCCGTCCCTCCGCGTCTGCGAGATGGTTGGGCACCCAAGTAAAAGGAAATCCCCGTCGTCGATCTTTTCCCATCCAAGGGCCACAAATACTGTGGAAGACTTCTCGCTGATTCTCGTATAGCTCCGCAGGGGGGATCCAAATCGAACCGGAGCTTTGCCACTTCCAGCGCAACTTTTCTTCGATCTCCGAACGAAAATCCCCGCTTTCCGAGTTTCCGAGGTATTGAAAGAGCAGGTTGTAGAGTTCAGTGGCAGGCCACGACAAATCAACTCGACCAGCTAGTATCTTGGAAGCATCTGGAAAATTTCCCACCTCCCGCTCAACGAGCTGATCCGTTCGAAGGAAACACTTGACCCTCAACCTTCGATAGGGCCGCAGATCCAAGGCCGCTTCCAGCAGTCCCCGAATAAGGCGATTCATCGTCGACCAATCCCCGGCGCTACGGTCCAAGGCGTCGAAGAGCATGATCCAATAGGAGTCTTGCTCCGAGAGCTCGGCATCTCGCTCGAAAAGAATCCGATCGACCTGCTCGGGATGCTCTTGGACGTACCCAACCCGTTCCCGCCAATCGCCTAGGCGCTGGAGCTGTTCACCGGCCAAGGAGGTGGCGATCACCGTTCGCCACAGGGTCCTTGGCTCGTGGTCTTGAATCAATAACTCGAGAACATCCCGGCTCGGATATGCCGAAGGATTGGGCTCTTCACCGAATCCCACGGCGATCTGGGTGGACTCGGTCAGTTTTGCCAGCGGGGCACGCTCGGCAATCAAATGACGCTTTTCAGCGGCTTGAAGTGTGCTCCACCAGAAGCTTTTTCCCGCGCCACGCATGCCGACCACCAGCTGGGAATCGGGATGCAGCGCTTTGGCGTGGCCATTGGGAACGTGCACGAATTGCGACTCGACAGAGCCGCCGAAGAGAGACGTATCTTCGGGCAGAGTGTCGAGAATCGCGCCCCGAGCGCTCCTTAGTCGAAGCCCGGTCATTCCGCAATCTCCTCAACATCGGCGAGCATCGCCTCGATTCCCGCCAAAAATCTACCCGCAGCAGCTTCCACCAACTGTTCGTCCAAGGTTTCCAAGTGTTTCATCTCAGCCAGACCGCGATTCCAGTAGATCGGCAGAGGTGTGTGCGGAGCCTCACTGTCGTTCAGGTCAAAGCTGAATCCTTCCAACGCGCCGGCTTCCACCTCATCGTAGAGAAACTCACTGAAGAGCTCCCACGATTTTTCTTGAAACTGAGCAAAATAAGCTTCCCGATCGGTTTCAGGCACCAGCGCCGAAACAATCTGCAAGCGTTCACGAATCGACTCGGCCACTCCGAATCGCGACCAATGGTCAAATAGGAGTCGATAGCCGTTCCAGGTTTGCTCGGAGCCGACGGCGAACAACAGAACGGTATCAGCCAGCTCCGTGACCGCGGTCGAGGCCAGGTCGTGGAAACCTGAACGAGCGTCGATCAGGACGACATCGGGCCTGCGATGGTCTTCGACCGCCGTCAACAAGCGTTTTAGTCGGTGCTGCCAAGCCTCGGTCCCCTCGGATCCCGGCAGATCGAGGAAGGCCCGGCCGAGCTTGGCGACGAAATCGCCGGGCTTTAGACCATGGCTCGGAGCCACCCACAGCTCTCCTCGGCTCTGGCTCGAGAGCGGGCTCCTGGCGGTCATCCGTTCAACGACCGAATCCCCCTGGCCCACCGCATCCTCGACGAACCAATCGACGATTCCGAAGTCGGGTCGGGAGTCAGCGGGTAAAACGCTGGTGGAAATCCCCGGGGCTTCGAGGTCGAGATCCAATATCAGCACGGAATGTCCCGCTTGGGCCAGCTTCCAACCCGCAAATGCGGTCGCCGTGCTTCTCCCAACCCCGCCCTTGAGAGAGTAGAAAGCCAACCGGCGTATTTTCGAGCCGGGATCCTCGCCAAAAATCGTAGCCCAGGACCCGTTCGTCACTTGCCGATCGATCAAGCGGATCTGCAGCTTTTCAGTTTCCAACAGCAAGCTCGGCTCGCGTTTGAGCTGCGCCAAATCGAGCGCAATTTCGTCGCCGTAGAGCACCGACTGCTCAGCATCCATCCCGAAAGCGCCCAATTGATCCTGCGCCATGAGGGCAAGCTGCGCCAGCGCTTTTTCACGCACCGAGCCGGGCTTCGGTCGCTCGGGAACCAAGAACCGAATGCGGCCCCATAGGTCTCGGATCACAAGAATCGATTTCAGCTCGGGAAACTTGTCCCCGACTTCTCTTCCTAAGGCCGCCAACCGTTCGGGGACCTGGTCAAATCTAACCGGAATCATGGAATTCTGCCGTCCAGTCGAGCCTGGTCCAGAATTCTCTTGGACGTCAGAGCATCACGGTAGTGTTGCCTTGCTTGGGACTCGGTGATTTCCCGGCTATGGAAATATCTCTGATGAATGCTCCAGCCTGAAAACATCGAGTCGCCAGAGAGCATGCCGGCATAGTGTGCACCGCCATTACCTTGGACAAAGGTGCGGAAATGGCGGATCAACTGATTCACATGTTTTTGGTATTGCCTAGGGGGGACACCCTGCGGGTTCAGCTGCATCCCCAAGGCGACCATCACGGCCTTCAAGGCACATTCGGCACTGAAGCCATAAAGATGATCCGCGTTCGGCCATCGGCCATTCTGATGCAGTGACTGAGCATCGTCCCAATGACGTTTTGCCGCGTCCGCGTAATTCACCTGATGCGTCACAGGGTTCCTCCAGGCGTGGTTCCAAGTTGCTCGCCCAGCATTCTACACACCTAAATGCGCTCGCCGACATCACCGGCCTAAAGTCTCAGGGCCTCTTCTCCGTGGCTGCGGGTCTTTCCGACTGCTACACTGGAAAAATCATATGGAACGTCCAGACCAGAAGAGGTTCCTCCTCAGCTTGAAGAGGTCGGCAAGGCCCGATCGCGAGTCCAACCCTAGGTCTGCCATGGGGTTCTGCGTTGGGCTCTTGATGATCTCGACTTCTCTTCTGTTGCCTCTCGGCACCCTTGCCCAGCTGACGATTCCCCCCCTTCCGGAAGGGCACATTTTTCAGATCTGGGACCGTGAAGACGGCCTGCCCCAGATCTCCGTTTTGGCTTTGGCCCAAGACACCGACGGCTTTCTTTGGCTCGGTACTGAAGACGGGTTGGTGCGCTTCGACGGCATCGAGATGAAGGTTTTTGACCGCGACAACACACCCGAGCTTCGCAGCCAATACATCAACGAGCTGCTGGCTCCACCGGACGGCGGCTTGTGGATCGGTACTGAAGAGGGCCTGGTGCGTCTGAAAGATGGACGTTTCGAAGCGTTCGATCAATCCGACGGGCTGAGGAATGATTTCACTCGATCCCTGCACCTGGATGTGGAGGGTCGACTGTGGATCGGCACGGTCGGGGGGCTCAGTCGGTTCGACGGCAATTCCTTCCACAGCTTCACGACCGACCAGGGGCTACCCCACGACGCGGTTTTCGCCGTGACCGACGATGGCGCGGAGGGTCTTTGGGCCGGCACCGAAAACGGTTTGGCCCACCTAGATGCCCGCGGTCGGGTCGACGCTCTCGATTTGGCTCTGCCCCACCCTTCGGTCACGGCCTTGTTGCACGACAGCCGGGGCCGGCTGTGGATCGGCACTCACCAGGGTTTGGCGTATTTCCAAGACGGACAGCTGACCTCTTTCGCTTCCCCTGCCCCGACTTCCCAAGGCTCTGCGGCCAGAGAGCTCGCTGACGCGGTGATCAGCGACTTCTTCGAGGATCGACAAGGTGATGTCTGGGTCGGCACCGACGGCCGGGGTTTGTTCCGCTTTCGGTCCGGTGAATGGACCGCTTTTCGGCGCCGGGACGGCCTTCCCCACGACACGATCCGCGGGGTGATCGAAGACCACGAAGGCAATCTTTGGATCGGCACTTACCTCGGTGGCCTGGGCCGCATGCGCACCAGCGCGATCTCGGTGTTCGGCGACTTGGAAGGTTTGGTAGACAACATCGCTTGGACCGTCTACCAAGATCGCAGCGAACGGGTCTGGGTGGGTACCAACGGTGGTTTGACCTGCATCCGCCGTGACGGCTCCAGCCGCAGCTTCACCACCGCGGACGGGCTGCCCGAGAACGATGTCCGTACGGTCTTCGAAGATCGGCAAGGGCGGGTTTGGATCGGCACCACCCGCGGCCTGGCTCGCTTTGATAAGCCGGACGAACTCGATCCACGGTTTTTGAATCCCTTCCCGCTGCATCCGGATATCGACAGAGCAACCATCCGATCGGTGACGGACAGCACGGACGGCAGCCTTTGGATCTCCACCCTCGGAACCGGGTTACACCGAATCGGCCCGGAGCTAGCGGTCGAATCTTGGACCGCTAAAAATGGGCTCCCAAGCAATGAAATTCGGGCGTTCCTAGAAGATTCAGCCGGCATATTCTGGATTGGAACCAGCAATGGACTAGTCGAGGCACGAAACGGGGTGATCCTCAAGCGGCCTGAGCCTTCGTTACGGGTCCAGATATTCGCCCTGCACGAAGATTTGCAAGGGGCCATTTGGGTTGGTGTCACCAGTGGCCGGGTCAGTCGAATCCAAGACGGCGAGGTCACAACTTTCGGTGCCGCTCAGGGCCTCCCGGATCACCGAATCCACAGCGTCTTGACCGACCGGAAAGGCGATTTGTGGGTCACCCACAACGACGGCATCTACCGCGTCGTTCGCGATCAGCTCGATCGTGTGGCGAACGGCAGCCTGCAGACCTTGGAGATCACCGCTTTCGACGAAAGCCACGGCATGCGATCCAGCGAATGCAACGGTTTGGGTCGCCCCGCCTCTTTGGAAACCCTCGACGGCCGCCTGTGGTTCACTTGCATCGGCGGGGCAGCGGTGCTCAATCCCGCCGTCCGAGTGCGCAACGACGTGCCTCCCGCTGTACACATCCTCGAGGTGTCCGCCGATCAGCAAACCCTGGATTCCAACCGGCCGGCGGAGCTGCCTTCCAACACCCGCGAGATCGAATTTCGATTTGCTGCCCTCAGCTACCAAGCGCCGGAGCGCAACCGCTATCGCTATCGGCTAGAAGGGTTCGATGAGCAGTGGGTAGAAGGCAAGGAGCGATCGGCCCGCTACACCAACCTCGACCCGGGCGCATATGGATTCCGATTGGTTGCCGCCAACAACGACGGCGTGTGGAACGAGCATGGAGACACCTTCGAATTTTCCATCCGCCCGGCCTTTTACCAAACCGGGATCTTCCTCGTCGGCTGTGTGTTGCTGGCGGGTTTGGGTGTGCGCTTTTTCCACCGTCGCCGGATGCGTCGCGTGTTGCGCCGACGGCTGAAAAGCAACAAGGTCGAGATGCTCGAGGCGCAAATCGTGGAAATGGAGCGATTCACCTATGCGGTTTCCCACGATTTGAAGAGCCCGCTGGTGACCATCCGAAGCTTTGCGGATGATGCCGCCCATGGATTGAAAAGCCAGAGCACCGACGCGACGGTCGACGTGCACAAGGTCACCGAAGACCTGCATACCATCGAGCTGGCCGCCGACAAGATGCAACAAATGCTCGACGAGCTTCTCGAACTGTCCCGCAGCGGACGGGTCGTGGCGGAAGAGGAGGAGATCCCTCTCCATGAGCTGGCCCGAGAAGTAGTAGGACTGATTTCCGGCAGGATTCAATCCGCGGGCGCCGAGGTCGTCATTTCCGACGAGCTACCGACCGTGCGAGCAGACCGTAGGAGGCTGCGGCAAGCTTTCCAAAATTTGATCGACAACGCGGTCAAATTCTCGGCGACCCAAGAGACGCCGAGAGTCGAAATAGGCCGGCGGGGCGACCCTAACCAGCCGATTTTCTTCGTCCGTGACAACGGCTCCGGCATCCCGTTGAATCAATTGGAAAAGATCTTCCAAACCTTTCACCGACTGAACCCCAAGGTCGAAGGCACGGGCATGGGCCTTGCCCTCGTGCGACGGGTGATCGAAGCTCACGGCGGCACCATTTGGGCCGAGTCGGACGGTCCGGGCCATGGAGCGACCTTCTGCTTCACCTTGCCCGACCGGCAAGTCGCGCTCCTTTGAGGACGTGCCGTGTTGAGAGCTGTTTGACCGCCCCTCACCCTTGCGTCCCCAAGACCTCGATCTGCTGAGCCGAGAGGCCCTATACCTTGCCAAGCTCGGCCGAGAAGGCATCGTATCCCCGGGCTGGAATTGGATTTACCGAGCAGTGGATGGGACAGCTAGGGCTCAGCGCGCCACTCAGGTTGTTTCGCCGAACTCGAAACCGTCCTCTCGCACAATGTCGTGGGCGCACTCCGGGCAAAGCCCGTGGGTCAAGGTGGCCTCGGAGTGGGAATCGAGATAGCTCTCCAGCTCGGCCCAATATCCGCCGTCCTGGTCGTCACGAATCTTCTTGCATTGGGCGCAGATCGGCAGGAAACCCCGCAGTACCTTCACTTCCTCCCATCGGCTCCGATGGGCCTTCAACAGCCGGAGGTGAATCTCGACCCGGGCGACCAGCTCGTTCTTGCTGATCGGCTTGTGCAAATAGTCGTTGGCTCCCTCGGCAAATCCGATCATCCGATCGTCGACCTGATCCTTGGCCGACAGAAAGAGCACCGGTAAATCTTCCATCGACCACTGCTCTCGGATCACACGACAAGTTTCATAACCCGACATCTTCGGCATCATCACGTCGAGCAAGACTAGGTCTACTTCCTGCTCGTGCAGAATCTCAAGGGCTTCTTGCCCGCTCGCCGCTCGAAAGACCCGATGCCCGGCGGAGCGTAGGTGGTTTGCCAAAACTTGGCGAACCACGGGCTCATCATCCACCGCTAAGATTCTGGACTTCGCCACCGGCCGGGCAATCTGCGCCGACGACTCTTCACGCGAGAGAGGCAGGGACGACCTCGGGGTCAGGGATGCAGAGCCTTGAACCGACGCAGTCGCCCCTTTGGCGATCGGCAGAGTAAAAAAGAAACGTGAGCCTTGGCCCGGCTGGGATTCCACCCACATACGCCCCCCGTGGCTTTCCACCAACCGACGGGCGATTGCCAGCCCCAGTCCAGTGCCGCCATAAAGTCTTTCGGTGGAGGCGTCCGCTTGCTCGAAAGAGTGAAAAATTCGTTCCTGATGCCGCGCTTCGATACCAACCCCCGTGTCGCTGACACACACTTCGAGCTGCTCATTTCGTTCCTCGGCCGTGATCTCTACGGTACCTTGGTCAGTGAACTTGATCGCGTTTCCCACCAGGTTTTGTAGGATCTGATGAACCCTTTGCTCGTCGGCTTGGGCCGCCGGCAGCCCCCTAGGTATCAAACTCACCAATCGTAGGTTTTTCTCGCGCGCCAAGGGGCCCAGCAGGGTCGTGGCCGAATCGGCCAGGGCGTGCAAGCTCAGCGGCTGGAGGTAAAGATCCAAGCTGCCCTGCTTTAGTTTCGAGAAGTCGAGGATGTCGTCTACCAATCCGCCGATTCGGCGTCCACTGTGAACAATGAAGTCGAGCTGACGCTGAATTTCTCCGGGAGGCAATCGGTCTACTTCATCGTGCAGGCTTTCCGCCAGACCGACCATGCCGTAGAGAGGCGTCCGCAACTCATGGGACGTGTTGGCCAGAAACTCGTCCTTGAGCTTGTCGAGCTGCCGGAGTCGCGCGGTCAACGCTTTCTCGCGAGCCAGCTTGGACTTCTGAGATTGGACGAATAGACCCACTCCGAGCACAAACGCAAAGCCGTAAAGACCGTAGGCCCAGAGGGACTTCCACCACGGAGGACGCACGGTAATCTCGATCTGCGCCGGACTCTCATTCCACAGGCCGTCGGAGTTGCCCACCCGCAAACGGAAGACAAAATCCCCGGGCGGCAAATTGGTGTAGGTGGCGAAACGCCGTTCAGCGCTGGTTTCCACCCAGTCGGGATCAAAACCCTCTAGCTGATAACGAAATCGATTGCCGCTCGGATTGGCAAAATGTAGGGCAGCGAAATCGAAAGACACCATCCGGTGGGACGGGCCCAAGACCAGGCTTTCAGTGTGAAGTATTGAATGCTCCAACGGAGAATCTGGATCCTCGGACTGAAATCGCGCGGTTTCGTTGGCCAAGCGCAGCTGGGTAATCGCTGGAGTCGGCACGAAAGGGTCCGGCCGAACCTGCTCCGGAAAGAAGGCGTCGAAGCCTCCGATTCCGCCGAAAAACAACTCTCCTTTGCGCCCCCGATGCGCCGAACCGGTGGAGTAGACATTCGACTGCAAACCATCGTCGACGTCGTAGGAGGTGAAGCTTTCGGTCTTGGGGTCGAAACGATTAAGGCCTTGGGTCGTGCTGAGCCAAAGCTTTCCGCCGTCGTCCTCCAACATGCCGATGATGAAATCGGCGCTGAGGCCTTGGGCACGGCTGTAGTGTCGCAGGGATTGCCAGGGTCGCAGAGATTGCCCGTTTTGTTGGGACTGCCGCCCCCTTCCGAGGCCGTAGAGGCCGGCATCGGTACCGATCCACAACGAGCCGTCGGAGCTTTCCAGGAAGCTGGTCACACGATCACTATTGGGACGCACAGACGCTCCCAAAGGCCGCGCCTCCGAGGTCGGCAAATGGGTATCGAGCCGCAAAACCCCGAGGTCGCGGGTGCCTATCCAAAGCACTCCGAAGCGATCGAGCAACAAAGCGTCGACGGCGGTATCCGTGGGGCCGATCCGGCGACGCTGAAAACCGGATCGGCTCGGCGTGGGCATGACTGAAGACCAAAGCCCATTGTCGGTACCGACCCAAAGCTGACCGGATGGAGCCAGAAAGAGGACTCGGATCGAGGTCTCAGCGAGATTCGAATACCCCTCGCCCAAAGCGCCGTCGACCGGCTCGAAAGCCTTGCGCTCCGGGCCTAGCTTAACCAGGCCGCGGGTGGAACCTACCCAAATGTTGTGCTCGGCGTCCTCCACCAAGGCGGTGACGGTTGCCGCGGGTAATGAGCCGGGATCCGCTGAATCCGGCTCGTATCGATCCACGGTGCCGTTTTCTCGGTCCATTCGATGGAGCCCGCTGTCCCAGGTTCCCACCCACAGAATGCCTTCGTGGTCTTGATAGATCGCCGAAATGTTGTTGCTGCTCAGGCCCGAGCCACTGCCGGCGCGATAGGTGGCGAATTGCTCGAGGCGGCGGTCATAAGCGCTGAGGCCCACGAACGTGGAGATCCAAATCAGTCCGCTACGATCCTCGAAAATACTCATGACGCCGTTGCCGACGAGGCTAACGGGGTCTCCCGCCTGGTTGCGGTATTGGACTACCTCATTTGTGCCCTTGCGGATGCGGAAAACGCCTGAGCTAGCGGCGCCTAGCCAAAGATCTCCCTGCCGATCGAGGTGCAGGGCATAAACCGCTTCCATTGAAAAGTCTGCTGATTCAGATTGAAATGAGGAAAAACCGAACTCTTCAGCGTCGAGATCCAGGAGGTTTACTCCACGGCTGGTCGCCACCCACAGCCGATCGTCAGGTCCTTCGGCTAATTGATGGATGCGGTTGTGGCTCAGGCTGGAGGCGTCGTCGGCCCTGTGCAGAAAACGGGTGAAGGTCCGACTCGACGCATCGAATCGATTCAGACCCCGGAAAGTCGCGGCCCACAGCCGACCGCGCCGATCTATGAAGAGATCGTCGACGCGCGGATCGCTGAGGGTGGATGGGTCTTCCGCATCGTGACCGTAGCAATTGCAACCCGCGGTCTCCGGATCCAAATGCGCCAACCCATCGGCAGTACCGACCCACAGCCGGCCCTGGGGATCCTCCACCATCACGTCCACGGCGCTTTCCAAGCAGGGTGCCGGGCCTTCTAGCGGATAGTGGATGAATGTTTCATGTTTCGCATCGAATCGATCCAATCCGGCGGTGGTGCCGACCCACAAACGATCCTGGGAATCCACCAAGACATTTAGCACTCGATTGTGCGACAAAGACTCGGGATTCTCGGGATCATGCCGATAGGTCACGAAATGATAGCCGTCCCAACGGGCCAAACCGTCCTTGGTGGCAAGCCACAAGAACCCCTTGGCATCTTGCTGCACGTGGTAGACCGTACTGTGGGGCAGCCCATCGTCAACGGTTAATCGAGAGAAGCGGACGGAGGGTTCCTGGCCCAGGAGACAAGGGCCACCCGACAAGCTCAGGCTGACGAGCACCCACAGGAGCCACGAACGGGCCCTGTTTTTGAATACCCTGCCCCCGCGGCACCCCAAAGCTCTTGCCGCCTCGGGGGGCTTGGCCACAAGAGCAAGGCGACGAAATCGAATCATCAGGGCCCCAGACTATCGAGCTTCCCACCGAAAAGCAGCTCACCCATTTCGAGGAACCCCAGCCGTGCCAAGGGTCGGCGTAGGAGAGCTGGTGTTTCGAAGCTACTCCGCCGAGACCGAGTCGATGCGTTGCCCGCTGCGCACGACCACCGGCGATCCGTCGGCGACGAAGGCCGAACTCGGCGCCCCGGCAAAGACCGAAGCGAATTCGGCGCCGTAAAACGAGGTCACATCTCCGTCGACCCGAGCCTCCGACGCCGACCACACTTGCCACTTCGGATGCTCGACCTGATATTCCACGGTCCCGCCGTCCCGTTGGCTGGAATAACCCCAATAGTGTTCGGTGATGAATTCTTCTTGGGAGCCGATCCCAATCGCTTGGGATTGTCCGGATACCTGGGCCGCAAGGCTCAACCACGCCCCGCGGTGTCGCCAACCGTATTCGACGGCCCCCACCGCTACCTCGGTGGGCTCGGTCCAAGCCGAACGGGTCGGGCACGCCACATAGTTTTCGTTGTAAAGCCACTTGGCGACGGAAGCGATGGCCCACCTGGGAACCACTTCTCGAACGAACACCACCCCACGACGCCAACCTTCGGGGCTGCGATAGCGCACATAGAACCGTAGGTTGATCTCCTCGAAGTGGCGGTGAAAAGGCAGGGCAAATCCCTTGACCTTGGTGTTGAGAAATTGGAAAGCCACCAGGCTCACATAGGTCGTACCTTGCCAGGCGTCGAGCTCCGTGCCCCGGGGAACGTGTTTCGCCAACACCTGAGGTTCGATGGGATAGCTCAACATGAGCAATCGGCGCCAATCCGCGGTCAAGAAAATCTCGCTCAATCCGGTTCTCCACTCTCGGCTTAAAGGGGTTAGATCCTACTATCCAGGGCTCTCCGCCCCGGGAGGATGTCTCATTAGAGCACCCATACCGCCCCCCGAAAAGTGATGAATCTTAGCCCCGTGAGATAGCCGGCCGCGACGTCCCAGGTGGCGCGTCAGAGGTAGACTCGAGCGGCTCCCGAGGGAAGGAAACCTCGAACTCTTGCAACGGTTTTTCCGAGCTGCCGGGGCTGCACCTCGGGTACGCGACCCGTCAACACCCGTTGTTATTCATCCCGCAGCGCCTGGGTGGGCTCCATCCGGGCGGCGCGCCAGGCCGGCAGGGCGCAAGCGGCCGCGGCCACCACCAGCAGCACAGCCGCGCCGGTCGCATAGGTCGTTGGATCGGTGGCTTGCACGCCGTAGAGTCGGCTTTCCAACAGGCGCGTGGCCAAGGCCGCCAACAAGCCGCCGACCACGGCACCCGCCAAGGCAAGACGCAGGCCACGGCCTAGGAAAAGCCCGATCACGCCCCCACGATCGGCGCCGAGGGCCATGCGCAACCCGACCTCGGATCGTCGCAAACTGACGTCGTAGGACATCACGCTATAAACGCCCACCACCGCCAGCAAGAGGGCGAGCGCGGCGAATACACTCAACAAGAGGGTGTCGAAGGTGCGATCGGCGACCGATCGAGACACCACCTCGTCCATGGTTTGGACGCGATAGATGGGCTGCAGCGGATCCACTTCCATCACGGCGCTGCGGATCTCCTCCGTCAGGCCGACGGGAGGCACCCGGGTGCGGACCACCATGCTCAGTTCGTTCGTCGGCCGTTGGGCCGCAGGAAAATACATTTCGGGATGGGTGGGCTCCTCCAGACCGGCGTTTTGCACGTCGCCGACGACTCCAACGACCCGCAGCCAGTCTTCTTCGGACTTCGGCGTTCTACCGAACCCTACCCGGGCGTCCAGCGGATCGCCATCGCCCCAATAGAGTTCGGCGAGGGTCCGATTGATCACAACGACTCTGGGGCTCTCGGCGTCGTCGGATCGGCCGAAGCTGCGACCGGAGAGCAGGGGAATGCCCAAGGCTTTGAAATAGTCTCCGGCGATCACGCGGTACTCCACCCACGGGTCCTCGTCGTCCGGCGGATCTTGACCCTGCACCGACACCTTGCCGTTCCAGCCCCAACCTTGGAGCGGCAGCATTTGAATCCATCCCGCCGACTCCACCCCGGGCAAAGCGGTGACCCTGTCTTGCAAACGCTGAAATGCGCCGGGCAAGTCTTCTTCGTCATAGCGCTCTTCGGGCACGGGCACCCTCAGAGTCAACACATGATCAGGATCGAGCCCGGTCTCGACCTCGTTCAACGCGGCCATGCTGCGCACCATCAGCGCGGCCCCCAACGTGACCACCAACGCCAGGGCGACCTCCGCCACCACCAACATACCGCGCAATCGGTCGCGGGTGCCGAGCGCACTGCGGGCGGAGCCCAGGGTCGATCGAAGGTCCACCCTCGACACCCGCCAAGCGGGCACCGCTCCGGCCAGCACCGCCGCCAACAGGCACGCTCCCAAGGCGTAGAAGAAGACCCGCAAGTCGAGCGACACCTCAGTGCCGCTCGGCAACGACGAGCCCGGCATCTGGGCCAATTGACCAACTCCCCAGCTGCCCAACAACAAACCCAAGCCGCCACCTCCGGCCACCAACAGCAGCGCTTCCAACAAGACCAAAACCGCAATGCGTGATCGACTCGCTCCGAGCGCCGACCGCAAGGCCATCTCCTGGCTTCGACGGGCCGAGCGTGCCAACAACAGGTGGGCCACATTGCCGCTGGCGATGAGCAGCACAAATGCCACCGCGCCCCACATGGCGTAGAGCACCGGACGGGCGTCGCCGATGGTGCTTTCTTGGAGGGTCTTGAGCACCACGCTGCGATTCTTCTGCTCGGTCGGATGCTCCTCGGACAGCTGCGCACCAATGGCTTCCATCTCACCCGTGGCCGCCGCCAAGTCGGCGTCTTGCGACAAACGACCCACGACATTCAGCCAATGGCTACCGCGGCTTTTCGCCTCATAATGGCGAGGCTCGAAAATCAGGGGTTGCCAAATATCCGCTTCGGCCTTGGGTGGAAAATCGAAGCCGGCCGGCATCACGCCCGCCACTTGATAGGCCTCACCGCCAATGTCGATCGTGCGACCGACCAGCGCCGGATCGGCCTGGTAGCGATGACGCCACAAACCGTCCGACAGCACGACGACCCGACCGTCACCCGCCAAGTCGTCTGGAATCAGCACCCGCCCGTGGGCTGCGGACACACCGAGCACGTCGAAGATTTGGGATTCGACCCGGACCGAATTCACGCGCTCCGGCACACCGCCGGAGGTCAGATTGACGCTGGTGAACGTGAAGGACCCAAAGGTCTCAAACCGAGTCGAGCGCTTGCGCCAATCCAACAGATTCGGCACCGACACGGAGCCCGTCCAGCGTTTTCCTCCCTGAGCCTGAAAGCTTTCCCAAACCCGCACCACCCGATCGGGCTCATCGTAAGGCAGCGTAGAAAAAAGAACGGCATCAGCAACACTGAAGAGCGCCGCGTTGGCGCCGATGCCCAGCGCCAGTGAAATGACCGACACCAAAACCAGGGCGGGTCGACGGGCGAACGAGCGCAGAATCTGTCGTAAATCGTTGGGAAGCCGGCGGACGAGGTCGAATAGGTCGTGCATGGGGATCTCCGTTGGTTCCTCCCTTGGACACCGCTCGCGGGCTTTTGGTTCTATAAACCTACCCGGCAGATCGCAAGACTGACGGGCGCCATTTCGCCGAATGGCTACCTCAGTCTCGATCCGAACAAGCCTGTACCGGGTATTATTCGCCTCAAAGGCCCGGCCGAGGCTCAAGCAACCTATTCTTTGGAGAATGTCAGATCTGACATATGATCGACGAAGACTCATGATGCAAGAAGACAAGAAAGCCAAGCTCGAAGCCGCTGGATGGAAAGTCGGCACAGTCGATCAGTTTCTCGACCTGTCGCCTGAGGAATCGGAATATATTGAGCTTCGGCTTCGCCTTGGAGATGCGGTTAAGAAGCTGCGAAAGGAAGTCCAGATAACGTAAACGCCTGGGAAACGCACCCCGGAAGCCGTACTACCCCAGCGATTGAGATG
>CBDUGP010000097.1:0-36824 GCA_965366625.1 uncultured bacterium
CCTAGCCGGGGGCGCCTAGCCGGGGGCGCCTAGCCGGGGGCGCCTAGCCCGTGGCTCTCTCGGGTTCACTCGGCTCTGGACCGACACACCACCGGAAACCCGAGGTCGACGTTCCGGAGGCCGGCCCCGAACTCCATCTCCGGATGTTGGAGTCTCGAGGTGCAATTTGAGGATTCGACGGACTTCGGCGATGCCTTCCGGGTGTAGATGCACGCCGTGGGTGGAAATGATGGTTTTTTCCGAGGCAGCACCTTCGATGAGAGCGCTTGCCCCCTCAACGAGGCCGTCGGAAATGATCTCGTCGTCGACCAATGGCAGGTCGGCGACGATGGTGTGGAACGGTACTTGGGGAGGGAGCTGGTCGAGGGCGAGCAGCAGGGGGTTGTCCGGGGCTAGGCTGTAGAAGATGTTTGGGGAGTCGAGGTTGTCTTCTTGGATCAGATCCTGTGGGAAAACCTCGGCTTCCAACAGTCTGGCGAAGCTTTCTACCAGCTCCAGGGGCGCGCGGACCAGGCTGCGGGCGAGGCGACCGAGGGCTCCGGAGGCCAAAGGGGTACCGCGATGGGGCGTGGCCATGAAGATGGCCCGAGAAACCCAGGGCAAGGGTTCGATGAAAAGGGTGCTTCGCAGTAGCTCGAGGTCCCTGGCTTCTGCTTCGAGGTCATCGAATCGCCGATCCGAGAGCGCGCTCCAGAGTCGGTCTTGGCTATGGGTGACCTGTAGTCTCGAAACCAAACCCCCCATGCTGTGGCCGATGATGACCATGCGGTCGAGACGTGGATTGTCGCCATTTGGATCGAGCTGTTGAAAAGCTTGCTTCAAGGTCTGTCGTAAGAGGGCACCGGAGTAGGTGAACGGCAGGCCGGTGGGATAGTTGAAGGCCAAGACCTGGTATTGCTCGCGCAAGATGGGGTCGGCGCGCAGGCCGTTGACCATCTTGATCCAGGTGACCGAGTTGGACTGCAGGCCGTGAACCAGGACCACCGGGATCTTGTTCAAGCGGTAGGGCTCGAAGAGCAAAAGGCCGACTTCGTCGGTGTAGTTCTCGGCTCTCAGGGCCGCGGCGGCACCGGAAGCCCGGGGCTCTGCGATTTCGTTGAGCACTGCTAAGGGAGCGGTGAAATCCGCTTCGAGGGGCACGGTCAAGTCGTTTAGCTGGAACGTCGTGCCGGCCAACGGGTCGTGAAAACGAATCCGAGCCCTCCGGTGTCGATCGTTGCCTGAAGTCGCTGGATTGTCCCTTTCGGAGTGGTCCGGCTCAAAGTCGACGATGCCGGTGACCCCGTAGATCCCCTTGAAAGCCGGCAGCAAGCCGTCTTCGGGCAAGAGTCTTTCCGGGATGACTTTGAGGCAGGCCACCAGCGGTGCGCCGAGCCCCGAGCTGCGATGACGATTGACCAATCCGTGCACGGCGATTTGGTCGGCCGGGCGCAATTCGAAGGCGTTTGGGTCCCAGATTCGACGATCACCTTCCAGCTCGATTCGAAAGGTGCCGAAAGGGCCTTCTACGATCGCGTCGGCGGGGGACCGAGTGCCTATGGCGAGCGGGCCGCTGAGCAGGCTGATGGCCCTGCCGACACTGAAATTGTAGAGATCCGCGGCGAATCTCGCCTGGGGATTCAGGGGCGAAAAGTCGCCGCGTACGGCCTGCAGGGCACCGTCGCCGGCGAGTTCGGCGGCGGCCAAGAAGAAACCGATTGCTTTTTCGGGGGCCGTGGCCTCGATTTGACGACCGGCGAGGATGGCGAGTTCGGCGACGGCGGTGATGCCTTCGATCGACGCCCATGGGCGATCCTCGCGCTCGTGGATGGCCAACAAGGCCCGCATGGCTCGTTCCGGTGCCTCGTCTGCCAGATCTTCCAGCAGCGCTAGGCGCAGCAGGCGGGCGGTGGTCTCACTCGCTCGGCTGTGGGAAAGCGCCGAAGCCCGGGTGGCCTCGGCGAATTCCTCGGGGGTGACGGTCGTCGTGCCGATGCGGGTGCAGCCGGTGCTCGCGAGCACCAGGAAGCACGCGACGGCCGCCGCAGTAACCCTCAGCAAAGGGTTGTGTTTGGGGGCCCCTAGGGCCGCTTCAAGAAGTCTCATAAGAAGTGAGGTCGAGGCTTCCTACCTTACTAGCGCAAGGATTATCTCAGTTGGCCGGGTCGGCCTTGGCTTTTGCCTTGGCCTTGGCCTTGGCCTTGGCCTTGTCTTTGGCTTTTGCCTTGGGTTTCGAGGTTGCTTTGGACCGAAGGTCGTAGGCAAAGAGATGGTCCTGCTCGCGAAGATAGAGATGACCGCCGGCGATGACCGGGGCCGACCAACTGAATTGGCGCACGTCGGGGATTTGGAACGAGCCGTGCTCCACGTATTCCTTGGGCGTGGCCTCGAAGAGCACCATCAAACCGTTCTCGTAGCGAAAGTAGAAACGATCGTCGGCGTAGGCGACGGCCGCCGAGCCACGACCTTCGTTGCGGATCGGACCCCAGGCAACCTTGCCGTCCGCCATCTTGACGCACAGGGGGAAGCCTTTTTTGTGGCCGGTTCCCGAGTAGATATATCCGTCGTGAAGGATGAAACCGCCGTGATGATTTTGCATGGTTTGGGGTTGGAGGAAGTAGAGTTCCTTCGCTTCGAGACCCTCACCCTGGGCGCGAATTTCGATCAGGGCAGAGCCGGTGTTGTAACCGGTGGAGACGAAGATTTGATTGCCGGAGATCACCGGTGTCGAAATATTGGCGACGTCATTGGCCACGCCGCCGTAATGCCAGAGCAACTTGCCGTCCGCGGTATCGACACCGATCACGCCACGACCCAAGAGCTGGACGTATTGGCGTTTGCCGGCGAGCTCGGCCACCATCACCGACGAATAACCCGCGCCGTCGGCACCCTTTTCACCGAGGTCCCGATCCCCTTTGGCGGTCCGCCAAATCTCCTTGCCGGTATTTTTGTCGAGCGCCACCAGCAGGGCGTCGTCGGCGCCGGGGGTGACGATCACACGGTCGCCGTCGATCAACGGAGACTCGGAGTATTTCCACGAGTAGGTGCCCATGGCCTGCATCAGACGGGCGCCGAAATCTGCGGGCAAGTTCCTCTTCCACTGGATCTCGCCGGACTTGCGATCGAGGCTCAGCAGCAGACCTTCGGTGCTCAGAGCATAAACGCGGTCGCCATCCACGGTCGGGGTCGATCTGGCGCCGATGAACTCGTCTTCCCATCCGGGCCCAATTTCGGTCTTCCAAAGATGGCTGCCGTCTTCGGCGTTCAAGGCGTGCACGTATTGTTTCTCGCCGACGTCACCGAGGGTGAAGATCTGCCCATCGACCACCGCCAGGCTGGAATAGCCGTTGCCGAGCCCTTTAGAGCGCCAGGCGAGGGCCGGGCCGTCCTTCGGCCAAGCTTTCAAAAGCCCGGTTTCCGCCGAGCGGCCGTCTCTCTGCTCGCCGCGCCATTGGGGCCAGTCGGCCGCGCCGGCGACGGAAGCGGCGGTGGTCGTGAAGACCAGTGCACTGAGTAGGACACCGATGAAAAGAGCACCGTTAATGGCTAGAGTTTTTGTGGCTTGAAACATGCAGACCTCCGAGCAGGTTGGGAATCGAATGATGAGCCGTGAAACTCGGTTACCCTAACAGCCTGCCAGGCAAAGAGGGCAGCGAAAAGAGGCTCTGAGCCTAGGATTCAGGACGAAGATAAGATACGAAATTCCCCGCCTTGAGTTCTGATAAGCTGCCCGGGATGACCCTGGAAACTGCCGAGATTACCCACCTTCTGTCGGCCCTCGGCCGGGGAGAGCGAACGGCCCTCGATCGCCTGATGCCCCTGGTTTACGACGGTCTCCACGATATCGCCCATCGTCAGCTTCGTCGCCGTCCCGGCATGAGCCTGAATACCACGGCTCTGCTGCACGAGGCTTACCTTAAACTGGCGGACTACGAGCATGCCGCCTTGCGGGATCGCAATCACTTTATGGCGGTGGCTGCGGTCACCATGCGCAATATTCTGGTCGATTACGTGCGCAAGCGCACGGCGCAGAAACGGGGTGGCGACGAAGAAGCTCTGCTGCTCGACGAGCGCGACGTGGGCATTGCCGCCAAAGGTGAGGAGATCCTGGCGATCCACGAGGCCCTCGAATCGCTTTCCGCCCTGAATCCACGATTGGTGACGCTGGTGGAGCTGCGATTTTTCGGCGGTTTGACCGTCGAAGAAGCAGCCGAGGTCATGGGCACCTCGCCGCGCACAGTCAAGCGCGATTGGCGCAAGGCGAAGGCCTTTCTGCACCAGACCTTAGGGCACCAGACCTTAGGTCGTGAGGGCGAGCAGGAATCCTGAGCAAATGACCCGAAAGCCGCTTGACCGGGAGCGTTGGCAGCTGCTCGAAAGCATTCTCGATCAGGTCTTCGACGCCCCGGCGGAACAGCGGGACGAGATCCTCGACCGAGCCTGCGGGGGCGACACCGAGTTACGGGCTGAAGTGGGAGCCCTATTGGTGGCGGAAGCGCGCTCAGGGCCCCTCGACCGCGAAGGCAGTGATCACGCGACACTCATCCAAGGGGCGGTGGCTGAGGCGTCGGGCTCGAGCCTAGAAGGAAGTCGTTTGGGCCCCTACCGGGTGGACCAGGTGCTCGGGGCCGGCGGCATGGGCATCGTGTACGACGGCTGGGACACTCGTCTCGAACGGGCGGTCGCGATCAAGGTTTTACCAGCGGGATTCGCACAAGGTGAGGCAAAAGAAAGATTCTTGCGCGAAGCGCGCGCAGCTTCTGCCCTTGACCATCCCAACATTTGCTCGATTCACGATATCGGGTCCAGCGACGATGGCCGACCCTATTTGGTGATGGCCCGTTATCAGGGCGAAACCCTCAGGCAGCGCCTCGACCGAGGACCCTTGTCGATCGACGAAGGGTGCGCCTTGGCCTGCCAAGTGGCCCGTGGTTTGGACCGCGCCCACGCAGCGGGCATCGTGCATCGCGATATCAAACCCGGCAACATTTTCATCACCGAGCACGGCGAGGTCAAAATTCTCGACTTTGGGTTGGCGAAGATGGCCGACGATGCCGGTCTGACCCTGACCGGGGCTCTGATCGGCACGCCGGCCTACATGGCGCCGGAGCAGGTTCGCGGCGAATCGGTGGATGCGCGTACGGATATTTGGGCTTTCGGCGTGGTTCTATTCGAAATGATGGCGGGTCGACGTCCTTTCCGCACCGGCAAGGGGGTCGGATCCCTCTTCGCCGCCCTTGAGGTGGAACCCGATTTGCTGACTCGCTTTTGTGCCGACGCCCCTTCGGAAATCGTCGATTTACTGAATCGGTGTTTGGCCAAGGATCCGGCGGCGAGGCCCCAGACCATGGGGCAAATCTTGCGCGCACTGGGTGAGCCTTCGTCGGCACATACGTCGAGACCTATGTCGGTACATACGCTGATTCAGGGTTCCGCCCGCCGTCGGCTGACCGTGGCGGTGATCGTTTTCAGCGCGTTGTTCGTCGCCTTATTCATGATGAGTCCTTGGCAGCGGAGGGACTCAAGCGAAAAAAACGGGGTCGTCGGCAATCCGCAGGGGACCCCCGGGCAGGGGATGGCATCGGTCGCGCGGCCCACGGTCGGCTTGGTGGTGCTCAACTTTCACAACCTCACAGCAGATCCGGACATCGACGATTTGGGGCCTGTGATCACCGAGATGTTGGTCACGGACTTACGGGGCTCGCCGGATCTCGACGTGGCCGGCACCTCAAACCTACACCGAACCTTGGCTGCTCTCGGCGTTCAGGAGAGATCCGCGCCGACGGCGGAGTTGATCGGCAACATAGCCTCCGAAACCGGCAAGGAGACGGTCTTACACGGTAGCTTCACCCGCCTCGGGACGAGGTTTCGTTTGCTCGCCACCCTGGAGCGTCCGGCGTCCGGCAAGGTCTTGATGTCGAAGCAAGTCGAAGCTGCGGAGCAAGACCTCTTCAACGCCGTGGACGAACTCAGCTTGGCAGTGAGATCGACTCTCGAAGCGGGGACCGTCGACGGCGGATCCGATGGTGTGCGTGGGGTCACGACGGATTCCCTGGATGCCATGCGCTTCTATTCCGAAGGTCTGTTGTTTTACTACGATCAGAGCTACCTTCGATCGATCGAGGCGCTCGAGAAATCCGTCGAACTCGATCCCAGATTTGCATTGGCTTGGCGTCGATTGGGTGTGGTGTACAGCAACGTGGGCCGCAAAGAGGATTCCCGACAGGCCCTGGCCCGCGCTTTCGAATTGGCCGATCGCTTGCCGCCCAAGCAGAGGTTCGTGGTCCAAGCCGACCATTACGGCAGCCGATGGTCGACCCTCGGCAAGAGCATCGAGATCTACGAGCGAGCCCTGTCGCTTTATCCCAATGAGACTTCGTGGCACAACAATCTCGGTTATACCTACGCCCAGATCGAAAGATATGACGACGCCTTGGCCCAATATCAAGAGTCGATCGGGCTCGGTACGGCTTTCGGTTACGCCTACGTCAACAGCGCGCTGATCTCCACTGCGTTGGGCCGATCGGACCACGGTCTCGGGATCTTGAAGGATTTTGCGGATCGCCATCCCGGCGATTGGGCTTGGCAAGACGCCTTGGGCCGGCATTATTTGGCTTGGGGCCGTTTCGACGAAGCCGTGCGGCATCTGGACCAAGCACAGAGCTTGGTCGCAGACCCTCAACCGAAGATTCTTCACAACTTCTGGAAGTTTCATACGTTGAAGTCCGATTGGGCGGCGGCGGACGCGGTGATCACAGACCTCGAAGATTTGCACGATGCCCGCCCTCGATATCAAGCCGCGGTGAATCGAGCCCGGGGACTGTTGCTGCGCGGACAGGCTGAGTCGGCTTTGGATGCGTTGCGCCGGGCCGGTGAGGTGACCGGTTGGCAGCCCCGGGCCAAGCTCCGGGTTGCCGAAGTGTTGCTCTATTTGGGCCGACCGGAGGAAGCCTTGGTGACGGCGTTGGATACGAGCGCAGACGCGGAGGGGCGTTGGCGCGGACTACGAGCGGAATTCGTGGCGGCTCTGGCGGAGGAGGCATTAGGCCGAAGTGCCGATGCGGACCAGCGATGGACGAAGCTCGAAGCCGAGGCTTCCAATCGCGTGGAGCGTCGACAGGTCCATCACCTGGCCGGGCTGTTGGCCGCGGCCCGTGGGGATCTGCCGAAGGCCGTGTCGCAGCTACAGAAGGCGGCCGACCTGCTGTCGAAACGCGGGGTCGCTTTCGGCTCAGTAGAGCCCCAACACGTGGCGATCTGGTTGGATTGCGGGCGAGCGGCGATGAAAAGCGGCGACCTGGAAGCGGCGAAAGCCTGGCTACAAGCCGCGGCCGACGCGGGAACCGAGCGCCTATTCCAGCCGGTGGCCTGGGGTCGAAGCCTTTTTTGGCTCGGGGAGGTACATTTCCAGCTCGGCGAGACCGACGAGGCCCGCCGACGGTTCCAGGATTTTGAAAATCTCTGGAATCGGACGGACCTGGATCCGGACCTGTTGAAAGCCGCCCGTGAGCGGCTGGGCGAGCCGGCCCGCGTCAGGCCTTAGCCTTCACAAGCCGCATTCGTCGACCCCGTGGCATGGGGTCCGCTTCACCGTGTCATCGGGTCCGCGCCGAGCCTCACCACGGGCTAAAGCCCGAAGTTACGCTTGCCTTGTCCCTGGCGGGACGGCTCGGAAATGAAATGTCTCAGCCGCCACCCGGGTCCTTCTCCGCCTCATCAATGTCCCGATCTTTCGGGCCCAGCAGCTTGGCGATGGCTTGCCAATCCCCTGAATTCAGGGCCTTGGATTCTTCGTCCGACAGACCTGCTTGGCCGATCACCGAATCCGGATTGTCCAGATAAGCTCGATGTAGGACATCGTCTAGGGCCAAACGAGCGACCAATCGGCCAAGGTTGGTGACAACTGCGGTGGTTTCTTTTCTTGCGGAACGTAGATTGCTGGGCATTTGATGCTCCCTGAAATTGAAGGACGTGAGTTGGGACCTTATCTTGATAGACGCAAACCGGAGTTTTTTGGGGCCACTGAGATCTTGTCGAATTCAAAGCGTGCGACGAAGTTTCAATCTGATTCAAGCCATTGCGATACCCAGGTCAACCAGCCGGATTCTGCGCGGCTCAAGATTTCGAGCTCCTGCTCGATCTGCACCGAGCCCAAAGCCGCCGTGGGTTTGTAGAGCGCCCCGGAAACGACCTTCTGGCCGGCCCAACAGGCGCCGTCGATCCATTTGCCGATCTGAAGCTGATCCTCGAGCCGGCCGCGGCAGATGTAAAGGGGTCGGGTGCCCTGTCTGCCGCCCACCACCGCATGGCCGAGCCCCTCGAGCTCAGGGGCCCAGCGGTATCGGCCGGTCAAGATTTCAAATTCGCTCTCTAGGGTTCGCAAGTCGCTAACCGAAGCTGGAGCAAAGAGACATTCCACCCGGTCTTCGTGCAGCCGCCACTGGCCGGGGATGACGTCGCGCTGATAACGAACCCGGCAGATTTGATCCGGCTCTTCGCCCTCCGTCGCCGAGGGTGAGCTTTCGATTTGCTCGGCGCCGTTTCGTGCCCAAGGCGTTTCCACCGGCTGCTGCAGGCAGAGGCGATAGGCTTCCCAGGCGAGGCTCAATTGGGTGAGCTTGGAACCGGCGGCGTCGGTGGACGACTCGGAATCCAGGGTCTCGAAGAACCTCGGAGTGCAGCGATCGCAGGCCTCGGCCTTGGCGTCCGCTTCTTGCGGTGGTTCTTGGAGATATTGCTCCCTTTCCTGGGGAGTCAGGCAAGACTCGATCTCTTGCCTCAGGATCGCTTGCAGAACTCGTGGAGCCACGGGCCAAATATCGATGGAGTCGTCGGAGGCGAGCAGAATTCTTGTGCTGTCGGAGCTCCAGAAAGCGGTCTTGATCGGGCTCGAAAGCTCCAATGCGGCCACTCCGACGTGTTTCTCCGTATCCCAAATCGAAGCCGAATCACCTGAGATCTCAAGCAGTCGATGACCTACGGGCGCCCAGGCCAGGCGGGAGACTTCTCGACGTTTGAGCTTCAAGCGACCGAGCTCGCGATCTCGGCTGGTGTCCCAGAGTAGGGCCTCGTCTCGCCATATCCAGAGCAGCCGTGTGCCGTCGGGGCTCCAGGCCGCAGTGCTGAAACCATGGGGGGAGGCGTCGACGACTTGCTCAAAATCCTTGCTGTGGGTCGGACCGGCTACCAAACCCAAGGTTTCGGCCGGCTCGGGTTCGATGGGCGCCGGAGTCTTAGGGTCCGAGATGAGCTCGGTGAGTCGATCCTGTTCGGCGTTCCAGAGAGAGGCCGAACGAGAGGAAGCGATCAACACGCGGCGGCCTTGGGGGTCCCACACTCCGGCCAAGATCGCCTCGGGGTGGAATCTCTCCGTGTCCGCTTTCTCTTTTTCGGGATTCCAGCGAGCCACCGAGCCTTCGGAGACGATCAGCAGGCGTTTGCCCTGATCATCCCAGCGGGCGGACAAGATTGGGTCTGCGATGCCCTGGGCCAGGGATCGCGATTTCTTTTCGTCGCTGTCCCAGACGATTCGGGGCGGCTCTCCTTGATAAACCACGAAGAGCTTTGGATCTTTGGGATGCCAGCTGAGGGTGGTGAAGTCGTTCGGTTCACAGGGGCCTTCGGTCGAGCCGACCAACGAAAGAGGTGGATCCGCCGACCACTGGTCCGAATCCTGCTCGTGGAAAAACAGCAAGTTGGCGTCTCGGGTGATCGCGGCGATCCGACGGCCGTCGGGGCTCCAGGCCACCGCTCGGAAGAAATCGGCGGAGGAGTCGGCACTCAGGCTCGGGGTGACTTGGGTCAGTCCCCGGTCTTGCTGGTGCGGGTACCAAATATGCATTTGGCCGGACCGTCCGGCCACCAAAACCCTGGAACCGTCGGAGTTCCATAGGGTCTGGGCGTTGGGATCTTGGGTGGTGTCGCGGGAAGCGAGGATTCCTCGCTTCGGCACATGGTCGAACAACACCTGGTGCAAGAGCCGGGCGGCACCGGCTTCATCTCGGGGGTTTTCGAGCTCTAGAGCCACCAGGGCTGCGAGCGCGGTTTCCTCTTGGTCGAGCAGCGAGGCGCTGGTGGCGAGCTGGAGCCTGGTCTTTGCGATGTCGGCGATGCGTTGGAATTCATTTCTTTGGTGCCAGGCATAGATCGCGAGCAGAACGATGATGGCCGAAACTACCCGACGATAGACAAAAGCTCGAGCGCGGCGCTTGCGGAGCTCCCGGACACTGGCGGTGACGAAACGCCTTTCCAGGTAGTTGAGTTGGCGCAACCGGTCCTCGCGCTGCTTTCCGGCGTTTCGGATTTGCTGCCGGGCCGCGCGATCACTCAGAAACTCGCGCAACCGCTGGAGTCTGGAACTCAGATTGGCCACCAGCGACAGACGAGGATTCTCGGTCCACAAGAGACCGCGTTTGGCGCTTTTCGAGGGCTCGGCCTGCCAGGCGCGGGCGGAGTTCCAGAGGGCGCGCAGCAAGGGTTGGGTGGAGGAGGTTTCGAGCCAACCCAGCAGCTTCGGCCAAGCGACCACCAGAGCGTCGTGCCCGGGTTCGTAGTAGCCGTCATCGCGAATCAGCAAACGCGCAGCTGTATATTCTTTGAGCACCTCTTCCACCACGAGATTCTCGTCCGGATCGCTTCTTTTCAGCTCTTCGGCAATCACCCGGCGGCGGCTCAGGCGGCCCCCTTCCTCCGACACCATTCGCAAGAAAACCCATTGGATCATGCGCTTTTTGGATTCGGATGCGCCGTCCCACAGGCTGTTGGCGCAGTTGTGAAGAGAGCCCACGACACCACCGATGTCGTCAAAGTCTTCTTGGGTGATCGCTCGGCTGTGACCCTCCGCGAATCGCCGCTGCCACGCAGCGCGGAACATTTCCGCCAACGCGAAGGAGATCATCGGTAGCGCGCCCGGCATGGTCAGCACATCCTGGGTGATCTGGCCGACCAGCTCCGGCGGTTCGAAATACAGATCCTTTAGCCCTGCCGGACCTTCGACGATTTGGCGCAGCTCTAAATCCGAGGGCGGAGGGACCGGGAAAAAGCAGCGGGAAATATATCGACCGAACGCGGCTCTGGACCTCAGCTGTGGCTCGAAGTCGCTACGCACGGTGATCACCATGCGCAGGTCCGGGGATGTCTCGACGCATTCGATCAGACGGGTGATGAACGGGCCCCGGCTGTCGGCCGTGTTTTGGGTGAAGATTTCTTCGAATTGATCGATCACCAACAGCTTGGGGCCGTCGCCGGCCGCCGCCAGCTCAGCTTCAGCTCGATCCAATAAGGCCTCGGGACGATCGGAATTCAGGCGACCCATTTCCACTGCGTGCCACGGCTCCGGCCCCGAGCTCAATTTGGGGATCAGGCCGGCGCGCACCAGGCTCGACTTGCCGGAGCCGGAAGCTCCGATGACTACGACCCAACGTGCATAACCTCCGGTGATCTCTTTAAAGCGGTCTCTCGAGTTGGGGACGATATCTCGGCCTTGAACCCTTTGGAGCAGATCCTCGACCACCTCGCTTCGACCGAAGAACTTCTGGTCGTCGTCGCGCGAATAGGCGGCAAGGCCCAGCCATGGGTTGTCGTTTTCGTCCAGAGGTGGGCTCGGGCGGGTATTTTTCTTCTTGCCCGGCGCCAGAAAAACGAATTCGCCCCGATTAGCCCGTTTGAGGTTTGAAAGCCCCGGGGTTTGAAATCGAGTTTCCCGGGCGGATCCGAGGCGGCTGTAAATATATTGATGAAGCTCGGTGACGGTGATCACCCCGTCGGGCTCGAAACCGCTGCGCTCAGAATCGGCTTCGCCACTCAAACCGTCGAGCAGCGCGGCGGCAAAGGGGGAGTGGAGGGTCTCTTGGGCCTCGGTTTCGTCGTCGGTGGTGGCCGCGGTTTCCGGGCTCGAAAGCATATCGACGGCCGTTTCGTTGTGGGCCGAAGAGGTGAGCAAATGCCAAGCGTCGCCGTTGCGGAAACGTTCGAATTGTTGATCGTAGAGCCGTTTACCCACCGGCACGATGGCGCGGCTCGATGCCCAGCGGAAGCTGCCGGCAAAGCAGCAATCCAAGATCAACAATAGATGTTTGCAAGGTAGCTTTTCGAGCGCGCTGCTCAAGGCGTCCATGGGCAGCCAGGAAGATTCGACGCCTTTTTGGGAATCTTGTGGGAAGAAGTAACCCTTAGGATCCTCGGCGTCGCCATCGGCAAACGCATGGCCGGCAAAGTAGAGCAAAAAGGTGGAGTCTTCGGCCAGCTCGCCATGGAGCCGCTCTTCGATGAGATCCTGGAGATCCACCAACTTCGCCTGGTCGTCGAGCAAAAGGTCGACCCGGTAGCCATGGTCTTTTTCCAAACACGAGGCCACGGTCTGTGCGTCGTGCACGGCGGTCTGCAACGGTGTGATGCCGTTGGCATAGGCGTTGATGCCGATCACGGCGGCGTATCGAGGGTCGTCGCTCAAGGATGCACGCTTGGTTGGCGATCCTTGACGATCAAGCTGCGGGACACCACCGACCATTGGAGCTGATCTTCGGTGGGAGCGTCCGCCCGCACCTCGCGGGTGCCGCTGCCGTGGGCGTAGAGTCGACATAGCTCCATCAGGGGGTGGCCGCTCCCGCCGGGATCGCGGGTGTTCTCTTGACGCAACATGTCGAAGCTTGCCGGACCGCTGGTCACCATCAGGCGCAAATGCTCCAGGCCTTCTGCCGAACTCCCCTCAGCGGCCATGGCCCACGGAAAACCCTCGGGACGGCTCAAGGTGAGACCAGCGTCCATTTGCAGGAACCGGGAAAAATAATCTTGAACCAATCGCAGGTCTTGGCCCGGCTCCAAACGAAAGCCGTCCGGGTTGCGGTGGGGATCCAGCTCGTGGGGCAGGAGCAGGTCAATTTTGAAGTCGCAGCTGAAATTGATCAGGCTGACCCAAACGGCTGCGTCGTGGCGATTGCTGATCACGATTTCGAGGCCTTCGTCCCAATGGAAGGTGCTCAGGCCGTCGCCGGGTTCGGGTTGGACCTCGACGAATTTGCCGTCTTGGTAGCGTTGGATGCTCATTTCCACTTTTCCCTGCAAGGGGTTGGTGGCGCTCGGATTGTCGACCGACAACAAACCCCGGTACCGAGCCACCCGCTCGAGACCCCGGACCAACGAGGAGACGGCGCCGCCTTTCGCCGTCCTGGCTCGCACCGGCGCGCTGCCGTCCTTGGCGACCGCCGCCCAGGTGGGCACGTCCAACGGGCCGAGGGCGGAGCACGGGGCTTCAGGTGCGACGGTCGAGCGCGGGGCCAGGCCGTAGATTTGGACGTCCGCCGCCGTTTCGTCGGTCAATGCGATTAGCGAAGAGCGCTCCAGACCTCGCTTTAAACGGGCTTCGTCGAGCTCGGGGTGAGCATCCGATTGGATCGCGACCCGCAAGAGGGGTTCTGGAATCGTCATCCGACGAAGAAATGCCCTTTGCCCCTCCGTGAGCGGCGCCGACGGCTGGTCGACCAACCGAGCCATGGATTGACCGGCGGCCACCGACTCCACCTCGAGTTCGGCGATCTGGGGCTCGGATTCCGGGTCTTGAGCGGTGGCGGAATGCAGCGTCCAAACGCTGCCGACAGACACCCCGTGGGCCGCACCGCCGGCCAGGACGACCCGACCGTCCGTCGGCTTGCCGACCCGCAAATAGGAGCGGGGTCGGTATTCGTCCGTGCCGAAAAGGGTGGAATTCCAAGCGGGGCCTTCGATCTGCGGATGTTGGCTGGGGAAGAGCGCGGTGATCCGCGGGGCGATGGACTCGAAAATACCGCGCCAAGTCATGCCCTTCGGCGCGTCTTTGAGGGCGAGGCTCAGGAAATAGCTGAAGATGCCGTGGGTGTAGGTATCGCCGCTGAGTGAGACTCGATATTCCTTGGCTTTTTCTTCCGCCCGACAGGCGGCGAGCACCAACGCCCGACGACGATCCTGCAGCAACCGGGCCGAACTCTCGGTCAGGCGCGCGGCTCGTTCCGCCAGAGCATCGTCCGACAAAGCCTCCGGTCCTCCGTCGCGCGACATGGATCGGCGGTCACGGGTGTCCTCGGGGGCTTCGCGCACAGTGTCGACAAAGGGATCCCGGGTCACCGATCCGGAATGGCAGCAGTCGAAGATCAACGTCAGGTGCGGAGTCTTCTGATTCAGCCTCTGGATAAAGTCGTTGATCTCTAAATCATAAATATCGCGATTGTCGCCGCCATCCCCTTTGGGATCCGGACGCCCGCTATCGGACGGCACCAAGGATTCGATCCGCTGGTCACCGCGCCGAGTCCGAGAGCCGTGGCCGGAATAGCAGACCACCACGATGTCGTCGCGCTCCACCCGTTGCTCCAGGCCTTTGAAGGCGTTGAGCACGGTATCGCGGTTGATCCGCCCTTCGAAGTGGGCACTGACGTGGTCGTCCGGAAAAAAGAATCGGTCCAACAGCAGATTGCCGATTTCGATGATGTCGTTGCGCGGGCCGGCGAGGTCCTGTCCCCGCAGGTGGGGATAGTCCTGGATACCGATTAAAAGGGCATGTTTAGCCATATTTCTCCCGTGTCGTGTCTAAGATCATGTCAGATCGATCCCGGGCGGGGAATCCGGGCCGTCCGCTTGCGGATCACAGGAGGTTAGACGGAAAAACCGATGAAGAGGGGCCATTCCACGGAATCTTTCGCCGAAGCTATGGGGTCACCCGGCTCCTGCCATTCCGTCGCTGGGCTCGCGGCAGACGACGTCAATGACCTTTCGAACCAAGTCGATTTGGATCGGCGTGGCCCCATGCATGAAGGAAAAACGTTCAGCTCTTTGAACCTGCCACCTGTTCAAGGAGAGCCCGATGTTGACCCAGCCCCTACGCCGTTCCCTCGAAGTCTTGCGCCGATCCATCTTTCCGTCGCGATCCCGCCTGCGATGGATTGGGCTGGGGTTGGGGCTGCTGGTTTTAGGTTTCACCACCTGGGTAGCTGTGGCCCAGATCCGTTCGCAGCTGCTCGAGTCGGCGGTTTCGTCCGCAGCTCACTCGCCCTTTGCCGAACCCGCCGGCGGCATCGCGCCCGCGCGCTATTTTGGAGAGGAGTAGGCCGTGAACCGAGCCGAGCATCTCCGTTTACCCATAGTTCACCGAGCCCAGAGCCGTGCGGAGCTGGAGGCGATCTATCGTTTCAGGTATGAGGTCTATCACCAGGAATTCGGCCGTCTGCTCGGTGAGCCCGACCACCAGCGACGTTGGGTGCGGGACGATGACGACGAGCTGCCCACCACCACGATCCTCTACACGGGCACCCCGGAGCGCATCACCTCCACGGTGCGTTTGCGCCATTGGCGGCCGGGTCAGGTGCCCCACCACGACGTCGAGGAGTTGTCGATGGATCGCATTCCGGACTTGGAGACGCGCCCCACCGCGGAAATCGGTCGCTTGATGGTGCGATCGTCCCGACGCGGTCGATTGCAAGTGGCGGCGTTGGTTCGCGCCGGCTACGAGCTGTTGGTGGGTGAATTTCAAAGCCAGTTGGTGTTCTGTTATTGCTCACCGGGTTTGACCCATTTTTATCAACGCATCGCCATGCGGCCCTACGGCGGACGGCTGGTGGCGGCGCCCGACGGCGTCATGGTGCCGATGGTTTCGGTGACTTCCGACGCGGACTACTACCGCCGGGTGGGCTCGTACCTGGCACCCATGGTCGAGCAATTCTACGGACCGGGTAAGTTGAAGCCGGTGGATTTAAAACCCTTTGCCAAGATCTTCGAGGACACGAGCCTCGAACTCGACGTAGGTCGGGTCCGCGAACTCGGAGCCCGCCACCTCCTGACGTCCAGCGGGCACTGGCGCTCACCCCTGCTCAACAGCTTGTCGAGCCTTGAACTCAACCAAGTCTTGGGCAGCGCCCTGACCTTCGAAGTAGAACCGGGCGTGATCATCACCCGCCGAGGCTTCCGTGAAGACGAGCTCTATGTGGTGTTGGAAGGGCGTTTCGGTCTGCAAGAAGAGCCGGCCCAACCGGACCGCCGGCTCGGCGATCACTTCGGAGAAGAAAGCCTGTGCTGCGCCGAAGGTCGACGAAAATATACGGTCCGGTCGCAAACCGAGGGCCGGCTGCTGGTCATCCGGGGTCGGTGTCTGCAGAGAGTGTTGCGTCGACGACCGGAGCTGGCGGTGGCCCTCACTTCCACGTCGTTGGACGCTGGGAGGCCGACGGCAGCGGCGACCGATCTGCCACTCTTGGCTCACGGCTCCGCTGATGGCTCTGCCGTGACCGCGATTTGTCGATAAATGGGCTTTGTTCTCTTCTGGCGTGCGAGAAATGCTTGGACCTCCGGCCCAATCGTTTTCGACCTCGGATAACCCAACTCGATCACCCCGACGCGGTGCACGACCTGGGCCCAGCGGTCGAGCAGCCGCCGAGCCAGAGGCGATTCGAAGAGATTGACCGCGATGGTTTGGCCCAGCAGTTTGGCCATGGATTCGCTCGGCGAAAGGGCTCGGCCATGGACTTTCTCGGACGTGTCCTGCGGTTTGAGCACACAAATCTGTGTGAGCGGTAGGGTCGAGGGCAGGCTTGCGATGGCTTGTCTTTGTGGAATCGGTAAGCCCAGATGGGCCATTTCCGGGGAGACCCGGATTTCTTGATCGGATCGCTGCAAGTTGTCGGTCGGCTCTCGGGCGTATGGTCGCGCCGAAGACAAGATCGGGAAGACGTCGTCCGCGACCCTGGGCCAATCCAGATCCGCCAGCAGGCCCGCGAGGGTCGATTTGCCGGCTCCGGATTCGCCGAGGAAGGCGACCACCCCCCAAGGGGCGAGCACCGCGCTGCCGTGCAAGCAGAAGATTCCTTGGTGGGCCAAAGCGGAGCAGAGGGCGGGTCCGTGGATCCAGGCGGCTCGTTGGCCGGGGCTCAAGGTCGGGTTGAGGTCCCATTCCACCAGCTTGCCGTCGGTGGTCATGGCGATAGAGCCACCGTCGAACGACAGCAGATCCACATTTGGGTCGTCCAGGTCGCCGGGCCGGCCATCGCGGGTTTGGTGCTCACCTTGGCGATAGCAGGAGAGTGTCCAGGGTCGCTCGCCAACCCAGACGTCATCGAGAAAACGCGGCTCGCCGGCTTCCTGCCCCTGCCATTGATTCTGTGGGATGGGCTCGGGTGGTGGTTCTGGAGGCGGCTCTTCGACGCGCAGTGCATCGAGCCCGGGCACCGCTCGGTCGGAGATCAGCCGGCCGGCGGCGAAGCGATAGACGAAGGGCCGAAGCCGATCGGGAGCAGTGCCACGACGTTGAAGCCACAGGGTTGAAGCCACAGGATTGGCATCAACCTCTGGGTGGGTTGGGAGCAAAGCCGCTCTTGCGAGTGAATGGGTCAAGGCTGTCGCCCACGCCGGCGGAAACTCCCATGGTGACTTTTTTGAGGTCTCCGTGTAACACCAAAAGCGGTGGTGAATAGGCGCGCTTTGGCTGCGTGGGTGCCGCGGAACGGCTATTTTTAGGGTCCAGCGAAAGGCTCATCCCATGACTCCTGATGGCAGTAGGGGCTCTTGAAGTAGGGCGGAGCGGTCGAGGCTCCGCCGATGACGGGTCCAAAGCTCAAGGCATATGCAACGCCAAAATACTACCCATTCCGGGCCGTCCTGTTGGTCCGGAAGGGTGTTGAGAAAGGCCTTCTGAAGCCGATCGTTGTCGACCCAAGGGCGATGGGCAGCGTCGGCATGACCGATGAGGTCGAGGACGTGCTCGCGCTCGGCTTCCAGAAGGCCTTTAGCGCACAGGGAAATGAGGCTGGTGACCCTGCGGCGAGTTCTGACCCGCTCGGGTAAGCGATCGCGCATGGCTTCGCGCAAAATCCATTTGGTCCAGCCCGGCCGAAAAAGCAGGTGTGCCGGAACACTCCACATGAAAGAGAGGAGTCGATAGTCGCGGAACGGCCGGCGTAGCTCGATGCCGTGCCGCCGGCCGTGGCGTCGTTCCATGACGACGGGGCGAGCGCCATCGGGGTGCAGAAAGCTGTCGGCTTGCTCGGAGCGCAGCCCGGTGGGCAGGTCGTTTTGTGTTGCGGTCTGGTCGGCCGCCCGGCGTGCCCGGGGCGAGAGCCAGGAAAGGCCGCTACGCAGGCCTAAAGGATGTCCGGACCGGACGGCCTCGGGCCCGTGGCGCAGGAGCCAGGACGACGCCGGCAGCGGCCCGGCTTCGGCGATCCACTCCGCCAGCCAACGGGCGCTGCCGGCAAAGAGCTCGTCACCGTATTCACCGGTGAGCAGGACTTTACAGCCGCGCTCAGCGGCCGCCCGGTAGGCCCGCCGACGCAGCTCGCGGTAGGGACCCTCGTAGGGACCGTTGGGGTCCGTGGACCAGGTTTCTGGATGGCGCAGGGACCAGGCGTCGTCGCCGACGAGTTCGTGCAACTCGAGGGGAAGGCTTTCGGCCGTGGGCCGGATGAAGACTCGCTCGTCGGCCCTTGGGTGTTGGTCGAAAACCCAAGAGAAGGCCTGAGGTTGCGTCCCTTCGCAGCCGGCGGCCATGGCAGCGACGGATGTCGAGTCGAGCCCACCGCTCATCAGAATGCCGGTGGGATTTTCAGTGTCGCAGCAGTCGGCGACCGCCCGCTGGAATCGTGACCGAAAGGCGTCGACGTAGTCGGACTCTTTGGAAAAGCTCAGGGATTCGGGACGCCAGGCCTCGAGATCGCGGTGCTCGATGTGCTCGGGTGTGACGGTCAAAATCTGACCGGGCAAGAGTTCCTGGACTTGTTGGAAGAAGGTCGAACCTAAGGGAGTGGGTTGTAAGCCACACCAGGCCTGAAGGGTTTGATCATCGAGGCTATTGTCCACCCGGGGATGGCGGATCACCGCCGCCGGCTCGGTGGCGATCACCAGCAGATCGGCAGCCACTGCATAGAATAAGGAGCGTCCACCCAATCGATCGCGGACCGCGGTCAGACGGTGCTCGAATGGCTCGTAGACCACCGCTGCGAAGGGGCCGAGCAAGCGGTGCCAAACCCCGTGTCCCCAGCGCTCCCAAGCCTGTCGGGCCAGCTCCTCATGGGAGTGCGGTTTAGCCTCGAGGCCGAGTTCCCGGGCCAGTTCTAGGGCATTTTCCAGCCGACCGTCGAAGAGCAGTCGGGTGGTGGAGGCCGCCGAGCCCGAGTTGGGCCGATGGGTGCACGGAGTCGACTCCTGGTGCCTGGTCCCCTGAATCGTGGTCCCCAGAATCGTGGTCCCCTGTATCCAGGTCGCCCGCCCTAAGGTTTCCGTGGGCTGTACCGCGTCGTCCTGGCGCGTCGACATCGCCAGTCCTTGGAAAACCAGACGCACCGCCGCCGCGCTTTCGATCGCAGCCCGGCGCCCGCCCTGGACCGGATCGCTGCGGAAGAACACTAGGGCTAGGGGTGCCATGACGCATTCCTAGCTGAACCCAGGGGAATCGTAGGGACCACCGGCCTTACCACGGCTGGACGGTCTCCGATGCCGGTGGGTCGTCGGTGCCGAAGGTCTCTTCGGCGGAAGCGCCTGAGCCGGCCGGTCCGACTGCCACGGCCATCGCCGGGTCGCCGAGCAGGGTCCAGCCGAGGATGATGTCCACCATCTCGGGATGTTCTTGCCCGAGGCGGCGTTTGGCCTCGGTCAACGCGCCGCCGATCGTCCAGCCGCGCTCGCCCAAGAGGGGCAGAATCTCACGGGCGAGGCCGAGATCAGATTCCGGCTCGGTCAGGGTGGCAGCTCCGAGCACCGCCGCGCCGCCGCGGTCCCCGCCCAACAACAACTCATGGCCCATGGTGTCGTAGGTGGGGGTGACGTAGTAGGTATTCCAACAACCCCATTGGGCGAAGATCGACGGCAGCCCCTGGTTGGCTAGTTGGGCCGCGTCGTCGGTGGTGAAGAGCTGGAGGAAGGACCACAGGGTCGGTCCGCTGTGGCCGAAGTAGTGGGTCAGCGAGACCCCGGATTCCACCCTGCTCAGGAGTTCGGCCCGTGCTGCTTCGAGACCCAGCTCGTCGATGTCGGCGTGGGCCACGGACCAATCCGGCCCGAGGTAGCCGGCCAAGTCCGAGCTGATGTCGGAGAACGATAAGCCGGCTCCGATGTCGAGAGCATCGCTGGCGAAGAGCGCCACGCCCGGAGGCGTATTTTGGCGATAGTCGAGGATCTTGCCGATCAAGATCTCCAGCTCTTCCACCGTGCGCACGGGCAGGCGGCCGACCGCCAGCTCCGGCAGGCCGTCGTCGTCGACATCGGCGAAGAGGGTGTCCACCGGTGCGTATTGGACGATCGCGTTGGTGGCGGCGTAAAGGGACGGGATGAAGCTGATCGAGCCGACACCCAAGCGATCCTTGTAGTCGTAAGTATCGCCGCCCACCAACAACAGGAAGCGCGTGCCCCGAGCTTCGGCGGCAAAACGCACGTAGTCGCGAATGGCGTTCGGGTCGACGACCCCACCGCTTAAGAGCCGATAGAGATCGTTGACGTCGACCACATCGACACTGTAACCGTCGGCTCGCCGTGTCTCCGCCAGCGGGGCGATCGCTTGCAGAAAGTCCGGGTGGCTGACGATCAAATATTCGGCCGGTGAGGAATCTAGGCTCGGTAGCCCGGGCAGGGATCGAATCTGCGGCTCGAGGAATGCGCCGTCGCTTGCCAGCCAATAGGTGGTCGGCTCGCCGGTGCCGGCGAAGCGGGCCATGAAGCCGTTGAAACCGCCGGTGATTTCGATATCGCTCAACCGTTCGATCGGTCCTCCCTCGACCTGACGATAGACGGTGAGTTCGGCGGCAGGCAGGGCATTGACCCGCAGGTTTTCAACGGTGTCAGATTGGAAGATCAGTCGACCCGTTGGAGCCTCCAGGCGTCTCTCGTAGGTGACGCCGTAGGCTTCCAAAGCCACCAGATCCCAATCCCCGCCCACGTCTTGGGGCTGGTGGATCACCAATTCGTTGTCGTCTTGCAGCAGACCTGCGGGCAATTCCACCTCTACGGGATGGTTTACCAAGCCGTCGAAAATCTCGTCGGCCACCAAGATCCCGTTGAGCAAAATCTGGACGTGATGATCGGGGGCGACGGGCCAGTTGGTGACACCCCACATCTCAACCCGCAGGGTCGTGGGCTCGTCGCCGAGCACGGCCCCCTCGACCGGCAGGCTCAGGGTGGTGGTCAAGGGATTTCCGTTGGCCAACATCCAGCGGTCGTACCATGGGTCGCCGTTGGGGGACGCGAAGCTGTAATCGTTGTTGTCCTCGATTCGCTGGGTGGATCGGTAGGTGTCGGCGAATCCAGCCAGGGATTGTGGGGCGGCCGATTCGATCACCGGGCGCACGACGGAGTGCCGGTCGAGCACCAAGCGGTAAACGTTGCGATCGGTGTATTGGCTATCGATGGCAGCGCCGACAAATTCGAGCACACAGCCCGCACCGAATTTGCCATGGCAACTCGAGTACACGGGCCAAGGCTGATCGCCGCGCAAGAGGGCGATTTGCTGGACCGGCAGGCCTGCCCATCGCTCGATCCGTTCGTCGACGGCGACCAAATCTTGCCAGGTGATTCTGTGCAGCCCGTCGGCGAAGACCCCGAGTTCGAAGGCCGGGCGGGCGTTGCGTTGGGCGGGGCGTTCAGCGGCCTTGCGCTGTTGTTGGGCGCGGATTTCCTGCCATGGAATCGGCTGACCCATGGGCAGCGCCTTGCCTTGGATGCCGCGCTCGAACGGGCCGTGGAAACGGGCGGTGCCGCGGGTATCGACATCTTCGAGCAGGAAGGCATCCGCCTGGGCGGTCCAGAGCTGGTCTTCGTTGAACGGAATTGCCAGTCGATAGGTTTGTGGCTCCACGGAATCGACGCGCCGCGAGGGCACGAAGGTGTGCACCGGTACCCAGGTTTTACCCTGGCGTGCCCACAAGTAGAAGCCCACATTGCCCGCCTCGGTGGCGGTAATCCATTCGAGATGCAGGGTCTCGTCCTGCTGCCAAGAGCTGAACGAGGCGAGGGTTACGGGCAGGGCCTGGGGCTGGCTTTGGTATCCGAAGTCGGCGTCGTTGAAATCGTCGCTATTGGTGGCCAGCACCACATCCAAGGGCTCGTTGGCGGTGGTCAAGGCGTAAGCCGTGGTCGGCAGGGTGTCCTCATCCACGTCCACCCGATAGCTGCCGGCGGAAAGACCGGTGAAGTCGTAGGCGCCGGCGGCGTCGGTGAAGGTGGTGGCGATCAACACGTCGTCGGCGGTGCCGAGCATGCCGTCGCTGCCGGGGATGTAGAGCAGCACCCGGACGTTTTCGATGCCCGACTCTCCGGCCGAGGCTCCGTCACCGTTTTCGTCGTCCCAAATGAAGTCGCCGATCGACGCCGCGTTGGGAGTCACCAACGTCTCGCTCACCGTATCGCTGACGGGAGCCAATTCATCGCAGGCGGCGAAGGCGGTGTTGACCAAATCCGTGATCCCGAGCGGCGCAGGGTTGTCCACCAAGACCTGGAAGGTCACGGTCATGACCTCGGCCGGAAGCAGATCGTAACCGTCGGCGGTGACCACCAAACCCGACGGATCGTGGGCCGCTGCGACGACGTTGGCACGGGGCAGGATCTCGAGCTGAAGGTCGTCGACGAAGAAGAAATCGCCGACCCCGAGCCCTGACGATAGGAAGCGCACCACCGCGTTCGACACCAAGTAATTGCTGATGTCGTAGGAAGCGTTTTGGTAAGTGGCGTCGGTCGCCACGGTGGCACCATCGAAGGTATCGAGCACGTCGAAGTTGCTGCCCCCGTCGCCTGAGATTTCAACGGTCACCAAGTCGCTCGCGTTGTCGAACGCTTGGCGTCGGTAGCTGAAGGTCAGGGTGCCGGTGGCACCGGTGGAGAGGTCCGCTTGACGCGAGGCGCCGTTGCCCGCTCGGCGGATGCTCAGGCTGTTGTCGCCGGCATCCGTGGCGACCGTGACGTCGCCGTTACCGGCGTTGCCGTCGTCACCGATCTCGGCCCACGGATTGGGGATCCAATTGGCGCTGCCGATGCTGCCGGCGTAACCGCCGGTTTCGAAATCGTCGGCGTAGGTCACGGCGGCTTGGTCGACGGGGGTCGTGACCTGGCTGCTGGCGGCGACATAGGACGAGCCCGAAGGCACCGCGTCGGTGAGCGTGACGTTGTTCGCCGTCGCCGATCCCGTGTTGGTCACCACCATGGTGTAAGTCACCGTGTCACCGGGGTTCACCGAACCGCCGCCGTCGGACGTTTTGCTCAGGGTCAAGAATGGCGCATCGCCAACGGTGACGTCCTCATCGTCTTCGGGATCGAAGGTTTTCGGCGTGTCGGCATCCTGTGGCACGGTGCCGTCGTCATCGATCGTGGCGTGGTTCGTGGCGCTGAGAGAAGCGGTGTTGTCGTAGGTGCCCGCGGTGACGCCGGCGCCGATGTCGACGACGAAGGTGACTGTGATCGAGCCGCCGGCATTGATGTCCCAAGTCCCCCAAGCGAGCGCGTTGTCGCCGATGGTGGGGTCGCTGGTGGCGGTGCGGTTCGCGTTGTTTTCCACCACCGAGCTAGTGGCGTAGGTGAAGCCGGCGGGCAGAGTGTCCGCCAGGGTCACGCCGGTTGCGGTGGCCGTACCCGAATTACGCACCGCGATCGAATAGGTCGCTTGGCCACCGGCGGTGACATTGGGAGTCGAGGTGTCCTTGTCGATATCGAGAATCGGGATGGAATCCCGTTGGTAGCCGAAGTCGATGGTCAGGTCGACTCCTCCGGCGAGCACCACTGTGGCCACGGAGTCGCACGTGACGCAATTATTGCCCTCGTCGGGGTCGTAGGTCTGGCTGATATTGGCCGGCAAGGTGCCCGTCACCACGGTCACGGTATAGGTGTCGTTGGCGAGATCACCGAAGGAATAATTACCCTCGGAGTCGGTGGTGGTGGTGGCGATTAGGGTGTTGGTGCCGTCCCGCAGCTCCACGGTCACGCCCGCAATGCCCTGCTCGGCAATGGGGTCGAAGATGCCGTCTCCATTGTCGTCGATCCACACTGAATCCCCGATCACTCCCGGGGGCTGGATGCCGAAGTCGGCATATCGGATCGTATCCCCGGCATTGACGCTCAATCCGGTTTCGCCGTTGGCGGTGGCGTCCGGATCTCCCGTGACCGTGGTGCTGGGCAGATCCGGATCAGCCAGATCCACCACCACCACGTAATCGCCGGCCGGCCGGCCGTTGAATTCGTAGAGGCCCGAGCTGTCGGTGACGTCGGTGGCTACCAGGGTGTCCGTACCGGAATCGTAGTCACCATCGCCGTTGACGTCGTTGTATAAGTTGACGGTGATGTTGGCGAGCCCGGTTTCGGTTTCGCTTTGCAGACCGTCACCGTTGTCGTCGCGCCAGATCGTGTCGCCGATGATGGCACCGGTGCCGAAGCCGAAGTCGGCGTCCCCATGGATTTCGGCTCCGGCCAGAGTCACGGTGTAGGGGTCCGTGTCGGAGGTGGTCAAAACGTAGAGATTGCCGAAGGCGTCGGTCGGCAGATCGCTGTCGGCGGTATCGACGAAAACGAGGTAGCTGCCCGCCGGCAACAGGGAAGGGAATTGGTAGAAGCCCGTCGCATCGGTGAAGGTGGTGCTGACGAATGCGTCGTCCGAGGCGTTGTAGATGCCGTCGCCGGCGGAATCTTCGTAGAGGGTCAGAGTGATGTTTTCGAGCCCGCTCTCGCCGCTGTCGAAGATGCCGTTGCCGTTGGCGTCATCCCACACCAAATCGCCGATGGCGGCGAAACCCACGGGCTGATAGCCGAAATCGATCAGGTCGGTGCCCGTGGTGCCGTCCAATGTCACCGAGGCCGATCCATCGCAGGTGGTGCAGAGCCCGGTCTCATCGGGATCCTGGGTATTTTGGTAGGCATTGGGCAACGCCGCTGAGCCTTTGACGGTCTGGACGATGAAGTCCCCGGCGGGTAAGCCGGCGAAGCTGTAGAGGCCGTCGGCATCGGTGAGGGTGGTGGCGATCAGGGCATCCTCGGGGTCCACGATGCCGTCGCCGTCCGCGTCTTCGTAGAGGTTGACTGTGACGCCGGCGAGGCCTTCCTCACCCGTGTCGGTGTCGCCGTCGCCGTTCCAATCGGCGTACACCAAGTCGCTGATGAAGGACGTGCCGGTCTGCTGGTAGGCAAAGTCGTAGGCGCCGAAAATCTGGCCGCCGGAAACCACTAGGGTGGAGGTGGTCTGGTTGTCGACGGTGGCGTCGGGATCCACGGTTTGGCCCCAAGTGCCGCCGACCGGCAAGGTCGTGGTGTCGATCACCACCCGATAGTTGCCGTCGACCAAGTCCTCAAAGAGGTAGGAGCCGTCGGCAGCAGTGGCGACGGTGACGGTCGCGCCATCGTCGCCGTTGCCGCAAATGGTGTCCGCTCCGCAGTCCTCGAGGCGCACGGTCACGGTCGCGATGCCGTTGTCGCCGGAGTCCTGGGTGCCGTCGCCGTCGTGGTCTTGCCACACGTTGCCGTAGACCGCGTTGGGCACGCTATAGCCAAAATCGATGGCGGTGAGATCGTCGTTGGCCGGATTGCCGTCGTTGTTGTTGAGGGTGCCGCCGCCCTGGTTGTCGAAGGTGACGTCCGGGTCGCCGGTTTGGGTAAAGGTGGAGCCGGGCAGGGTGCCGGTCGACACCACGGCGACGTAGTTGGCGTCGCCTAGGCCATTGAAGAGGTAGTCGCCGTTGACGTCGGTCACCTGGGTGTCGACCAACACGCCGTCGGCGGGATTGCCGTCGCCGTTGGGATCCGTGAACAGCTGCACCGTCACGCCTATGATGCCTTGCTCGCTGCCGTTCTGGGTGCCGTCGGCCGCGGTGCCGCCGCCGAAGCCGTTGTCGTTCCAGACCGTGCCGGCCAGGCTGCCGGCTGGATCGAGGGTCGAAATCGCATCGTCCGTGGCGTCGTTGAGTGGGGTTCCGTCGCTGAAAGTCGCGCCGGTGGTGGTGCCTGTATTGGTCAGCGTGGTGCTGTCGTTTTCGCCGTCGGCGTCGTTGTCGGGCGGCTCGAGAGCGGTGAAAGTGACGGAAATCGTGGTGTTCTGGCCCGCGTTCAGGGGACCGACATCGTTCCAGCTGAGCACGCCCGTATTGGCGTAAGGCGTGTTGGTGAAGCTCTGGCCGGTGGTCGCCGGCGAGGCCGATACGAATTGCAGTAGATCGGCGTCGTAGGTGTCGGTCACCGGCAACGGTGTGATCGAGCTGGACGAAGCTCCGCTACACGAATAGCTGGAGGTGACCCGGAAACCGAGAGCGTCGACGAACGACGTGGCACCGTCGGCGCCGCCGGTTTTGACCGAGTCGATTTCTACCGAGGCGCCGCCGGCCGGATCGAAATCCGTCCAATCCCAAGCATGGGCGGCGGTCACATCGACGGTCAGCAAGCCGGCGTCGGAGATGGTGGTGCCGTAGGTGTTGAGGGTGGGGATGGCCAGATTGTCGGTTTGCACCACCGCATTGTTGGCGTAGGTATTGATCAACAAGAAGTCGTCGATCAAGGCGGCGTCGAGGTAGAAGAAGAAAATGGCTTCCACTTGGGTGATCGTGCCCAAGCCCGCGTTGGCCTGGCTCGCCAAGTCGAAGGTGTCGCCCTGGAGCTGTTTATTACCCGGGAAGTTGGAATTGGCGTAGAGCCCGTCGGGGCCTCCGGCTCCGACTGCGTTGGTCGGCGAGGTCCATTGACCTGAAAGCTCGGTTTGTGCCCAGGTGGTGAACACGCAGGGCTCGCCACCCATGACGTTGTTGGTCAGGGTGATGTCGTAGGTGACCAAGCCGCCTTCGGTCGCCGGATCGGACGAGGTCAAAGTCTTGTCGAGGCTGAGGGCGGGTTGGAAGCCGAAATCTGCATCGTTGAACGGGCTCGAAAGGGTAGTTCCGAGTTCGAATGCCGCCACCACCTCTTCGGTAGTGAGGGTGAAACCGGTGGGCAGCTGTGGATCTCCGGTGTCGACCACCACCAGGAAATTACCGTCGGGCAGGAGGTCGAAGGAGTAATTGCCGCTGCCGTCGGACGAGTCGGTGGTGACCAAAATGTCGTCGGCATCGAGTTCGCCGTCGCCGTCGACGTCGTAGTAGAGTTCTACCGTGATGTCGGCAATGCCGGCCTCGCCACCGTCCACCACGCCGTCACCGTCGTCATCACTCCACACCAAGTCGCCGATGCTGTTGGTGCCTTGAATCAAGGTGACGGTGGAATCCTCGGCGAAGGGTGAGCCGGAGCCGAAACCCGCCTCGCCGGTGTTGACCACGAATGGGATGCCGACGAATGGGCTGTTCACGTCGACGTCAAAGGACACCGTGCCGGTGCCGCCGGCGGGCAGGGTGTCTTGGAGCCACCACTGGATGTCGGTGACCGTCGAGGCATTCGCCGGCTCGGTTTGGGAGAAGCTGCTTCCGCCGTCGGTGGAAAAGAGAATTCTGACTCCGTTGTTGGGCATGAATCCCAGGCTCGCCGCAGCGCTTCCGGCGGCGTAGGCGGAGCCGGTGGGGATCGAGTCCCGAAGGACCAAAGGCACGCCGAGGTCGACAATGCCCGCGGAATCCGTGCCGGTATTTTCGAAGCTCATGGAATAGGTCAGAGAGCCGCCGGCCAAAACGGAGTCGAGATCCACGTTTTTGTCCAGGGTGACCTCGGGGGCCGTGCTGTCGAGCCGCGGCAAGGAAGCTCCGTAGTCGCCACTGAATTTCTCGTTGTCCGCTCCCGACGCCACCTCTTGATAGGGCGTGATCGCCACCGAGCACGGGCCCCGCAGGGCCATGAAGGTGTAGACCACGGTGCCCACGCCACCCGTGTTGTCGGCCGGTAGATTTGGGTAGTAGAGCTGATCCACGAAGTCGAGGACCAGATCCGGCTGACCTCCGCTGCGTCTGATGACCACCTGTGCTTCGGTTTTCACCAACCGATAACAACTGGGATCAAAGCTTGGGTCACCGATGGGTTGCAACCAGGCGTTGTAGTCGAAGAGCAGATCGCCGTCGTTGTCGAAGCCTTTGTTGATATTGCCGAGGTCGTAGTTGACGCCGTTGGTCTTGATGATGCCGCCGGGGGCGGCAGAACCCGGATCGTTGAACCAAACGCCACCGCTGGGCTCGATTTTGTTGGCGTTGGCGGAGATCTCGTTGCGCATGGTGGCGCGGCGGGTGAGATTAGCGCTCGCTCCCTCGGCACTGGTGGTCCAGAGATCGAAATTCAACCAGAGGTCGTCGTCTGGGGTGTTGGAGTTTCCCCAGACCTTGTCACCCGTGTTGTTGGGGTTGCCCCGGCGCGGATAGGTGAAGTGCCAATATTGAACCTTGCACTCACCGATTGCCAAATTTCCGACCCAGCGGGCCGCGTCTGCTGTGGGCGAACCACCACCGAGGTGGGTGAAGGCGTAGGTGCCGGTCGAGGCGAGGTGGGGATGTTCGGCTTGGAATGCCGCATCGGCGCTGTCGCGGCTGGGGTAGGTGCCCGGGGTTCTGGCGGCAAAGCTACCGATGAACATCTGGACGTTGGTCAGCGGAACGGTGCCGTAGTTGCAGGCTTTACCGTTGATCGTGGCGACTTCTGGCGCATAGGTCGACGGGGAGAGCACGTTGGAGTCGACCACCAAGTTGTAGGCCGCGTCGACTTCGAGGGTGATCACTGGAGCGGCGAGCAAGGGCGTGGCCGAGCCTAGGCCAAATAGCACCAAGAGAAGGAATGCTTTATAGACGCCTGTGAGCTGAAATCTTACAAGGCCGTGTTTAACCTTTCGATCCCTGCGGGCCAAGGCCGAGGAATCGTAAGAATGGCTAAAATAACGACTGATTAGGCTCATCCGGCACTCCAACATTTCAATCTCCATTTTTTACGACACGGCTCCTCTCGAAGCCCGCACGGCCACGAAAGGCCGAGGGTTTTGATCCACGAGAGAGAACGGCTCAAGGCGAGCAAAATGCAAGGGAGGGGGGCATTGATGACACCACGAAAGCTGAACGAACTCAGCGAAAAATCTGGACCCGGGTGGAGCGGATCACCGAACTCGATGGCGACTGGACCGCCATCTTTTTAGGATACCTCTAAATAAAATCGATTTCAATTTTACTGGTCAATTTACTGGTTTTCTCCCGGCCAAAAAAAGAACCCCGCCGAAGCGGAGTTCGATCGTTTGGCTCTCGGTTTGAAGCTCGGCTCTTGCCGAGTGTCAAGAGTCGGGCTCGCCGCCGAAGACTTCCTTGGCCCTTTGATGCAATCGCTCTTGGGCGTCTTCCACCTCCCGCAGGGCGTCGCGCAGGCGTTCGAGTTCGTCTGCTCGGACTTTGAGACCCTCGCGGATGAAGAGCGCGGCAGCTTCGGAACGGCTTTTGACGGCCCCGGTTTTCATCCAAGCATCCAAGCTGTCGCGGGTTTCTTCGTCGACCCGCACCATGATGACCTGGTCCCGGTGGGTTTCTTTCATTTCCTCGGCGCTGGATTTCAGGTCGGGGGATACACAGACCACCTTGATGCCGCCACCCTTGCCGCCTATTTCAACCTTGAGGTTTTCGAGATCGTCGAGCCCCAGGTCGCTGAGCCCGAGATCCCCTAGGCCGTCGACCTCGTTGAAACCGACATAGACCCCGTGCTCGGAAAGTCGGCTTTGAATGCGCTGCCAAAGGCTCGGCTGGGGGGATTCTGTGTCTTTTTGCTCTTGGTCTTTGTGCTCTTCGGTCATGGTGTGCTCCCTGTTGCTGACGGTGGGTTGTTCGTGATGGCTAATTGTAGTTCGCGTAATTGAATTACGCAACGTGTAATCTAATTACGCATGAACTTGAATCTTGTTTCACAAAAAAAGAAAGGACCCTCGAAATGAGGGTCCAGTCAAGCTCTGCCGAACGAGGCTGTGGTCGGCAACCGCTGAGCTAGGGTCCATCCAGATTTGGCTCGGTAGGGTCGGCCCAGCGCCCTGCGCGCGTCGCTGCGAAACTCGCGCAACCATCTATGATCCGCTGCAAGTTGCTGATGTGTAGAACCTTATGGCGATTCAAAGGTTGCATCGCTCAGACAGTCTCCGCTGCCGTGCTCGGGTCGCTGGGCCTTCTGCTGTCGAAACCTCATCTCTGGATGGGCACGAACGAGATCAGGGACGATCGAGGCAGAGGGTGAAGGAACCACTACCGCTATAAGAGAGCACTTTCCAGGCGTAATAGCCGCTGGATCCGTTGTAACTCACCGACTCGGTGGAGTCGGGGCTGATGCCCTCCGCGACTTTCGACCACGAGGAGCCGTTCCAACGGTGGAGCTCGAGATCGAAGTCGGTGCCCGACGGTCCGTTCAAGTTACCGGAGTGCACGCCGGAGGATCCGCTGTAGTAGTAGGTGCCGTTGGGCTCCCACTCGTAATCGCCGGACCCCGAGAGATTGCCGGAGTAGGTGGTGCCGTTGCATCCCCCGCCGCCCCCCCCGCCGCCACCGCCACCGCCGTCACAGCTCGACAAGCAGCTCGCCGCATTGATGCGACCGCGGATCAAGGAGGACGGCTGAGGACCGAAACCGTTGTTGAAGTTGATGCCGACCCCGGAAACCAGGTGGCAATAGCTCATGATCGTGCCGCCGTTGGACGGATAACCCGGACGATAACAACCGCCTTCGGTGGTGTAACAGCCGTCGATCGCCGAGTTGTTGCCGTTCCAAACACAGGCATGGGTGTGCCTCGAGCCCATCAAATGGCCCATCTCGTGGGTGAAGACACTCACCGTCCACGAGTAGGTGGGAACGGTGGAGTAGTAGTTGTTGATACCGCTGAAGCATTGGGAGCTGGACCGGTAGGACGGGCAGATGCCGTTGAATCCAGCAGCAATGCCGCCACCGCCCCGGAAGGCCAGGAGATGACCCAGATCACCGTTGAAGGAGGTCCGATAATTCTGGAATTGGCTCAACAAGGATCCGGAGTTACTGGCGGAATAGGGGCTCGAGGAATTCCAAACATAGAGCTGGGACATCTCGATGGTGACGCCGTCATTGGCGTAAAGGGTCGCGCTTTGGTTGAACACACCGGTCACAAAGCTCGACACGGCCGATGTGCTGCCTCGCTGCTGGTAGATGTCGTAATCGGTTTCCACGTAGATCCGCAGGCAGTCGCCGTAGGATTTGGTGTCGACTCCGGGCAACGCCGAGTTTTGGACCGGCGTGATGGCGGTCGCGGCTACGCCTTGGTTGAGGATCGACTCCACGCTGCCCAATCCTTCGGCGGCCCGACGGTCCGAGCGATCCGAAGCTTCCATGAAACAGGACGGCGGATCGATCAGCTCGAGATCCGCTTCGGCGTAAACCACATGGTCGGACCCACCGGCTACAGCGGACTTGGCGCCGGCGTCGGTCGGGGCTTGTAGCCGACCCACCACCAGATTCCCCAAGTCGGGATGGGTCACAAAGCCCATCACCTCATGTTCGAATACGCTGATCGCCGCCACCGAGCCGTCATGACCTGCGACCACTCCGCGGTAGTGGCGACCCAAATCGTATTGGCGGTCACGCTCCTTGGCGCTGGTCCGGACCTCGAAGTCATCGGTGAAGATGTCCACTTCCACCAATTGAACGTCCAGGCCACCGGTTTCGGCGCGCTGGAACGGCAGCCGAAGGGTCCACGTTTTGGGAGCGTTGTGGCGCAAGGTCGACAAGGCCTGCGGATCGAGGCGGGTGAGCGTGGCGTCCGCCAACACTTCGCCGGCTTCGCTGTAGGCTTGCCAATGGGATTTTCCGAACACGGCCTCAAGGCCCACGGATTGATCAAAAAGGCTCACCTTTCGAAAGTCGGCACCCGCCGCTTTTTGCTCGGAGACCAGATAGGGCGCAGAGCCGGGTTCGGGGGATTCTGCCTCGGCCAAGAGAGTTCCTTGGGCCGAAAGCAGGACGAGCATCATGACGATCGCGACGTGAATCACGTGCTTCATAACCATCTCCTCATGGTTGGATAAATAGATATTGTTAGAAATAGCAAATTAGATGCCGGCGATATTCAGTCCTCCGAAATTTTGCGAGGGCCAATGTAAACTATTGATAAAAAATGGTTTACCTTGGATCGATGGGTTCTGATGGGAGCCGAAGGTGGTAGGTCGAAAGCATCCGCCGGTCTCAGTTTTGAGATCCCGGCTCTCAGAAGTGAGACAGAGCGTCGTGCAAGCCGCCGCTCCCCGGAGCACACAACGCTGCAACGCAGGCCCGCTCGGACCGATCTCGGTCTGGTCTTGAGTTTCTTGCCGAGCTGAGGGTTGCCGTCGATGATTGGTGATACAATCTGCAGGATTCTAGCCACTCAATCCGTTTGCTGGTCGGAGCTCGAAGCGCCCACGAAGCGCAGAAGTCGAGCCGTGCTCGATTGCGTCGAGTCGTAGATGGCCTATTTCCTAGGAGAATGAAGACGATGGAAATTCCGTTGAAACGATTAGGTACCCTGTTCATAGCCTGCCTTGCGATCTCAGCCCTCGGCCTGCTCATCGCTTGTGACCAGAGCAACACGACGCCGGCCGTATCACCGGAGGAAACGGAAGATGCGGCCCGCAGCGCGAATCCCGGAGCGCGAGAAGATGGATTGCCGTGTGCACCCGGCACCACTTGCGTGAAGGTGAAGAGCAACGGCACGCCCGATCCGTCCGGTACGAGCATCGCCCAATGCTCCGAGGGCGCGAGCTTCCCGGACTACATTGTGCCGGCGAGTTATTTCCCCGCGGATTATTCGGGCCCTTGGTTTGCGGGCTCCATGGATTTCCCGGAGCAAGAGCCTGATTTGGGCGCTTTACCTTGGCAATCGATCGAGTTTTGGAAAGGGCAAGAGCAAGCGGATGCCTACATCTATGCCCTGCGTGAGTATTCTTTCGAGGGCAATATCGAGGTGGACTTCCGAGTTCAAGAGAATTCGGTTCGGCCTTGGTACACCATTCCCTACATGAACTACGGCTCGGGTCGTCGTGAGCTGGTCCACGGTTTGACCAAAGAGCGGTCCGTGACGGGGCCGGAGCTCGGCCTAAAACCCGGCGTGACGATCAGCAATTACGCAATCGGTTTTTATAACGCTGGCGGTGGCTACACCACCGGCCAGGTGTGGGAAGCGATCACCCAGCCGGATCTCACCAAAGCCATGATGCAAGACGGCACCATGGTGTTCAAAATTCTTTTCACCACGGCCACAGCGGATGATTTCGCAAATCCCGACGACTACCCGTTGGACGGCTCGCCCGAGTGGCAAATCGCCACCGGCAAAGGTGAGCTGACCACGGTGCGTCTGATGCAAATGGACGTGGCGGTGCGCGATGCCCGCGCCGAGGTCAACGGTTGGGTGTTCGGAACGTTTGCGTTCGACGGCGAAGCCACGGATCCGATCGCTTGGAATCGTTTGCGTCCGGTGGGTATCCAATGGGGCAACGCCCCGGGTTATACCCCGACCGATCAAGAAGAGGGCAAACCGTTGCCTGAAAACATCGTCAGCGACGAGATCCCGGCTTATGCTGCCGCCCACCTGGGCTGGGCGGGTCGAGTCAACGGTCCGGTGGACAATCCGGTTTCGGCGTGCATGAGCTGTCACGCGACAGCCCAATATCCGGTCGACGCGGCCTTGGCACCGTTCTCGAGCAATTGCGATACGGACGCCAAAAAATTGCAGTGGTTCGAAAACAACCCCGCGGATCACGCGTTTGGATTCATCGACAGCGATACGTGTTTGCGCGGCGAGGCTCCGGATCCGCCGCCGGTGCCGTTGGATCTTTCCCTGCAAATGCAGGTGTCGGTGCAAAGCATCTTGCAATATAACGACGTCAATCCCTGTGTCAGCACAGAGGCTGCCGGACGCATGGCCGCGCCGAGCGCCATGCGGTCCTCGGGCGCCCCGCGCGTCAGCCGTGGTGGGGAAGCCGACAACTCCGGCGAATAGCAACCCACAGCCATTGAGTCGGTTTTTCTGGGCCCGCGACACCTGTCGCGGGCCCATCTTGTTGTGCCCGGGTTGTGCTCAAAAAATCAGATCGAAAAAAGTTGATCCTGTTCTCGGTGTCATTCCGCGTCTGGTGGTGGCATAGATCCCCAGACATCTCGACTCACCACAAGGAGTAAGGAATGACGAGAGCAGATCATACGGCGCAAACTTCTTCGACACGTTCTTCCACGGCACGTCCGGTCCTCTGGATCCTGGCCCTGACGATGCTCGTCGGGCTCGGAATCGGAATGGACCTCTCGGCGCAGGAAATTTCTTCCGAAGCCCTCGAGCAAGTGGCCCTGTTGATGGAAGAGAAACGCAACCGCACCGCCGCCCAACAGAAAATCGACTCTGGCCTGCTGTTGGAACTCCGGACTCGACGGGGCGACGCGCTGCTCGAACGGTTGCCCCATCTATCGGTCGCCCGGCGCGCCGACGCCGAAGGCATGGTGCTGGTGGACCTGCAAGCGGTCGTCGACGACAGCCTGAAGCTGCGGCTTGAAGAACTCGGCGGCAAGGTCCACAGCGCCTTTGCTCGCTGGGGAGCCATCCGCGCGACCCTGCCGATCGAGCAATTGGAGGAGCTGGCGAGCGATCCGGCGGTTCGAGGCATCCGCTCGGCGGACCTCTACATGACCCAGATGAACACTACCGAAGGGGACGTGGCCCACGGAGCCGACGTCGCGCGCACAAATTTCAGTGTCGACGGCACCGGCGTCAGCGTCGGTGTGATTTCCGACAGTGTCGACGCGCTCGCCACCGTCCAAGCGTCGGGGGATCTTCCCGCCACCGTCACGGTGCTGCCCGGCCAGAGCGGTAATCCGGGTACCAGCGAGGGCACCGCGCTGATGGAAATCGTGCACGACATGGCGCCCGGAGCGGACCTCTTCTTTGCCACCGCCCTCGGCGGACAGGCTCAATTCGCGCAAAATATTCTCGATCTTCAATCCGCGGGTTGCTCGGTGATCGTCGACGACGTGTTGTATCTAGCGGAGCCGGTGTTTCAGGACGGCATCGTCGCCCAAGCGGTGGATGAGGTGGCGGCCCTCGGGGTGACCTTTTTCTCCGCCGCCGGCAACTCCGGCAACCTGGAGGCCGGCACGTCGGGGGTTTGGGAAGGCCTCTACTCGGGCATTGCCTTGCCGACGCCGCTCAATGGAGCGGGCTTGTCGGCCCACGACTTCGGCAGCGGGGCCAATTCCAACGAGCTCACTTTCGACCCGCCGGTGCTGGCGACCCTGCAATGGTCGGACCCCTTCGGCGGATCGAATAACGACTACGACCTCTACTTGCTCGACGACACCTTGACCAACGTGCTCGCCGCCTCGACCAACACCCAAAACGGCACCCAAGACCCGATCGAATTTGTCCTATCCGGAGGAGACGACCTGGGCAATCGCCTGGTGGTGGTGAAATTCAACGGTGACGACCGTTTTATTCACCTCAATACCCACCGCGGCCAATTGGACATCGGCACCGACGGGCAGATCTTCGGTCACCCTGCCGCCGAGGGCGCGCTCGCGGTCGGTGCCGTGGATGTGGCCACGGCCGGCGGCGGGCTCTTTGTCGGCGGCGGTGCCAATCCGCCCGAACCCTTCACCTCCGACGGCCCGCGCCGAATTTTCTTTGAAGTCGACGGCACCCCGGTCGGCGCGCTCTCAAATCTCGGTGGTCAGCCCTCCAACGTCCGCCAAAAGCCCGACCTGGCCGCCGCAGACGGAGTGTCGACCGCCACCCCGGGCTTCAACCCGTTCTTCGGCAGCTCCGCTTCGGCGCCGCACGCCGCCGGCATCGCAGCCTTGTTGAAGGAGATCATGTCGTCCCTATCCTCCGACGGGGCCAAGGATCGATTCACCAAAGACGCTCTGGATATTGGTCAAACGGGTGTGGATCCCGTCAGCGGCTCCGGAATTCCCAACGCCAATCAAACCCTTGACGGTAAAAAAGGTTTCCAAGGCGATAATTTTTCCGTCAAACCCAAGCTCGGGAAAAACGACGGCACCGGTTGCTCCGATCAACATTTGAGCGGTTTCAACGGCACCAAATTTGACGGCAACACGAACACCGCCGGATCCGTCAACGGCAACGATGTGACGGTCAAGGCTACCCAAAGCGATCCCGATCTGGAATCCGAAGAACTCACCGTCAACGCGACGGGTCCGGAATCCGATAGCTTCCTTGTGGACCTTATCTTTGGAGCTGACGACGACCTATTCCCCGAAGGTTTTGAAGATCCCGACACCGGGACCCCCCTGGACGCCGCTTGTATCGAAGTTGGTATCGACGACAAGCTCGAAGCGGATTGCCCGCAGAACGTCACTTCCGCCACCCTGCAATTCTTTGACTCCAATGGAAGCGGTATATTCCCTAATCCGATTGACGTCACCTCAGTTTTCAATACGGATCCTTGGGATGGCCGTTTTGATATTTCTGTTCCCAATATGGCCGGGCAAAACATCGGCCGCGCGGAGCTGAAAATTCTAATGCAAGAGTCGAACGCACAACCCATTTTCTCCGACGGTTTTGAGAGCGGAAACACGAGCGCCTGGACGACCAATTGACCTGTTTTGAGCTGACTGCGCAGGGCGGGGAAAGCCGCGCCACGGAATAAATTCCGAGGCTGGGGGCTTGCCCAAGCCCGCAAGGCTTTTGAACAGATGAGTCAGCGGTCGAATCTGATGTAGGGGCGGGGCTTGTCCCCGCCCGCGAGGCGAAGCCGAGCTTCCGGAAGACGTGACAACCGGGTACGTCGCATCACAAACCGGCAACGTTGCATCGAAAACAGCGGAGATTATGGACCCAGAACTCTACACTTGTTTGAATGGTGGGTATTTCGGCTCAGATTCCTTCGTTTGTCCGGCCCTTTGCCACTCTGCCGCCTGACTCCGAAAAGAACACTCGGTTTCGCCTCGTGCGAGCTGGGCGCCCCCGGCTAGGCGCCCCCGGCTAGGCGCCCCCGGCTGGGCGCCCCC
>CBDUGP010000098.1:0-36776 GCA_965366625.1 uncultured bacterium
ATCTCAATCGCTGGGGTAGTACGGCTTCCGGGGTGCGTTTCCCAGGCGTTTACCAAGCGATCAAGGACCTGTTTGTGGGTGTAAATAGCCTGCTCGGTGTGCATGGTGTTGACCTTGCCGCGCTGGCTGTCGGTAAGCTCGCGATACCAAGAAGCGGCGGCGACTCTCTTATAGGGCGTGCCATTGGGTTTGTGGATCACCCGCTGCACGACGTCTGCTGCCGGTCCTCCGGTCGCCGGTTCGCCGACCGCGGAGGTCTTATGGGCGTTCGGCAAGGGTGCCGGCGGCCAATGATGCAAAATCGGATGAGCCTCGCCCTGGTGTCCGATCTGCCGCCCGTCGGAATGTCGGGAGATCGTCTCAGCTTCACGGCCCGATTTCTCAGAAACCGTGCTGCGGGCCGTATGGGTGCTTTGATGGGTCATCGCATGGCTCGTTCTGGTTGTGTTCCTGCCGCGAGCGCAGCCAGTTGCGGTCTTCATCAGCGCAAGAGGCGTGTGCTCAAGATCCACCCACCAGTGTAGGCCACAACCTTCGTGCAGGAAGAAAAATCAGAATTTCTCTCAGAGATTTGGCATGGAGGCTTAGAGTTCACTACGAGACATGCTGAACAACGATTGGCCGGCAGCTGCCATATTTTGCCCTGCCTCCGTTTCATTTTCGCCACCACTAACGACGATATTGGGTGGCAGGCTCCGGCGAACTCGACGGCAGCTTTCTCGTGGAGCTGACCAGCTGTGAGAATGCCCGGAGCGGCAAGGTTGTGGACTGGCCGCCGGCACCGCCTGGAGGTTGGCCGGCCGCTCCGCCTATCGTCCGCGGGAGTTTTGAAAGTTTGGGCCCGGCGCTGCATGGGAGTCGAAGGACAGCTGTAGATCGCGCGGCTCGTCGCTCGGTGGAGCTCGTACGGCGGGCAGAGGTCGTGGCCGAGCCATGAGCGGATGTTGGGAGCCCTCAATATCCCGGAAAAAAAGAGCAGCCGCTACCGTGGGACCAGTTCCACGGTAGCGGCTCAGCCAAGAAAAGAACCGCTAACAAAAGCGGTGCTTAGGCAATCAAATCAATCCATCTGCTTTCGTAGGACGGTGGGGATGTCGTAGTCGTCGACGTTTTTCCAATTCGGGCCGTAACCGTTGGAGTCGTCCACGTGGCGCATGGCTAGGGCCTTGCGGTAGAACGGAACGTCTTCCTCGGCGGTTTCGAGCACCGGTTCGGGCGCGGGCTCCACATGTTGTACTGGCGGCGGGGCCGGTTGTTGGCTGACGGGCGGACGCCGGGTGTAGTTCGGTGGCGCTTGGGTTTGATATTGCGGACGTGCGGTGGGGCGTGTCGCTGCCGGGCGCGCGGCTGGAGCTTGGGGTTGTTGGATTCCGGCGCCGGCGGATTGACGTTCCATGGCCGCTTGCAGATCCTCGGGCCGACGGGGCGGGGGACGACGCACCACCGGGGCGACCTCGCCGGCGTCCGCTGGACGTTCGGCGCTTTGGTCGAAGCCGGTGGCGATCACTGTGACCTTCATCTCGTCGCTCATGGATTCGTCGATCACCATGCCCGAAATGATGTTGGCTTCCTCGTCCACGGACTCGGAGATGATGCGCGCGGCTTCTGCCACCTCGTGCAGGGTGAGGTCCTTGCCGCCGGCGATGTTGATCAGCACGCCGCGGGCGCCTTCGATCGAGGTCTCCTCGAGCAACGGCGACGAAATGGCCCGTTGGGCCGCTTCCAGGGCGCGGTTTTCGCCCTTGGCCACACCGGTGCCCATGAGCGCCATGCCCATGCCGGTCATGATGGTTTTGACGTCGGCGAAGTCGACGTTGATCTCACCCGGCACGGTGATCAAATCACTGATGCCCTGCACCGCTTGGCGCAGGACGTCGTCGGCGATCAGGAACGCTTCGGTGAGCGGCGTGCCGCGATCGACGAAGCTCAGCAGCCGTTCGTTGGGGATGGTGATCAGGGTGTCGACACTGCTGCGCAGCTCTTCCACTCCGCGCTCGGCGAGCTTCAGGCGACGACGCCCTTCGAACGAGAAGGGTTTGGTGACCACCGCCACGGTCAAGGCGCCGATCTCCGCCGCCAGGGACGCCAAAATCGGCGCTGCGCCGGTGCCGGTGCCGCCGCCCAGGCCGGTGGTGATGAACACCATGTCGGCGCCGTCGAGGGTTTCTAGAATCCGTTGGGTATCTTCCAAGGCCGAGTTGCGACCCACTTCCGGATCACCGCCGGCGCCGAGCCCACGGGTGAGGTCGTTACCGAGTTGGAGCTTGGTGGGCGCTTCGCTGCGTCGCAGGGCCTGAAGGTCCGTGTTGGCGGCGATGAACTCGATGCCCCGGAGCTTGGCTTGGATCATGCGGTTGACGGCGTTGCCGCCACCGCCGCCGACGCCGATCACTTTGATCTTGGCCGGCGCCTGGTCGAGGCTTTCGAGCGTGATTGGGAGATTGGTCTTCTCCACAGGAGGCTCGTCGAAAAGAATCATGGTGTTTCCCCTTTTTCTTGGCTGAAAGGCAAAAAATCGATAGCTGTTCTGGTTTTTTGGGTTTCGGGTGTTGTGACGTTCGATTCCACTGGTCCTGGTCTCGGCGTCACGATCGGATTTCGATGGGTTGGACCTAGAGGAGGTCGGAAAATACGCTTTTTAGGTTGCCGAAAAGTTGTTTCATGGAAGCGATCGGCCGCCGTCCGGTGCGTTTCTGCTGTTGCTCGGCGGCCAGGCCGTAGAGCAACAATCCCGAAGCGCTGCACCAATGGGGGCTGGAGATCACGTCCACCAATCCGCGCAATCGCTGCGGTAGGCCGTAGCGCACGGTGGAGCCGAAGACCTGCTCCGAGAGCTCCAAAATGCCGTCGAGCTTGGCGCCGCCGCCGGTGAGCACCACGCCGCCGCGCAACGGCTCGTCCCAGCCGTGTTTGGCCAGGTCGTCACGGATCAAGGTGAATAATTCTTCCGCCCGGGGCTGCAGGATCTCGCACAGCTCGCGGCACGGCACGACCCGCTCGGAGCCGCCTGCCACGGCCGGAACCGTGACCCCTTCGGATTCGTCGACCATGGATTCCAGGCAGCAGCCGAATTTCACCTTGATGCGCTCGGCCTCGGCGAACGGCGTGCGCAACACCATGGCCAGGTCGTTGGTGAAATGGCTGGCACCGATCGGCAGCACCGCGCTGTGACGGACCTCGCCTTCGGAGAAGAGCGCGAATTCCGTGCCGCCGTTGCCGATGTCGATCAGCAGGGACCCGAGTTCGCGTTCGTCGTCGGTGAGCACGGCTTCGGCGGTGGCCAAGGGCTCGAAGACCAGCTCCAACACCTCGATACCGGCGCGGTTGACGCAGGTCTGCAGGGTTTTGGTGCGGGTCATATTGCCGGTGGTGAGGTGTAAGGACACCTCGAGCCGGCTGCCCAACATGCCGACGGGTTCGGTGATGCCCGGTTGGTCGTCCACCAGGAATTCCTGGGGAATGGCGTGCAGGATCTCCCGGTCCGACGGCAGGGCCGCGGATTGGGCTGCATCGAGGGCCCGTTGGATATCGTGACGGGTGATTTCACGATCCCGACGTGCGACGGCGACGATGGCCCGAGAGTTGACGCTCAGGATGTCGTTGCCGGCGATGCCCACGTAGGCCTTGGAGATGTCGATGCCCGCCATCACCTCCGCTTCCTCGGTGGCCTGTTTGAGGGCGTCCACGGTTTGCTCGACGTTGACAATATTGCCCCGTCGAGTGCCCCGATTCGGGGCCAGCCCTTTGCCGACCACCTCGACGCTCTGGCCGTCGCGTTGGCCGATCAATACCCCAACCTTTGAGGATCCGATGTCGATTCCGACGAGATAATCTTCCGCCTTCGGCATGGTCACGGTCGCTTCTTATAGGTCGTTCAGGATCGACGGGATCCCGAGTCGACAGGTTCTATGATGATTCGCCGAGCAAATCGCAAATCCACGGCACCCACGGTTTCGAACCGATCGAGGATGCGTGGCAGAAGCGCCTGCAAGTGGCGGGCTTTTCGGTCGACCGTGCCGGACCGCACCAAGAGCGGGAACGGCAGGTCTCGGGTGTAGAGGCGGTAATCGAGTTCGCTGAGAATCTCGATCTCGGACAATCCGTCGGCCCAGATTGGGCCGGCGGTTTGAATTTCGGTAATCAAGTCGAGGGCGGCGGCCAAATGGCTTTCTTCCCCCTGACCGCTCAGGATCGGCAAATCACCGGAGTCTTTGGACGCCGACCAAGGAGCGATCCGGCGACCGTCTGAGTCGACGTAGATCAGGCCTTGCTCGGCATCGCGATAGAGGGCCGCTTCCCGGCGTTCCACGACCCGGACTTCCAAGGTGTGCGGCGGCTGCTTGCGCAGGGCGACGTCGGCGATCCAGGGGTGGCGGAAGAGCACGGCTTCGGCCCTATCCAGGGGCAGCAGCCAGATGTTGGTGCCGCCGAATCCCTTGAGGGTGCCGCGCACCCACTCACGATCCACCCGTTGGTAGCCGTCGCCGACCACGAGGACCTCGCTCATGGCAAAGCTCGGCGAGCCCAGGAACCACGCGGCTGCCGACAGGGGCACGGCGAGAATCACCACCGCGGTGGCGAGAGGCGCGATCCAGCGCACCAGGGGGTGACGGCGTAGGCGGCGAATACGTCGCTGTTGGGAACGACGCCTAAACGGCAGCACATTGCGCTCGGAATCCCGATTCAGGCCCCGCTTGCTGCGCATCAGGGTCGGGGCATCGATCGAAGACGGGGAAGAGGGGTGGAGGAGTGGGTCGATCATGGTCATCGACCGATCGCGGGCCTCGACCTCGAGATCGTCGTCTTCGTCGTCCCCGTAGTCGCTGTCGAAATCCCCGACGCTATCGTCGTAGGTGTCTAAATCGTCTCGGTCCGCATCGTCGTCGTCGACATCGTCGTCCAAGTCTTCGTCGAGATCGCCTTCTTCGTCGTGCTCGCCATCGTCGTAATCGTCGAAGCCGACCCGGCGGGGGTCGTAGCTGTCGAGGTCGGTATAAAGATCCTCTTCTTCGAAATCGTCGATCGCCAATACGGTTCCCGGGCTCGGCCGGCCAGGGGCCTGTAAGGCTCGGCGCAGCTCCGGCTCGCTCTCGGCGGACGACCAAGGCGAGATGGGCGGTGGCTCAAAAGCGACTTCCGGCCCGGTTTGCCGGTCGAGCTCGGCTCGGCGCAGCAGTTGATCCATTTTCTCCGTTGCTCTCGATCGGACGGTTTCGGGTTTCGAGCGAACCCGTCCGATGAACGGAATACCACGGCGTGCACGACTCACTGGGTACCCCCTTCCCTGCCCAATCGATGGGCTAATCGGTAAATGTCTCCGGCTCCTAGGGTCAGGATCACGTCCCCTGTCCCCAGGCGTCCTTCGGCGACCCGGCTTTTCAACAGATCCGCAAGGTCGGCCGGCCAGTTCTTGCAATATTCCACTCGTCTGTGGCCGCTGCGGCGTGCGGACTCCACCACGTCGCGGCCGGATATACCCTCGATCGGCAGCTCGCGTGAGGCGTAGATCGAGGTCACGATGGCTTCGTCCGCGGCCAGCAGCGCACGGCCGAAGTCGTCGCAAAGATCCCGGGTCCGGCTGTAGAGGTGCGGTTGGAAAATCGCGTGAATCCGGCCGGTCGGGAATGCTTGTCGGGCCGCTTCCAAGGTCGCGGCCACTTCGGTGGGGTGGTGGGCGTAGTCGTCCACCACCGCGGCGCCGTTCCAGGCGCCGAGGCGTTCGAAACGCCGGTGCACACCGCCGAACGAGGCCAAGGCCTTGGCGATGCGCTCGAAGGGAATGCCCACCGCACGACCCACCGCCACGGCGGCGAGGGTGTTTTGGACGTTGTGGCGCCCGGGCATGGGCACCTCGATGGTGCCGATCTCCTCGTCGCCGGCGACGACCTTGAATCGACAGCCGGTCGGTGTCGGCTCGACGTCGCGGGCGGTGAGATCCGCCTGGGGTGACAACCCGTAGGTCAGCAGCCGATGGGAAAGGGCCAAACGGGGCAGCAGCTGCTGGATGTTCTGGTCGTCGAGGCACAGGATCACTTGGCCGAAGAACGGCACCCGATCGGCGAAATCGAAGAAAGCTTGTTGGATCGCTTCGAGGTCGGCGTAGGTGTCGAGATGGTCGACATCGATGGTGGTGATCACCGCCAAAACCGGCATCAGGCGCAGGAAGCTGCGGTCGAATTCGTCCGCTTCGGCGATCAAATACTCGCTCTTGCCCACCCGCGCACCGGTGCCCGAAACCCGCATGCGTCCGCCGACGATGACCGTCGGATCGAGTTCGGACTCGGTCAAAAGGGTGCCGATCAGCGACGTGGTAGTGGTTTTGCCGTGGGTGCCGGCGATGGCGATGCCGTATTTCAGCCGCATGAGTTCGCCGAGCATTTCGGCCCGTCGGACCACGGTGATGCCCCGTTGCCGGGCAGCCTCGATTTCCGGATTGGAGTCGGGGATCGCGGAGCTTTTGACCACCAGGTCAACGCCGTCCAAGTGCTCGGGGCTATGGCCGATTTGCACCTCGACCCCCAAGCTTTCCAGGCGCTCCACCGCTTCGCTGCGCGCGCGATCGCAGCCGGAAACCTTGAGGTCGTAATCCAGCAGCACCTCGGCGATTCCGCTCATGCCGGCGCCGCCGATGCCGACGAAATGGACGTGCGAAAGCCCGGCAAAGATCTTAAACATCAGACCTCCCCCCTCGGGTGCGATCCGCCCACAGCTCCAGGCGATCGGCGATGTCCGACGCTGCCTCGGGTCGACCGAGGCGACGAGCCGCCGCCGCCATTTTTTCCAGGCGATTCGTATTTCCCAACAGGTCGGCCAGCATCTCGGCGTAAGCCTCGGGGGTGTCTTGGTCCGAGAGCACCTCGGCGGCACCGGCATCCTTCAGCCGTCGGGCATTGCCCTCTTGATGGCCGGCGGCGAGGGAGAGGGGAACCAGCAGCACGGGTCGTCCAGCGGCGCAGATTTCCGCCAAAGTAATGGCACCGGCCCGGGAGACGATCAAATGGCTTTCGGCCATGGCGCCGGCCACATCGTGCAGGAAAGAAGCGACCTCCACCTGAATGCGCGGTCCGTTGGGCCGGAATCCGCCGCCCTCCACTTGCACCACCGGAAATCCCTGGGTTTCGTAGGCCTCGGAAGTCGCTTGGGTGTGGCGTTTGCCGCATTGGTGACGCACCACGATTTGACCGAGCTCTTGGGGCAGCTTGGCCAGCGCCTCGGGCAGGGTGCGGTTGAGCCGTTGCGCCCCCTGGCTGCCGCCGAGCACCAGGATGCGCAGGGGAGCGCCGAAGGGTAGATGGGGGGACACGGCAAAAAATTCGTCGCGCACGGGCACGCCGGTGGTGGTCGTGGGGCAGCGCAGATCCTCGGCAGTTGCATCGTGGGCTAGGGCCGCTTCCTGGCTCCAGCGGGAAAGCATGCGGTTGGCGAATCCGGCTTCGGCGTTGGGTTCGAGCAAAAGCACGGGCACTCGGGCTAGGCGTCCGCCGAGCACCGCCGGGGCGGAAACATAACCGCCGGTGCCGAGCACGACTTCGGCCTGAATACGTTTCACCAAGCGGCGTGCGGACCAGGCGGAGCCGAGCAAGGTGGCGACCGCCACGGCCTTGCCGGCCAAGCCACGTCCGACCATGGGGCGAGCGGCGAGGGGATGGAAGGGCATGCCTTGGCGGCGCACCAATTTGTCTTCCATGGCCCCTTCGGCCCCGGCCCAATCCACTCGCCAGCCTCGATTTTCCAGCTCCGCGGCCACCGCCAAACCCGGGAAGACGTGGCCGCCGCTGCCGCCGCCGGAGAATAGGGCGATCCGGGCGGGGGATTTCGGGCCTGGCTGTGTCGGTTCCCCTTGTGCACGGGCCACGGATTGAGGTGTGGATTGAGGCATTGAATTCATTTCCATGTCTTCAATCCCCGTGTTGGGACACATTGAGGATCAAACCCGCTGCCATCATGCAGACGATCAGGGAGGATCCTCCGTGGGAAATGAAGGGCAAGGGCACACCGGTGGTCGGCAGCAGCCCGAGGGCGACGCTCATGTGAATCAACGCTTGGGTGAAGATCAGACCGGTCAAACCCCAACAAAGGAAACGTCCAAAGCTCTCGGGGGCATGCAGGCCGGCCACGACCCCACGCCATAGGACGACGGCGAATAGGCCGACGAAAACCGCCGAGCCCAACAGGCCCAGCTCCTCGGCGACGATCGAAAAAATAAAGTCCGCGTGGGGTGACGGCAGGAAGTGCAGCTTTTGAACGCTGCCGCCGGGTCCGAGCCCGAACAATCCGCCCGAGCCCACGGCGATCAGGGATTGCAGCAGCTGGAAACCCATGCCCAAGGGATCGGCCTCGGGATTGAGGAAAGCCAGCATTCGGCGTCGACGGTATTCCTGGGTAGCGATTGCCAGGGTGATGATCGGCACCAACATCATGGCGCCACCGACCACGAAGCGCAGGGAAATGCCGGCGAGAAAGATCATCAGGCATACCGGCAGACACAACATGATCGTGGTGCCGAGATCCTTGCCGGCCAAGATCAGGGCGGAAAAAAGGCCGATCACCGACGCGGTGGGCACCAGGAAGAGATGGCTGTCGATGCGATCTCGTTTGCGGTCGATTTGATAGGCGACAAAGATGATGGTCACCAGCTTGGCCAGCTCCGAGGGCTGGAACGACAGACCCGCGATCCTGAACCAACGTCTGGAGCCGTTGATTTCCGGGCTGAAGAGCACCGCCACCAGGAGCACCAACACCACCAACAAGGCGCCATAGATCACCGTCGGCTCTTTGAGACGACGGTAGTCGGCGTGCATGCAGAACAACATGGCACCGAGGCCGAGCAGGGCGGCGATGGCTTGTTTGATGAACAGAACGTTGCCGAGGGCTCCACCGGAGTCGCGGGTCAGGGCGGCGGTGGACGAGTAGACCATCACCAGGCCCAAACCCAGCAGGGCGAGCACGGCGCCGAAGAGCAAGCGATCGAAGACCAGCTTACGAGCCATGGCGCACCCCTTGGCTCTGAGGCTTCTGGCTCTGAGGACGTGGGCCCTGTAGATCGCGGTCCGGGAGATCGTGGACCAGTCGCTGGAAAGTTCGTCCCCGCTCGGCGAAGTTGAGGAATTGATCGAAGCTCGAACACGCGGGAGACAACACCACCGACTCGCCGGGACGTGCCGATTGATGGGCCTCGCGCACGGCCCGTTCGAGCACCTCTACCGGTCGAATTTCGGTCGCCGGATCGGCTTGGGAGAGGGCGGTTTCAAAGACTTGCGCGGCTTGTCCGATCAAGAAAACGATCCGTGCTTTTTGACCCACCAATCGGCACAGGGGCTCGAGGTCACCACCTTTGAAAATGCCGCCGAGAATGAGCAGGACCTTGCCGTCCGGGAAACCCGCGAGCGACTTCAACGTGGCCGCCAGGTTGGTGCCTTTGGAATCGTCGTACCAAAAGGTTCCGTGGAGCTCCCGCACCTTTTGCAGTCGGTGGGGCAGGCCCTGGAAGCTGCGCAATCCGGCGATCATCGCCGCCGGCGAAACCCCCTGGCTGCGGACCAACAGGGCAGCGGCCATGGCATTTTCCAGGTTGTGGGGGCCGGGCAAAGGCACGTCGGCGGCTTCGAAGAGCTCGGTTGGGCCTTCAGACGTCGAGCCCATGGAGTCCGCCGAACCCGTCGTCGAACCCATAGGATCCACCTCCACCACCCGATGGCCGTCGAGATAACAGCCGTCGGCCACGGGGGTTTGGAGGGAGAAGAATCGTCGACGGGACTTTAGATTCGCCGTTGAGCCCACCACGTCCGGATCGTCGGCGTTGAGCACGGCGATGTCGTCGGCGGTTTGCCGACGGAAAATCGCCAGCTTGGCGTCGCGGTAGTGCTCGTAGCTCGGGTGACGATCCAGGTGGTCGGGGGTGAGGTTGAGCAGGGCCGCCGCTTGGGGATGGAATTGATCCACGGCTTCCAATTGGAAGCTCGACAGCTCGACCACAAAGACGGTTTTCTCGGCTTCGAACTCGGCTTGAGAACTCGTGGCTTGAAGCTTAGAAGTCAGGGGCTCACCGATGTTGCCGCACACCTGGGCATCGAAGCCGGCGGCACGCAACATGGCGCCGGCCATGGCCGTGGTGGTGCTTTTGCCGTTGGAGCCGGTGATTGCCAGCAATGGGCCGTTGAGCCACGGAAAAGCCAGCTCGACCTCGGCGATGATCGGCACACCGGCGGCTCGGGCCGAGCGCAGCAGGGGACGATCGGCGGGAACCCCCGGGCTCACGACGACTCCGTCGATGACATTCCACGACAAGCCGTCGGGCAATTGCTCAGGCTCGTCGCCGAGCCACAGCACCGTGCCCGGATCCTGACTTAAAGATCCCAGAGACATCTCTTGGGCCGGCCGTTGGTCAATGCCCACCACCTCGACCTGCTGGTGCCGCAACCATTCTGCGGCCGCCCGTCCGGACAAACCGAGACCGTAAACCAGGACGCGGTTCCACTCTCCGCCTCCGGGCTGTGCGGCACCGTCGGCGCCGAGTCGATTCCATGGCACGTGCATTTCCATCACCTCAGCTTCAGGGTCGATAAGCTGATCAGCGCGAAAAGCACCGACAGGATCCAAAAACGAACGATGACTTTGGGCTCTTTCCAGCCGATCAGCTCGAAGTGGTGATGCAGCGGAGCCATGCGGAAAATCCGTTTGCCGGTGAGCTTGAAGGAAGCCACCTGCAAAATGACCGACATCACCTCCATCACCCACAGGCCACCGACGATGACCAAGAGCAGCTCTTGTTTGGAGAGCACCGCCACAATGCCGACGGCTCCGCCGAGCGCCAGGGAGCCGACATCGCCCATGAAGACTTCGGCGGGATAGCTGTTGAACCACAGGAATCCCAGGCTCGCACCCACCAACGCGCCGCAGAAGATCGTCACCTCGCCGGCTCCGGGCTGGGGCGTGAATTGCAGATATTCGGCCACCACCCGATTGCCGGCCACGTAGGTGAAGATGGCGAAGGTCGCTCCGGCCACCAAGGTCGAGCCGATCGCCAAGCCGTCGAGGCCATCGGTGAGGTTGACGCCGTTGGAGGTGCTGATCAGCACTAACATGACGAACGGCACGTAGAACCAGCCGAGGTCGAAGGAGACCTGCTTGAAGAACGGCACCAAAAGCACGGGTTCGAAGCTATAAGCATCCGGCAGGGTCAGCAGCACCACGGCCGCCAGGCCGGCGACGAAGGTTTGGCCCAGGAATTTGGCCCGCGCCGTCAGACCGAGATTGCGCTTCTTGGCCACCTTGATGTAGTCGTCGGCAAAACCGATGGCGCCGAACGACACCGTGACGCCGATGGCTACCCACACCAAGATGTTGGTGAGGTTGGCCCATAACAGGGTGGCGGTGGTCATGGAGAAGAGGATCAACAGGCCGCCCATGGTCGGCGTGCCGGCTTTGAGCAGGTGAGATTCGGGGCCCACGTCGCGGATGTTTTGACCCACGGACAATCGTCGTAGGGTGGCGATGAACCACGGGCCGAGCACGATCGACAGCACCAAGGCGGTGACCACCGCGCCGCCGGTGCGGAAGGTGATGTAGCGGAAGACGTTGAAGATGCTCAAGATCTCGCGCAGGGGGAAGAGCAGGTGGTACAGCATTAGCTTTGGACCTCCCGCTTTCCGTGGCGTTGGATCAATTCTTGGACCGCCACTTCGAGACCGACTCCGCGGGATCCCTTCACCAACACCAAATCGCCGCCGCCCAAACGTTTGCCTTGGATGGAGGGATTCTCTCTCAGCCACTCGAGGGCGGCTGGGGTGTTGGGCAACCAGATGGCCTGGCCACCGGCGGCCTCGGCGCCTTCTTTGAGGTGGCGGGAAATCCGGCCGACGGCGATCACACAATCGAATCCCAGCTCAGCGGCCCGTCGGCCGACCCGGCGGTGGAAATCCGCTTCCTCGGGGCCGAGTTCCAACATATCGCCGAGCATGGCGAAACGGCGCACGGCCGGCAGCATGCGGGCGCTTTCCAACGCTCGGGCGACCGCGTCGGGATTGGAGTTGTAGCTGTCGTCGATCACCGTCAGACCGTCCGCCAAGCGGTGCAGCTCGCCGCGCATGGACGCCGGCCGGAAATCCGCGGCGGCGGCCACCATGTCTTCGAGGGAAATGCCCAGGGCGGAGCCGCAGGCGGCGGCGGCGAGGAAATTCTCGACGTTGTACAAACCGTGAATCGGCAGCTCCACCGTGCAACGGCCGGCGGGGGTGGTCAGCTCGAACCGGCTGCCCGGGCGCAACACGCCGTTGGCGAGGGGCTGAACCGACGACGCGCTGACGTCCGCCGGCTGTTTGAGGCCGTAGGTGATCACTTTGAGGTCCGGCCGGGCGGCCACCTCACGCTCGACGATGCGTTGGACCTCGGGGTCGTCGGCATTGGCCACGATCCGACCGTTCGGGCTCAGCCCGGCCATCAGCTCGGCCTTGGCCTCGGCGATTGCCGCCAGGGACGAGAAATTCTCCAGGTGCACGGGTCGCACGTTGGTGAACACCGCCACATCCGGGCGACCCAAGCGACTGACTTCCGCCAGCTCGCCGGGGATCGACATGCCCATTTCCGCCACCATCCATTGGGTGTCGTCGGGGATGCCCAGGAGGGCCAGGGGGAATCCGTAGAGATTGTTGAAGTTGCCCGGGCTGCGAGCGACCCGGAATCGACGTTCGAGAATCGCCGCCAGCAGTTCCTTGGTGGTGGTCTTGCCCGACGAGCCGGTGATCGCCACCAGGTTTTCGGGCAGCTCGTCGCGAATCGCCCGGGTCAGGGCGTGCAATGCCTTGTAGGAATCGTCGACTCGAATCCAGGTGCCCACCTCCGGCACGTCCATTTGCTGGTGGATCACCGCGCCGGCGGCGCCACGCTCTACCGCGCGAACGGCGAATTCGTGGCCGTCGAAATTCTCACCGGGCAGGGCGAAGAAAAGCTCGCCGCCGTGGATGCGTCGGGAGTCGAGGGTGGCACCGCTCCAACGACTCGTGGCATCGCCCGAAATCACGGTGCCGGCCATGGCCTGGGCCGCTTGAAGCATGGAGCGCTCAGCCATGAGAAGGCTCCTGGCTCGGAGATCCCTGGACCGCCGTGATCGACGCTTTCGCCGCCAGCTCGAGCTGCTCGCGGTCGTCCAAGGGAATAATTTCCGCACCCAAATCTTGGGTGGTCTCATGACCCTTGCCGGCCACGACCACCAGCCATGGCTCGCCCTTCGCCTCCGCTTGGGAGGCGTGTTCGACCGCCCGGTGAATGGCCTTTGGTCGATCCGCTTCGACGATCACTTCGGCTTGATGTCCTCGCAGCCCCGCCTCGACCTCGGCGATGATCGCCAATGGGTCCTCGCCGCGGGGATTGTCGGAGGTGAGCACGGCCAGGTCGGAGCATCGGCCCGCCACCTCACCCATCAAGGGACGTTTGCCCCGATCCCGCTGACCGCCGCAGCCGAAGACCACCGCGATGCGGCGATCGGTGAGGCCGCGCAAGGAACGCAGCGCGGACTCGAGGGCGCCGGGGGTGTGGGCGTAGTCCACCAGCAGGGGGAATGGCGCTATGGATTGAACCACTTCGAGGCGGCCGTCCACCGCAGGCACGGCTTCGATGCCGCGGATCACGTCTTCGTGGGGTAGCTCGAAAGCTTCAGCGACCGCCACGCAGGCCAGCAGGTTTTCGAGATTGAATTGGCCGAGCAGGGACGAAGCGATCTCGAGCTCACCGCGCGGCGTGATGAGGTGAGCGCGAATACCGTTCAAGTCCAGGTCGGCGGATTTCACCCGGACATCTCCCTCGTGCTCACCGAAAGTCAGCGGGGTGAGGCCCCGGCTCAGCAACAGCTCATGCAGACGGCGACCCCAGGGATCTCCGAGGTGCACGACCGCCTTGCCGCCGGCGCGCAGCTGATCGAAGAGGCGGAGCTTGGCTTCGAAGTAATGCTCCATGTCGCCGTGGAAATCGAGGTGGTCGCGGGTCAGATGGGTGAAAACCGCCACGTCGAATTCCATGCCGTCGACCCGGCCGAGGGCCAGTGCGTGGGATGAAACCTCCATGGCCACGCCGAGGGCGCCGCGGTCTTCCATTTCCGCCAGCATGCGATGCAGGTCGGTGGCCTCGGGGGTGGTGCGGTGGCTCGCGCCCGCCCATTCCTCGCCACGGAAGCGGTAGCCCAGGGTGCCGAGCACGGCGGTCGGCTCGTCGGCGGCGTCGAAAATCGAGCCCAAAATAGTGACGATGGTGCTTTTGCCGTTGGTGCCGGTGACCCCGACGGTGCGCAGCCGTTGGTGGGCGGCACCGTAAAGCCGGGAGCCCACGGTGCCCATCAGCTTGCGTGGATCTTTGGTGACCACCCACGGCACGGTGAAGGCGGTGTCGCCTCGGCCGCCCTCGGGTTTGGGGCCGAGCACAGCGACCGCCCCGCGGCGACCGGCTTCGCCGACGAACGTGCGGCCATCGAATCGCTCGCCGACCACGGCGATATAGAGGTCGCCCGGATGGATTCGGCGGGAATCGTGGCTGACGCCTTTTACCACCGGCCATGGCTGCGCCCCGAGCTTGGGCAGCTCGGCATCGAGGCCGTCGAAGAGTTCGTCTAGGCGTTTCACATCGCCCCTTCTAACCCTTTAGTAGGGACGACGGTAGTAGGGACGACGGCGGCAGGGACGGCTCGCGCCTGGGAAATTTCTAACCAAAGTGAAACCGCGCCGTTGACGGTTTCCAGGGGCGTTCCCGGCTCCGGCAGCTGGCGGCTCACGGCGCCGTGCCCTTCGAGGTCCAATTGAAGACCGGACTTCGAAGACAACAAAACCGCCTCGCGGGCGGAAAGACCTCGAAAGTCGGGAATGGTGCCTTCCGGCGTGGCTCGGCGGGTGACCTCCGATCGGGCCAGCTGGATCGTCGAGCCGCCGTCGTCAAAGGCCGGAGGACTGGGCCATTCACGACCCGGAACGTCTTGGTCGGGCGGAATGCCGAGGTAGAGCAAAGTCTGCTGGGCGATCGCCGAGAAAATAGGGCCGGCCACCTCGCCGCCGTGGTAACGCGGCCAGGGCTCGTCGATGATCACCGACAACACCAAGGACGGGTTCGAAACCGGGGCGAAACCCACGAAGCTGGCGATGTAGCGATTGGCCGCATAACCCCCGCGGGTCGCTTTTTGCGCCGTGCCGGTTTTGCCGGCGGCCCGATAGCCGTTGAGGGACGCGGTTTTAGCGGTGCCGTCGATCACCACGCTTTCGAGCATGCTACGGATTTGGCGTACTGAGGACGGCGAGATGGGCAGGCCGACGACCTCGCGTCCGGGCTCGCCGGTCCGTGGTTTGTCGATCGAGTCGACCACATAGGGCTTGAGCAAGCGTCCACCGTTGGCGATCGCGGCGAAGGCGTTGGTGAGCTGCAGGGCGGTGATCGAAATTCCCTGGCCGAACGAAATATAGGCCGGAGTGATCGGCGACCAGCGGTCCAGGGGACGGAACAATCCGGCCCCTTCGCTGGGCAGGTCGATGCCCGTGGGTTTACCGAAACCAAAGGCTTCGATGGTGGAGTAGAGGCGCTCCTTGCCCGCGGACCGGCCGAGCTTGATGGCGCCGACGTTGGAGGATTTGGCGATCACCTCGCGCACGGTGAGATGGCCGAACGACGAGTGGTCGCGAATCAAGGTTCGGCCCAACACGATGTGGCCGTTGCCGCAGAAAAAGGTCTGCAGTGGGTCCACCGCGCCGGCTTCCAGGGCGGCGGCCAGGGTGACCATTTTGAACGTCGATCCCGGCTCAAAGGCGTCGGTGATCGGGGCGTTGCGCCAAGTGGCCTGGGGGTAGTCGTTGAATCGATTGGGATCGAAGGTCGGATACGAGGCCATGGCGAGAATCGCCCCGGTTTTGGGGTTCATCATCACCGCCGTGCCTTGGGTTCCGCCGCTCGACCGCACGCCCTTTTCAAGCTCCCGCTCGACGATGTGTTGGAGGGCGGCGTCCAAGGTGAGGTGCAGGTCCGATCCCGGCCGGGCTTCGGAGCTGGCCAGATTCGGATACATCACCGTGCCCCGCAGGCCGTCCAACAGCACCGTCCGTCGCCCTTTTTCGGTGGCGACCGTGTCGTCGTAGAGGTATTCCAGCCCGGCGAGGCCGTGGTTGTCGAGACCCACGTAACCGAGCACTTGGGCGGCGAGGGAGCGCATGGGGTAGTAGCGTTTCGACTCCGGCAGGAAGTCGAGCCCCGGTAGACCGAGTTCGCGGATGGCGTCCGCGCGCGGTTGATCCACCTTGCGCTGCACCCAAACGAAATTGCGTGAGCTGGTGAGTCTTTTCAGCAGCTCGTCGCGATCCGATCCGAGGATTTGCGACAGCAGATCGGCGGTGGATTCGGGATCTTCGATCGACGGCGGGTGGGCGGCGATCGAAGAGACCTCGACGGAAACCGCAAGCTGCCGACCTCGGGCGTCGTAGATGGTGCCGCGGGGAGGGTCCAACACCACCACTCTCTGTTGCTGCTCGATCGCCTTGGTTTGGTAGTGGTCGTAACGTTCCACCTGCAACCAATACAACCTGAACAGCACGGCGCAGGCCCACCCGGCGGCCAGGGCGCAGAGCACCACCAGCCGGGCATTCTGCCAAAGGCCATGGCGAGGTTGAAAGAGTACGGCGGGCGGCTTCACGGCACTAATTCCTTGTAGAAGAGAGTCTGCTCCAGGGAGGGGGGACGCATGTCGAGTTCACCCCGGGCGCGGTTTTCAATGCGCTCGGGGCGTGACAAATAGGTGGCTTCGAGCTGCAGGCGACGTTCTTCCTGTTGGAGCGAGTGCAGCTCCTTTTCCAGGGTGTCGACCCGATAACCCGCGGCCGTGATCTCGATGTGGATCCAGGTATAAGCGAGCAGCCCTACGCCGAGCAAAAGCACGGCTATGCCGACACCCAAAAGCTCGCGGGCAAGACGACGGTCTCGCTCGCGAACCAGGTAGTCGTTTTCCACCGGACGGCGGACGGCATATGGGCTTCTCACCTACTATTCCTCCGAGCCGAATCTCCTACAGCCGACGAGCCGCCCTGAGCCGAGCGGAGCGCGACCGCGGATTGGCGGCGATCTCACGCTCGCTCGGGCGAACGGGTTTCTTGGTCAATACCTCGATCACTTGGGTCTCGGCCCGCGGCCGACCGGTGATCGGTTCGATCTCTCCTGTCGCGAGGTCACGCAGGGTGTGTTTGACGATCCGGTCCTCGAGGCTGTGGTAGGAAATGACCACCAAATGCCCCTCTTGCTCCAGGATCCGCACCGACTCTTCCAGCAAGGAGCGCAATTGCTCCAATTCCTGGTTGACCTCGATCCGCAACGCCTGAAAGACGTGCGTCGCGGGATGCAGGGTTTTTACCGCCGCTCCCGAGCGGCGCCCTGCCCGTCGGCCCGCTCCGCGACGCCCTGCCCGATGGAAGGGACGACGGGGTTTGAGCCTCTCCACCAGCCGGGCCAGCTCACCCGTGGTTTCGAAGGGCTTTTCGTGGCGCTCTTCGACGATGCCCCGGGCGATGCGCTTGGCCTGCCGCTCTTCGCCGTACTCTCTGAAGATCTTGGCCAATTCTTCCTCCGGGTAACAGTTGACGATGTCCGCCGCCGTTAGATCTTCGTAAGAGTCGTCTCCCGCGAAGTCTTCAGACGAAGGGTCGTCCGGGTGGGGTTGGGTCGTTCCGGCCATCCGCATGTCCAACGGACCGTCCTGCTGGAACGAAAAACCCCGCGAAGCTACATCGAGCTGCATGGACGAAACTCCGAGATCGGCGAGCACCGCCCGAACCCCGTCAATGCCCAGCTCCGGAAGCCGCTGCTCGACGTCGGCAAACCGGCTACAAACCCAAGAAATGCGCTCCTCGAAGGGAGCTAATCGCTCTTGTGCGAGCTTTAACGCCTCCGGATCTCGATCCACCGCCACCAATCGAGCCTGGGGAAAAGCCCTCAGAATGGCTTCTGAATGCCCTCCCAAACCCACCGTGGCATCTACCACCCAGCCCCCGGAGACCAGGGCAGGACGGAGGAGATCCAATGTCTCCTCGAGTAAAACCGGGACGTGTTGAGTCACCGTGTGCCTTATGGAGAGGCTCAGATGCCGAGCTCTGACAGTGAATCGAAGTCTTCGTTTTCGAAGGGCTCCTCAAGCAACATCTGCTCGAATCGCTCCCGATTCCAGACCTCTAAATGGTCGAGTCGACCGCTGACCACGACCTCACCGAGGATCTGAGCCTTGTCCCTCAGGATCTGAGGAACGACGGCCCGGCCTTGAGCGTCGAGCTTCAGCTGTTGACCGAAGTAGTTCACCCTCGCCAAATAACGCTGTTTCGCCCGATTGGACGACGGAACCGATGCCAGTTTCTGCTCTTGGGCTTCCCAAACGGGAAGGGGGTAGATCAGAGCCGAGTCACCGGTGACCGAGGTGACGAACACATCTGCTCCGTGGTTCTCTTCCAATAAACGACGGAATTCCGTCGGCAGCTTTAGCCTGCCTTTGGCGTCGATTTTTGTTTGTGAGCTTCCGCGGAACATAAGTTTTCTCCCCCGAAGGGATATCCGAGGAACGCTAACACCTTTGTCCACCTCTGTCCACTTTACTCCACCCCAATCCATCTAGAAATCGAAATAAGCCCACATTTGGCCAAATTAGACCCGGATTCGACCCAAATTCCCCAAAAATAGGCGTAAATAAAGCGAATATTTCAGCGGCTTTGGCAGCCGGCTCGCGATCTATCCGAGGGGGTCTCACGTTGAAGCACTCAGTCCAGAATTTGAGCGCTAGGACGAGCGTGGTTTTGTCCAGTCCCGAAGATCGGCGTGTAAGCCTTGATAAATGAGTAGATTCGAGGCCTGAGGTGATGACTTCCTGGGGAAACGCCGGGGAAACGGAAGGCTCGGAGGGCCCGAGCGCGTTAGCCGAGGAGTGTGTTCAGCGCTGTTTTTACGCTGGGGTGGACAGAAGTGGACCAGCGCCCCAAAACCGAGTCAAGGGTGGATGAAAATGGAGCGCCGGCCAAGGGAAAGGGCAATTTGGGCTGGAAATCGCGCGTCTCGAGGAGTCCGCGGAAAATTTTGGGAAAGGATTTTGAATATGAACTCAAGGGGCTTGAGCACACTATATGGGCGGATCCGGTATTACATGCACAACATGTTGTAGTGGGTGGCCTGGGAGGACCACTTGGTGACCTCGCTGGGGGCGAGTGTCGAGCGGGCGGATGACCTCGCTTCAAGGCCGGCTGGGCAGGGTCGGGTTGGGCCGGGCCGGGCAGGACAGAGCAGGGTCGGCTGGGCAAGGCTCGCAAGGCCCGGGTCGCTCGATCGACCCGGGGGGAGCGGATCAGCCTTCGTCGGTTTCTTCTTCGTCGGCCGCCGGTTCAGAGGGCTCGGCTGGGTTCTTTTTTCCCAGAGGAGCGCGGAATTCCCGCAGCTCGGACTCCGGATCGTAGTCCTGGGCCAGGGAGCGGAAGCCGACCGCATCCGCAGGTAGGTTCTCAACGATGTGGGAGCGGGTTTCCAGGTTGGCCATGAATTTACGCAGCTCCGGGCTGAAGCGCCGGTTGCGCTCCCGAGCGGAGATCAGGTCTTGAACTTCGGCGAAGGGTCGGACGTAACCTTCTTTGACCTCTTCGATGTAAACCACGTGAATGCCGCCTTTGGCGCGGGTGGGTGGCGAATAGCTGCCGGCGGCGGTTGAAAAGGCGGCGTCAGCGAGATCTTGTTCGAGATCGTCGGCTTTGACCCAATCCAAGTCGATCACGCCGGTGGCCAGGCCTTGGTCTTGGAATTCCGCCACTGCCTGCTCAAACTCAGCGCCTTCGGAGACCGCCGCGTGGAGCTTTTGGGCCGCTGCCATGAGTTCTTCGGATCCCAGTCCCGACTCGTCGAGCAAGATCACCTCGCGCAGCTTGCGCTCCTCGCCGACTTGGAATTCTTCGGGATGGTTGCGGTAGTAGGCGCGCAGCTCATCGTCGGTCACTTCGATCTTGGCCGACACCTCCCGTCGCACCACGCTCGACAGGAGCATTTCTTGTCGCAGGTTGGCCCGCAGCTGCTCCAAGCTCATGCCGGCTTCCTCCAACGCCCTCAAGAGTTCTTGGGTGCTGGCCAATCCCTGCTGCTCTTGGATCCGTCGAACGGAGTCGTCCACGTCTCTTTCGCTCACGGTGATGCCGTTTTGGCGCGCGAAGGACTCCAACAACATCTCCCGGAAGACCTGCTGGGTCACGTCTTTGCTGACTTTTGTGACCTCTGCCTGGCGCTCCGCGGGAGAGAGATTCGGGTTGGCCAGGATGGCCGAAAGCTCGGATTGCTTGCGTTGCTCGAAATCGTAAAGGGTGAGGATTTCGTCGTTGACCCGGAGCACGATGCGATTCAGCTCCTCCTCTTCCGCGAAGGCGGACGGCGCGGTTAGAAAACCGCAGATCATCGCGGTCGAAACGAGAAGTCGTAGTGTTCTATTCAGCTTGGTGGGATGCATATAAACCCCGGTAGTCAAAGGGGATGTGTTTCGGGTAGAGGATCAGGTCGTAGCGCTCGCGGGCTTCTGCCAGCCGGCTCGCCACCTGCTCGTCTACCGAGCGTCGGTGCAATTCTTCGCGGATCAAAGGCAAGGCGTCCTCGAGGGGGATGACCTCGGCCGCCAGCCGTTTCTCCACCTGGAAAATCTGGAAACCAAAGTCGGACTCAACAATACCCGAAACCTCTCCTGGTTCCAGGGAGAAGATCAGGTCCACGAGCTTGGCGGGTAGATCATCCCGGGCCAAGATGCCTTGGTCACCCCCCAGATGTGCGGTGGGACCTTGCGAAAGCCGTGCCGTCACGTCGGCGAAGTCCTCGCCTTCGTTCAGGGCTTCCTGGGCTTGGCGGGCAAGATCACGGTCGTCGACCAAAATCTGCCGCAGGTGCACCCGTTCTGGTCGTTCGAACTTTTTGCGATTGGCTCGATAGTAGGTTTCGATCTCTTGGCGGCTCGGCTCGGCCCCCGTCTCCCGCAGAAGATATTGGATCGCGCGCTTTTCGTCGACCTCGCCGTCCACCAATCCCCGTTCGATGGCCAAGCGGATCAGCAGCTGTCCGTCGAGGTATTGGTCAAAGAGCGCGCTCCAGACCTCCTCATCGACTTTTGATTCGCCTGCTTCCTCGTCCGCCAAATCCGCAAAGTTTATTTCTGCCCGTTTGCGAAAGGCCTCGAAAGGAATGGCCTCGCCATCGATGGTGACGGCCGCCTCCTTACGTTCGAACTGCTCGACGGCGGAGCACGCAGACAAGAGGAGCAGAATGCCGACGATTGCCCCTGCTCGGGCAGCGAAAAACCGCACACCTGTCATGCTTCTTCGTCTTGAGGTGTTTCCGTCTAGACGGGCCCGCCACGGAATAATTTCCAAGGCTATCCTTGCCTTGTCCCTGGGGGACTGCCCCACGCTAGTGCGCATCGGGGCTCGTTTCCGTGTTGGTCAGCAGCTCGAGGGTCTCTCGTGTTTTTGCCACGCACTCTTCGGCCGACACACCGTCGATGGTCAAGGCGCCCGACGGACTGAAGTGATAACCCGGTCGGGTGTGGATCAGCTCGATCAGCTTGTCGGGCTCGATCTGGGCGTCTTGACGCAGGCGCAGCACCAGCCGTCCGTTGCGTGCGGCAATGCCTTGGAGACGAATTTGCTCCGCCAATCGCTTGATCGACGCGACCTCCACCAAGGTCCGAACCCCGGGCGGTGGATCGCCGAATCGGTCCCGCAGCTCTTCGAGCACCTTCTCTTCCGGCTCTTCGCCGGTCGCCAAGCGATGGTAGATCTCCATACGCAGGTTGGCGTCGCCGACGTAGTCCTCGGGAATCGACATGGGCACCGGCAGATCGATGGTGATCGACACCGGTTCGATGGGCGCTTCTCCGCGCAGCTCGGCAACAGTTTCTTCGAGCATCTTGAGGTAGGTCTCAATGCCGACGGCGTTGATGTGGCCGCTCTGCTCGGCGCCCAGGAGATTGCCCGCGCCGCGGATTTCGAGATCCCGCCCGGCGACCCGAAAGCCGGCCCCGAGCTCGGTGAACTCGCGGATGGCGTCCAAACGTTTGCGCGCATCCTGGGATAGGACCTGATCCCCCGGCACCAACAGATAGCAGTAGGCCAATTGGTCGCTTCGGCCGACCCGCCCGCGCAGCTGGTAGAGCTGAGCTAGGCCGAAGCGATGGGCATTGTGCACGATCATGGTGTTGACGTTCGGGATATCGATGCCGTTTTCGATGATCGTCGTCGCCAATAGGACGTCGTAGTCGCCGTCGGTGAACGCGTGCATGCGTTTCGACAGCTCCTTTTCGTCCAATTGGCCGTGACCCACGGTCACCTTGAGTCCCGGAAGCAACTCTTTGAGATAAGTGGCGAAATTGTCGATGGTCTCGACCCGGTTGTGGACGTAATACACCTGGCCGTTGCGCTCGAGTTCAAATTCGATCGCCTCGCGCACCAGGCGGGGGTCGAAGGGCAAGATCGCCGTTTCCACCGCCATACGATCCCGCGGCGGGGTTTCAATCAACGATAGGTCGCGCACGTTGGCCAACGACAGCTGCAGGGTCCGGGGCACCGGCGTGGCGGACATGGCGAGCACGTGCACGTTTTTGCGCAGATGTTTCAAGCGTTCCTTGTGGGCCACCCCGAAGCGTTGCTCCTCATCGATGATCACCAGGCCGAGCTTGGCGAACTCCTGGCCTTTCGACAGCAGACGGTGGGTGCCGATCAGGATGTCGATTTCGCCGGAAGCGCATTTCTCCTGGATCTTCTTGACCTCGGCGTTGGAGCGGAAGCGGGAGATCATCTCGATATTGACCGGCAGGTCGGCGAATCGTTCCTGGAAGCGCTCGTAGTGTTGGTCCACCAGGATGGTGGTCGGGCCGAGCACCGCCACTTGGTGGCCACCCTCCACGCAGCGCAAGGCGGCGCGCATGGCGACCTCGGTTTTGCCGAAGCCCACATCGCCGCACAGCAGCCGGTCCATGGGGCGAGATTTCGACAGGTCGTCGTAAATGGCGGCGATCGCGTCGAGCTGATCGGGAGTTTCGTCGAAGGCGAACGCGGCCTCGAATTGGCCTTGTAGGTCGGTGCCGCCGGACACTTGAGGGGCGACCGCCATTTGTCGCTCGGCGTAGAGCTTGAGCAACTCGGCGGCCATGTCGCGCATGCCCTTTTTAATGCGCTTCTTGGTCTTGGCCCACGACGATCCACCGAGTTTGTCGAGCCGCGGGGCGACGCCCTCGATGCCGCTGAATTTCTGGATCTGATCGAGTCGGGAGAGAGGCAGTAGGAGCCGCTTTCCCGACGAATAGGCGATTTCCATCACCTCCACATCGCCGGCGGCGCGGGGGGCAGCCTTGGCCACCTCGTTCGGCACGTGTTTTTGCTGCTCCCCGGCACCGCCGAGATTGCGCAGCTGCAGAAATTGACCGATGCCGTGCTCGCTGTGGACCACGTAGTCGCCGATTTTGAGATCGCGGATGGAGGCCAGGAATGGGCCGTAGGGACGCTTTTTCCGTGGGCGAACCAGGGGGCTGCGGCGCATCAGCTGGCGCTCGCTCCACACCGTGACCCCGGCGGCGGGCAAACGGAATCCCCGCTGAAGATCACCGGGCTCGAGTTCGACCCCGCTGCGGCCGACCTCCAGCTCGTGCACTTCGAGCAGCTCGGCCATTTTGTCCCGATGATCCGGGAGCACCACGAGCACGGCTCGATGTCCTTGGTCGCGGGCGGTGCTCACCTCGCGCGGGAAAAGGGGTAATTTGTCGTGCAGGATGTCCGTCGACGAGCCGTTGAAATCGATGGCCTGTTGGTGGTCGGCAAAGAGATCACCCACGCGGATGTGGGCGTCGGCGATCAAGTCGTGGACCTCACCCATCGGCACTGCCATTTCGTGGGTCGGAACCGCCAGCCGGTGACGCTCGATGCGATCTCGGTAGTCGGCGTCCAGGGTTTCGCCGAAATGGCGGGTCTCTTCGAGCAACGACTGCTGATCGAGTGCAATTACCAGGGGATCGCCGAGCAGGTCGGCCAAACCCACGGTTTCCTTCTTGAGCAGCGGTAGGTAGTTATCCCAGCCGTCGAATCGGCCCTTATCCCGCAGCTCACGCAAATAGTCGGCAACTTCTTCGCTCGGTCCGTCGCTGGTGCCGGTGGCCCCCAACTCGCCGAAGAGCTTGGCCAGCCGCTCCGCCTGCTCGGTCCCCTGGGGAAAGAGGGAGAGGGGCAGGATCTCGACCCGTTCGGCGGTGCCACGTGAGCGTTGGCTCTCGGGCTCGAAACGGCGGATGGTGTCTACGGTGTCGCCGAAGAGATCGAGTCGGATCGGTTGTCGGCAACCGGGTGGGAAGAGGTCGAAGACCCCGCCGCGTACGGCGAATTGGCCGACCTCGAAAACGAGATCGCTGCGGTGGTAACCCCAGTGGAGAAGATGCTCCACCAGGTCGTCGATCGGAATTTCCTCGCCGGTTTCAATGTCCAGCCGCGCGGAGCCGATATCCAAGGCCGGCGGCAGTCGCCGGAAGAGAGCTCGCGGTGTGGTGACCACGGTTCGCGCCCGGCCTCGCACGATCAGGTCCACCGTCCGGGCTTCTTCAGCCCGCACCAGGAGGCTGGTTTCGGCTTCTTGGTAGGGGCTCAGGGAAGGGCTGGGGAAATAAACGGTTTCGCGGCCCGGCGCAAAGAGGCGCGCTGCCTCGACCCAGGCATAGGCGTCGACCTCATGGGGCGTCAACACCAGGAGCGGGCGCCCGAGATCCTCTGCCAACAGCTCGGCCACCCAGGCCGCTGCCGGCACCGGTAGACGCACGGCTTCGCCCAGCTGAGATTTCAGACGGTTGTAGGGCTCGCTCTGGCGCAGTTTGCGGGCGAGGTCGAGGGAAAAGATGGAGGCGCGTTCGGTCATGGTAATAGCCCGATCCGGGGATTGGAATCCGGTCAGCAGATCGGGGGAAGGTCGCCGTCAGGGTGTCGGTTCGCTCCCTGATTCCTCGTCGGGCAGCACGATCACCACGTCATGGGCTCGCACCCATCCCAGCTCCTCACGGGCGAGCTGCTCCAACGTGGCGTCGTCGTTTTCGATCCGTTCGATGCGGTCGCTCAGAATTCGAATGCGCTGGTGGGTGCTTTCGATCTCCTGTCGCAACGTGTGCTCATGGGTGCGGGTGATCGAGAGGTCTCGATAGCTTTTGACGCCCGCGACGACTAGTAGGAGCACTAGGGCCCCTACCGCCGCTTTCCACAGCGGACGGTAGGACGTGCTCGACTCGGCTTCGCGTGATCGATTCACCCTTGCCAGCGGGGATACGCGCTCGCCCCAGGATAGGTCGCCGCGTCCTCCAGCTCCTCCTCGATCCTCAACAAACGATTGTATTTGGCCACGCGATCACTACGGCACGGTGCGCCGGTTTTGATCTGACCCGATTGGGTCGCCACCGCCAAGTCGGCGATGGTCGTGTCCTCGGTTTCACCGGAGCGGTGGCTGATCACCTGGGTGTAGGCGTTGACCTTGGCCATTTCCACCGCTTTCATAGTTTCGGTAAGGGTTCCGATTTGGTTCACTTTGACCAAAATGGAATTTGCCCATCCGCTTTCGATGCCTTCTGCCAAAACTTGGGGATTGGTCACAAATAGATCGTCGCCCACCAGCTGGACTTGATCCCCGAGAGCCTCGGTGAGCTGCACCCAGCCGTCGTAGTCGTTTTCGGCCAGGCCGTCTTCGATCGAAACCAGGGGATAGGCCCCGCACCACTCGTCGTAGAGCTCGATCAAATCGCCGGCGGCGAGATGTTTCAGGCCTTCGCCGGGCAATTGATAGCGCATGCCGGAGCCGTTGGAACCTTCCACCAGCTCGCTGGCGGCCACGTCCAAAGCCAAGCCGATTTGCTCGCCCGGTCGATATCCAGACTTTTCGATCGCCTGCATCAGCAGATCGAGAGCCGCCTTATTACTCGGCAGATTGGGCGCGAAACCACCTTCGTCGCCGACCGCGGTGGTCAGACCTTGGGCGTCGATCAATTTCTTCAGCCGGTGGTAGATCTCGGTACCCGCTCGCAGAGCCTCCGAGAAAGTGTCGAAACCGAACGGCACGACCATGAATTCTTGAATGTCGACGGAATTGTTGGCGTGGGCGCCGCCGTTCAACACGTTCATCAACGGCACCGGTAATAGGGTGGCGATCGGCCCCCCGAGGTAAGCGTAGAGGGGTAGACCCGCCACGTCGGCCGCGGCTTTGGCGACCGCCATGGACACGCCGAGCAAGGCGTTGGCACCGAGGCGACTCTTGTCGAGAGTGCCGTCGAGTTCGATCAGCGTGCGGTCCAAGAGCACTTGATCCCGGGCGTCCATACCCTCAATGGCTTGGCTGATTTCGTCGTGAACGTGGTCCACTGCCCGGGTGACACCCTTGCCCAGGTAGCGGTCGCCGCCGTCGCGTAGCTCCAAGGCCTCGCGGGCTCCGGTCGAGGCGCCGGAGGGAACGGCGGCTCGTCCGAGGGAGCCGCTATCCAAAAGGCAATCGACCTCAAGGGTTGGATTGCCACGGGAATCCAAGATTTCACGGGCAATCAGCTCTTCAATATTGAACATAGAGATATCTCTTCAGTGTCGGAGTTGGAATCGGGCAGCTAGATACGGGGAATAAGGTGCCCGTTGGGTGGTCAAAGGATAGCGCTCCGCAGCTTCCCTTACAAGATCGGGCGGCCGAACGCTAGCCGTCGGTGGCGAGAGTTTGCCGAGTTCACCCTCGAGGGTCCGGCGGCAAAAAATTTGTGAAGATCGGGGTTGACACGTTTCGGGCCCTATGTGAATATTCGCCTCCCGCCGCAATGCGGCGGCTTGACGCGGGGTGGAGCAGTCCGGTAGCTCGTTGGGCTCATAACCCAAAGGTCGCGGGTTCAAATCCCGCCCCCGCAACCAATTTGCAGATCCAACACCAGGCTTTCGGGCCTGGTGTTTTGCGTATGGGGTGGTTTTCTCCGACCGGATCTGGAGCATTTGAGTCGAGAACTTGTACGGTCAGCGGAAGACTCTGGAAGAAGGGGCTGGGAGAGATGGAAGAAGGGGCCGGGAGAGGTGGAGTTCCCGCGAAGATATGAGGAGTCCGCCGTCAAGCCACGGAATAAATTCCGAGGCTACATTTGCCTCGTCCCTGTCGGGACAGCCCGGAAGCTGAAATGGAGGCCGGTAACAGGACTTTCAGGGGCTTTCGTTGAGTTTTCATCAGCCCGCGAGCAGAAAAACCGGGTGCGATGATCGATTTGGTCATCGTCTTGCGCCTTATCCAATAGAGGCCTACAGCCTACTCTGAGGCACTCCCCCGGCGCGGTTCACTGCCGCGCCTTCTTTTTGTCCGGTGTTGCCCAGCCCCGCCGTCCGCGAGTTCAAGCTGCGAAGACTTGTTCCATATCCTTGAAGCATTTGAATTCGAGAGCATTGCCGCTGGGGTCGTAGAGGAAGAAGGTGCCCTGCTCTGACGGCTGGCCTTCGAAGCGGAGGTAGGGCTCGATGACGAATTCCACCCCAGCTTGCTGAAGCCGATCCGCCAAGCTCTGCCAAACGTCGCACGGCAGGATCAGGCCGAAGTGGGGCACGGGCACGGCATGGCCGTCCACGGGGTTGCGCAAACCCACGCCCGGCTCGCCTCCGAGATGGGCGACGATTTGGTGGCCGTGAAAGTCGAAATCTTGCCATTGGTCCGAGCTGCGTCCGAGCTTGCAGCCCAAAAGATCCCCGTAGAAGGTCCGGGCGGCGTCTAAGTCGTGGACGGGAAAGGCCAAATGAAAAGGGGGAAGGGTGCTCATGTGGGCTCCTAGGTCTTTTCGAATTTTTGGGCTTCGAATTTCTTTCGCATCTGTTGGGTGAAGGCCTCGGATTGACCCTTGGCGATGCTCAGGGTCTGCCAACGATCCGCGCATCGGTAGCGGGCCAGCTGCACGATTTGACCGACATGGTAGGCCTGGTGGGTTAAGGCTCGGAGCAAGGCGGCCTGCACGGTGTGGGGCTCCGATCGAATGGTGATGCTCGTGCTCAAGTCCGCTTCGGACAAACCCCGGATCGTCTGGAGCATCAGATTCCAGCTGTCATCCCAGGCTTCCATGAGTTCTTGACGATCATCGCCTCGGGTTTCGAATTCTCGATCTCGGTGGCGGTCGGGTTTTTCTCCGTCCGAGGTGAGGAAGTCGGTGAATCGGGAGCGGGTGCTACCGGCCATGTGTTTCACCAGCGAGGCCAGGCTATTGGATGCGGGGTCCAGCGGCTCAAAGAAGCCCGGGTCGTCGACCTGGGCAAGGGCTTTTTCGGCCATGGATCGTTGTTTTTCGAGCGCGGTCGAGATATCTGCCAAGAACGCATTCGTCATCGAAGTCGTCTCCCGAACGATCCGTCAATCGACGTCCAGGTCCATGCCCATGGCGTGGTAGCCGGCGTCGACGAAAATGGTCTCGCCGGTGATGCCCGACGCCATCGGAGAGAGCAGGAAGAGACCCAAATTGCCGACCTCGCTTTGGTCCACGCCCCGGCCCAGGGGTGCGATACTCGCGGCCCGCTTGTACATCTTCATGAATCCGGGAATCGATCGCGCGGCAATGGTTTTCACCGGCCCGGCGGAGACGGCGTTGACCCGCACGCCTTTTTTGCCCAAGTCGTAGGCGAGGTAGCGCACGCTGGATTCGAGAGCGCTTTTGGCGACGCCCATCACGTTGTATTTAGGCACCACTTTTTCGGACGCGTAGTAGGTCAGGGTGACCATCGAGCCGTCCTCTGCGAAGAGGGGTTCCGCTGCCTTGGCCACGGAAACCAGCGAGAACGCCGAGATTTCAAGCGCCGTCAGCCAGTCCGCACGGGTGGTGTCGATATAACGACCTTCCATGGCCTCGCGCGGCGCGAAGGCAATAGCGTGGACCAGGTAATCGATGCTGCCCCAGGCTTCCTTCAAATCCGCAAACATGGCGGCGAGCGCATCGGCTTGGGTCACATCCACTTCGTAAAGACGCGCGGTCATATCCGCGGTCAGCTTCTCCACCTCTCCCTTGAGCCGCTCGCCTTGGTAGCTGAACGCCATCTCGGCACCGGCATCGCGGAGTTTCTCGGCAATCGACCAGCCGAGGCTACGTTTATTGGTGACGCCCATGACCAGGGCCCGTTTTCCTGTGAGGTCTAGTTGGATCATGATCGCGGGATCTTAGCGCGTTTCGGGGGAAATTTAGAGCCTGTTCGCTGGTGCCAGGTAGATGTCCGAGTCGGTGCCGGGTAGATGTTCGGGCCGTGCAACGCAAGCCTACGAGGTAAGGGTCCCCTCCTCGGTCGACGAGGCGCGCGGCAGCGCTGCGTTTGCGAGCGAGGATGAGGGCGCTGTGACGTTGGCAGGAGGTGGCAAGATTTCCTGCCGCCGGCTACTCCCTCGTCGCGGACCCTTGCCTCTCCGATTTCTTGTGCGGTGCCAGGAAGATGTCTGGACCGCCCGGCGAAGTCGTATAGATTGACCCAGCGCTCAGGAGAGGTCGATACTCAGGATCTAACATCTGCCTGAGAGAACCGGGAGATCTATATGCCCAAGAGCACAACCGAAGAGCACGAGCAAAGGACGGAGACCCTTTGTCAGGCGCTGATCCAGGGCGAGAAGAGCGGCGTTGCAGGACCGCTCGACATGGACAAGATCAAGCGGCAAGCACGTGCCGATTTGAGGTTTTCCGAGCCGCCCCGCCAGGGGCAAGACCCAGGGTAGCCTCGGGCTTCAGCCCGTGGCCGGCTCAATGTCACGCTTGCGTCCACGGGTTTACATGGAGCGCCTGCTTGGATCAAGATGTCCCATGGCCACGAACTTCGACCGACCGCTGATTTTGGGCATCGAAACCTCTTGCGACGATACCGCTTGCGCAGTGATCGACGGCACGGGGCGGGTGTTGTCGTCGGCGGTGTCGAGTCAGAACGTGGCGCACCGGCCTTTTGGTGGGGTGGTGCCCGAGATCGCATCCCGTGAGCATCTCTCCAATTGGCCGGCGGTCAGCGCCCAGGCCTTGGAGGAGGCGTCCCTCAAGATGTACGACATCGACGCCGTGGCCACTACCCGCGGGCCGGGTTTGGTGGGCTGCCTGTTGGTCGGTCTGTCGATCGGACGCTCCATCGCCTTTGCCCTCGACCGTCCCTTTCACGGTGTTCATCACCTGGAAGGCCATCTTTATTCGCCCTTCCTTTCGGCCCAGGGCGAGCCGTCCGAGGAGATTCCCGAGCGGTTCATGGGATTGGTGGTGTCGGGCGGGCACACCTCGTTGCTCGATGTCGACGGCGGCAAGGTCACGAGTCTGATCGAAACCCGTGACGACGCCATGGGTGAGGTTTTCGACAAGGTGGGCAAGCGCATGGGGCTTTCTTTCCCCCAAGGCCCGAAGGTCGACCAGCTCGCGGAGCACGGCCAAGTGCTCAAGACCCTCTTCAAAGTCCCGCAGATCAAAGACGCCGATCCGTTCTTCTCGTTCTCGGGGCTCAAGAGCCAAAGCCTGCGCGAGATTGAGAAACTCGAGCGACAGGGCGATCTCGAGCCCGGCACGCCGGTCGACGCCTTGCCCGGTCCGGCCCTCGACTTACTGGCGAGCTTCCGCGACGCCGCCGTTCGCCAAATCATCGATCGCTGCCGTCGCATCCACGATCGACGCCAAATCGATACCCTGGCGGTCTCCGGGGGCGTGGCCGCCAATCAATTGTTGCGTCGTCAGTTGGTGCGTTGGGCCGAGGAAGCCGGGGTCAACTTGCGGTTGGTGCCGCTCAAATTCTCGGGCGACAACGCCGCCATGATCGCCTTTGCCGCCCTGATGCGTCAGCGGCGCGGCATCGTCGACGACCCCCTCGACACCGTGGTCGCAAGCCGCATCCCTTTCGACTGAGCCAATTTCACGGATTCTCCGAGTAACTTGTTGAAGCCTCCGGCCAGTTGAGCAGCAGCCGGTCGAATCCCTATTCCTAATTTCCCCAAATCGAAATCCAGAGCACGTCATGAGCCCCGAACCGAAATCCCAGAACTTACAAGCCTTCCGCCAAGTGCCCCGCACCGGGGTCATTTTCGTCACCAACGAGGCCAGCCGTCGCGGTTATAGCGCCGGCCACCCTGAGTGGTGCAACCTCGGGCAGGGCATGCCCGAAACCGGTCCGTTGGAAGGCGCGGTTCCGCGGGCGGAGGCGGTGACCATCGATCCGGGGGATCACGAATACGCCCCGGTCTCGGGTCTGTGGGAGCTGCGGGAAGCGGTGGCGTCGCTCTACAACCATCTTTATCGTCGGGGCATGCCGTCCCAATACAGCGCCGAGAACGTGTCAATTTCGGGCGGGGGCCGCGCGGCCCTAACCCGGGTGGTGGCGTCGTTGGGTCACACCAACCTCGGTCACTTCCTGCCCGACTACACCGCCTACGAAGAGCTGCTCGACATCTTCCGATTGGTCACGCCGATCCCGATCCTATTGTCCCGGGAGCAGGCCTACAGCTTTTCGTCCGAGGATTTGGAGCGCGAGCTTCAAGGCCGCGGCCTGGGCGCCCTGCTGATGTCGAACCCCAACAACCCCATGGGCAAGCTGGTCTCCGGTCACGATATGGCCCGATGGGTCGGAGTGGCCCGTCGCTACGACTGCACCCTTTTATTGGACGAGTTCTACTCCCACTACATCTGGCGACCGGGCCCCGGTGAATCGGGTTCCATGGTGTCCGCGGCTCGTTGGGTCGAGGACGTCGACAAAGATCCAGTGGTCATCCTCGACGGTCTCACCAAGAATTGGCGTTACCCCGGTTGGCGCGTCACCTGGACCGTCGGACCCAAAAAGGTTATCGAAGCCGCCGAAAGCGCCGGCTCCTTCCTCGACGGCGGCGGCTCAAAACCCCTTCAACGCGCCGCCGTGCCGTTCATGGATCCAGCCCTCGTGGAGCAAGAAACCGCCGCCATAAGAAAAGCCTTTCTGAAAAAACGAGAGCTCACCCTGCGCAGAGTCTACGAGCTGGGCATGACCATCGACCGCGAGCCCGACGGCACCTTCTACGCCTTCGTCTCCCTGCAAGACCTACCCAAACCCCTCTCCGACGGCATGGACTTCTTCCGCCACGCCCTCGACCACAAAGTCATCTGCGTGCCCGGCGTCTTCTTCGACGTCAACCCCGGACGCCGCCGGGCACGGGCTTTGTCGAGATTCCACCAACGAGTCAGGTTGTCGTTTGGGCCTGGTTATGAGGAAGTGGAGCGTGGGTTGGATCGATTGGAAGGGATGATTGGTGGGTTTGGGTAAAGATGCTAACATCGCCCAAAAGCCGAATCGTCGGCTGGAGACCAAGCAAGAGGGTTCCACCTGGCAGTCAAGAGCTGGCAAGTTGTCTGCAAGAAAGTTTGAATGATTTTGGTTCTGCTATTACACTCAAAGTGTGAAGTCGCAGTTCGCTGATTGATGGGCTCCCCTAAGAGATGTATTGGGGCAGTCTAGATTCCTTTGGAGAAATGTCAGAAGTATGGTGAGGAGGCAAGATGCCTGGCCTGTGATGGCGAGGGGTTGAGCGTCCCGCCTTGGGTTACCAATTCATTTGGAAATAAGCTTACAGTTGAACTGGTGGAAGTGCCAGCTCCAGCCAGGTAAATCCGAGGTGTGAGCTATTGCTTCGCGGATCGGTAAGGTTAGCAGTTCACAGTGCACGTGTTATTTTCTTAGTTAAGACTGATCGTTTTAAAATTTGATAGAAGATATTGGAGGACGTGCAATGAGCGGTTTGCAAGGACACAGGCTTAGCTTATTGCGATTGGTCGTGCCCAATGTAATTGCAGTGCTTTTCGGTTTGATGTTGACCCAGTTGCCGTTCTTTAGGTGGGAAAAGCCTGATAGCTTTTCGGTCCAAATTGCTTCGATCTTCCTCGGAGCAATGATCCTGATAGTTCGGGAGCTCGGGGAGAAAACAATCGAATACTATATCACGAGGCATAAGGCATTGCCTAATATAAAACACGGATTAGAATTGTTGTTGTTGAGGATTCGTGCCGAGGAGAGAGTTCAGTGGCAGAGCGATGAGCAACTAATTCGGAGCTTTATAGACGCTTACGGTGAAAGAGCAATCGCGTTCAACGAACTTTCATCCTTTGCAGATTTCCTAAGAGACCACCATGATGACGCTAATATTGTCACATTTGCTGGATTCAATGAAGCAAAGCTCAAGCTATTCGAGCGATCTGTGGAGACCGCCCTAGAGGAGTTGAACAATGCCTAGTAGACGACGATCCGAAAATGACGCCTCTTTGATCAGTCGTCGCGCGTTGGAAGAGATATTTTCTGAGAAACCAGCCGCAAATCAGTCTGAATATGTCCCGAGCGTCCTCCTTGAACTAAGAACCGTAATGACCGAAGGGGCAAACGTTCCGCAGAACCGGACATATAGCACTCCACCGCCTGATCTGCCTCCTTGGCTTATAGGCAACTTCCGGCTTCCGCCCTGGGAGGCTCGGTTGTTGCACATGCTTTTTACGTTCAGCCGTCCTGTCTTGATGATCCGAGGGGGATCCGGCTCTGGCAAGACCAGTACCCTGAAGTTGATAGACCGCTATTGCCTCAAGACTTTTGAAGCAGAGCGTCGTGTTTTCAAGAATAAATATGGGTTCCGAAGTCCACTCTTGCCGATTGAATTGCAGAGCCTCAGCGATGAGCTGACGACTCGCTATACCAGAGCCGAGCAGATTAAGCAGCAAGTCGATCAGACCTTCATCGAAATATCGGAGCTTATCGATGGTGCCCTTAACGATCACATGCCCTGGAAAGAATTTGGGGCCCTCTTTAGGGACGCTGTGGTTGTCCCTACGATGCCTCACCAGGCATCAGCGAGTAGAATATCTGCTGTCCGAGCTAAACTTAGGACATATATAGTTGACGTCATTGGAAAGGCTGACTATCTCAAGGATGGAGTAGGCGATAGTGTATCGTCCCAGCAAGCCAAAATGGCATTGGCGCGGCTGGAAGCGCCTCGTGATCGCCTCGTTGCAAGAGTACTCCTGCTCGCGGAGATAGGAAGATCTCTAAAAAGTACTGATGACATTCCTCTAACTCTGGTCCTCGACAACGTTGATCCTATGCCGGAGTACCTACAGCGAAAGCTTTTTAGGGAGCTAGAATCAATCGGATTTGGTCTTCATCCGTTATTTTTTAGAATTGCAATCTTTTCTCGTTTGTCAACGGCAGCCCGATATTTTAAGGCAGGAGCAAGGGCTGGTGCTGAAAGCATCGAGGAATTTCACTCTCCAGATCCAGCCTCTCTTGTAGCGCATCAAGCCGCAAGATTTTTGTTGGCCCCAAAGAGATTTCCGCAGTTTCAAGGGCTGCCAGTTGAAGAGAAGTCACACATCTCTAGGCGAATTCTTATGGTTTGGAGATATCTACAGGACCCCGGCGGGGAGTTTCGAAAAATTCTTTCCGGACTATCTGGAAGTAACATTAGAAATGCATATTTGCTGACAATAAACTGGTGCCTAAGTCCTGAATGGAAGAAGGTTGGCGGCTCAACCGATATGAATGAGATATCTGGGGCATTTAAGTATGCTTGTGCTGCGGTCTTCCTAAACGAGATTGCCGAGTCTCTCCGAAGAGGCTTACGGCTTTCCTGGACCTCGGAAGTCATTGATGGCTGTAGAGGTAGGCACTCCAACGATCCACCTGCGGTGGCAGAGGAGATTGCAAAGGGTACGGCAGAAATTTTCGCCAGGTTGATAGCCGACCATAGACTGGCGAGAGTTGCCGGAGATGGAGATTCTTTCCCTGAAACTGAAAAATGCATTCGCAGCTTTTTTATGAGAGAGCTGAGGCGAAATCTCCTGGGAATCTTGACCCCAAGGAAAGAGTTAGACCGCGAGTTCCTGCGCGGGATTCTTTATGCTCTGGAGAAGGCGGGTGCTGAGTTGTACGAGACGTTGTCTCCTGAAGAGTTCTCTCTTCTTCTTCATGAGATTAAAGTGTCATTTGCGGATGATCTCATATTAGGTATGGAGGACGCAGTGGGTGATGGGCTGCTCCACAAGATGGAGACCGAAGTGCGCAAGGCAATCCAACGCGGGGCGGGAAAAACATTTCCCGATCGAGAGGAACAAGTAATCAAGGAAAGGTGGATTCACACCGCGTTTTCTCCGCTCGATCTGCATTTCTACCGGACCCACGTCGAAGTGCGTGAGAATCGATTCAGATCAGCTACCATCTTGATCGATCCCCGGCTTGAGGGGCAACCATTTGAGCAATGTGCAGTTAATGTATTTACATCGGACGGGCGTACATTAAGACCGTTGCCTCTCTTCGTATTGATGTTCCTAGCTCAGTCGGCCATTGGGCTCCAAAGGCAAATGTTGCTGGAAAATTTAGATCGTCTTGGTTTTTCACGTCGCCAGATTGATCGTGGCCTGCTTGAAATGGTTCGGAAGGAGCGCCGGTTGATCTTCTCTTCTGTACGGGATCATCACGATGGAATTGAGAGTTGGAGAGACAATCCGGATCCTTTGGTTCATATCTCAAGTTCAGGAATGTCTTATCTCGGTGAAGTCTCGAAGTCTCCTGCCTACTTACAATGGGCCCTGAGCAGGCCAAAGAATATGAGCGCTCTAATTGAAGAGTCGGGATTAAAGATCCGTGGCTCGGCCCTTGAAAGGTTTCGATCCACGAGGTTTTGTTTTCAGAAATATATAGAAGTAGAGAGAGAGATGGTTCTTGGAGTGTGGGACGATCTCTTTTTTGGAGGTGCACCACTCAGGGAGGACCAGGAAGCGCAATGCCAAAGTCCTTCGTTGACGGTTTTCGTCGGAGCGCTATCGAATTTTATGCAAGACATAGCTGCCCACAGCAAGAATCTTCAGCGCAGAGGTCTTACCAGTGAATATGCAGCAGTCGCCGAAGAGGCTCATGAATGGGTTCGAATGGCTCTAAGAGAACTAAACGAGCACATTCGTATTCACGAAACTGAGGCCCCGCAACTCAGCGTAGAGGTTGGGTTTTGTCAGCGGTTTGTAGAAACCCAGTTTAGTTGAGGAGTGTGTGCGACCACAGGAGCAACCAAGTTTTCGGGGGGCATGTTGCGCTCCTCCAACACCGCCGATCAGTGCGGCCTTCCCCAACAATAGACCCACCCCCAAACCCTGAGTAAACTCAGCCCGCGTCGCCCATTCACCGCCCCATCACGACCCAAGGGTTATCAGTGCTGGAAACCAGGTATCGATATCAGTATTTCAAGCGGTGTCCGTTTTGCGACGGCACCGACTTCCGACCCAAGGGCCGCAAGGGCACGGGGGTAGCGTTTCATCCCCAGGTGGTGGCTTGTCCGGGTTGTGGGTTGTTGTTTGTGAACCCCATTGCCGACGCGGAGAGCATGCGGGTGTATTACGCGGGGTATGGGGAGACGTATCCGCGCTCGGTGGAGATTTCGGCGGGGGTTCGGGAGTATGTGGCGGCGGCGCATCGGCGGATGGGGGAGCCTGCGGATGGTCGGTTTTTGGATGTGGGGGCGGCTTCCGGGGAGATCATGGCGGCTTTTCGGGATTTGGGTTGGCGTGTGGACGGGGTGGAGCTTTCCGGGGCTTTTGTTGAGTTTGCACGGCAGGAGCGAGGGCTGGAGACGTTGCAGCAGGCGGCGATTGGCGAGGTGGATTTTCCCGAGTCCACGTTTGACTATGTGCGGTTCTGGCACGTGATCGAGCACCTTCGGGAGCCGGTGAAGGCGCTGGAGAATATCTACCGCTGGTTGAAACCCGGCGGTATTTTGCATTTGGGCATGCCCAATCCGGTGACGCCGTT
>CBDUGP010000099.1:0-36538 GCA_965366625.1 uncultured bacterium
GCGAAGCCGAGCCCCTTCTCGAGAAGAGCGGCAGGGGGCAAGCCCATCCCCTACTTCAAGTCTTTTATAATCAATGGTTTGTGGAAATTCCGAAACATCCAGTTAACCACAAAAAAAGAGCCGGAACATTCCGGCTCTTTTTCTGTGGCTCATCGCCACCGATGCAACCGGAGGTAGCGCAAGCTACCCCAGGCCGATCTTTGCCCCTTAGTGACAGGCAGGATCGTTGTTGTAGGCGTCCAAGACGTCCTTCAAGGCGTTGGCAATACCCCGCAGCTTGCCCCGGGGATTGCTGCCCGGAGGATGGTCAGCCAAGAAGGCGTTCGCCTCGTCGACGGTGGATTGGATCGAGTCGTCCGAACCCATGGCCAGATTCAACATGGTGGTGGCCAAATGTTTGGCCAGTCGAGTCGAAGCGTCCGGCCCACCGTATCTGAGCAAGTCCAAGATACCGGCCTCATCGTAGGTGACGCCGCCTATGGTCAGCTCACTGACCGGCCAGACCTCGAGGTGGTTCTTCCAATAACCCGGGGTGCGCGGGCACCAAGGGTCCCCGGTGTCAACGAATTGATAACCGAAATCAACGATGTCGATGACTTGGTCGTCCAATAAGGTCACGGTCGCCACCCCGAGGGTGCCGATTCCGTCCAGGTCATAGGTGGCTTGATAGCCGGCCGGCAAGGTGGAGGCGTCGATCACCACCGAGTAAGTGCCGGCGGCAACGTCCGCGAAGTAGTAGCCACCGTTGGCGTCGGTCACGGTGGTAGCTACGACCGTGTTGCTCGCGTCCACCAAAGTCACGGTCACGCCTGCCAATCCGGTCTCTCCAACGTCCTGGACTCCGTCACCATTGGCGTCGTCCCAAACGTAGTCGCCAATGTCGCCGCCGCAGTCCAGACCATCGACAATCTGACCCAAACCTTCGACCAGCGTGATCGAATCCTGGACGCTCAGAACCTCGGCGGAGGTGTACCAAGCGGCGTAGTCGAGCAGATCTTCTTTGAAGATGCTGTCGCTTTGGATCGCCACACCGTAGATCAAGGCATCCGTGACGGTGTTCTTCAGGGTTTCGACCTCAACCATGGTGTTGGCGAAGACCTCACCGTCGTAGGTGTCGATGGCCGGGTTGTAATTACCCATCCAAGCCACTTGGCCCCACGGCCTGAAGTTGCCCGAGCCGTCGTAGAGGGTCAAAGCGCGCATTTCGTTGTTGGTGTAGAAGAGCGCATCCCAACCCTGGTTGTCGACGTTCGGGAAACCATCGGTCCACAGCACGACCACGGGCAAGCTGTTCAGCGCGCCGAGATTCACCAACATGTCGGTGGTGGCTTGGAGCGCGAACGGCAGCGGGGTGGTGGAATCCGGATGGATCATGCCTTGGTCGATTTGCTGCGCTGCCGCGTCCACCGAGTCCAGATCCGAGGTCAGCTGGGCCAACACCTGAACCGAAGAACTCAAGTTGTAGGCACGATCGTTGAAGCGACCGGAATAGGCGATCAATGCCGATCGACTACCGGGCAGATTTTGATCCAGCAGATCGTGCATGGCGACCATGGCGTTGCGCACCGCGTCGAGCTTGGTTTCACCCGGCCCGAAAGGTGCCGTCATGGAACCCGAAGCGTCGACCACATGGATCAAGTCGATCGGAATTCCCGGCACACAACCCACCCCGGGAGGCGGCTCGGGCAAGGGAATCTTGTTGGGCTCACACAGACGGAAGTTGTCGAACGAGGCGGTCATGGTGGTGTTCGCGTCATAGGACGCGGCCATCACACCGACCTGAACGGTGTCGGGCATGGCGATATCGATGCTGCCGCCCGCAGCGCCGGCGGGACGAATCCAGCTGGTGCCACCGTTGGTGGAGTAATAAACCGTGAAGGTGTCACCGCGGCGGTCCACCGCTAGGCGCAGCGGTAAGCTCAAACCCATCGGCGTCGAGCCGAGTTCCAAGGCGACCCCGTTGAGACCACGGTAGTCGAATTGCAGGGAACTGGTGCCGGTCAAGGGATTGTTGGGCACGTATTGGATGAACACCCGGGCTGCGAGTGGATCGTCGGACGCCCGAATCATTAGGCCGGCTTTGCGAAAACCGCCACCGGCATCGACCGGAATGTCGACCAAGTCGATTTCCATGCGGAAACCGCCGGCTCGCTCCTGGTAAAAGAATCCGCCGTTGTCGGTGCCGTGGTAGAGGCTGGTGCCGTCCGCGGTGAGGTTCAAGACCCCGCCGGCGGCCACGGCCGCGGCTTGATCTGCATCACCGACATTCGCCAATTGCCATTCAGGGCCCACGGCGTCAAAACCATCGGTGTCGCAGGTCAGGCTCGAATTGCCGGACTTGGCCCAGAGGGCGGGACCGGCGGAAGCTTCAATCCGGGTGTCCAGGAAGTCCAAGACCGAGTCACTCGACAGGCGTGACTCTTGGCGAGTCGGTAGGTCGGACGCCCCGCGGAAGCCGACTGCGGGACGGATTGCAATCTCGAATCGAGTCGCCTCGTCACAGCTGAAGCGATGGTGGATCCGGGAGGTGAAGGAAGCGGTCTTGGCCAACGCGCCTACCGACAAGTCGAAGGACACATTGAGGCGTTGGGCCACGCCGCTGCGCACAAGCATCGAAAAGGAGTCTGCCTCATCGACGACTTTGACCGCTTGAGCCTCGCCGCTGGGCAAATAGGCCACCGCTGCGGCAGAAGAAACTTGGACCGGGAAGCCGTTGCCGTCGACAAACGCGACCTCGGCCACCGCAGCGCATTCCGCGGATTGTTCGAATTGATAGCCGGCTTGATCGTCGCCCGAGATCCGAATTCCTTCGGATCCCACTTCCGCGGACAAACCTTCTTCCGCGATCAGCGCCAAAACGTCGGCATGGGTGTTGGTAAAATCGCCTGCTGCCCAGGCGAAGGGTGTGACCACCATGGCGGCGGCGATTGAAATCGTCGCTGCTAAGGAGATAGAAAACCTTCGGTGTATTGCTCGCATCGCTACAAAATCTCCTAGGCTCAATACGACAATCCAGGGTCGATCTGGGGGTCTTTTGTGAGCTCGGCTTCTAATAATCAGAAAAAACTACTTATCTTCTAGGGGGGGGTTATTTCAAAGTACCAGAGATCCATTACGGGCACCATTACAATGCGCACAGCCTGTTAAAAGTGACACCATCGACTACCTCCTGGATTCCGGCCGCCTCCGGCGCGCCCCGTCCTCGCACACGGACGTCCGTCGTTCCGTCAGAGACGGAGCTGGTTGAATCCTAGGCAGTACTGGGCGAGTGAAAAACAACACCAAACCAGAGGAAGACCGAAAGAAGTGGCGGCGTTGCAAGACTCCGCCACTTCTTATTGGGAGAGACAAGGCGAGCCCGAGAAGATTCAAAGCATTCATCCGCCGGCTAAATCCCCAGGTTGAACTCAGCCCACAGCTGCTAAGATCCACCTCAGACATGACCCCTGAATTTCCGACGCCGATGGCATTGGTGACCCGCATTCAAGCCGGCGATCCAGAAGCCGAACGCTTGCTGGTCGAGCGCTACCAACGCCCGATCCGCGCCTTGCTTCGCCAACGGTTGAAACAACAGGCTGACGTGGAGGACTTTGTTCAAGACACTTTGAGTCTAGGGCTGAGCAAGGTCCGTGACGGTCAGGTGCGGGAACCCGATAAATTGGGCTCGTTTTTAATGTCCATGGCGCGCAATCTGGTGATCGAGCATTTTCGCCGGCTCCAGCGACGTCGCACGGAGGCCGATTCGGATCGCGTGGCCGAGCAGGCCGCTCCCGTGTCCGATCTGCATCCCGGTACCGAGGCCCGTTTGTTGGCCAATGAACGGGCACTACTGGTACACCGCATGTTGCTCGAATTGGAAACACCGCGGGATCGCGACATCCTTACGCGCTTTTATTTGCAGGAGGAAGAGAAGGACTCGATTTGTGACGATTTAGGACTCTCCTCGTTGCATTTCAATCGTGTCTTGCATCGGGCTCGGCAGCGATACAAAAAAATCTTCGAAGATCATCATCAAATCGTCTGGTCCGGTCCACCCGGGTCCGGCTCTCCGCGGCACTCCATCGAATGAGCAAGTCATCTATTTGCCCGAGATTCCCCCAGATGGGTGAGATGATTGTCGGCCTCACCCCACTTCTACTAGCGAGTCTTCTCCTAGGGGGTCTTCTCCTCGTAAGCCTCAGCCAGAAGGAAGCCCATGGCCAATCTTGAAGACAAAGATCCACACGCAGCCATCGACGCCACGAACGTCGTGGAGCGCTACGTGCTCCGAAAGCTCGACGAAAGGGAACAGAGCCTATTCGAGGATCATTTCGTCGACTGCCCCCGTTGCCTCGAAGCGGTCGAGCTGGCCCAAGAGCTGCGCGACGGACTGGACGAGGGCCTACGGCAGAGGGAAATCAACGACCAAGGATTGAGCGAATCGTCGTCCGCCCACGGCCCCCTACCCTTTCCAACGCCGAACCCCCTGCGCTCACCGGCGGTTTGGCAGCTGGCAGCGGCTTTGGTGTTGGTCAGCTTGCTGCCGTCGATCTGGCTGGCGCAGCGCAATCACGTGCTTCAAGATCAAGTGGAACGTCTGCAGCAACCCTGGGTGGCGACGCCGGACGCGGTGCTCGAAATCCAACGTGGACCGGCGCCGAGCACGCCCCCCCCTTCAAACATTAGTGTGATCACGCCCAAGGCGGGTGCCGCCTGGATCACGCTGGTGGTGGAGCTCGGCGACCCCAACGCGCCCTTGGCATCTGCGACGGACTCGGGCGCGACGAACTCAGGCGCGACGGTCACCGTGGACGCGGTGCTCACGGGCCCGGACGAACAACCACTGTGGACCCAAATCGGCCTACCCGCGCCGACGGACGGGCGCTTGATTCTGAGCTTTCCCGGTCGGCTGGTACCGCCTGGCCGCTATCAACTCGCGCTCTCCCTGCGTGAAGGCGACCGGACCGAACCCGTGGGCGCTTATCGCTTCGAGATCACCCACGCCGAGACCGAGCTTGGACCGTCGGCCGAGTGATCCACCCATCCGGCTCGCTCACGCTTCGGGTCGCCCTACTCTGCTGCCTTGCTCTTCTCGGCCCAGGAAGCTCCTACGCTCAAGAGCCCGAGCCCGCCCGTCTCGACACCACCGTGGTCATCACCCCGCAGGATCTGAATGAGTTCGGGGTCTACGAAAGGACCCTAAAGCTCGAAGTCCCCTCAGGTCATCGGGCAGCGTTCTTCGTGGTGCAAATCGCCGCGGACGCGCTGCTCGAAGCCTCTTGGCCCGGCCTGGGCGAACCCTGGCGAGTTGATTCGCCGCTCGACTTCGACGGTCTCGAGGTGCTGCTGCTGCCTCCATCGGCCCAAGGTCGCATCGATTTTAAGATCGAGGCTCGCCTTCCTGGCGGCCCCACCGCCGACCCGGCCATGCGACGCGCCCATGCCAGTCGTTTGTCTTGGAGGTTTGAGACCATCCCCCAAACCAATGCCCAGCGTCCTTGGCTCGAGCTGCTCGGACGACTTACGGTCGCGGGCCGCGCCTGGGCCCAAGGCGACGGCGAGGGTCGACAACGAGCCCTTGACTACTATGGACGGGTTGGCGCGCAGCCCGGCCCGATCGCCGAAGGCCCTGCCGAGAGCGAGGGGAGGCCTCCACGGCTGGAGGCCCAAGCGGTCTACGCCAAGGCGGTGTTGTTGCGCCTGCTCGGCCGGCACCAAGAGGCTCGCGAACAGGGGGAACAAGCTCTCGATGTGTGGCGTGAGCTCGGCGATCGTCGGCGCCTGGCGGACACCTGGAATGAAATCGGTTTGGTAGCAGGGCCATCGGGACGTACAGACGAAGCGAGGCAGGCTTTTGGGCGCGCGATCGAGCTGGCAGAGCAGCTCGGCGACCCCTTCCGCCTAGCCTTCCTGCGCGGCAATCTTTGCCTGGTCGACTTGATGGAGAACCGCTTACGTCAAGGCGTCGGCTGTTATGCCACAGCTTTGCCTGCGGTGCGCTGGATCGGCGACCAGGAGACTGAATCGGCCTACTTACTCAACATGGCCCAAGCCCAGCGACGGCTCGGCGAGCTCGACGCAGCCGGTGAGCTTTACTCAACCGCCTTAGGTATCCAGAGGGCGGCCGGCTTGGAAAAGCTCGAAGCCAAAACCCTCAACAACTTGGCGGGTTTGCACCTGGATCGAGGCGACCTCGAAGCAGCCCTCGACGCCTTTCGCCGCGCCGCTCTTGCCTTCGAACGCTTGGGCGACGGGCGATGGTTGGGCCGTAGCCTGCACAACATGGCAACCACCTATTCGATGCTCGGCGATGATCCGTCCGCCCGCGAACATCTGGAGCGAGCGCTAGAAGTCCACCGCAGGCTGGGTCATCTCAGTGGTGAAGCGAGCGCGCTCAAGGTGCTCGGCCACTTGGAGGCGCGTCGGGGGGATTTGGCTGCCGCACGGCGTGCTTATGAATCCTCGCGGAATCTGGAACGTCAAACCCACGATGGGGTCGGCGAGGCGATGGCCGACGCCTACATCGCCCGCACCGAGCTCAAAGCAGACAGGCCTCGAGAGGCCCTGGTTCGGCTCGAAGCGTCTTTGGTAGTTTTGAGGCAGGCGGATTGGAACGGAAAATCGGCCAGGGTGCTGGTGGACTTGGGTCGGGCCTTGGCCCAATTAGGACGGACGGTTGCAGCCCGAGCGGCCTTGGACGAAGCTCTGGAGATCTTCCAAAAGCTCGACGATCCCAGGGGACAGGGCATCACCCTGCTGCACCTCGCAGAGCTGACCGAGTCCCAGCCCACGGTGTCGGCCGATGCTGAAGTGCTCGATTTGCTACGCCGAGCCTCGGAAGCGTTCGACGCCGTGACCCTCAACCTCAACGATCCAGAGTTTCGTGCCTTCTTCGCCGGCTCCCAACGGCAAGCACGGGAACGGTACGTGACCCGACTCGTCCAAGCCGACCAGCCGGCACGAGCCATTCAAGTGAGCGAGGCGGCCCGTGCTTGGGGGTTGCGCACGGTGCTCGCCGCTTCCGGGGGACTTATCCAATCCGACCACGGGCAGCTTACGGACACGCTCGTCAAACCCACCGCTCCCGATCTCGATCAGATTCGCGCTGGGCTCGACGCCGACAATCTCTTATTGCACTACCTCGTCGGCGAACGCGCGTCCCACCTTTTCGTGGTGGGACGCACCTACTTCCAAGCTTTTCAATTACCACCACGGCAAGTCTTGGACGAAGCCGTTCGCAAGGCGCGAGGCGGGTTGGGCTCCCCACGATCTGAAGCGCCGGACCTAGCCGCTTTGACCCAGCTGCTCTTGACACCGGCCAGGCAGGCCCTCAATCAGCCCGATATTCGACGCCTGGTGCTGGCTTTGGACGGTCCGCTGCATTACCTGCCCTTCGCCGTCCTGCCTTGGTCCTCGGCTAATTCTGCTGCCCAGGGCCAGGGAGATTCACAGCTGGTGCGTCGCTTTGAGCTGGTGCGCATCCCGTCGGCGGCGGTTCTCGAATTGGAGCGACGGCGGCGATCTCGACGAGCAGCCCCGGAGTCATTCGCTGCGGTCTTTGCGGACCCAATTTTCGCCGCCCACGATCTCCGGCTGCCGAGACCCAAGGCTCGAACGCCGGTCACCGGTCAAAGCTCGGAGCTCTTTCGCCTCCGCTGGAGCCATCGCGAGGCCGAAGCCGTGGTGAAGGCAGCCCAAGGTCAGCTGGTCCTTATCGCCCAGGGTGCAGAGGCCCACCGCGACCGCTTGCTCGGCGAACCCCTCGACTCCTATCGATTTCTGCACCTGGCCACCCACGCCCGGGTAGACGCCACCGTCGCCTCACGCTCGGGTCTGGAACTCTCGGCCTTCGATGCACACGGATCACCTCAGGACGGTTTCGTTTCCCTGCCCGCCTTGCGACGTCTAAAACTAAGGGCGGATCTGGTGGTGCTTTCGGCTTGCCGAACCGCCCTCGGACCACACATTCAGGGCGAAGGATTGGTGGGTTTGGTCCAAACCTTTTTGGAAGCCGGCGCCGGGCGCGTGGTCGCCAGCTTGTGGCCCGTGCCCGACCGCTCGACCGCCGAGCTGATGGAGCACTTCTATGCCGCCCTGGCCCAAGGGAACACACCTGCGGCCGCCCTGCGCCAGGCCCAGCTCCGGATCCTGGCCAAGGACCCCGGCCGGCACCCTTCTGCTTGGGCGGGTTTCGTATTGATAGGTGATTGGCGCTAGCCCGCCTGAGATAACCGAATCGCTCGTCCCACTGAAAGGGTGAATCTAAGACACGTGCAATCTGGAACTTCAGAAATGAACGAAACCGTCGAATAGGAGAAGACCATGCCCCAACAAGATTTCCTTGGCCTGTGGACCGTCCGCCGAACGTCCGGCACGCCCTTTGGAGTCGGCACCGAAATCGACATCGGCGAGTCCGGCGAGAATTTGACCGCCACCGTCAATGGACAGGCCCACTCCATCACCTACCTTTCCGACGCCAAGTTGGTACAAATCGACGGGATTGAAGGCATGGAGTCCCTGATGTTGGCGGTTTTTCGAGATCCACCCACTGGCTATCGCGCGGTTTATGGCGGCGGTTTGAGCATTGCAAGAAACAGCAGCGCGCGGATTGTAGTCTGTGCGGCGGAAACCGACCCCACCACTTTGGCCCCGGAAGCTTTCAAAGAAAATTCGGAGGTGCCGTCGAAATGGTTCAAGGTCGTCACCACCAGTGGCACCCAATTCGGAGTGGGTTCCTCGGTCGAACTCCAACCGGTCGCAGGCGCAGAATCCGGCACCTTAACTATCACCAACGCCCTGGACGAGTTGGCCTTAGCGCTCGAGATCCGACAAGTAGATGGCACCACGGGTACTTTCAAAGGAACCAACCCTGAGGCCATCGTCAAAGGCGACACCACCATTCCCCTATCCGTCCAATTCTCGGTAGTCCAACTGGACGAGCAAAATCCGCCTCGAATATTCGGCATTCAAGTGGTGGGCGATCCCGAAAACTCGGGCGTGTGGGGCGGCGACGAAGAGGATCCGCCGGACGGCGACATCTATCCAAAGTAGGAGCGGCGCCGACGAGGTCGGCGGGTAGAAACACGACAAGGGCGGACCTCAGGGTCCGCCCTTCTGTGTATGCGCCCGACATGAAAACACGAAAAATGCCCGACTCGATGGTCGAATCGGGCATTGTGGACCGTGGCGACTTCGGTCAGATGCAGATCATGGGGCAGTTGGCGCCCGGAGCCACGTAAATGGGCACGCAACAGAAAGTGGATTTGTTGAGCCTGTAGGTGCAGTAGGAATTGTTGAAATGGCTGCAATTGAGCGAGATGTCCGTTTCGGGGACCTTCCATTCCGGAGTCTCGAGTCCCATCAAAGCAAGGGGCTCGAGTTGGGCCACCTCGAACATGCTACCCGCAGGATCCGAAGCCACGGCCGGGGAGACCGCAAACGTCACCAAGGCAAGGACGAGCATTGAGAACATAGCGAGCTTCTTCATAGCAGTTCCTTTTTTCGGGACGAGGGTCGAAACCGATAATCGTAGCTCCGAGGAATTCGCAGCTGCGACAGCGCTTCGCCTCGCCAATGTCAGTCTTAATGCTAATCTACAAGTTCATCCTCCGAATGTCCACCCTTATAGTCCAGTTGAAAAGTCCTTTTTTGAAACTTCCGAGAAAGAGTTTCTAAGATGAAGCACTCTTCTACAGATTCCTCACAATCTTCGATCGAGGTGAGATAGCTCACCACCCCATCCCACTTCCTCCACAACAACCGAATTAACCACTCTCGGTTCGGAGGAAGAAGATGAGCACCGAACGGACTCTGTCCTTCATTTTGAAATCTGTAGACCTGCAATCCGCAGACCTGCAATCCGTAGACCTGTCCTTGCCCCTGCGGTCCTTTACCGCGCGATTCCTTTGGCTCAGCCACCTGATTCTCTGCATCAGCTGTGTGTCGGCCTACGCCCAAGACCTCGCCCCCCAAGACCATGGCGTCCACGATCACGGCGCCCACGATCACGGTGCCCATCTGCAGGCCTCTCCGGCCGCTGAGGCTGGAGACCCAACCGCACAGGCCCCGCTTTCCCTCGTCCGATTGCCGGATACCGAGCTGGTGGACCAAGAAGGTCGGACCGTCCATCTGCGCGAGCTGGTGGCGGGCCGACGGGCGGCGATCAACTTCATTTTCACTTCGTGCACCACGGTCTGCCCGCCCATGGGAGCGCTCTTCGCTCGTTTGCAGCGGGACCTCGAGGCCCGCGGCGACGACGTGGCGTATATCTCCATCAGCATCGATCCCGCCGTCGATTCGCCACAGCGCCTGAAGGCTTGGGCCGAGCGTTTCGACGGTAGCGAGGATTGGCGGCTGCTCACCGGCTCCAAACAAATCGTCGACGATCTGCTCAAGGATCTCGGCGTCTTTTCCGCTCTCAAGGAGCAGCACGCGCCGCTGATCCTGCTGGGCGACCCACGCTCGCAAACGTGGATTCGAGCCCACGGCTTGGCCCCTCCCCGAGATCTGATCGCGGTGCTCGACCAGCTGCCGAGCCCTATCCAGACGAGCGATGCCGGTAATTCCGAGGCGCGGGAATACTTCACCGACACGGTGTTGGTCGATCAGAACGGCCAAGAACACCGCTTCTACACCGATCTGGTGGCCGGACGAACCGTGGTCATCAATCCCTTTTTCGCCACCTGCTCCGGCAGCTGCCCGGTGATGCATCGGGCCCTGCGTCAGGCCCAAGCGACCCTCGCCGATCGGCTCGGCGACGACGTCTTTTTCCTGTCGATCACCGTCGATCCCGACGGCGACACCCCCGAGCGCCTACGCGCTTATGCCGAGGCCTTCGACGCCGGGCCGGGCTGGAGCTTTCTCACCGGTCCCCAAGCCAACGTGCAAAGGATCCTCGCCAAGCTCGGCCAGCAGGTCTCTCAAAAGGAAGCCCACCAAGCCATTTTCTTGGTGGGCAACGAACGCACCGGGCTGTGGCAGAAGGTTTTCGGCCTCGGCCCGCCCGAGGACCTGCTCGCCGCGGTGCAAGCGGTCGCGGACGACCCGGCGGCACCGATCCTCGAGGTCACACATTCCGACGAAACCCACTCCAAAACCCTCGCCGTCCACAGCCCAACCCACCCTCGCCAACCTTCCGGAGGCAGCGTCCGATGAGTCAAAATCTTCACAATCCTCGTGCCCTTCGCTCCTGCCTCGAGCCCACCCTCGCCCCGATCTTCAGCCTCTTGGTCGCCGGCCTCCTGATCGCCGGCTTATTGGTCACGGGCGCCGCCTTTGCCGAAAGCCCGCCGTCCTGTCCGTCCCAGGCCGACTTGGCCGACATGTGCCCGGCGATGATCACCGCCGACGTGGTCGCCCTCGATCAGCCCTATTTCTTCAATCGCCTGGGCGCCAGCCAACCCAACGGCCAGATCTTTGCCCTGCGCTCCGACATCGTTTGCACGTCCGATAACGCGTCCGATAGCGACTGCTCGTCGGATAACTTGACGCCCGGGGACGTGATGTTGAATCCCGCCAAGCGTCCTCGACCGATGGTCCTGCGGGTGCCCCAAGGGGACTGCCTGCGCATCGACTTCGAGAATCTGCTGACACCGGACCCCCAATCCGCCAATTCCACAGCTTTCAAGCAGAGCTACGACATCACTTCCAACGTGCCGGCCACCGCCACCCGCGAAGCCGGAGTCCACGTCATGGGTCTGTCCTTGGTCGCCGCCTGCCAGGGCGATGAGCTCGCCCCGGCTATCGATGCCAACGCCGCTTTTGTCGGTGCCAATGGCAATAGCCTCGCGGCACCCGGCGACCGGCGCACCTATATTTACAAAGCGGATCAAGAAGGGGCCTACTTAATGCAAAGCGCCGGGGCCATGGCCGGCCTGATCGACGGCAACGGCCAGATCACCCTCGGTCTGCACGGCATGGTCAACGTCGAGCCGCCGGGCGCGGTTTTCTTCCGCAGCCAGGTCACCCGTGAGGATCTGCTGGCCGCCAACCGGCGGCACGATTGCCCTTACCCCCTCACCCCCACTGACGACGGTGACCTTTGTTTGACCCCACGCGGTCAGCCTTTGATCGATTATTGGGCCGAAGACGACCACGGGCGACCGATTCTGGCCATGCTCGACCGCGATCCGGACGGACGCAATAGCGAGCTGGTCGGCAGTGACCTGACCGCCCTGATCGCCTACCAGGACGACGACCCCAGCTCCCAACCCGGCGAGTTTCCCTTCGATCCCGAGGACCCATTGTGTTTTCCAGTGCCCGCAGCCACCGGCCAAGCACCGGCCGAGACCCGCTGCACGCGACCCTTCCGGGAAATCACGGTGATCTACGAAGAACCCCTGGCGTCGACCGCTCAAAGCCTGCCCTGTCTCACCTCCGGCAACCAAAACGCCGTGGGTGAGTCGGGTTCTTGGGATGATACTTCCGGTGGTATCACCACCATCACCATGCCGCCGGCCGAGGGCAGCGACACGAGCGATACGACCACCCTCGGCGCGGTCACCGCTAGCCAGACCCCGTGCCCCACCGCCTGGAACGTCACTCCGTATTTGAAGGATGTCTTCTCCACCAACGGCTCCATCGACAGCTTCGGTATCAACTTCGGCATGGATGCCATCGGTCCGCGGGTGCTCGCCAATCGGGTGCGCATCGGCCCTCAAAGTGATTGCGTGGGCTGCAAATACGAGGAGTTCTTCTTGAGCTCTTGGCCCAACGGCGACCCGGCTCAAGTCTCCACCCAACCGGCAGGTCTGGGCGACGGCTCCGACGACGACTCCGATAGCTCGGTCGGCGAAGCGATCCGTTTTCCCGACGATCCCTCGAACGTTTACCACTCTTATATGGGCGATCCGGTCAGATACCGCATCGCCTCCGCCGGCAGCTCCGCGGCCCACGTGCATCACCAGCACGCTCACCAATGGCTGCACTCCCCCAACGCGTCGGCGAGCCACTATCTCGACAGCCAGACCTTGACACCCGGCTCCACCTACACCCTCGAAATGGTCTACAGCGGCTCGGGCAATCGCAACGAAACCGTCGGCGACTCGATTTTCCACTGCCACTTCTATCCCCACTTCGCCTCGGGCATGTGGGCCCTGTGGCGGGTGCACGACGTCTTTGAGGACGGCACACGCATGGACCCGGACACCGGTCGTCCGGTCAGCGCTTGGCAATGTGAGCTGAACGGACAGGCGATCGATCCGGCCGCTTGTCGCCAAGCGCTTCAGGACCGAGCGCGGCAGGACCGAACCCTGCAGGATGGAGAGCAAGAAGCTCGCTGGAGGCTGGTCCAGCCCAATCGCGCCCTACCCGACCCCACCATCGCCGAAGGTTCGCCGATCCCGGCCCTGGTACCCCTACCGAGCCTCACCATGCCGCCCATGCCCGCGCCGGTCGCCCTGTCACCCGACGGCAAACGGGGTCTGACCCTCGTTCGTCAACAAGAAGGCAGCTGGGGCGTACTCGGCAGCGATCCCTCCCTGACGGACCTGCTCGATACGAGCTCGACCCCAGTCATTGGCGCCGAACTCGAGATGAGCGCCGAGCTCGCCGAATCGATCGGCAATCCCGGATTTCCGTTTTTCATTCCGGGCCTGGCCGGCCAGCGGGCGGTCCGACCGCCCCTCGACGTGCCGAAGATCGATCACCAGGGCACCACCATGGCCCTCAACGGCGGCTTGCCCCGCCACCGCATCGACGCCTCCCCGCCGGTGGCCGTGGCCACCGATTCCACCGAAGTCGACGGCTGCACCCCACCGGCCGCGGGCAACGCCTTTCGTGAGTGCCATACCCGCCACGATTTTTCGAAGATCCTGCTCGATGTCGACGCTGCACAGCTCGATCCGGACGGTGAGCCCGAAGAGCGCCTGGCCATGTGGTGGCACGGTGACCTTTTCCCCGGCGGACGCATCCCCAGTTGCAGCACGGATGGGCATTGCGGGACCGACACCACCTTCCGCTTGAACGGCAGCCCGCCGATCGCCGGCGCGCCGTACGCGGATCCGTGTGCCCGCGAAGACCAATGGAACGGTCAAACCCGCCGCTACAAGGCCGCGGCGATCCAAACCGATGTGGTTTTCACCAAAGAAGGTTGGCATTTCCCCCAACAACGTATGCTCAGCTTGTGGGAAGACGTGCAGCCGACGTTGGACGGCGATCGGACCCCGGAGCCGCTTTTTTTTCGCGCCTCCTCCGGCGAATGCATCGACTTCTGGCATAGCAACTTGATACCCAGCGAATACGCCCTCGACGACTATCAAGTGCGGACGCCCACCGATGTCATCGGCCAGCACATCCACCTGGTGAAATTCGACGTCACCGCGTCCGACGGCGCCGCCAACGGTTACAACTACGAAGACGCCACCTTCAGCCCCGACGAAGTACGCGAGCGCGTCGACGCGATCAACGCCGGCGGAGGGCTCCAGGTCCGACCCGGCCGGCTCTGCCCCGACGGCCAATCCCCCGACGCCCGCAACCGCTGCCGGCTCGAAGCCCAAGAGCTGCCGTTCTTTGGACCGGGCCCAGGAGGTCGCTGGATCGGCGCCATGGCCACGGTGCAACGTTGGATGGCAGATCCACTGGAAGACGTCTACGGCACCGACCGTACCCTGCGCACCGTTTTCACCCACGACCACCTGTCGCCGTCGACCCATCAACAAACCGGGCTCTACGCCGGTCTGTTGGTGGAGCCCGCGTGCTCCCAATGGGTCGACTCGTGGACAGGCGAGGTCATGGGCGGCAGCCTCGACCCCTTGGGCGAGAGCTGCGCCGAGGTCTATGCCGCTCGGCCGTCGGACGGTGGCCCCACCAGTTGGCGGGCGAACATTCTTTACGCCGAATCCCAGCAGACCGGCGAGGCAGAGCGCTCGTACCAGCCGGGAACTCCCCAGCCGAAGCTCACCGGCGTGCGTGAATTTGCCCTGGAATTCCAAGACGTCGCGTTCGCCTATCCCCGCCAAACCCAGCTACCGCCGAGCACCTTGGCCCTTGAGCAAATCTGTCCGAGCTGCCCTGGACCGTCCACCGGTGGCGGCATTGGACCGAGTTCCTTGGCCGCCAAATTCAACTATGGAGTCGACTTTCCACGCATCGCCAACAGCCCCGGAATCACGGCGCCGACCGGTCCATGGCCCCAGGCCGTCACCTTCGGCGCCATGTTCGGCATCTATTCGATCAACTATCGCAGCGAGCCTTTGCCTCCCCGGGTGAGCAGCGCGGACGGCTCGCCGCCACCGGCCACCGGTGAACCCTTGGCGTCCCAAGATTACGCCCAGGTCTATCGCTCCATCGAACGGTTGAATCCTGCCCTCAACGTGCAGCCCGACTGGTATCCACCGCTCACCGGCGGCGCCCAAGGGTTTGATCCCATCACGCCGCTGCTCGAAGCCTACGCCGGCGATCCCATCCAGATCCGCACCCTGACCGGCGCCCATTTCCTCAATCACCAACTCAGCATCCGCGGTCTGCCTTGGCTCTTTGAACCGTCGTTGGCGAATTCCGGTTATCGGGCCGCCCAATCCACCTCCCTTTCGGAGCACTTCGAGCTCAACTTCCGCCTTCCAGCACAGCTGAGCGGACCGCAAGCCGACTACCTCTATCAAACGGACCTCTCCGACCAAGGCCAAGCCAAGGGCGCTTGGGGTCTGCTGCGGGCCTACGCCGATCCACAGGATTTCCTCGAGCCCCTACCCAACAATATTCCGTCCACCGGCGACGGCAGGTCCGACGACGGCAGGTCCGACGACGGCAGGTCGGGCGACGGCAGGTCGGGCGACGGCAGGTCCGAGGGTTATGAGCTGGATACCGAGCCGGACGGCAGCTGGGTGTGCAGCCCTGCTTCACGACGGTCAGAGGACGGATTCACAACCCGTCGATATCGAGTGCTCGCTCTTAGCGCTGCCGACTTCACACCGGATACTCCTTTGCCCTATCGGAGCCCCTTCGATCTCGTGTTGCAGGTGACCGGCGACAACGGCGATTCCCAGCAGGTTGCCCTGCACACAGCCGTCGAAAGCCCGGAGGCGGTGATTTATGCCCTTGCCGACGATTTGGTGGCCACGGACGAAGGATGGCGTTGGGCAGACCAACGCCAAGCAGAGCCTCTGGTTTTGCGCGCCGCCGCCGGCGATTGCATTGAGGTGACCTTGGAGAATCACCTCGACCCCACGGCAACACCATTCGTTACCGACAATCCCACGAATCAGGCCCTCCAAGCCCCCTTGACCGGCAGCGCCGAATGCACCGACGCGGCCTACCTCGAACGCCTGGCCAAGGTCCGTGAGGCGGTCGATCCCCACGCGCTCGACGGCTATGCCGAGCTGTGCGCGGGTAGCTTCGCTGCCTCCAGCCGGGTCGGCCTGGCACCCCAGCTGGTCACTTACGATCCCTTATTCGGCGCCGGCTACGACGCCGGCTTCAACCCCCTTCAGACTGTGCCGACGAGGTCGTCTGCGGATCCCGAGGCCCCGGCGCCATCGCGCACCTATTTTTGGTACGCCGGCCACGTCCAAACCGAGGACGACGGCAGCCGGGCCTACATGCCGGTGGAACTCGGCTCCGCCAACCTGCTGCCCGCCGACCCCCTCTTCCAAGCCACCAAGGGTTTGTTCGGCGCGCTGATCATCGAACCCCTCGGTGCCCGTTGGGTCGAGGACGCTAATACCCGCCTGCAAGCCACGGTCTATCCGTCGCAGGGCGCGCCCTTCCGCGAAGGTGTGCTGCTCCTACAAGACGATTTGGAGCTCTACTTCCGCGATCACAACGAACAATTCCAGGCCTTGAACGTGCAAAACGTCGGCAACTTCGCGGGTCAAGTCTCCGCCGTGGGTTACGGCACCGAGCCTCCCCTGCTGCGCATGGCACCGCCCGCGCTTTACGACATTGGGGTGACTGGAGACCAGGACGATCCTCAGGACCCTGAACCCTATGGCTCGCTCTTTCTCTCCGACTTCGTCGACCAAAGCTGTTGGATGTCTAGCGCGCAAGTCGGCCGGGATCCGTCGACCACCCTGTTGACGGCCCACGCGGGCACGCCCTATCGAGTCCGCCTGATCCACACCTTGGGCAGCTTCACGCCCCAGACTTTTGTGTTGCACGGCCACGGCTGGCAGGAGGAGCCCTATGTGCCGCTCGAAGGACAAGCCAACGTCGGCGGATTCGCCGGACCGGGCGAGGTCCCTCAAACCCTCGGCGACAACCCCTACTCCCAATGGCTCGGCTCCCAGGGAGGTTTAGGATCCGGCCAGCACTTCGACGTGGTATTGGCACCGGTCGGCCAGACCGGCCAGGACGGACGCTCCCGATTCAACGGCGCCGGCGGACAATTCCGGGTTCCGGGTGACTACCTCTACCGAACCTGGCAAGCCAACGGATTCACCAGCGGCATCTGGGGTTTGTTCCGGGTCGGACCCGAAGCACCGGACGGAGAAAAACGCGACATCGTCACCATCCTGAGCGCCCAAACCGGAGACTCCGGCGAGCTCACCGTGATCGGCAGCAATTCGTCGATCCTCGGCTCCAGGCCAGGAAAAGCGCGCTTCTCCCAAACCCTATCGATCCACGCCGGCGTTTACGAACACCGTCAAAACCAATGCTCAGGCGAGCTGATCGACACCGTGGAGCTGGATCCACCGGTCGGACCGACGTTGAAATGGACCTGGAAACACGCCCCCATAGAAGGTGCCACCCATCTCTGCGTGGTCTCCGAAGCCGGCGGCTACGACTCTTCAGCCATCACCGATGATCTACCTTGCCCCGCTCCTCCAAAGCCGACCAGCACCCAATCCGCCGGCAGCGAGTCCTCGAGCAGCTCTGCCCGCGTACGCACACTCGGAGGCCAACTCTGATGCGCGCCCCACAAACCCCGCACCGACTTTACGAGGCAAATCCAAGTCCCAAAAGGCGCGGGGAGCCGAGCACGGAAGCGAGACTGTCTGAGCGGCTCAGCCTATGGATCGCCCGAAGACCCGACACATCAGCACTCAACAACGCCAATTCAACGGTGGCGCGAGTTTCGAGTGACGCGCGCAGGAACCCGCGCCGACTTCACGGGGCAACCTATCTCCTCATCACCTGGTTTCTGGCAGCAAGTCTCGCCTCTGCGTCCGAGTCGCCGCAGGTCTACGAGGCGGCCATCGACGGCATCGCGTTGGGCGTGGAACTCGCTTCGGTCGACACACCGGCCCCCGGTGGCCTGACCGCCGGTGAAACTGTGAAGTTGCGGCTCGAACTCCGGGATACGGCTTCGGGAACTCCGCTCTCGGGCGCCGAGCCCGCCGCTTGGATGAGCCGACGCCGAGGCTCCGAAGCCCCGGAATGCGGCGAACGGGTGGCGCGCTACCTGACGGGTGACCTCTTCTCCCGCGCCGATGTGGACTTCAACGTCTATTACATTTTGAGCCTCAACCACGACGCCACCCTCAGTGTCGTGGACCCGCTGTTCGGCTTCGGTGGCAGCCGAACCTTGGCGCTCGTGCTGTTGGAAAGCCCCGGGGTCGATTGGACGCTGATCGACGGCATCGAAGGCGGACGACTCTTCGTCAGCCAGCCCGAGGCCGGCAAAGTGGCGAGCATCGAGGCCGGCTCGTGGAAGCTCGGCCGCCAGATCAACGTGGCACCGGGGGTGTCCAGACTACGACCGTCCCACGACGGCACCCTGCTCTGGGCCTTAGATCCCCGGGGACTCAACGCCATCGACCCCGAGACCGGCGAGCTCGCCGCAAGGCTAAAGCTTTCCTCTCGGGCCAAGGACTTCGTGCTCAGTGAGCAGCTAGGCGAGCAACACGCCTACGTGTTGCTCGACGAAGCCGGAGCGGTGGAGGTCATCGACCTAGAGGGTCTGCAAAGCGTGGGAATCGTCGAAACCGGCAAAGGCCCCACGTCGATCGATTGGACCCACCTCGGGGAGGCCGTCTGGATCAGCCATCTCGACGGCCGGCTGGTGGCCGTAGACCTCGATCCTGTCGGCAAAAAACCACGTATTCGCCATCGATTGGAAACCGATGCCCCGCTCGAGAAGCTGGACTTCGCGCCCGACGGCCGATTGGGTTTCGCGCTTTCGCCGTCCACCAATCAGCTGTTCATTTTGGACGCCGCCCGTGGCCGAATCGTCAAGAGCGGCCCGATGGCGGGCGGCCCGGATCAAGTGGTGTTCTCGGACCACCTGGCCTACGTGCGAGACCGCCACAGCGAACAAGTCTTGATGGTGCCCCTCGAAACCGCCGGCGCCGAAGGCGAACCCATCCAGGCCGCCGACTTTCCCGGGGGTCGAAACCCCCTCGGGCTGCCACCGGGCGATCATGAGGTGCTCGCTCCGTCCTTCGATCGAGCCCCCGGCGCCAGTGCCATGGTCGTGGCCAACGCGGCGGATCAAGCGATTTACTTCTACATGGAAGGCATGGCCGCCCCCATGGGGCATTTCACCCTCAAAGGGCGACATCCCCTGGCGGTCAAGGTAGTCGACCGCAGCCTGCGACCCCGGGGCTCCGGTGTTTACGAAACCTTCGCCCGTTTGACCGAGCCGGGCACCTATGACTTAGCAGTTTTCCTCGACGCACCTCGCCTGATCCATTGCATGAGTGTGACGGTAGCCGAAAAGCAAGGTCAAATCATCGCCCGAAAGCCTCGATTTCACCTGCTGGAGAACCGGGTTCAATTTCTCGACGGCGGCGGTGTGGAGCTCTGGCTGGAAAAATCGGAAGCCGCGAACCCGACCGACGACCTCACGCCCGACTCAGCCTCCGCCTCGGCGGCAGTGATCCTTTACGTCAGCCGAACGGCCGGGGGATGGCATCGTCGGGTGCACGCAGAGCGTGTGCCGACCGTCGAGGCATCCGATTCGGATGCCGAACGCGGCACGACAACCCACTACCGCGCCCGGATCTTCCCAAATCAAGCGGGTGAGTATTTGGTCTGGGCCGAACATGGAAATCAGGGCTTGGTCGGTGAGTCGCCGATGGTCCGCCTGCGGATTCCGTCCAAACGTGCAGCGATCGAGCTCGGGGAGGACGCACCGTGAATCTGGTGAAGCTACCCAAGTCGGCCGTGTTACCCGCTTGGTTTCTGATGGTCTTGGCCGTGGCTTGGGCCTGCCTCGGCCAAACGAGCCTTTCCACAACCGAGCTGGGTCAACGCCTCTACGAAACCGGCGTCGGAATCGACGGTCAACCGGTCGTGGCGGTGATCGAATCCCCAAGCCCGAGCACACCGGGGGTCGAGCTGCCGGCCACCGCCTTGCCCTGCGCCGGCTGCCACGGGCGCGACGGCCGCGGACGTTCCGAGGGCGGTGCCGATCCCACGGATTTGCGCCCCCACTCCCTCACCAGGACGAGGCAAGCCGTTACCCCGAGCGGACGACAACATCCGCCCTATGACGATCCACTCGTGATCCGAGCCGTCACCCTGGGTTTTGACCCAGCGGGCTCCCGTCTGGAAACCGCCATGCCCCGATACCGCCTCAGCCACGGCGACGCCGAAGCGCTGCTCGCCTACCTGAAAACCCTGGGCCAACAGCCCCATCCCGGAGTCCACGACGATCGAATCGAGATCGGCGTGATTCGGCCTGCGACTCCCGACGCCGCCCAACAGGCAGGGCTGCAAATGCTGCGGGTCTGGCGGGATCGGATCTCCGCCGCCGGGGGTATCTACGGACGAGAAATCGTGCTTCGAGAGGTTTCGAGGGAGGAGGTCCCATCAGAAGTGGTTTCAAACCCCGCAGCATGGATCGTGCTGTCAAATCTGACCGCCGATCTGTCGAGCGGAGAGCCCTCGCAAACCCCCGTTCTACGACTGGGTAAGCCCTCTGCCGCCTGCTCCCAATTCGGCCATCCCCCCTGCTTCACCATCTCGCCACCCAGCCGACCCGTGGCGTCGAGGCGATGGCAAAACTTGGCAGCAAATTACGGAATGCCACGGGAGCACCTGGGAGCACAGCTCCAAGCCCTGGCCGCCACCGAAATTCTCACCGCAGCTTTGGAACAAGCCGGCCGCCGACTGGATTCCGAATCGTTGCAACTGGCCCTGCGGGATCCCAACGGATTTCGGACTTCCATCGGACGCATTCGTCTTGCCTCGAGCTATCCACCCACCGGAACCACACCTTAGGAAGGACCGACCATGAAAACTTGGGGACCGTTCGATCGCAAACCCAATCTGCTGATCATTTGCACCGACCAACAACGAAGCTTGCAACACTTTCCGCCAGGCTGGGCCGAAAAGCATCTGCCGTGGCTGACCCACTTGCAGAAAACCGGTGTCACCTTTGATCGGGGCATGTGCAGCTCCACCGCCTGCTCCCCCAGCCGCTCGGCGCTCTTTACCGGCACCTATCCGACCATCAACGGCGTGCTAAAGGTGAACGACACCCTGAGCATGAGCCGCACCTTGCCCATGGGCGGCTCGCTCACCACCCTCGGCCAAGTCTTAGCGGGCGGCGGTTATCAGCTCGCTTATAAGGGTAAATGGCACCTCGACGGCTCCTTTGCCGCGTTCAGCAATATGCGGCCGGCGGACCTCGATCGCATGATGATCGAAGACGACGCCATGGAGAATCATTATTCTTTTCCCGACTGGACCTCACCGGACCAGGGCACCGCCGAAGTCAACTCGGCGGCCACCGCAGGCGACATCTCCCCGTTGAACAGCCTGGGCGGTGGAACCGTCGACAACGATTCGCGCATCGTCAACGGACCTCTCTACGATCCAAGGCAAAAATCCGCGAGCCAATTTCTGCGCGAATACGACCCCGCCGACGAGCCACCTTTCTGCTTGATCGTCTCCATGGCCAATCCCCACGACGTTTGGGTGCTGCCCGAGAGCCTCAGTGAAGCCGGTTATCAAGACGAGGTTTGGCTGGGATCGGACTACGATGGCTTCGCCCTGCCGGCGAGCTATTTTCAGAATCTTCGCCACAAACCCACGGCCCAACAGAACTTTCTACAACGATTCCAGGACGGGCCGCTGAGCCGCGAGGACGCCGAGTCTTACGTCAGGTTCTATGCCTATCTACAAACCCTGGTGGACGCCCTGACCGGCGATTTGATCCAAGCCCTGCGCGAGAACCAACACGTGGGCCAGGCCCTCGAAAACGACACCTTGGTGGTGCGGATCGCGGACCACGGCGAAATGGCCATGGCTCAGGGGGGCCTGAGACAAAAGGAAAATAATTGTTATAACGAATCCATTCGCGTGCCTATTATTTTTTCGAACCCCCAATTGCCCCAGGGCAAAAACGTCGACTCCCTGGTGGGCTTAATCGACATGATGCCCACTTTGGCGGAGATCACCGGCGCCGAAATCGACCCGGGTTTCGCAATCCAAGGCCAGAGCTTCGCCGGCTCGATCCTCGATCCAGGTCGCCCAGGGCGAAAACAATTCCTTTTCGCCACCGACGACTGCGGCCTGACCCAATACACCTCGATCCGCACCCTGGTTCGGGACGATTGCAAATACGCCGTTTACTACAAAGCCGACTACGACTCGTCGGAAAACCCGATCGTCAACTACAACGGCGAAGTGGACACGGACACCACCGTGGAATACGAGCTCTACGACTATTCCACCGCCGGTGGGCTCGAGGAAACGGACAACTTGCTGAGCGATCCTGATGGCGTCGACGATCAGCTTTGGCAGCGCTGGCAGGAGCTGCACGAGGCGTTGACATGTCTCGTCACAGAGAGCTTCACCTGCCCCAACAACTGGTCGGCCACCGGGCCGACAAATTCGGAGGAAACTGAGTCATGAGCTTTCTACAACGTTTCGTTTTGATTCTCGTGGCCGCCACATCGCTTTGGGCTTGCGGCGAGGGCGACCCGCCACAAGCCGTGCAAGAGGCCGAGCAAAAAATCACCGGCATCGTGCACGAATCTGAGTGCAATTTGGTTTTCGGCAGCATTGAAGAAAACGACGGTTACGACGTTCCGGGCGACGGCGGACAGCCTCGGCTCGGCATGCCCGAGAGCGATCCGCAGCCGGTGCGGGTCCGCCGTTCCTACAGCTCCTTGAACTCGGCGGAAAAACGTCGACTCGCGGACGCGTTTCTCAAGCTCAAACAAACCCCATATAGCTACAGCAGCATCTGCGGGGAAATTGGCCAGGCGACCTACACGACCAACCTTTACGACTACTTCGTCGAGGCCCATGCCAGTGCTTTTATCTCCATGAGAACTCCTTATATGGAGCACACCCAAATGCCCCACATGGGTCCTCAATTCCCGGTGTGGCATCGCTACTACATCCTGCGGCTGGAAACCGAGATGCAAAAAGTTCTCGACGACCCTGGTTTCTCCCTACCTTATTGGGATTGGACCGACTGCGGCGAGCGCAGTGACGACAATCCCGACGCCAATCCATGTCCCAAAATTTTTGAATCGGACTATCTCGGCAGCCCAGGCACCTGCGACGACACCTCCGTCTCTGGATACCTCACGGATTCGGGATTCGAAAGCCAGTTGTTCACGACCCCGGGGGTCAATGTCTTTAACTCCTCCGGCATCACCTGCGAGCCTCGGGGCCTGCAACGGGAAACCGGCTGCAGCAACCTCGCCCCAGTGCCCCCTCAGGCCTCTGACATTTCCGGCATATACGATCGCACGGTCTACGACGTCTCGCCCTATGACAGCTGCGATACCGACCAAGATGTATCGTTCCGACAGTATTTGGAGGGATTTATGAACACCGACACTAACCTTACTTGCATCACCGGCGGTTGCCGGATGCACGGCCAAGGGCATCTTTACATCAGCGGTGACATGGCGGCGGGAGGCACCGCGCCCAACGACCCCATGTTCTTCCTGCATCACGCCAACGTCGACCGCATGTGGGCGGAATGGCAAGCCTTCAACCTGGAAAACGGCAGGCTCGACGACCACGGCAATCCCGGATTCCCGGACGATTGGAGACGCGGCATCTTCATTTGGAACGAAGTTCAAGCAGAGGAAATGTTCGATCATCGCGCGCTCGGGTTTACCTACGACACCTTGGAGTGAGGTTGGGCCTGAGCAGCGCTTCTGTTTAGGGAGGGATATTTCATCGACCTCCGGTTCCGCTGCGGATACAAGTCCACAGCGGAACCGGATATTTGACACACTCAGCGGGTCAGCAGTCGTCGACCGACTTGAGTCGACCCAGTTGGATGTCAGCTCGTTCGAGGAGAGCAAGGCGATGAAGGTATCCGTTTTCAAACATTGGGATCGCATTCGCTCCAGTTTTTGGTTTCTTCCCACGGTGCTCGCTTGTGGGGCGGTGGTGCTGGCCGGCATATCCCATAGCTGGGACGGCCAAGTGACCGCTTGGCTGGAAAGCACTTTGGGTTGGTCCTTCACCGGCGGGGCCGAAGGGGCAACTGCCGTTCTGAGCACCATCGCCGGCTCCATGATCACCATCGCGGGGGTCGTTTTCTCCATGACCCTGGTGGCCTTAACCCTTACTTCCTCCCAGCTCGGGCCACGGATGTTGCGCAACTTCATGCGCGACACCGCAACCCAAGTGGTGCTCGGCACCTTTGTCGCCACCTTCCTCTACTGCCTGGTGGTGCTGCGCTCCATCCGTCACGACGAGCAAAGCCTCTTCGTGCCCCACCTCTCGGTGTCCTTGGGATTGATCCTTGCCGTGGTCAGCATCGGCGTGCTGATTTACTTTATTCATCACGTCTCGCTTTCGATCCAGGCCAACCAAATCGTCGCGCGAGTCAGCACTGAACTCATGGAAGGCATCGATCGGTTGTATCCGGAATCTCCGGACGAACAGCAGAAAGATTTCTCGGGAGACTCGGGCGCTTCTGAGCCTGCCGACGCTTCAGAGCACGAGACGTTTCTTCTCCCTGCCAAAACCGACGGTTACCTCCAATTCATTGAGGTCGAAGCTCTGGTTTCCTTGGCCGAAGCACACGACCTCGTGGTCCGGCTAAAGCGGCGCCCAGGGCAATTCGTGGTCGCCGGCCAGACCCTCGCCACCGTGTCCCCAAACCAGCGGATGACCGAGGAGACAATAGCCGCCCTGGAAGCCGCGTTCACCTTCGGCCACGAACGTACCCCGGGACAGGACATTGAGCACAGTGTTAACAAATTGGTTGAAATCGCCGTACGAGCCCTGTCCCCCGGTTTGAACGACCCCTTCACCGCCATCGCCTGCATCGATCACCTCGGAGCGGCCCTGTGCCGTTTGGCTAGCCGCGATCTTCCCCCTCACTGGCATCGAGGTTCGCAACGGGATCCGAACCGGGGTCCGGATCGTCCCGAGGGCGCAGCTTGCCGGCTGATGATTCCGGTGGTTGCCTTTCCAGCCATCGCAAACACCGCTTTCGATCAAATTCGACAATACGGCCGCTCCAGCGTTGCCGTGACCCTGCGTTTGCTCGAAACGATCTGTGTAGTCGCCCCCTTCGCCAAACGCCCCGAAGATGTGGCCGCGCTCCAACGCCAGGCCGACATGATCGCGCGAGGCTCGCGGCAAGGCCTACCGGAAAGCGAAGATCGGCTAGCGGTTGAAGAACGATATCGGGCCGCCAAGCAAGCTTTAAGCAGCGTGGCCTGACCTAAAAAAAGCCCGCCGGTAACCGGCGGGCTTTTTTTAGGTCGGTTCTGTCCAGAAATGGATTCTCGGTGGTCGGCTCGCTGACCTACGGCCTGGGCGGCCCCGGCGGGCTCCTAACTCGATGCCTCGGAATTCCCACAAGCCATTGATTATAAATGACTTGATGTAGGGAAGGGGCTTGCCCCGGGCTTGCCCCCTCCCGCTCTTCCTTAAGAACCAGCTCGGCTTCGCCTCGCCTGGGCGGGGACAAGCCCCGCCCCTACATCCGGAGGTTTGCGGGCGTAGCCCGCTAAGTTCGTTCTATTCGATATCTGTCGGATCGAGGAAGAGCGCGCCCAGGGCTATACTGCCATGCCCCCGCTGGGGGAAGTCAGGATGGCTCGGATCGCCCGGATTGAGATTCGAGGCGGTGTCGTCCGGTGGGAAGAGCACCAGCGAATTCAGATAAGCAAGCACCATCATGCGGACTTCCGGAGGCGCATGGGCAAAGCGGTTGCGGGAGGATTCCGCTTCGCCGCCGTGCCGAAGGATGACTTCCGTCAAATTGACGCTGCGACCGTCATGCCCGTAAGGCGCGGTGGAGCCGACTCCCCACAGAGGCTCGGTGAGAAACTCTTTGACCAAGGTGCCGTCATAATTCCGCTCCCAAAAGCCGGGGCCTAGGTCGTGGCGTTTGAAATCGGTGAAAATGTCGTCGACTCGGAACGAGCCGCCTTGGGGAGAGCGCAGAGCCGGAAAACCGGAGCCGTCGTCGATCTCGTCGAATTTCCCCTCGGCGGTGGCGAAGAGTCGGTTGAATCCTGCGGCCGTCGGGTCGAATGTGGTGTCCACATCCGCCACTCGGCGATCCTTCTCGATGGTAAAACTCGGACGATGGCATTCGGTACAACCCATGAAGTCCAGTTGGCGACGCCCTTCTCGAACGAACGGGTCCTGCTCATGGACAGCCGGTTTGAAGTAATTGAGCAGATAGAATTCCATGTGATCGATCAACGCCGTATCGATCTCGTTGACCACCCCATCGCCGTCACTATCATCGCCGGGGCCAGTCACCGGCGGGCCTTCAATTCGATCCGTAGCACCATCGAGCACCATGCCGGATGGAGTCACCACCTGAGCTCCACCCACAGCCGCCGCCAAGAGGGGATCCGGGGCCTCTAGACCCATTTCCGCGTTGAATGCGCCGACCACAAATTCGCGGATCGAGATCGTAGAGCCTTCGGCAAAGAAGGGACGGACCCGAAGATCAGGATCCACACCGTCCACCTCGGAGGTATCCACCGTGCCGTCCGGATGGGCTGTCAACCAGCCGAATCTCACACCCTTGGCCTTCAGCCTTTTGCGAATCGGACGATTTTCGGCCTGCGCTTGGGCGAGGAAATGACTGCGGGCTCGGCGCAATTCGCCGGTCATCTCGTCGGCCAACATCTCTTGAATGCCCAAACCAAAGAGATGGGGAGCGTCACGACTGTCCGGACGGGTCACCACATCACCGCCGAATCCGGCCGCGCCGCGGGGACGCCCGTGGCATGAAGCACAGCTGTCGGAAAGACCGGCACCCAGGGAAAGATCGCTATCGATATCACCCACCCCATCGCCGGTCCGGGGTCCAAGGCCTTGGCTTATGGCAAATTTGCGCTGGAAAAGCTGACGCCCACGTCGAATGGAACGAAAAGGATCCCTAGCAATGATGTATCGCGAGCTGAGGGGGGTTAGAACATCGCCTTGCCCTGCTCCCACTTGCTCGGCCAGTGACTTGGCAATGCCTTCATTCTCGGTGTTTGGGGATTGGGTTTGATCGACCAATTGGGCCGAACCCGGTGAACTGACTAAAACCATCAAAGCCAAGGTGAGTAAGCCCTGGGGCTTTGTGCAAAGCGTCGATCTGCGCAGGCGCAGCCTTCTAAGATCCACCAACTTCATAAGATTCTCCTAATCTCATTCGTGCCACATCAAAAAATAATACATCAATAAAAGCATCTCAAGCCGCTTCTCAGCGCGCTCAACGATCGGGAGAATACGAAGATTCTCCTAACCGTATCCCGGGGTTTGATCTTAGACATCACATCCAGGACAAGTCGTTAAAGAGTCGCAATGTTTGTGTAAGAAACGTAAAGTGACTTGTAAAAAATGGCAGAGTCGAACCACCGGTCGTCCACTTCTGACATCCGGAACGTGGAATCCGGCGAAGAGTAGTGCACCCAGCAATTCAGCTGGAAAAGCATGACCCTGCTTCGCCTAGGAGCCCACCATGTTCAGCCTTTTTAGAAGCGATCCAAAGAAAAAGCTCGAAAAGCAATACAACCAGAAGCTTGAACAAGCGCGCAACGCCCAACGGGCGGGCAATATGCCCCTCTTTGCCACCTTGACCGCCGAAGCAGAATCCATCGGCGAAGAGCTCGATGCCCTCGCCTCCAACGACTCGAACTAGAACCAACGACTCGAACTAGAACCTGGGAAAAACCATGTACTACGTTGTTCACTCAGCCTTGGTCACCCTCGCCCTGATCGCAGGTGCCGTGGAGCCGCCACCGGCCGACCGGCCGTCCAGCGACGGTCCAGCCTCCTCTGTAAAACAGAAGGCCTCCCTGAACGACCCGTGGCCCCAATGGCGAGGCCCATTCCGCGACGGTAGGAGCGTCGGTGAGCCTTGGCCCGAGGACCTCGAAGGGCTCGAATCCTTGTGGACCCTGGAGCTGGGTCCCAGCTACTCCGGGCCCATCGTCGCCGAAGACCGGGTCTTCGTCACCGAAACCAGGGACGGCGAAACCGAGGTTGTCTACGCTCTGAGCCGCGAGACAGGCAAAATCCTTTGGCAGGCCTCTTGGCCCGGCAAGGGTTCTGTTCCCCCTTTCGCTCGCGCCAACGGTGATTGGATTCGCTCGACCCCGAGCTACGACGGCCAAACCCTTTTCGTCGGCGGCATCAACGAGGTTCTGGTCGCCCTAGACGGACAAACCGGCGACATTCGCTGGCAGAAAAACTTTCCCCAAACTTTCGGTACTCAGGTTCCGCCCTTCGGATTTGCCAGCTCACCCTTGGTGTTGGGACCCAATCTCTTTATCCAAGCCGCCAATTCTCTCGTGAAGCTAGACAAGTCCAACGGCCGAGTCATCTGGCGAACCCTCGAAGAATCCGGGGGTATGGCCAACCAAGGTTCATTCTCCTCTCCCATCAAGACCACCTTGAGCGGCACCGAGCAGCTCTTGGTTCTGACCCGCACCCGCCTGCACGGTGTCAACCTTGAAACCGGAGCTAGTCTTTGGTCGCAAGAGGTTCCCGCTTTTCGGGGATGCAACATCCTCACTCCGACCGTTTTCGGCAACGGCATCTTTACTTCGGGTCTCCGGAACGGATCCCGCTTCTACGGCATCGAGTTGGGCGGTGACGGTCCTCAAGTCGAAGAACTCTGGACCGGCAAAGCCAGCGGTTATATGTCGTCACCGGTGGTAATCGACGAGCATGTCTACTTACACCTCGGCAATGGACGCTTGACTTGCCTCGATCTGAAAACCGGAGAATCCCGGTGGACGAGCACCCCATTCGGGAAATACTGGTCCATGGCGACCCGCGGAGACAAGATCCTGGCCCTGGACGAACGCGGTGACTTGATCCTGGTGCGCGCCAACCCGAAAAAGCTCGAGGTACTGGCACAACGTGAGATCACGAAGTCAGAAGCATGGGCCTACCTTGCCGTCTCCGGCAATCAACTCTTCGTGCGAGACTTAGAGTCAATCAACGCCTATCGCTGGAACGAGATCGCGCCCGTTGGCGCCGAGGAGGCGCCTTAGGCTAAGCTAGCGCGTCCATGACGCCGGAACCCCACTCTCCAGAAGCATCGGACGACGAGCAGCACCGCCTACCCCAGGCAGAGCGCCTGCGAATAGCCATGGAAGTCCTCGAATCTATCGTCGAGGACCGTGCCCTGCTGGCCCAACTATCCGAAAAAGATCAACGCCGCTTGCTCGACGCCGCCGGATTAGTTTGGTGTCCAGATCCCAAAGCCCGTCGTCGACTGGTCAAGGCCCTGGCCAGCAAGCGCCGGGCCGCCCGAATAAAACGCGAAGAAAACGTCCTTCACGAGACCGGCATTCGCGAGCTGCGTCGCAAGCCCGTGTTTACGACCCCCAACGTGTTTCTGCCCACCGAGGACGAATCACCACCACCCACGACACCCTTGGACGACGGGAATCAGCGGCATTGTTACGTTTGCAAACAGGACTACTCAGCCGTCCACCATTTCTATGACCAGATGTGCCCCGAATGCGCGGAGTTCAACTACGCCAAACGGACCGAGCTCGCCGACCTCTCCGGTCGGGTCGCGCTGCTCACCGGCGGCAGGGTCAAAATCGGCTATCAGGCGGGTCTCAAGCTATTGCGTTGCGGTGCGCATCTCATCGTCACCACCCGCTTTCCGCGCGATTCGGCCAAGCGCTACGCCGGCGAACCGGATTTCGACCAATGGGGGCATCGTCTGGAGATCTTCGGTCTCGACCTACGCCACACCCCCAGCGTTGAAGAGTTTTGCCGAGAATTACTCAACTCTAGGGATCGCCTAGATTTCATCGTCAACAACGCCTGCCAGACGGTCCGACGACCGCCGGCCTTCTATGAGCACATGATGGAAGGCGAAACGGCGGCGGGCGAGTCCATGTCGGACCCTGAGCGCCGATTGTTGGGCAGCTACGAAGGATTGAGGGGTTATCACCTCTTGCCCGAGGCCGATGCCCAGGCACCTGCCCTGGCCCACGCACCGGGCCTGACCCACGCTCCTGAGCTATCCCAAGTCCCGCTGCTACCCGATGAACTCAAGGCCCAACAAGCCCTTTTCCCGGTCGGTCGCCTCGATCAGGACCTGCAACAGATCGATCTCCGGGAGACCAACTCCTGGAGAATGCTGATGGCCGATGTGCCGTCCGTGGAGCTGCTCGAAGTCCAATTGGTCAATGCCGTGGCACCGTTCCTCATCAACGCCCGGCTCAAACCACTGATGCTTCGCACTGCCGATCGTGACAAGCACATCGTCAACGTGTCCGCGGTCGAAGGCCAGTTTTACCGCAATGCCAAAACCACCCGCCATCCCCACACCAACATGGCCAAGGCTGCCCTCAACATGATGACCCGCACTTCAGCTGCGGATTACTTCAACGACGGCATCCACATGAATAGCATCGACACCGGCTGGGTGACCGATGAGGATCCAGCGGCTATTGCCGCGCGCAAGGTCATCGAGCAGCGTTTTCACCCGCCCTTGGACATCATCGACGGCGCCGCCCGTATCGTCGATCCGATCATCGTCGGCATGAATACGGGCACCCACGTGTGGGGCAAGTTCCTAAAGGACTACAAACCCACCGACTGGTAAGTGCTCACCGGGTGAGGACTGCAATGCTCCTCAGAACCGGAAGAGCACCGTGGCAAAGGCCCCTTCATATTCGAGGTCGAGCAAGACATTGTCGACCGCGCCCTCGATCTGCAGGCTGCGAAATCCCACGCCGAGGCCGACGGTTTCATTGGGAAAGAATCTCACGCCCACTTCTGCGTCGGTCAGGTCGGCCTCGTCGTCCTCCACCAGAACGGAGTACTCGGCAAAAACCTGCCATCGATCGGAAGGTTCGATCTCCATCAGGGCTCCGACCGACAGAAAACCCGCCTCGAAGTCTTCCACCAAACCCTGGCTCTGACCGAAAACCGAAACGGTGATCGCGGCGTCACCCTGCACGCCCTTGGCCTCCACAAAGGGGCCGATTCGAAAGTTTTGTTGTGGGTTTCGAAATTGCCAACCCAAAGCCACGCCGGCGTAGTCGTAGTCCAGGGTGCTTTCCGTGTCGACCAAAATCTGAAGGTTGATACCTCCGGCCGAGACGCCTAAATCAACCGTCTCTGAGCCTTGGGCAGCGAGGTTTTGATACCGAGCGCGGAAGAAAAAGCCGGCCCCGGGCCGGATCGTCAATCGACCTTCAATCGCCTCGTCGACTTCGAGGCCCAGGTCCTGGCCTAAGTCGAGATCCACCGGCAGACCGTCCAAATCCAACGCTCCACCGCCACCGACATCGGGCACCCAATACCGCGCTTCGAGCTCAACTCCCGCCCAAGCGGGTGACGTCACGGCGAGAAGCAAGCTCAACGCCAGGGCAGCAACGGAGCAACAACGTCGCACTTCGATTCGGGATTCCCGACGGTGAGATTTCGATCGCGATTTGGACATGTCGTGCTCCTGGTATCTGCTGGTGTGGTCGAGTCGGTAGAAAGAGGAAAGTCTCGTAAAGCTTGAATTTGTGGATACTTCCACAGCGCGCGGGTCTTCGGCAAGCCTGCCCCATGGACAGCCTGCTCCAGGCCTGAGAAAGTCGGGCCATGCTCGTTCGGGCCGAACCCGACGCCCTCTCACTCTCAGGAGCGCTTCACATGTTGCATATTTGGGTCGACGCCGACGCTTGTCCGGTGAAACAGGAAATCTACAAAGTCGCAAACCGCTACGGCCTGCAAGCCACGCTGGTGGCCAATTCTCGGATGCGAATTCCCGAGCGCTCCAACATCACCCTCAAAGTGGTGGGAGGTGGCATGGACGAAGCCGACCATTGGATCGCCGAGAACGCCGAACCTCTCGACATCGTGATCACCGCCGACATTCCGCTGGCCGACCGCTGTGTCAAAGAAGGTGCCAGAGTCTTGGGGCCGACCGGCAGACCGTTCACCGAGGACAACGTCGGCGACGCCCTGGCGACCCGCGATTTGCTCGAAGATCTGCGCGGGGCCGGCGAGATCACCGGGGGTCCACCTCCGATGGGCAAACGTGAGCGATCCCGCTTCCTGCAAAAGCTCGACGAAATCGTGCAGGCCATCCGTCGGACCCAGCCGACGGATACCTGAGACCCATAAGCGGCGAACCCTGTGGAACCGAACCGTGTGGGACGGCACCGCCGGTCAGGATTCGTCGGAGTGCTTCTCCAAAGCCGAAATTTTGGCCCCCGTGCGGAATCCATTCCACCCCTGGGCAGGGCCCATGGCGAAGTAGATCAAACCACTGAACGCTGAAAGCTGCGGCAAAAGCATGATGGACGCGATCGAACTCAAGCCGATCGTGACGGAAATCAGATGGCCAGTCAGGGCGCCCCGAGTGGCGATTCGCTCGGCTTCATTCAATTTCAGCGCATCCCGGAACCGCCAGGCCCGGAGATAAAGCAGGCTGAAGACCGCGAAAATACCGACGAATCCACCGCTGTAAAGCAGCATCACGGCCTTACCCCCGGCTCCCAAATTCGAGCCGCCTTGGTCCAACAAGGAGCCGGTGATCAACGCTCCCGCCAAAAACTTCAAGGGATAGACGTAGAAGACGACGAAAAACAGCAACAAGCCATTGAGCAAAACGGTCACCGCGTCCTCAATGCCGAAACGCCGGTGATAAATATAATGCTCGTACCAAACCCAAAGCAGGAAGGTGAAACAGAGCGCGAAGGCTGGGAATTGCCAAAATACCGCCACCAGCTGCTCCGAGGTCTTCGGCACTTCCAAGGCGACCACCAACAGGGTGAGTGAAAACGCGAAGACCGCATCCGACAAGGCCTCCAGGCGAGACACCGCACCGCCACGCCATCGAAAATGACGTTCCTCTCGCAAGCTGCGGGGCAATAGGTCTTGATGTTCCAAGCTGCGATTTTCCTAGTTGTCGTTCACAGGGTCTTCAAGCCTTCCACTAAATTCCAACGCTCCTCATCGGCAAGTTGGGTGCCAAATTCGTGGCCCGCATTGGAGCTACCGTCGGCGGTACCACGGTCAGACCGAGCACCAAGGTGGGCAGCGATTCCACTTAGATAGTGCATGGGTAGGTAAGACATGGGAAACCTCAGAAGCAGTTGGTTTCCATGAATTTAGCACACCCTAATCCCGGCCGGCCCAACTTGGCCCCAAAGGTAAAGGGGCCCCGAAGGACCCCTTTGAACCGTCGCTGAGCTTGGGATCAGCGGCAGGTCTGGCTGCCACGACGGCCGCGGCATTTGTTGGAGCAGCAGTCGCTGTTGGAGGAGCAGGAGGCTCCGAGAGGCGCGCAGCTCGGACCACCCGGTCCACCGGGAACGCCGACGGCATCCCAAGCTTCGTGGACCGCAGCCTCTTCGGTCGCGCCGTAGAGATTGGCCGCGCCTTGGGCGGTGCAATTACGGGCAGCTTCGAAGTTGGAGTTGCGGCTCAAGCAGGAGGTGTTGGCGTAGTAGAAGATGTCGGCGGCTTTGTCGAAACCGATCGCCGGCACGTTGTTGCTGGTGGCGCCGTCGGGGTGGGTGCCACCCTCGACCAAGAGCACGAAGGCCAGGTTGGCGATACCCGAGTTCCAGTGCACGCCACCGTTGTCTTGGGAGCCGGTGTAGCGGGTCGGGTAGTAGTCGTAGTCGCCGATCGAAGAGGGGTAAGCCATGTCGCGCAGGCCGTCACCGGGGGTACCGGGGGTGTAGATGTCCTCACCGAGCAACCAAATGTCGTTACCGTTGGCGCCTTCTTGACGATCGACCATGGCACCGAAGATGTCGGACAAAGCCTCGTTGAGGGCGCCGGACTCATTGGAGTAAACGAGGTTCGACTCGCTGCTGGTTACTCCGTGGGTCAGCTCGTGGGCCACCACGTCGGCATCTTGCGAAAGCGGCACGAAGACCACGCCGTCACCGTCACCATAGGTCATTTGCACGCCGTCCCAGAACGCGTTGTTGTAGTTGACGCTGTAGTGCACCCGCGAACGCATGGTCATGCCGTTGTCGTCGATGGAGTCACGACCATGGTTGGCCAGGTAGTAGTCGTAGGTGGCGATGGCGTAGTTGTGGGCGGAGTCGATGGCGTTGTCACCGGTGTTGATGGTGTTGCTGGAGCTGCTGGCCAAGGAACCGCAGGAAGTGCCCTGGTTACAGTCGTAGGTCAGCAAGCTGCGGGCGTAGTGGTGCTGCGGGTGGCGGGCGACCATGCGGCCGGTGTTGGCATCGGCGAAGATGCGATCCACTTGCGAGCCGTTGAAGTCGACGTAAGAAATGGTGGTTTCCCAAGCGAGGTAGGCGTCGCCGTCGTCACCGATCACGTAGACCAAGCTCGGAGCGGTGCGCACCTTCGAAGGAACGATCTCGGTGCGGCCGAGGGCACGAGTCAAAGCCTCTTCAGCGCTCAGGTTGGCCTTGGCGGGAAGGAATTGGCCTTCGGAGAAGTCACCGTTGACGCCGTAGATCATGCCGCGGGCGTCGACGTGCATATAAACGTCGGAGCCGATGACTTCCATGCCGTTGATCGATTGGGTGAAGCGAACGTGGCTGTGGCCGACTCTATCGGTGTGGCTGTCGACCATATTCATGGTGCCCACGAAGTCGTAGTGGTCGAGCAAAATGTTCTCAACCGTGAGGGCGGCATTTTGGGCGGTCATGGCCTTGGCTTGGGTAAAACCCAGCTCACCATTGAGAAATTCGGAGGTCCCGGCAAAAGCCAGGGTGGGGACTAGGGCCACAGAAAGGGCGGTTACCATCAAACGTTTCAACATTACGAAGACCTTTCGAATGTGCTGCGTCGGCAGCGTTCAAATAGGGCGGGCCGAAGTGGCCCTTTTCCAGCATTCGTAACAATAGATGGCGAGCGCCGGACAAAAATATAGGCCGTGAGAAAAAAAATCCCACGGCCGGTATTTCTTCCAACCCAGTGGCCTGTTCGGGTTGGCCCGCTAGACCCGACGGGCGGAGCCGCGAAAGAGAGCCACCAAGAAAAGAACGAGAAAGACGAAAAAGATGATCCGCGCGGCGTCCGTGGCGACGGCAGCTACACCACCGAAACCGAAGACTGCGGCGAGCACAGCGATGAGCAAAAATCCGAGTGCCCATCTAAGCATGAGAAGGCTCCTTTCTAGAGGATGATTGAAGGCAGGGTATCTCGTGGGATACGGCTCTCACGATCGACGGGTAATCAACCCAAGGGCAGCAACAAAGAGCGCGCCGCCGATCACCGACCAAACGATCGGAAAAGCCGTGCCACCGATAGAAACAGCGAAGAGAGCCGGCAGGCCGAGGGTGCGGGCAAGCCACAAGCCGATCACCGCGCCGACAAAACCGACCGCAATAGCGCCGAGGCAGCCCCCGCGGGAATAACCGCTTAGGGCTTGACCTGCAGCGCCACACAAACCTGCGACGAACAAGAGAATAAAGAATTCCATCAAAGTCATTGTTTTCTACCTTTAGAGACTAGAATCAGCGTTTTCGGCTGCCGACTAATAGGACGGCACCGACAACCACTCCGGAAATTCCGAGCCAGACGGGAAGATTCACACGTTCCTTATCCTTGGCTTGCAGCTCAACAAAACCGAGGTCGACCTCGTGAGTCTCTTTGGTATAGGTAAAGCCGCCGTAGGCGAGAATCAGCAACCCTAGGGTCAGGACGATGGCGCCGAGTAATTGTTTGGACATGAGGTTCTCCTTGAAATGCGGGGTTGAGCCAACACTGAGTTTAATCAACACAGGGGCGAGGCAAAATCAGATGTTTATCTTTAAAGCACAATCGATGCCAAGTCCGTCAAAACCCGATATTCAGGGCACAACGCGCCAGATCCGTCCACTTTGAAGCCCGAGACGTGTAAGAGCTACACGAACTTTGTAGTTCTTGCCCGCGCCAAGATTGGATCACCCAGGATTGAGGATCTCGAACACATTCGTCGGCTTGCCCTGAAAGACGATCTGCTCCCGCAGCTCCTCACCCAGGCGCAAAACAACGGCTTCCGAAGCCTTATTCTCCGGATCCACAAGACTGATGAGCCGAGGGAGCCCCGCTTCAGCAAAGGCCCAATTTACACAAGCCCTCGCTGCCTCCGTCGCGAATCCTTTGCCCCAAAACTTGGGACCCAAGGCCCAACAGACCTCCACGTCGGGCCAGCCCGGAAGATTCAAAAGACCTGCACGCCCAACAAGCTCGCCATCTTCCAGGCTCTCGATAGCCCAAATGCCATATCCGAGCAGCTGCCAATGGGCGTAACCGATCACCCGCTCCCGTCCAAAGGGTATCTATGCTGCTGCGAGCG
>CBDUGP010000100.1:0-35814 GCA_965366625.1 uncultured bacterium
TCCATCCAGGTTTGCGGTTTTGAGGATCTAGAAGGCGCGGCGCGCCGAGCACGGAAAGCGAGCGTGTCTGAGCGATACAACCTATAGATCGGCTTATGGTGTACACATCAGTAATTTGCGGCGGCAGCGCAGCGGTGGCGCGAGTTCGGAGCGACGCGCGCAGGGCGCCGTGCCGACTCACCGGTCCAATTCTGGATGGGCCCTAATTAGACCGTTCGAGGTAGTCCAACAACACCCGGGTCATGGCCCGGATACCCACCTCCACCGAGCCGTCGTCGGCGGCAAAGGTCGGGGTGTGATGCCCGCCGGAGCCCTTCTCGGGATGACGGGAGCCGAGGCGGAAGTAGAACCCGGGAACGGCTTCGGCGAAGTAAGCGAAATCTTCTCCGCCCATGGTCGGGTCGAGTTCTTGCACGTTCTGCTCGCCGACCACCGCTTGAAGACTCGGCACGGTTTGCGCCGTCAACGCGGGATCGTTGAGGGTCGGCGGCACGTTACGGTCGTATTGCAGGTCGAACGAGCCGCCGGCCGCTTGGGTGATGCCGGCCAAAATCTCTCCCATGCGTCGCTCGATGGTGTCGAGCACCTCATTGTTATAGGTCCGAACCGTGCCTTCGAGGTGCACCGAAGCCGGAATGATGTTGTAACGGGTGCCGCCACGCACGATGCCCACGGTCACCACGCTCGGCTCCAAGGGGCTCAAATTGCGCGAACGGATCGTCTGCAGGGCAGAAATCACTTGAGCCGACATCACCACCGGGTCGATGCTGGTGTGGGGTTGCGCTCCGTGGGCCTGTTTGCCGTGGATATCGATTTTGAAATGGTCCACGGAGGCGAACGCCGGCCCCGAGGTATAACCCAATTGGCCGACATCGAGGGAGGAGAAAGTATGCAAGCCGAAGATCGCTTGGGGTTTCGGATCGTTGAGCACCCCTTCATCCATCATCAGCTTGGCGCCACCCTGCTCTCCGGGAGGAGCCCCTTCTTCAGCGGGTTGAAAAATGAACAAAACCGTGCCTGACCACTGATCCCGATGGGCCGCGAGCACCGAAGCCACCCCCAATTGCACCGCCGTATGTACATCATGGCCACAGGCGTGCATCACCCCGACCTCCTGCCCCAGGTACTCGGTCCGCACCTCGGACTTGAACGGATAGTCCGTATCTTCAGTCACTGGCAGGGCGTCCATATCCGCTCGCACCGCTACCACGGCTCCCGGCCCCTTGCCGGTTAGCACGCCCACGACGCCGGTGTAGGCTATTCCCGTTCGGACTTCGTCGAACCCCAACGATCGCAGATGCTGCTCCACCAAGCCCGCGGTTTTGACCTCACGATTACCCAGCTCGGGAAATTGGTGGATCCGATGCCGTAAATCGAGGATATCGGCGAGGACTGAATTCACGGTCGAAGCCACGGCCGCGTCGAGTTCTTGGGCTGAAACCGGCCCACCGACGAGCAGTCCAAGCACCAGGAGTAAAGCTAGGGGACGGCTGACCCCGGCTGATAAGCCTCTGGCACCTGAAATAGAGATACCAGCACATGAGATATTGATTCTAATTCCCATAGAAACCTCCAAAAGCGTTGGAGGGACCCGAAAGGGACCCTGTTTGAGCTGTAATCGTTGCCATAAGATACACCCGATGCAAAAAGGCCAACGGAGAAGATGTTCGAAATGACCGCTACCGTGTCTACGGGCCCCCTCGACTCACCGGTAACCGACACCCTGCAGCGGCTGGTGGCGGGAGATCGAACCGCTGCGGCTTGGTTGTACGACCACTTTGCCGACGAGCTGCTGAGGCGAATTCGCGGTCGTTACGGGTATCTACCCGCGGAGCCCGAGGATCTACTGCAAGACGCCTTCGTCTTTTATTTTCAGAATAGGGCCAAGGTCATCAGGGATTTCTTGGAGCGGGTGCCGGTCACCCAACAGACACCGAGCCGGCTAGGTCGCCATTTGTGGGACCTGGCCTGCGGTGTGGCTTCGAACCATCGACGGGCGGCCAAAATTCGCTCCGGAACCGAAGGATTTGAGGAAGGGGAAGAAGCTCGGCTAGTCGACGCGGAAAGCTCGATCGAAGAGACGGCCTTGGATCGAGATCACTTGCAACGGCTCGACCGCTGCTTGCTTCAGCGGGGACGACGCCTAGCGGTCTACTATCGTTTACGTTATTGGGACGGTTACTCCCCGACCGAAATTGCCGGCATCACCGGTTGGCCCATGAAAGCCACCTATAAGCTCAAGCAGGCCCTCAAAGGCGCCGTCGAGCTGTGCGCCGGCGAACTCGGCCTGCATCCCTCCGAAAGCGCATGAGGGTGGGGTCCGACAGCTCATGGGAGACGAGGATTTCAACCTCGCAGCCGAAGGGCTTTCGGACGGACGTCATCTCGTCGGCGTGGATTCTGGCTCTCGGCCTGCTCGCCTGCGCTCCCCCAAGTCCGACGACGCCGGCTCTCACCCCCTCCACCACCAAAGGGCACCAAGAGATCGTGGTACTCGACGACGGCTCCCTGGCTCCCTTGATCCTCGACACCGAACGTAGCTTCGGCCTGTGTTACCCGACGGATCCAGCCGTGGACACCAGCACCTGGGAGCTTGAGATCCTTTTCGATGGGCTGCCCGCCCAAGAAGGGGCGCGAGCCGCCACGGAACGGTCCGATGTAGCGTTGTGCTTCAAAGGCACGCCGCCGGAGCCCTGGACGAGGGGTCTCGAAGAGAGAAAGCTTCGCCTAGGGGCCGACAACCCGGACCTCAAGGTCGAGGTTGAGGTTTGCGGACGGTTGATCGACAATTTTTCCCGCATTGAAACGGATGCCGGCTGCGTGCGCGCCTTCGTCCGACCCAGCGCCACGTTTCAACAGCTCAAGCAGCGCCGCCGGGAGGTTCTCCAATCGTCTTGGGACCAGCCGGTCCAAGAGCTGCTGCCCAAGCTCGATGCCCTGGCCGCAGACCTCGAACACCACCGATTTCCCCAGCTCCGAGTCAATTTGGAAATGACGGCCTTGCACTTTCTGGGTCGGGACGGCTCCCAAGCCAGCCTGGCGGAGGCCGAGCGCCGGTTGGACCGCCTGCCGGAATGGTTGGGTCGTCCGTTCAGCGAGCACACCTCAGCCACCGCCTTCTACCAAAAAGGCATGTTTCTGCGCGACAGCGGCGCCCGTCCCGCCGACGCCTGGGCTGCCTTGAAAGAGGCCGAAGACCTCTACGGGCGAATCGCTTGGCCCAGGCTCTATGCCGCCCACGCCATGGCCCAAATCGTCGCCACCACCGGCGCCGTCAGCGAAGCCCAGGAGCGCCTGCGCTCTGCCCTCGCGGAATGCGCTCCCCTTCCCCCCGGCACCGAATCCCGGTGCAATAGGGCCTTGGAAGCCAACGCGCGAGGCACTCTGGCTTGGATGACCCTCTTGGACGGGGCTTCCCGGGAGCCACAGCTCAAAGCAGCAGAAAGCTATTTGACCGTGGCGCTCGAAAGCTCGGACTCCTGGGATCCCTTGGAAGTGGCGAATCGTCGTCTGGACCTGGCTTATTTGAGATTGCGCTTAGGAGAAGACGTGGGCCCTTCTCTTCAGGCCGCGGACGAGGTACTGAGCCAAAACGACCCCAGCTCGGACAGCACCGGCGCGAGAAGTCTGCACCTCTCCCGCTGGCGAGATCTGATCGAGGGCTTGGCGGCGGTGCGCGACCGACGCTCGGCCGAGGCGGTGAAACGGTGCGCTCCGTTGGCTTCGGGAGACGACCCATTGATCGCTGCCTGGGCCTCGAGCTGCATCGGTCGAGCCGAGCGTCAGCGCGGCAACCCCAAAGCTGCGGCCGAAGCTTTCCGTGCGGCCTTGACCCGCCATGAGCTACTGCTCGACTGGGAAATGGGCCGCAAACTTCCCCTCGGCCTCGACCAACGGGCCGACGACTTTTCCCGCGCCGCGCGCCTCGAAGCCGAACTCGGTCGTCCGGACGCGGCTTGGCAGCTGCTCCTACGCCTGGATCGCCTGTCGACCACCGAGGCCGCCCGCAGACGCTGCCGTCAAGGCGAACTCTCGGATCTCGACCGGGCACGATGGCAAGAACTCGACCGGGAAGCTGCCGACATTTATCAAACCCTCAGCTCATTCACCGGTCCAGCCTCCCTCGACCGCCAACAGGACCAAGAGCGCCTAGCTCGGGATTTGAAAGCTCGGCTGCGGGAGCTTTGGCGCCAATGGCCCGGTTGTGAAGCCCCAACCCATGCCCTGGACGAAGGTCTCGACTACCGCGCCTTCGCCCTCGAAGACGAAATCTTGTTGTTGCGCCGCACCTACGACGGCGAGGTCCACTTAGCCCGCCGAACCTCCATGTCGCGCTCACAGCTGTTGGACACTTTGGATCAGTTGGCAGACATGGCCCCCGCCAGTTCCGATGAGTCGGCATGGCGAGACGCGACCTCGCCGCTTGCGACCGCTTTGCTACCGGAAGCGCCGTTGCCCGAGTCGGTCACTTTCGCCTTGCACGGCGCACTGCAGGCCGTGCCCATGGTCGCCCTGCCCCTAGATCCCATCGGCGTGGCCGACGCCTGGTTGGGGCAACGGACCAGCGTCGCCCTGCAAACGGCCGGCGCCGTGGCCGGGCAGCACGACCAAAGGACCAGCCCAGCCCTGTTCGTCATCGACCCGAACGGCAACCTGACTGCGGCTCGGCGTCAAAGCGCGGACTTCCAGTCCTTATTTCCCCGAGCGGAAATCCTGAAAGGAGCGGACGCCACCCACGACCGGGTCCTCAGCCGTTTGACCGACGCCGAATGGATCCACTTCGATACCCACGGATCCTACGATTCGGCGATGCCCGAACTTTCCAGCTTGATCCTCGCCCAGGGTCCTCTCCATTGGCTGGAGCTCACCGGATTGGCACCCAAGGCCGGGTTCGTCAATTTGAGCGGCTGCCAAACCGGACGCTGGCCGGTGACCGCCGACAGCGGCGCCTATGGCCTCGCCGGCCTCTTCACCCGACTGGGCACGCCCTGGGCAGTGGCTAGCCGAGTGGATCTTCCCGATCGCGTCGCCGTCGCCGTCAACCAAGCTTTCTACCGCGCGATCCGGGACGGCGAATCCCCATCCGAAGCCTTCAGAGCCGGAATCATCCAAGTGTCCAAAGAATTCCCAGCACCCCAATGGTCCGGTTTGATGTTGCTGCGGGCAGCCGGCAAGCCGTCCGCAAATGAGGGGCCTCAAAATTGACGGTTCTGAACGGTATCGTCTGAACGGCTTTTTTTTGAGATGCCAGGGGCAAAAAGAACGAGAGGCAACTCCCCCCATAAACAGCGGCCTTGGTTTTCATGCTGAAGACCCAAGAGATCCGCCCAGAAAGTGCCCATGCCGCAGGAAATAAGGACTGACCCATGGCTATCGACGACCCTCGAACATCAACCCAAGATCCGCTTTCTCGGCTGCTGTGGCAACCGGGCCGCAAGCTCGAAGACTCCGAGTCCCTCGATCCGCCGCCCGAGCCTCAGACAACCCCTTCAGCGGCTCAGCTGGAGGCTTATCGTCGTTCGGAACTCAAATCGCCCGAGCGCGAGGCCGTCGAAGACGCCCTGATCCGCGACCCGAGGCTGCGAGCTCAGCTCGCACAGCTCAGCGATCTCGAGCCGGCGGTAGCTCCCGACTCGGCCCGTGAGCGAGCCTTAGCTGCTTTCGAGCAGCAATTCGCCGACGCGCAACAGGCTGTCGGCAAAGATGAAGTTGAGGATGAAGCAATAGATCGATCCAAGGTTTTGCCTTGGCGTCAAACGACCCCTTCGGCGCCCAAGACCGGCACAGCTCCGAGCCGCTCCCGCTCCCTACGCCCTGCTTGGGCGGCTTTGGCCGCCGCGATCTTGGCGGCGGTGGTCTGGATCGGCTCGCCGACTGAGCCACTGCCGCAAGATCTGCACTGGCAAATCCAGGCCCAAGGGCAAGCGGTGGTCCGCAGCCATGGGGACGCTGCCAAAATTCCAAACACCAAACTACTCGAGCTGGCCCCATCAACGGTCCTGCGCTTGGATGCCAGCCCCTCCCATGCGATCGGCGACATCGAGGTCGGGCTCTTTCGTCTCCGGGAGGCGGGTTCAGCCGAGCGGCTGCCCTTGACCGATTCGATGCTGACCCTCGATCGAGGCGCCGCCCGCATCGAAGCGTCCACTGCGGAGCTGTTGGGATCGGAGCCCGAATCCGGATGGTTGATCTTGGTCTTCAGCCGATCCGGAGCCGAACCTTCGTCCGCAGAAATAAACGCAGCTCTGCGGTCATCGGACTCGGCCGACATCTCCCCCGCCACGGTTGTGCGGGCGGATTGGCGAGCCCATCCCATCCGGTATCGGATTTCGGATTCTCGAGTGCGGAACCTCCGACCTGGAGATTAGGAATCTCCCGTCTGGGGAAATGGATAGCCACTCAACCCGTATCGTTCGCAGCGCGGCCCACGCAGAACCGACCTCCGACGTTGAATCGGGTCGCCTTCGAAAAACTTTCGTCGCTGCGGGCAAAAGGGGCGTCAAAAGACTCCCTCCAAAATGAGCGGGGTCTCAAGTTCGAGGCCCGACTTTCAATCCTCTCTGGCCTCGACTCAGGTAACCGCCGGCACAGACCCTCCGGACCTCAACACGAATCCCAACTAGCGGGTCCGGTTCGAATCAAAGGAAAAACCATGAACACTTCGATGCCCTCATTCTCCTGTCCTTCGCTACCAAATCCACGTTACGGCGCCATCGCTCGGCTCGTCTGGGGCCTATCAGCCGTGCTCTTCTGGACCACCGCCTTAGCCGCCGGCAGTGAAGGTCCTGAGATCCACTGGCGGCTCGTCAACGGCAGTCCGTGTGGCAACCCGACCACGATTTCTTGTGGCGCGCTCGGCCAATTCGTTTTCAGCACCTCCCCATTCGACGATCCGCCCAAGCTCAGTGAAGCCTCTAAAACCGGCTGCCATCCCCCCGAAATCGTCGCCGAAGGAGCTTCCTACGCCAAGATCTACTCCTCTCGATCCAGCCGACCCCACGGTCTGCTCCCTTGTGATGAGGGTTCCTGCTTGGCGAAGCCCGCTCTCGGCGCTGAGGTGCTGGTGGTCGACTGGCAAGATTCCCACGGCTGGAGCGTGGCCGGCTTGGTCCACAAGCTCGTCGGAAAATCCGTCAGCTTCGAGCAAACCCTTAGAGTCGGCTTGTTGAACCTCGAAGAGACCGACCTAGGGCTCGGATATGACGGCGTCGGAGACCCCGAGGTGATCGCCCAACTGTGCAAAATCGCAGACATGCCCGCCCGCGATCTGCCGTTGGTGGTCAATATGAGCTTCGGCCGCAAGGTTGCCGACGGCTTCTGTGTCAACGAAGGCGGTTTAGAATGCGAGCTGGACAACCTTCTATGGCATCTGCGCAACGAGCTGGGAGTCATCCTGGTCGGAGCCGCCGGCAACCACGGAAATATGTTGTTCCCAGCTCAATCCGCATCCGTTCTCTCCGCCGGATCGATCGAAATCGCTTCCATGCGCCATCGCAATACGGTGCAACCCGCCGCCCAAACACCCGCCGAATCCAATGTGCTGGTCCCGGGTTACGGCCTCTTCTTGCCGGTCGACGAATCGATTTGGTCTGCCCCGCCCGGCTCTTCCTACGCGGCCGCTTTGGCCACAGGCTGGCTGGCGACTTCGATCGCCAAGGACCTCGACGCGTTCGATCGCTTGGTGAACGCCGGAACGGCCACCCGCATCCATCCCGCTTGGGTTCATGACGGCTATTTCCGCCTTGAGATCGATGGCCAGCCGCTGCCCGGATCCTCCTCGGCCACTGCAGACGAGATCGTCCGCGGCACCGTGGGCTGGCGCCCCGACTCTTGCCCGGGCATGGAATTTCGATCCCACCGTCAGCTGACGATTTCGACTCACACGCCGTCGATTCCACCCATGACTTTCGATGACCTCCAAGCGATGGCCAATCGCCCGTGCCCGGAGAGCCGTCCTTGCGTACCTTGCCACGACCTGCCGGGTGACCCCGATGGCAACCCGCTGATTTCTGCTGCGTCTAAAGGCTCCGACCTTCGGACCCACAAAGGCAGTCAAAAGGCGACTGCCGACGGCCCGGGAGGGCCCATTCCACCGCTCTCCGAACCCGTGACCATCGATCTTGGAGAATCGGAGGGCATTGATACCGATATCTATCAGCTGCGAGATATTTACCTCCAAGTCGGCGAAACAGCCTACAGCTTTGTCAACACAAGCGACTCGGCCTTGCTTAGGGAATTGGAAGCCGGAGAAGTCTCGAGTCTCGAAATCATGAACCCCCCGCTCGGATTCGCCACCCAACAAGCCTATTTGGTCTTTCACCTACAGGTCTTGTCGTCGATTCCCAAAATTGCGGACTCCGAGCTAGCGATTTCGATTCCGATTACGAACCACAATCACAACCTGTAGTTCCTGACCCCAGGCTCGGCCCGAAGCCGCAGTTTCCAAGGATCCTGACCCCAGACCAGCAGACAGACACAAAGACAAGAAACAATGATTCCACTCATGGGACTTGCCCCTGAAACAGTGCCCATGGTGATCTCCAGACGCAAGAAATTGAAAAAGAGATCCGATCACTCTTTCCCAAATGGGGCTCCGTCCACTATCATTAGGCTTGATCTACGGATCTGCGCTTGGTTTTTACGGTGACGCCTTGCCCCCTAGGGGATTTGCCCAGCCTATCCAGGTGCGAAACACGACTCTCTATGTTTTTCTTGGTGGATCGGCGCTTCGGTTCCGGTCGCCTCTGATGTTCGAGTTCGCTCGGACCGACTGACCGCTCCGAATTAGATAAAGCAAAAGATGCCCTCTAAGAAAGCGCTCAACACCTCTGCCCCTTGGGCAACGCTCTCGCCGGAGAATTTCGAACTCCTGATTACCTGGATGCTGCACCGCGAAGGCTTTTTCAATATGTCTTGGCGCGGCGATTCCGCAGGTACCGGTAATCGGGTGATGATCTGCCAGCGCACCTACTTCTCCGGCGCGGCAGTGGAAGTTCTCAGCTACGTCGTGCAATGCCGCCAGCACGACAAGAAGCCCACGAAAGCTTTGCTCGAGGAAGAGTTGCTTGAAAATTCCGGCTATCAGCCGAACCGCCTCGTTTTGGTGACTCCTTCAGTGGTGTCCCCCGCCCAAAAGAAATCACTGTCCGGGCTGAAAGCCGGCGACAGCACCGAGGTCATCGTCTGGGATCGCTCCGACTTGGTCCATCTGCTGGAAAACCACCAAGACCTCCGATTGCGGCTCTTCCAAGTTCCGCCTTCCCCCTACTTCTTTGTGCGCCATTTAACGGACCGTGAGCGGCAATTCGTCGACTTCAATCGACTCTTCAAACGAGAGTCGATCAATGATTTCTTCGAAGAAGCTTGTCGAATCGCGATCAACAAATCGACCCGGGTGACCATTGCCCATTTGCTGGTCGCGTTGATCCGCCTCGACAAAGAGTTCACCCAGACGCTCCTCAAGAGCCAGGATCTCGATCCGACGGAAATCGCCGGCTATCTGGAAACTTTGGTCGCTCGCGGGCAAAACCGCATCGATCTCAAGCTCACGGGTCTCAGCCTCAGTAGCTCGTTCCGCTCGGTGCTCGATACCGCGATCATCATCACCCAGCTATTCGACAATCAGATTCTGACCGAGCGCAGCCTATTGCTGGCCATCCTCATGCATCCGACCAGCGTGTCGGTCAACGCCCTCAATCAACTCTGCGCTCGGGAAGAAGGGGAGCAGGTGATTCTCAACACCCTGCTCGAAACCTACTACTCACCTCAGGAGAGGGAAATGCTGCTCGGAGCCTTCGGTGAAGGTCTAGAAGCCCTCGGCACTGAGCAAGTCGAAGCGCTGTGGGATAAATTCGAGGCGTCGGAAGACGGCTCCAGAGACGGACTATTCGAAGATACCGCCTCCTTCACACTGCCAGACGTTGAAATGCTTAAGCGTTCGGCAGAGAAGCAAACTTCTTCCTAGATTTCCCCTACCGCCCCGTGAGAATTAGCACCCGGCCTTGGCCGGGTGTTTTGCGTTGACCGGCTCTAAAAGCAAGCTACAACAGAAGATAAGGCATTGCCTCACGAAGCCTTGAGATAATCTGCTAGGCGAGTTAAACTCTCACATTCCAACATGGAGAGGATATGTCTAGGATAATTCGCCGGCCCGGTCTCACTTCTGCCCTGCCTTGCCTCGCCACCTTGCTACTCACGGCCGCCTCATGCCTTTTGAGCCTGCCTCAGGCTTTGCTAGCCGACTCGGGCCAAGGGCAACCGAGTGGTAAAACCCAGCCGATCTCAGATGCGGAGCACCGTGCAGCGGAGCTGGTCTTAAAATTTTTCCAGAACGGGCCCGAGGTCTGGTGGCCCCATCTCGCCGATGAAGCTCCGCTGCGCGAACTCGGCAAATCCAGGGCGAGCACTGAAATTTCCGTACGCCTCGGTCCAAGCGATGGTGCCGAGTGGATCCTTCTGACACCCAGCCCGGATCAACCCTCGGAACTCGCGCTATTTTCGGTCCACCACAACTCGGGGCTCGACGATCTCATCGAACTCGAAATGGTGGAGCAACAAGGGGATTGGCGGATTCTGAACCTGCGTAGCTTGGCCGACCCTCGGTCCCTTGAAGGCACTATCAGTGACCTATTGGCGTCGACCCCGACACCTCAAACAGAACGAGTCCCTAACGGCTTCCAGCAAGAGACGGCTTCTCCGTGGGTCACCCGGCAATCTATCGCCTGGATTTCGGCCGTCGGTGGTTGGGCGGCAGTCCCCCTCATCTCCTTGGTGCTCCTCTTGACGATCAGCTCCGCGAGCCTCGAAACCCGACGGCGACGCCGAAAAACTTCCGTCGCATCGGTCGTGGCTTTTGCCCTGATCTTCACCGCCTGCGATCGGATCGACCTGGGAAAGATTCTAGATCTTACTGAGAATGCGACTCCAGCCGCGTCAGGGAATTTCGAAAGCCTAGCGGATCTACTGCCTTTGAGGCTGGCCCTTTCCTCCAGCCAAACCATCGACGACCAGAAGCTCGGCACCCTGGTGCAAAGACTGGACTTGCAAGGTCCGGCCTTGGAAGTCGCCTCTTCCTGGCTCGCCCAACGGCTGATCATGCTCGGTCGTCTCAAGGAAGCGCGCGAAATCCTCAAAGCTCAACCTTCCCCCAGCGCTTTGCCGATCACCGAGCTGCTACGGGCCCGTTTGGCCTGGCTGCAATCCCGCGGCAAAGCCGTCTTCTCTGCCTATGAAACCGCCTTGAGCCGGGCTCCTTTCCAGGATTATCTCCGTTTGGAGGCAGCGTCCGCTTACATCGCAAGCGGTGACGATTCCCGGGCCGAGACGGTCTTCGAGCAGTTGGTTAGATCCGGCAGCAGATTTGCCGAGGCGTACTATTTCGGCAGCCGCTTTGCCACCCTCGCCGACCGCCACGACCAAGCCGACCGTCTCTTCATCACCGGCTGGCAATTAGAGCCGCTTTCCCGCGACCAGCTCTTCTCCGACCCTCTGCTTTCCCACAGTGCCACACGCCCTAAAGTATTCAAATTATTCAATTTCTCATCGGTCGAGGAGCCGATCGTCGAACCCGAAGATCTCGGCAGCCGAGCTCTTCAGCTGCCCGACGAGCCTGCTTCCGGACACGCTTGGGTGTCGCGATCCCTCGGCCGGCTGTTGACCCTGTCGATCGAAGCCACACCCGTCGACGGCACTGCCCCACAAAGCGGTACCGAGAAACGGCTGATCATTCCCGGCGGCAGCGCCTTGGCACCCGTCGATACGACAGTGGAAAGCGCTGATGTCAGCGAACGCCGCGACATTGATCTAGCCCTTTCCCAATTGGATTCCCTCATCGACGAGGCTTCCCGACCGGGCGGCTTGACCCACCCGACCCGCCGGGCGATGGCTACCCTCGCCGCCTCCGCCCTGGCCCGCAAGAATCGTTGGGGTGAGGTCTTGGAGCTGACGCAAGCCGTCAGCGACGACCCCAAGGGCGCGCCGGCGGATTTGATCAAGCTCAGGGCCAGGGCGTTGATGGAGCAAGACTTTTCCGCCGAAGCAAAGAATCTGATGATCGGCCTTGCCAAAAGCGACCTGGCCAACAGCCGAAGGGACCCGGGAACCTATTACCAGCTGGCGGAAATGTTCGCCAAAACCGAAGACTATGGGCTCGCGTTGCGTCTGCTGAAGAAAGCCAACAGCCTGATCCCCTATCCGGTCAATCCCGGACGCATCAAGCAGCTCGAGCTGGATCGGGACCTATCTGAGCAGTACATCTCCCGCGAGACCGAACATTTCCAGCTGCTCTACCCCAAACTGACCGGCTCCAAATATCCCAAACACTTGGGTTGGGTGCTCGAAGCGGAGTGGCGTCGGCTCCAGCGATGGATTCCGACCCGGCTGGAGCCCGGTCATAAGATCGAGATCCATCTCATTCCGGTCGAACAATTCATGAGCGCGTATTCTTCGGGCGGCGTCATGGTGGTCGGAATTTACGACGGTCGGGTGCGGGTACCGTTGGCAGACCTTCGCAGCCTGGATCCGTTTTTAGTCGGTATCCTCTCCCATGAATTGGCCCACGCCATGATCGACATTCGAACCGACGGCAACGCGCCCAAGTGGATGCACGAAGGGTTGGCCAGCCACATCGAAATGGAGCAGCCGGGCATCAATCCAATTCCGGATATGCACCGAGCCAATCGAGATCTTACGTTCTCCATCATCGACCCAGTCTTGGCCGGTTTCAGCGAGCCTCAGCTGGTGGAACTCGCTTATAGCCACGCGACATGGGCCATTCACTTTGTGGAGAGCCGCCATGGGGTGAAGGGCATTCATCGGCTGCTAGACGCTTTTCGCCAGGGCGACGACACCGAGGCGGCCTTGAAGAGGGCTTTCAGGCAGGACGTCAAAGCCTTTGACGCCGACTGGCGGGATTGGTGTTTACACCGGGCGCCGGACATTTGGCCGACCCAATTGGTCCACTACGAGCATGCCTTCGACAACATCTTGGACCTGGCCGGCAACGATGGTTTGAGCCGGGCCGAGATCGCGGCGCTCACCGAGTCCAGAAGCATGCAGTCGGCGACATTGGAAACCCCGCCGGTTCGGGGCCTCAGCCTAAAAGTCAGGGTTCAGTCGTGGCACGAGACTTACAAAGCCAAGGCCATTCCCGTGAAACGACGGTTGCGCAAAACCATGGCTTTGATCCAAGGTAAGAAAGAGGGTAATCTGACCGCCGAGTGCAAAGGGCTAGAAAACGCCCTGCTCAGGCTGATTCGAGACCCCGCGGCCCTTCAAGCGCCAACGCCCAAAGCCGCCTCTTCGTTGAAAGAGGGGTATGGATTCTTTCTCGACTTGGCCAAAGCCTGCGGGGCGGGCAATTTGGCCGATGCCAAAGCCCAAATCAACCCCGCAACCCAAGCCCTCGGACGGGCTCAAAAGGATCTCAAACGATTCGGGGTTTCCCCTTGAGCCGCACGAAAACGGCCGAGGGGAAACCGGATGATGGGAAACAGCTAGCGATCAATCGGCAACGCCGATGATCTGACCGTCCACCAAGTCCACGTTCTCCGATTGTGGTTTCTTGGGCAGGCCGGGCATGCGTACCATTTCGCCCAACAAGGGCACCACGAAACCTGCACCGGCCGACAGCACCAGACGCCGTACCGTGACCTCGAAACCTTCGGGCGCACCGAGCAGCTTCGGGTTGTCGGAAATCGACTTCTGGGTTTTGGCCATGCACACGGGCAGGTCGTCGCAGCCGATTTTCCTGAAGATCCTTAAATCCTTGGCTGCTTCCGCCGTCCAAGCCACGGAAGAGGCCCGGTAGATTTTCTTGGCGATCGCCTCCACTTTTTCTTCGATCGGTGCGTCGAGTTCGTAGATGGGTTTGTAGGGCTCGGTGGCCTTGGCAGCCTGCTCCACCACCTTCCGAGCCAGCTCCGCGCCCCCTTCTCCGCCTTTGGCAAAGACCTCTGAAAGGGCACAGGCCACACCTATGTCTTCGCAGGCCTGGCGGATGGTTTCCAGCTCCTCGTCGGAGTCGGATTCGAATCGGTTGATCGCCACCACCGGATCCCGCCCAAAGATTCGAACGTTGTCGACGTGGCGGCGGAGATTGTCGAGCCCTTTCGCCACCGCGCCCGCGTTCGGGCTGCCGAGATCCTTGACCTTTACCCCACCGTGCATCTTGAGCGCTTTGACCGTCGCCACGATGACGATCGCTGCCGGGTCCAAGCCGCCGACCCGGCATTTGATGTCGAGAAATTTCTCGCAGCCCAGATCAGCGCCGAAGCCCGCCTCGGTCACCAACCAATCTCCCCAAGCCAAACCCATCTTGGTGGCCAAGAGCGAGTTACAGCCGTGGGCGATATTGGCAAAGGGGCCGCCGTGGATAAACGCCGGCACGCCTTCACAGGTCTGGACCAAGTTGGGCAGCAAAGCGTCGCGCAGCACCGCCATCAACGCACCCACCGCTTTCAAATCCGCAGCGGTCACGGGTTTTCGGTCGTAGGTGAACGCCACCAGAATGCGACTGAGCCGACGACGCAAATCCTCGTAATCCTGAGCCAGGCAAAGAATCGCCATGATCTCCGACGCCGGGGTAATGTCGAATCCGGTTTCCCGCGGCACGCCTTCGCTGGGTCCCCCGAGGCCGATCATCACCCGACGCAAAGAGCGATCGTTGAGGTCCATCACCCGGCGCCACAATACTCGCCGGGGATCGATGCCCAGCCCATTGCCCTGCTGCATGTGATTGTCCAGGATGGCGGCCAAGAGATTATTGGCGCTCGAAATCGCATGGAAATCACCGTTGAAATGGAGGTTGATGTCGTGTCGCGGCTCCACCCGCGAGCCCCCACCGCCCGTCGCACCACCTTTCATGCCAAACACCGGACCCAGGGACGGCTCTCGCAGCGCCAAGCAGACCCGCTCACCGATATGGGCAAGGCCTTGGGACAAACCGATCGACGTGACGGTTTTTCCTTCGCCGGCGGGGGTCGGCGTGATCGCCGTGACCAACACCAATTTGCCGGGTTTACGGCCCGACTTGAGGGCATCGAGCCGAACCTTGGCCCGGTCGTAACCGTAGGGCACGAGATGCTCTTCAGGAATGCCGAGCTTGTCGGCGATCTCACGGATAGGGCGAAGGATTTGATCGTGTGGCGATGAGGACAAGGCTACCTCCAATCGAAGATCGCTGAGCGGCGATGGTTTTTCAAAACGAACTCACTAAGACAAAGCCCAAACTGCACACCACGGGTTTCCTAGCGGCGCGCGCCAAGGACTGCCCACGAGGCGTTGATTGTCGCGAAAGTGAGTGAAAGCGCTCAAGGTGTCGGGCATCTTACCGGCTTATTCGCCAGTGCCCAAGTATCTCGCGGCGTCGCTGCTCAGTTTTAGATTCACCATGTTCCAAGATTGAAAGCGTAGAATGAGATGGATGAAGAAACGAGAACTCATCAAATTGGGATTCGGAGATCGGGGCTTGATCGACCTAGCCATGAACGCGGCAGCGGCTGCGGGCGAGGCCGGGATCAAGAAGGCTCCCCTGCGACGAAAATTCCAGGCCCTCAAGGAACGCCCCACTCAGTTTTTTCAAGACCCTCATTTGGCGGCAATTGCCCGTGAGCTGGCTCGGAGAATGGGTTACGACGATACGTCCCGGCGTCCCCCCGCCTTCGTTCCACGCAAGGTCGACGCACCTTATCGTCAGTGGGGCGGTGACGACATCGACGATTCCGCGATCCGGCAAATGGACAATGCCTGCAAGCTGCCGGTGGCCGTGCGCGGCGCCTTGATGCCCGACGCTCACCTCGGTTACGGCTTGCCGATCGGCGGTGTTTTGGCGACGCGCGATGCGGTAATCCCCTATGCCGTCGGCGTCGACATCGCGTGTCGAATGAAGCTGAGCGTGCTCGATCTGCCCGTTTCGGCCCTCGGTGGGCGGCGGGATCAGCTGAAAAAGACCCTCGAACGGGAAACCCGCTTCGGCATCGGCGCGGAGTTTCGTGACCGTCGGCAGCACGATGTGCTCGACGACGATTGGTCGGTATCGCCGGTCACCCAACGTTTCAAGGACAAGGCCTGGAAGCAGCTGGGCACCTCCGGTAGCGGCAACCACTTTGTGGAATACGGCCGGTTGGAGGTCTTCTCCCGCAGCGAGCCGGGGGCTTTGAGCCTCGGCCCAGGCACCTACCTCGCCTTGCTTTCCCACAGCGGCAGCCGGGGCACCGGCGCCAATGTTTGCGCCCACTACAGCAAAATCGCCCGCCAACAACATCCCGAGCTTCCCAAGGAACTAAAACATCTCGCTTGGCTGGATCTCAAGGCTGAGGAGGGGCAAGAGTATTGGCAGGCCATGCATCTCATGGGACATTATGCCGCCGCCAACCACGCCCTCATTCACCACCACATCGCCAAAGCCCTTGGAGTGGATGTGTTGCTCGATGTTGAGAATCACCACAACTTCGCCTGGCGCGAGCCTCACGACGGCGAAGAGCTGATCGTGCATCGCAAGGGTGCGACTCCCGCCGGCTTGGGAGACCTGGGCATCATCCCGGGAACCATGGCAGACCCGGCCTTCATCGTCCGCGGCTTGGGGGTCGAGGCATCCCTGCGATCCGCGTCCCACGGCGCGGGTCGACTGATGAGCCGAAAGAAAGCCAAGCAGAGCTTCACCTGGTCCGAAACCAAGAAATTGCTCCAAGATCGCGGGGTCGAGGTCCTTTCGGCCGGCCTGGACGAGGTGCCCATGGCCTATCGCAATATCGAGAACGTGATGGCCGCCCAAAAGGATTTGGTGGAGCCCCTGGCGCGCTTCTTCCCCGCTATCGTCAAAATGGCTCCCCCCGGCGAACGGGCCGAAGACTAACCCCGAATTCTGAGATGACCACGAAGCTTAAAACCCGCCGACGTTACGACCCCTTGACCGGCGAACACGACCCGAGCGGCGAATATCGGGTCGTTCAGCTGCGACCGTCCTGGGGTCTGCTGTCCATCTTGATCTTCGCCTACAGCCTGCCGATCCGCTATTGGCTCAACTTCCTGCCTTGGCATCCCTATCAATATTGGTATCGGCCGGGTTATATGGTGCTCGCCACTCTCGGGCTATCCGCGCTCGGCATGGCCACTGCTTGGTTCGGCCTGCGGGCCGCTCGACTGGACTCCAGCGGTCGAAAAACCGGCCGGAGCGCTTCGAAGATCGGCCTCTTCCTGAACGGAACCGTTTTCGGAATTCTGGTCCTCTCGGTGGGTGTATTGATGGTTTATTGGCGCTTTTTCCGGTGATCTGCCCGCGGGCGATTTTGAAACGCAGCAAGTCCTCATATAAAGTATTTGCTATGAGTCGATTTAAGTGCATTGGACGCTCGAACCCCTCAGTTCTGATCGCAATAGCCTACTTGGCGATGCTGAGCGGACCGGTCTCCGGCGACCAACCCCCTTCGAGAGCTCAGCCCCTGGCGGTTTTTGACGAGGTGACCTCGATCAGTTGGGTCTTGGTGCCGATCACCGTCGAACCGATCAAGAACCGTCTAGTAGCCGTCGAACTCAAAGCCGGCGATCTCACCCTGAGGGTCGATGACCGTCCGATCCCTTTCGATGATTTCCTGTCGCCTTTCCAAAACCCACACACCCTGCTCTTCTTTCAAGATCTCTCCGGCAGCATGGCCAACTCGGGCAAACTCGAAGCCAGTCGACGCATTGTGCGCTGGTTTCTGAATCAAGCCCGACCCCACGACGAGGCGGCCATGACCACATTCGCCTCGGGCAAGACCTGGGTCGAGGTGCCGATCACCCGGGAGCTGGGGGTGATCGAAGAACAGCTCGGCACCTGGCAGGCCTACGGCACGACCGCTCTGCACGACGCCGTCACCTGGATTCCCCAGGTCCGTTTGACCGCCCGGACGGCCCCGGCCGTGATTCTCATCACCGACGGCATCGACAACGCCAGCGCCATCCCCGCCGACCAAGCGCGGGAGATGGTTCGCTCGGCGGAAGTCCCGGTTTATGTCATCGCCTTGCGCCCGGTGAGTCGTAAGACCCGCTCAATCCCCAAAGAGCACGGCACTGAGCCTTGGCTTTATGGAGAATTGCTGCGAAAGTTGGCCCAGGCGACCGGTGGAAAATACGTCGAAACCGGCGTCGACCAAGTCGAGGACGCCTGCTCCACCGTTCAACAAGCTCTACACAATCGATACTCCCTCGCTTTTCGCTTGGCGGCGGAAGGCCGAGCCGGCTATCACTCCATCGAAGTGACGGCCCCAGGCAAGAAACTCAACCTGCGGCATCGAGCCGGATACACCGGCACAGCGCCGAATCCATAACCTCCACAACGTGTCCGGGACGTCCGAAAAGGCCTCCGGAGGTAAAGCCCCGGCAGAGGCCTCCTCAGCTAGTCTCCGGATCGCCCCCCAATCCGCGAGTCTCTCGATCCGAGAACCCAAATAGAAGGAATACCATGCGAAAATTTACCATCCTGCTCTCCTCCGTACTGCTCATCCCGTCCATGCTCGGCTGTGTCTCGCAGAAATCGATGAAGACCTACGTCGACGATCAAGTCGACACGGTCGATTCCCGAGTCGATGACGTCGAAAGCCAAGTCGAAGCCAATCAGACCCGGTTGGCGGAGCACGACAGGGCCATTGAGAAACAAGAGCAAGAACTCGCGAAGCTCTCCGAAACCTCCCGTCAAGCCCTGGAACGGGCCGTTTCCGCCGGCAAACTGGCCGAAGGCAAGCTGCTCTACGAAACCGTGCTCTCGGAGGCCGACGTGCGCTTCGGATTCGAAAGCGCTGATCTCGACAACTCCGCCAAAGCCGCCCTCGACTCCTTCGCCCAAGACCTGAAGCAACGCAACGAGTCGGTTTACATCGAGATTCAGGGCCATACCGACACCCTCGGTCCGAGCAAATACAACTTCGAACTCGGCGAAGAGCGCGCCCGGGCCGTGCAGCAATACCTGCACCTCAAACATGCCCTGCCTTTGCATCGCATGTCGGCCATCTCCTACGGCGAAACCGTGCCGGTCACCAACGGTACCGACCGGGAATCCCGCAGCCGCAATCGCCGCGTGGTGCTCGTCGTCCTCAAATAATCAAACTGGATGGGGCCTAGCTCGGGCCCATCCAGAAATGGGGTTTTCCGATGAACCAAGGCCGGATGGACCGAGGACGAAAGCGAGCGTGTCTGAGCGATACACCCGAAGCCTCGGCATAAGCCCATACTCTTCAGCAATTTATGACGGCAGCGCAGCGGTGCCGCGAGTTCGGGGCGACGCCCGCAGGCCATCCGGCCGATGCCCGCGATAGCATTTCTGGACAGAACCTAGCGCGGCGCCCTCACCGACTGCTCTTGCCGTAGGTCACCTCGAACTCTAGGGATTGCTCTCCGCGCACGACTACCATGGTGGTCGTGTCGCCGGGTTTGGCGGACCGCAAGACGTAGACGAAGTCGTAAATATTGCGAATCTCGCGTCCACCGAGCCCGATCAACAGATCCCCTTTGATCACACCGGCTTGATCGGCCGCCGAGCCCGGACGCGCGCCGGAGAGCAAGACCCCCGCCCGATCGTCACCGGCGTAGTCGGGGATAGTGCCGAGGGAAGCGCCGAACGAGCGGACGTCACCACCGGAAGCCGGAGCCTCGGTGCGGACATAAGTCAATCCCGTTTCACGTCGGGAGAGGCTGATCACCACCTGGGACACGGCGTCGGCGATCCGTGCCACACCCAGGCTGTTGATCTTGTCGCTGTCGTCGGAAACCTTGTGGTAGTCCTCATGGGTACCCGTGAACCAATGCAAGACCGGCACCCCTGCGGCATAAAAAGGTGTTTGGTCCGACGGACCGTAGCCGTCACCGCCCAGCTTGCAACTCAGCTCCGCGCGCTCGCAGATGGGCGACACCACGTCATCCCATTCGTCGGCCGAACCGGCCCCGAGCACCTGCACCCTGGAATCCTCCAAGCGTCCCACCATATCCAGGTTGATCATCGCCCGCAGATCCTCGACCACCAAACCCTCGGGAGGACGCCGAGTCAGGGCCGTGGAGCCCAAGAGACCCGACTCCTCGGCTGAAAATGCCACCAGCCAAACATTCGCCGATCGTTCCGGGCGTGCCGCCAAGGACGCTGCGATTTCCAATAAAGCTGCGGTGCCCGAGGCATTGTCGTCGGCACCGTTGTGGGGCTCCTCCAGGTCGGGGGTGAGGGAACCGTGCCCGCCGAGGCCGAGGTGGTCGAAGTGGGCGCCGACCAAAATCGACGAAGCAGCACCGGGCAACGTGGCGGGCAGAAAGCCGACCACATTGCGGGCGGTGGTTTTTTCAACCCGAACTTCGACGTTCAGCTCCACTCGGGTGTCGGATTCGAAAAGCGCGGCCCCGGCCGACCGTTTGAGCGCGATCACCGGGATGCCCGCATCCCCTTTTGCGTCCACCTTCAAGTCCGGCAAGGGGGTTTCGTCGGTCATCTCCTCCCCTGCTGCCACCTCTGGATAGTCGACAATCATCACCCCGGCGGCCCCGTGCTCCCGGGCGTTGAAGGCTTTATAACGAAGGTCCCCGAACCGCCGCTGCACGGTTGCGTCGTCGAAACGCGCCCCGGGTGGGGTGTAGCGGCGCACGGCGACGATTTTGCCTTTGACATCGAGTTCGGCGTAGTCGTCGTGGCTCAAGTCCTCGGCGCTAATGCCGTAACCGACCGGCACCACCTCGCCGGAGACGGAGCCCGACGCCGAAAAGGAAGCGGGAACAAAGAGCTGCCCGTCCACTTTCTCACCGTCGATCGATAAGCGGGTGGCCTCCAAGACCTCGATCGCCAGCGGCACCTCAAAATCGTGGAAATAGCTGCCGTCGCTGCCGACGGGCTCAACCTTCAATGCCGCGAATCGCTCGGCCAACCAATTCTCGGCTTGGGTCAAACCTTCCGTGCCCACTCCCCGCCCTTGGCGCTCGTCCGCCGCCAACCATTCGACCGACGCCTGAATGCGCTCAGCCGACAAGTCCAGGGGAGCCTTTTCGGCCGAAACCGCTCCGCCGGCAAGGATCAGAAACGCAAAAACAACGACCGAGGCGCTCCACAGGCGCTTAGAAAACCTACGTCGAGGGGCGCCGAGAGAACGTTCGAAGAGAGTCGGCATCGATATCTATCCTTAGCTGGCTGAAATGGGAGGTCGGAGGGAGGAGTCGGCTAGAACCTGCTTTTGCCTTTTTATCACGTCAGCCGAGCCATGGTGGCCCGCCTACGCCCCCCTCGGACGGCTGTTCGGGCTCGGAGCAGTCCCCAAATGTCGATAGAGTGCCCGCAGTGTCGGCAGGCCTGGGCTGAATCGGTTGCGCGCCGGCCGACGAAGGAGTGAGTCTACCTGCCCCCGTGATGTCGGGAGAAAGCCTGTTGCCCATGACACCCCTGATCCACCTCCATCAAGTGACCAAAACCTATGTGGAGGGCGACCGCCGGCATCGGGTCTTGGACGGTGTCGACCTGGACATCCAAGCCGGTGAGCGCGTGGCCCTGCTCGGCCCGAGCGGCTGCGGTAAATCTACTCTGCTCAACTTAATCGCCGGCCTCGATTCGGTTTCGAGCGGTCAGATCGTGGTGGACGGCCAATCCGTGACCGAACTCGATGAAACCCAGCGGGCACGGCTACGGCGACACCAGGTGGGATTCGTTTTTCAATTCTTCAACCTAGTGCCCACGTTGACCGTGTTGGAGAACCTGTTGCTACCCCTGGAGCTGGCCGGGCGCCTCGAATCAGCCTCCCGCGCTCGCGCCCTCGGACTGCTGGAAACGGTGGGCCTTGAAGATCGACACGGCAGCTTTCCCGACGTGCTCTCCGGAGGCCAGCAGCAGCGGGTGGCCATTGCCCGCGCCATGATCCACAAGCCATCTTTGATCTTAGCCGACGAGCCCACGGGCAACCTGGACGAGCAAGCTGCCCAAATGGTTCTGGAACTTCTGAACTCCGCCGTCCGAAACGCCGGTGTCACCCTGGTGATGGCCACCCACAGCCGGGAAGCAGCGGCGATCGCCGATCGCGTCCTGCGCATCCGAGCTGGACGATTAGACCCGAGTCACCTGGAATCCACGAGCGTCTCGATATGAAAGATTTCTGGCCCACACCACTGCTCCGTCGCGCGGCCCTGCGCCACCTCCGCCGACGCCCGTGGTTGGCCGGTCTGACCACCGCCGGTGTCGCCCTGGCCGTGGCGGTGGTGGTGGGAATCGACCTTGCCAACGCCAGCGCCGAGCACGCCTTCCGTTTGAGCGTCGACGATGTCGCCGGACGGGCTACCCACCAGGTGGTGGGCGGACCCCTGGGCATTCACGAAGAGGTCTACGCCCAGCTTAGACGCTCGGGGCTGGCCGGGGTCCGGAACTCCGCCCCGGTGATCGAAGGACGGGGACGAATCGACGCTGGCCCCTCGTCAACCGCCGCGGGTCGATCCGTACGATTGTTGGGTGTGGATCCTTGGGCCGAAGCACCGGTGCGCTCCTTCACCTCTGGCCTCGCCGGCGGCCCGGCCACCCTGACCACTTTTCTCACCGAGCCCGGTGCAGTCGCCATGTCCACCGCGCTCGCGAGCCTCTTGGATCTGGAAAAGGGCGATCTGCTGACGTTTGCGCCACGGGGACCCGACTCCCTCCAAGCACCCGTGGAGCTAAAAGTAATTGTCGTCATCGAACCCGCCGATGAAAGGCAGCGGCGAGCTTGGGACGACCTCTTGTTGGTAGACATCGCCACCGCTCAGCAGGCCCTCGGTCGATTCGGCCGGTTGGATCGGATCGACCTCGTGCTGCCCACCGAATCCCAGCCGGAGATCACCGAGCAAATCGCCGGTTTATTGCCCGCCGGCTTGGAGCTGCGGACCGCTTCCTCCCGGGCCGGAGCCTTGGAGGAGATGACCCAAGCCTTTCGCCTCAATCTCACCGCCCTCTCCATGCTCGCCTTGCTGGTCGGCATGTTTTTGATCTACAACGCCATGTCGTTCCTGGTGGTCGAGCGACGCCCGCTTTTGGGCCGTTTTCGGGCCATGGGTGTGAGTCGAGGTCAAATCCTGACCATGGTCCTATTTGAAGCCGCGGTCCTGGGCGCCGTGGGCAGCGCAGTCGGCCTGGTGCTCGGCCAGCTCTTGGCCCGGGGCCTGCTGCAATTGATCACCCAAACCATCAACGATCTCTACTTTGTGTTGTCCGTGCGCGAAGTCAGTCAGCCCTTCGCCTCCCTCGCTCTGGGAGCTGCGCTGGGAGTCGGTGGAGCACTGCTCGCAGCCCTCGGTCCCGCCCTCGAAGCCGCGGCTGTCCAACCCCAAACCGCGCTTCGCCGCTCGGCGGTTGAAAGCAAACAACGGCATCGAGCAGCAGGCGCGGCGCTGCTGGGTCTGGGGCTGATCGCAGCCGCCGGGCTGTTGGTCGCCTTGCCCGGGCGTCACCTCAGCCTGGGATTCGCCGCGGTTTTCGTCGGCACTCTGGGTTTCGCCGCCTTGATCCCGCTCGCCACCCTGGCGGGCAGCCGGCTGCTCACCCCGTTGGCCGGTTTCGCCTTCGGCAATCTCGGACGCATGGCAGCCCGCGACATAGGCGCGGCGATCAGTCGAACCGGCATCGCCGTGGCTGCCCTGACCATCGCCGTCGCCACCACCCTCGGCGTAGCGATCATGGTTTCGAGCTTTAGGGCGACCCTCGTGGATTGGCTGGAAATCACCCTCAAGGCCGACCTCTACGCCAGCCCCGCGTCCCAGGACGGCCGCGGCGCCGGCCCTCCCCTCTCCCCGTCCCAACTCGATGCCCTCACCGGCCATCCGTCTGTGGCCCACGCTTCAACCTATCGACGGGTCGAGGTGGCGTCTTCCCTGGGTCCGGTGCAATTACACGCTTTGCACGCCGAGGCTCCGGCCTTTGAGGTCTTTTCGTTCAAGAATACGGTACCGTCCGAGATCTTTCCGCGCTTCCGCGCCGGTGAAGGGGTGCTGATCTCAGAGCCCTTTGCGTACCGCCACGGTCTTGGGCCGGGGGACACCCTGGACCTCCTGGCCGAAGGCCAAAGCCGCTCATTCGAGGTGTTGGCGGTGTTTTACGACTACGCTTCCGATCGGGGCTTGGTGATGATCGACAGCAGTCTTTATCAAGACCTTTGGCAGGACCCGCGCATTCAAAGCGTGGGGTTGTATTTGCAGCCCGGTGCGAACGCTGATCGAGTCGTAGAGGACCTTCGGACCCAGCTAGCCGACGCCGACGTCAGAATCGTCGCCAATCGGGAGCTACGCCGAGTTTCCCTGGCGATCTTTGACCGCACGTTTCGAATCACCGACGTGCTGCGAGCCCTGGCGGTGGCCGTGGCCTTCTTCGGCGTGTTCTCAGCGCTCATGGCCCTGCAGCTCGAAAGAGGTCGCGAGCTGGCCGTCCTGAGAGCCTTGGGACTGGAACCGAAACAAGTACGACGCCTCTTAGCAGCCCAAAACGCCCTGTTGGGGGCCCTCGCGGGACTGCTCGCCACCCCGCTCGGCGTCGCCATGGCCGCGATGCTGGTTTTTGTGATCAACAAACGCTCCTTCGGCTGGACCCTCCAGCTGACGGTGGAGCCAAATGTACTTCTGCAGGGTGTGGGACTGGCCATGTTTTCGGCACTGCTCGCCGGCTGGTTGCCCGCTCGCCGAATGCTCCAACGCAATCCCGCTTCGGCCTTGAGGGAGGAGTGATGCTCGGTCGACGATTCTTAGTCTCGGCAGTCACGGTAATGCTCCTGTCGGCTTGTGGCGACCCAGCCCCGGGGCCGACCGGAACCGAATTCTCGTCTCCCATCGATGCCTTGGCCGTGGACGGCGGAGCCGAGGGATTCGAGCGCGCCGAAGAACCACGGGTCTTCGTTTTTCCGCAAGATCATGGGCCTCACCCAAGCTTTCAAACCGAATGGTGGTATTTCACCGGCAATGTGAGCACCGCTGAAGGGCGTCGTTTCGGCGTCCAGTGGACCATCTTCCGCCGCGCCCTTTCCCCGGAACCCGAGCAACCCGACACCGGCGGGACCCCCGACCAAGCTCCGGATTCCGCCTGGGTTACCCGACAGCTCTACATGGGCCACATGGCCCTGACCGACCTCGACGGCGGTCGGCAGATGTCGGCGGAGCGATTCACCCGCGGCGCGGCGGGTCTGGCGGGCGCCGAAATCCGCCCGTTTCGAGTCTGGCTCGAAGATTGGAGCGCCCGCTCCGAGTCCAACGAGCTTTGGCCCTTGAAGCTCGAATCCGCCGCCAACACTCAGGCGGGAACTTTTCGAGTCCAGCTCGAGCTGCGCGCCGAAAAACCCATGGTGCTGCAGGGTGATCGTGGCCTGTCGAGGAAACACGAGGGCGGAGCCTCCTACTATTACTCCTTCAGCCGTCTGCGGGCGGAAGGAGTAATAGAAGTCGACGGCCGGCCCTTTGAGGTCCAAGGACAAGCTTGGTTCGATCGCGAGTGGTCCACCAGCACCTTGGCGTCCGAGCAAACCGGCTGGGATTGGTTCTCCCTCCAACTCTCCGACGGCCGAGACCTGATGTATTACCAATTACGCAATAGCGACGGCTCGCCCCACCCCATGTCGGCCGGAGCCCTCATCGACGTTGATGGTCAAAAAACCCACATCGCGCTCGAGCAAACGCAGCTCGAAGTGCTGGACCGATGGCGCAGCCCTCGAAGTGGCAGCGTCTACCCGTCACGCTGGCGCCTAATCATTCCGGACCACGGGTTGGACCTCGAAGTTAGCCCGGTGCTCAGCGACCAGGAGCTCGATATCGCCTTTCGCTATTGGGAAGGCGCTGTGGACGTCAGCGGCAACGCCGCAGGATTGCCAATCGATGGCCGAGGTTATGTAGAGCTAGTGGGATACCTGCCGGACGCCCGTTGAGCCGGGTCGACTAAAATGGGTGCGACCGTCATTCCACCGTCCAGTTCCACCGTCGGACGCCCCATCGAGGAAGGGAAGGCTCTTGGGTTCATTGCCGAAATACCTCCTAATTTCCCTAGTATCCGTCGTATCCGCCAGCTTGTTCGCCTGCGGGCCGGCACCGGACCCGGAGACCGTTTCATCTCTACCGGACGATGAAACCCCCGTCGATGCAGCCGGTTTCAGCCCGGCCTCGGACTCCACCCGAGCCACCAACCGCAAGGTCGCAGCATCCCTCGATCTCGACGACCCAGCCGATTTTCAAGACGCCGAGCGCGGATTGATCGCCCGTCACCCCAGCCTTCGAATCGAAGCCGAAGACGGCCAACCTCTCTGGGACATGACCCAATACGACTTCCTGACCGGCGAGGCCCCCGCCAGCGTCAACCCCAGCCTTTGGCGTCAAGCCCAGCTCAACAATCGACACGGTCTCTACCAGGTCACCGATCGAATCTTTCAGCTCCGGGGATTCGACCTGGCCAACATGACCCTCATCCGAGGTGATAGCGGATGGATCGTGGTCGATCCCCTAACCGCCGAGCAAACCGCGCGCGCCGCTTTTGCCTTCGCCATGGAGCATTTGGCCCCGCTGCCGATCAGCGCCGTGATTTTCACCCACAGCCATGCCGATCATTTCGGCGGAGCCCTCGGCCTGCTGTCGGTCGAAGAAGCTCAGCGCCGGAAAATACCGGTGATCGCGCCCGAGGGTTTTCTGGCCGAGGCCACCAGCGAGAACATTTTGGCCGGCCCCACCATGGCCCGGCGATCCATGTACATGTTCGGTCCTCGCCTACCTCGCGGCCCCCGCGGCCACGTGGATAGTGGGCTCGGAAAAGCCCCGGCTTACGGCACCCTCGGAATCCTGCCACCCACAGATCTGATCACCTTGACCCCGGAATCGCGCACGGTCGACGGCCTTCACTTCGTTTTTCAGAACGCTCCAGGCTCCGAAGCGCCCGCGGAGCTGACCTTCTACCTTCCGAAACTCAAAGTCTTTTGCGGTGCGGAGATCGTCTCCCGCACCCTGCACAATCTCTATACCTTGCGCGGTGCCCAAGTGCGCGACGCTCTCGCCTGGAGCGCCTACATCGACGAAATGACCCGTCTCTACGCGAACGCCGAGATCTACTTCGGCTCCCACCATTGGCCGATCTGGGGACAAGCGCGAATTCTAGATTTCCTGGAAAAACAGCGCGACGTCTATAAATTCATTCACGACCAAACCGTGCGCCTGAGCCTTCAAGGATTCACCCCGGACGAAATCGCCGAATCCCTCCAACTACCCGAGGAGCTGCAATCCAACTTCTCCACCAGGGGTTATTACGGCACCGTCAAACACAACGCCAAGGCCGTTTACCAGCGCTACTTCGGCTGGTTCGACGGCAATCCGGCAAATCTCGATCCCCTGCCGTCCACGGAGTCGGCGCCCAAATACGTAGAGCTCATGGGTGGCCCGAAACAGGTCTTGGAACATGGGCAGGCAGCCATCGATCGCGGCGAATATCGATGGGCGGCGGAGGTTCTGAATCACCTGGTTTTTGCCCAACCCAAAAACCAGCAGGCCCGCGAGACTTTGGCTCGGGCTTACGAGCAGATGGGTTATCAAGCAGAGTCGGCGCCATGGCGCGACGTCTACCTCACCGGCGCCTTCGAGCTGCGTCACGGCCCACCGTCCAAGGGCTTCGACCAGAGCAAAGCCCTCGACATCGCCCGCCGTGCCCCGGTCGAGCGCTTCCTCGACGCCATGGCCTCCAGACTCGATGCCGGCAAAGCCGCCGGCCGCGAAATGACCGTCAACCTGATCTTCCTCGACCTGGACCGATCCTTCGTGCTCAGCCTGAAACGCTCCGTCCTGCACCATCGAGAAGCACCGCCCGATCCCCAAGCAGAAGCCACCCTCCATATTTCGTTCGACCTCTACCTAAGGCTGAACATGGGTGCGGCGGGCCTCAAAGAAACCATATTCTCTGATCAGCTCAACGTTGACGGCAGCCGAATCGCCCTCTTGCGATTCATGGGCCTCTTCGACAAACCCACCGGCACCTTCGCCATCGTCACCCCGGAGTGAGAGTCTGGAATCTCGATGGCGAACCCTTTGACGTCATGGTCAACGTTGAGGTGCAAGCCCAGAACGATCAGAGCTTCGCCGAGAGTTTCCTTGACTCGTTGGCTAAGCTCGTCGGGTAGGGTCATGATCCAGTCGATGAACTTGAACAGGTTGACGATGTCGTTTCTGGCATAACCTCGATCATAGACAGTCCACGAGATCGAAACGGAGAAGAACGTGCAATACGTCACAAGCGGTTAGGAGAAATTTCAAGAGCTGGAACTCAGCCTCTTGCCGACCTTCTTGCCGACCTTCTTGCCGACCTTCACAAGTGGAGAAAAAGTTGGCTGCAGCCCAGCCCGCTGAGTCTCTCGACGACGTCTTTGGGCGCTGAGCTGCTATTTCCTACAGCCGACTCCATGTGCCGGCATCGGCCCGTCGGCTAACAAAGTGACCCAGAATTAGATCCGGCTCCGCCGCCTAGTCCCAGGCCGACGTGCCTCCGGATTCGAAACCGTCGGCAAAGATCGAACCGGAGCAATTGGCGGAAACCATGCGGGTTTCGTTGTCCAAGGTCACGTTGAACGACGGCATGGTGACCCCACCATCGAGCACGGCATCGACCGAGCCCATACCGGTCATCAGCGTCGGATTGCTTGCCAAAGTGCCGTCCGAAGTGGTGACTGCGACCCAGCCGGGAGTGGTGTTTCCTGCTGGTTTGGAGCTGTCGCTGGCGGTCAACACATTGAAAGTCGCGGTGGCGTTGGGCGGGGTGCAGTCCGCGCCGGCGTTGAACACAAGCCACGGGTCAAAGTCGAATTGTTGATTGTTGAGCGACGCGCAATCGACGGTGTCGGGTCCCTCGTCACAGCCCCACCAATTGAGAGTCGCGTCGGCATCGGTGCCGTTGGTGACCGTCAACATGCCTTGGAATCGATTGAAGTGCACATCGGCGCCGATATTGGAAATCCACGACGTGCCTTCCAGATTATTGCCGGATATATCCATCCGACCCGCCCCCGAGCTGGCCCCGATGATGGTGGTCTCCTCGCGAACCGTATTTCCGGCCATGGTGACGTTGCTGGTCACCGGCCCGGTCATGGTCACGCGCAATACGTCGGCGGTATTGCCCGACACCACCGCCCCGGGCAGGGTTCCGCCGTCGCGGGTCCGCAGGGTCAAGTCGCCGTAGGTTACCTGGCCGGACGACGGCAAGAAGTTGTCGACAATTTGGGGCGCCCTCAGATAGTCACCCGATCCCTGAACATCCAGGGTCAGGTAGGCCAAAGAGTTGCGCGCGATCACCACGTCCTTGGCAAAGTCGCCATCCAGAGTCCGGACCGCGGTTTCGGCCAGTGGCGCATCGTTGTCTTCGATGTGGATATCTTCGTTGACGTAGTCCACCTCGACCAGAAGCAAAAGGAAATCGACGTCGGTCACGTCACCCTGTTCCTCCAAGATGTTGTTGCGCATCACCAACGGACCCGTCAACCCGCCGTTGTTGGCCACCACCTCGAGCGCCTCCGTATGATTACCGGTCATGGTCAGCTTGCCGATCGAACCGGCTGTGCCGCCGGTGGTCAACACCGCTAGCCAATAGCAATCGAGGTCCTTGAGCGTAATGTCACCGGCCAAATCACCCGTAACATCGCCGAAGGTGATGATGCCGATCCGCGCCTGGGGCACGTCGCAAGTGAGATCCTCGAAATAGACGTCACCTATTAACGAGCCTAAACCGCCCACGTCCTGACCGTCGATTTGAATGCGTGCACCACCGTGCATTATCGAATTGCGGAACGTGACGTCGGCATTGAGATTGGTCGCCGGGCCGGAGCCGGTGCGGACTTTGACGTTGGCACCCGTAATGTCGCTATTCTCGATCAAGATCGAGCCGGAAATCGACGAGCCCACCGCACCGCCGATCACCACCCCGCTGACCGTGGTGGTGACGTTGGAGAAAGTCAGAGTAGCGGTCGTGTCGACCGTGAAATCACCGACGTTGATGGTGTTCGCAGTCATATTCTGGAAGGTCAAAGAGCCGACCACATCCCGAATCGTAATCGGAGCCGTGAAAATAATGTCCCGGATCGTCCAACCGGTAACGAATTCGTTGATCAGGATCTGATTGTTGTGCACCACTGTCGCAGGGCTACCTTGAATCGTGATGTTCTGTTTCGAGAAGGCGCTGGTCAGCGCTCCGGTCACGTCGGAAAGCACGGTCACCGTGCCGCCGTTGTCCACATTTTGGACCGCGGAACTCAAGTTGTCGTAGCAAGGAGAATTACCCAAGCAGCTACCGTCCGAAGCGTGGACGTAAGTGTTGGGCGCGGCCGAGATCGCGGCGGTTGTGAAGATCCCGGATAGAAGTATCAAGCCAGTGAAAATGAGCAGTCGAAAAGGATTCAAGGACGGCATTGCCAGAAACATATGTTCCTTCCATACGATGAAGCCTGTTGCCGGAGCCTACTAGCACCGGCTGGTGCCGAATCGTAAATCTATGGGCCTAAAGGGAATTGCAAGAGAGGGTGCGACGGCCGTGGCCTTCGCACGGAAAATGTTGAAATCTCATTCTAACACCGGCGAGATAACGATCGACCTTGCGGCCGGCCGACGCTCCTATTCGGGCATCGCACCTTTCAGACCACCCGCCAATCCAGTTCGAGGTTATGATCCCGCGATGGAACGATCGACATCGGCCGGCCACAAGAAACTCTCAAACTTTGTGACGGCGATTCTCGTCCTTTGCACCGCTTGTGCTCCGTCGAACGCTCCTTCTGACAGTCCCGAACCTCGCGAGTTGACAATCTTCGCCGCCGCCAGTCTCCAAGATCTGGTGTCAGACCTAGCCGAAGAGCTGCAATCCACTCACCAGATTTCGGTCTCCGCCAGCTTCGCCGGTTCAAATACCCTGGCTCAGCAAATCTTGGCGGCGCCCGGGGCCGACCTCTTTCTTTCCGCCGACCGACTGTGGGTCGATCGGTTGGAGTCAGCGGGTCGTCTTTTGGCGGGCAGCCGGCGAGAGGTACTGGGCAACCGATTGGTATTAGTGGCACGTCGAGACTCGTCGGTCCGGATCACCGAGCCGCATTCGCTCATTGACGCGTCCTATCGACATCTTGCTCTTGGAGATCCCGGCGCCGTTCCGGCCGGCCGATATGCCCGCACTACCCTCGAGCACCTTGGACTCTGGAACCAGCTGTCGGAGCGGGTGATCCCCAGCCCCGACGTCCGCGCAGCCCTAGCTTTGGTCGAGAGCGATCCCGAAATCCTCAGCATCGTCTATCAAACCGATGCCATGAGTTCTCAACGAGTGTCTGTCTTGCTGGAGTTCGATGCCGTTCCCGGCCAAGAAATCACCTACCACGCGGCCATCGTCCAGGACGGCTCCAACCCGGCTGCAGCCCAAGAATTCCTCGAGTCGATGGACTCCTATCGCGGTCGCGAGCTGATCTTGAAACACGGTTTTCTGAGGAAAGCCGACAAATAAGCGGCGTCCTGAACGCAGGACAGCTCAACCGCGAGGCGTCAAGGTGAAAAATTCGCTAATATTGTCGTTACGGCAGCTCCTCAGACTCGAGGCTGCCGGTCGACGGCGTCGGAATCTCAATTGGCTCGCGATTCGGATGGATCCCTCCCATGGCTAAGCTCAAAGGCAACATCTTGGCCTCGCGCCTCGTTGTGCTCGACAAATTGTTCGGAAAGCAAGGTCGTGAGTCGATCTGGCCCCTATTGACTGTGGATGAACGCGAAGTCTTGGAAGGAAAGATACTCCCGGCCTCCTGGTATGACGGTGCGTTGCTGGTCAAACTGATGACCTTGGTGGACTCGGAGCTGGGGGCAGGGGACCATGAACTCACCCGGCGGATGGGATATCACGCTGCTGCCATCCAGTTGGGCGACGTTTACGGAACCTTCATAAGACCCGGTAAACCTGAATTTTTGCTGAATCGCTGCTCAACTATCTGGAATTTGACCCACGACTTCGGTCGGGTGGAAGTCGAGCTTATCGCCGAATCTAAATCCCGGATTCGTCTCTACGGCATCGATCTAGTGACGGTGATGGGATTAGTGGGATGGGTTCACCAAGGACTGGAAATGTCCGGATGTAAAAACATCCGCTATCGCGGCTCGCCCCTCCAAGGCCGCGGACCTGAGGTTTTCGAAATGCGTTGGGCTTGGAATATTTAGCTACGCCAAGCGCCGCTTCAAGCTCCGACGTAAGAGCACCAGGCTGGTCAAGGCCTGTAGAGATACGGACGCCACCGATAGGTACCACAAATGGCGTAGCTCGAATCCGCCTACACTGGCCATCCATATCGCCGGGCAGACGAAGGTCAGCACGCGGGTCGCGCTGCTGAAGAGGGCCGGCGAGGTATTGCCCAGCCCCTGGAACATGCCTGAGCAAGTGAAGATCAAACCGGACGCCACAAAGTTCCAGGAAATGATACGCAGAAATTCACCGCCGACCTCCAAGACTTCGGGGTCCTGGGTGAAAAAGGCGATCAATCCCGCGGGATGCCACTGACATAAGAGGGTCAGCGAGAACATGATGCCGCTGCCGATGCCCACCGCTGAGATCACGGTCTGCTTGACCCTGCCGAAGGCACCGGCGCCGAAGTTCTGCCCTGCGACGGGCGCCGTGGCGAAAGCTACGGCCATGGCCGGTAGGAAAATAGCCTGCATGACCCGAGAGCCGATCCCAAAACCGGCCTGAGCGGGCGACCCGAAGTCGCGAATAACCCAATAGATCACTCCCATGTAGACGAAGAGCAAGGCAAACTCGCCGCCGGGCGGCAAGCCGATTCGCAAGATGCGACGCCAAACCCCGATTCTCGGCCGCAGGAGCCGGCGGTCGATACCAACGTACTTCTCCATGCGGACGAAATAACCCCACATCAGGATCACGCCGATCGCGATCGACAACGAAGTCGCCAAGCCGGCCCCCATAACGCCTAGGGGTCGCCCTGTGATCCAACCGGCAATCAAAATAGGTGACAGCACGGCGTTGAGCATCACCGTCAGCATCTGCACCACCATGGTCGGCTTTTCAATGCCCGTGCCGCGCAACGCAGAACCCATGGCGACCGAGCCGAATTGCAACGCCAAACCTGGCAGGAACCAACGCAGATACGAGCTTCCCGCTTCAACCGCTTCGGCGTCGGCGCCTAAGCTACCCATGTAAGTATCGATCAAGGCATACCCAACGAGAATCAAAACGACTCCGGTGGTCAAAGCTAGGAATAAGCTTTGATTGAACACCAAATTGGCGTCGGCGCGATCCTTCTTGCCGACCGCGTGGGCGATGAGAGTCATCGTTCCGACGCCGAGAATCTGGGTCAGAGCGAGCACGATGAATTGCACGTTGCCCGCCGCGCTCACCCCGGCGACCGCGGCGTCGCCGAGGCGAGAAACAAAGTATAGGTCCACCAGGTAGTAAAGGGTTTGGAACAGCATTCCGATGGCGATCGGAGCCGCCAACTGCAACAAATGACGAGGGATGGAGCCCTGGGTGAGATCGTTCATGCGGGTTTTCCTGCACCGCTGAACGACAACCCGGCAAGGGCTCGGGCATGGTCACGGATATCGCCGGGCCAAGGCTCCGATTGCTCATCGAATCGCGCAGCGTCGTCCGCGAACAGGGCGCGGGTCGCCTCCTCGAAACCCGGCAAATTTCCGGCCATGGCCGACATGAATCGGTAGGCGGAATTCTGTGCTTGGCGACGGCGATCCACGTCGGCATTTTCACGTCGGGCACGTTCCACCAGCTTGCGCAAGGTGACGGACGCTCCACCGGGTTGGCTGCTCAACCACTGCCAATGCCTCGGCAACAAGGTCACTTCACGCCCGACCACGCCCAGCTTCGGCCGACCCCGGCCTCGGGCGGGCGGATTCTCAACTGAAGCATCAACTTTGGCATCAACTTTGGACTCTTTCGACTCTCCGTCGCTTTCAACCGGCAGCCGACCCAAGACGTCCTCCACCGAGCCTCGGGTATCGATCTCCACCACCTGGCTGGTCCAAGCGTCGAAAACCAGCACCGGTTCGCTCGTGCCCCGATCGTCCGCTGCTTTGACCGCTCTGGCGACTTCTGGCAAACCCCCGAACGCGATTCTCCGATGACCTTCAAACGCTATGCACTGGCCTTCTCTCAACCGATTTTCTATAGGACTCATAAATCTCTCCTCTGTTGGAGAGATATTTTTATCCGGGTTTTAATAAAAATGCAATACTACCCGGGTAAATTTCATGAAATCGACCGCACAGGGGATTTCCGGTTCAGCCATCCGGCCTCTGTCATAGACTTCCGCGAGACCTTGGTACGTGGGCAGAGCCTTCGTGCGCGGACAAAGCCTCTTTCCAATCCGAAATGCAGAGTTAGGAGAATGCATTGCCAGACAGGGCCACGGGAAAAGACGGTGCAGGTAGCTCCACCACCGCAACCCGCAAAGAGAACGAACGCATTCGCGACCTCTGCGACTTGCTTTATCAAGCCACTCGACCTATCCGCATCCTGAGCCACATCAGCTGGGACAACGAGGTGCGGGAGCGATTCCTCAAGAAGCGCGCCCGGGAGCTTCCAGAGGTCGAATATCCACCGTTCGATCCGTCACCAACCCTCCAGCTGGTGGCCGAAGCCCGGCGTCGATTTCAGGATTCGCGAGTGGACGACTGGCTGAGGCGCCAAGCCGCTGCGATCGAAGGCAGCGCCCGGATGCTTGCCGCCTGCAACACCCCTGAATTCTTCAAATGGTCCGCGGAACTCTACGGCACCCCTCTCGCTCCCCTGCCCGACCATGCCAGCACTTCTTTTTCTCTAGCGAGCCAATTCGTGGAAATTTCGGGTGCCGTTTCGAACATGGACTTGGGCGCGCCGGCTCCCGCCTGCCACCTTGCAGCCCACGTGGCGGCCGAAATGGAAAAAGCTTCTCAGCGGATGTTCGGCCCGGAAGCCCCGGAGGTATCGATCGTCGATCAGCTCTCTGCCAATGCCTTGGCCGGCCCCGGCAGAATTCGGATCCGCCGAACCGCCTGCTTTACCGACAAAGACGTTCAACAGCTCATCCACCACGAAGCCTTCGTACACGTGGCCACCTCCCTCAACGGGTTGGCCCAGCCGGATCTCAAAATTTTGGCAGCAGGTCATCCCGGGACCACCCGAACCCAAGAAGGCCTAGCGGTCTTCGCCGAATTCATCACCGGCTCCATCGATCTCGATCGCATGCACAGACTGGCCGACCGGGTGCTTGCGATTCAGATGGCCGTTGATGGAGCCGATTTTCTCGAAGTTTTCGAGTATTTTCTCAACCGAACCCACAGCGAGGAACAAGCCTTTGAGAACAGCCGCCGAGTCTTCCGCGGCGGAGTCCTGACCGGCGGCGCGCCGTTTACTAAAGACAATGTTTATCTCGATGGTCTCTTGAGGGTTCACAACTTTCTGCGAGTCCTGGTAACCACCGGCCGCGCTGATTGCCTGCGCCTTCTCTTTTGCGGCAAATTGGATATCGACGATATTCCGGTCCTCTCCGAACTCATGGAGAGAGGTCTCTGCCGCCCGGCAAAATACCTCCCCCCTTGGGCCGACGACTTGCGTTTCTTGCTCTGTTATCTCACCTACTCGTCGTTCCTGAACAGCATCGATCTGAGTCGGATCAAAAGCCATTACGAGTCCCTCTTGAGCACCGTGCCCAGCGCCACGAATTCCAGCCCTTTGGGATGACCCTTGGGATAACCGCTGAGATAACCGGTGGGATAAGCCGTGATCGACGTCCATGAAAGCGCTCGACGCATCCGTCAGGCCGCGGGCGACGAGCTAGGGCCTATCCAGAAATGCTGTCGCGGGCGTCGGCCGGATGGCCTGCGGGCGTC
>CBDUGP010000101.1:0-35233 GCA_965366625.1 uncultured bacterium
TAGGCGCCCCCGGCTAGGCGCCCCCGGCTAGGCGCCCCCGGCTAGGCGCCCCCGGTTTCAGACGGTGCCTTCTGTTTGTTTCTCGTCCCAGCGCGCCGGCCCCACATGCCACTGGCGCATAAAGCGGAATGACGTTAGCATCGTCGTCATGAAAAAGATCCAGCTGTCGATCCTCTCCTGTGCCCTGCTCACGGCAGGTCTAGCCCTCGCTGATAACCCGGAGCTGACCGTTGATTTGGCGGATGTCGGCCATGACGAGAACGTTGTCACACGGGTCTACGGCGCTTCCGGCGAAGGCCATTTGGGCTTGCCTGTAGCCACGGGTTCAGACTTGGACGGTGACGGCTTCCTCGATTTTGCGGTGGCGTTTTTCCAGGCGGATCCCTTCGGACGGGAGAATGCAGGCCAAGTGGATCTGATCTTCGGCAACGGTTCGATCGGCGGTTTTATCGACACTGCTGAATTCAGCCCGCGGGTGTTGCAGATCGCTGGTGAGGGCGTTGGCGAAACCGCCGGCAGCGAAATTTGGATCGATGACGTGACCGGCGACGGTCTCGGCGATTTGCTGATCTGCCGTCAGAATTACACGCCCGAGTCCGGTCGAATCGGCGCCGGCGCACTGACCATAGTGGTCGGTTCCCCGAACCTTCGCAGCCGCGCGGCGGTCGATGCTCTGGTGGATCTGGGCTCACCGCCAGCTGAGTTCACGTTGACCACCCTGGTGGGCGTGGACGCCTTGGACCGTTTCGGTATTTGGGTGCGAACCGGTGATTTGGACAGCGACGGCATCGCCGATCTGGTGGTCGGCGCCGACCAAGAAAACGCTCACATGGAAACCCATCGTGGCGCTGTTTACGTGGTCCGTGGCGGCAGCCATTTGGCCGCCGGCGGCACGTTCGACCTCGAAGATTTCGGCCAGGGGCCACTCGACGGACACCTCGCCAAAATCGAACCGCCCTTGTTCTCCAACGATTTCCACTTTGGGGCCACCAACCTGATCTCCGACCTCGATGCCAACGGCAAAGGCGAGGTGTTGGTCGCCGCGACCTTGGCCCGGGGCGGCGCGTTCCTGCCTCCCGAGGGCGGGCCTCCGGGTGGCACCCACAGCACCGGCGGCCCACCCGCCGGTTATCTCTACATTGCGTGGGACGACAATTTCCCCGCCGGCACTTGGCCCGCGGGTTATACCGTCGACCTCGAAGATCCTCCGGGTTCGATGACCTTGATCCGCGGCGCGACTGGCAATGTTCGATTCGGCGAGGAGCTACTGGGAGGCCTCGACTACGACGCCGACGGACGTTCCGACCTTTTCGTCGGCGATATCGCCGGCAACGGCGCGCTGATTCCCAATGCCGGGCCGACGACGACCAAAAACGGCAATACCTCGGGATTGGGACACGTTTTCTACGACTCGGCGGCGTTGAAAGGTCTTGATTTCGACCTCGACAATCTGCCGGACGGCCAACGGACCACCACCATCTTCGGCCCGCTTCCCACCGCCCTTGGCGGCGATACCGCCGCCCACGGCGACTTCAACGCCGACGGCATCGCTGATTTGATGTTCACCGCCCCCCATGACAAACCCCTGGCACGCTCCGAAGCCGGCTCGATCTTCCTCTTCTTCGGCCGGGTCGGGGGTTGGCCTCAGGTGATCAATACCCGCGTCAACTTCCTGCCTTCCAGCGACCTGGTTCGAACCACCCGGATCATCGGCGCCAATGCCACCGATGGTCGCGACATCGGCGACACCTTGGGATATAGCGCCGCCGCCGCGGACATCGACGGCGACGGCCACACGGACTTGATCACCAACGAAATGGTCGGCAACGGCTTGGGTCCGGATGCCGAGGATGTGGGAAATCTGATCGTCGTCAGCGGCGCGGCCTTGGGCGGCGAGGTCGAGGGCGGGCCGACTTGTGTGGAAACGCCCACCGCCCTTTGCCTGCAAGGCGATCGATTCCGGGTCGAGGTCGAGTGGCGAGATTTCATCGGCACCACGGGCAACGCCGAGGTGGTGCCCACCAACGCGGCACCCGAGGACTCTGGCCTTCTGACCTTCTTCGACCCCGCCAATTGGGAAATGCTGGTCAAAGTGCTCGACGGCTGTGACGTCAACGACCGAATCTGGGTCTTCGCCGCGGCGGTGACCAACGTCGAATACACCCTAAAAGTCACCGATACGGTCAGCGGCGAAATCAAGGAATATTTCAACCCCCTCGGCACCTCGGCCGACGCCACCACCGACACCGACGCGTTCGCGTCTTGCCCTTGATCGGCGACTAGGCAACTCCGAATAAACAGCAACCTCGGGGCGTATAGATGTCAGTAAGCGATTGTGAGCTGACGTCGCGCCTCGGCTGCTGGAAACCACGGCCGATGCGCTTTTTTTCTGGTCCGGAACCCGCTAGCCCACAAAGAGGCGCGCGTTGCGGAAGAGTCGCATCCAGGCGCTGTCTTCGCCCCACGCTTCGGGATGCCAAGAATTACACACCGTGCGGAAGACCCGCTCAGGGTGGGGCATCATGACGGTGATGCGTCCATCGTCGTTGGTGATGCCCGTGATGCCGGCCGGTGAGCCGTTGGGGTTTGCCGGATAGGCTTCGGTGACGTTCAGGTGGTTGTCGACGAAACGGATCGCCACGACGCCGGATTTGTTGATGGCTTCTACGGCGGCGGCATCGGCGAATTCCGCGTGCCCTTCACCGTGGGCCACGGCGACCGGCATGTGCGAGCCGGCCATGCCTTTCAGCAGGACCGACGGTGATTCTTGGATTTGCACCAGGCTGAAGCGAGCCTCGTATTGCTCCGACACGTTGCGCACGAAGTGGGGCCAATGGTCGGCGCCGGGGATCAGCTCTTTGAGGTTCGACATCATCTGACAACCGTTGCACACCCCTAACGAAAAGGTATCTGAACGGTGAAAGAAGGTCTGGAATTGATCCCGAGCCCGCCCATTAAAGAGCACGGTTTTGGCCCAGCCCTCCCCGGCGCCGAGCACATCGCCATAGGAAAATCCACCGCAGGCCGCCAGACCTTTGAAATCCCCCAGGTCCACCGACCCCGACAAGATATCGCTCATGTGCACGTCGACGGCGGTGAATCCCGCACGATCGAACGCCGCCGCCATTTCCACCTGGCCGTTGACCCCCTGCTCGCGAACGATCGCCACCCTCGGACGCACTCCCGAGGCGATGAACGGGGCCGCCACGTCTTCCGATGGATCGTAGGTCAAGGAGGCGCTGAGCCCCGGGTCGGGCTCCAGCAGTCGATCGAATTCTTGCAGCGCATTTTCCGAGTTATCGCGCAAGGCCTGAATCCGATAGCTGGTTTCGCTCCAAATCCGCTGCAGCTCGGCGCGATCCCGCTCCATCCAAAGGTTGCCGTCGACGCGGATGCGAATCCGATCGTCGGCCGCGACCCTACCGACGGCGTGCAAGTGGGAGCCTAAACCCTCGGCTTCAAATAGCGCTTTGACCTTTGGTAAGTGCTCGGAACCTACTTGCAACACGGCTCCGAGTTCCTCGTTGAACAACACCGCCAATGGATCGTCACCGGAGCCGGCGAGGTCTTGGTCGACATCAACGTCGAGGCCACAGTGACCGGCAAAGGCCATTTCCACCAGGCAAGCCAAGAGTCCGCCGTCGCTTCGGTCGTGGTAGGCGAGCAACAGCTCGGCTTCCAGACACTGCTGCATGGCCGTGAAAAATCCCTTCAGCCGGGCGGGCTCGTCGACATCCGGCGACACCACACCCAGCTGGTCGTGGACCTGGGCCAGGATCGATCCCCCCAAGCGCCGGCGCCCCAAACCCAGGTCGACGAAGAGCAGCTCGGCACCCTCCACCGGTCGCAGCTCCGGGGTCACGGCCTTGCGCACGTCGAGGGTCGGCGCGAAGGCGCTGATCACCAACGACATCGGCGCGGTGACCGCCTTGTCGACTCCGTCCTCCTGCCAGGCGGTGCGCATGGACATGGAATCTTTGCCCACGGGAATGGTCAGGCCCAGCTGGGGACACAGCTCGAGACCCACGGCTTCGACGGTGCGGAAGAGCTTCTCGTCTTCGCCGGCATGACCGGCGGCACACATCCAATTGGCGGAAAGCTTGATGTCCTCGATCGCTCCGATGCGCACCGACGCCAGGTTGGTCAAAGCCTCGCCGATCGCCATTCGGCCCGACGCGGGGGCATCGAGCAACGCCAGTGGCGTGCGCTCGCCCATGCTCATGGCCTCACCGGCATAGGTGTCGTAGGTCGCGGTGGTCACGCCGTGGTCGGCGACGGGCACTTGCCACGGTCCGACCATCTGGTCGCGCGCCACCTGGCCACCCACCGTCCGATCGCCGATGGTGATCAAAAAGCTCTTACTCGCCACCGTGGGATGGCGCAACACCCGCTCCACCGCCTCCGCTGGATCAAGGCCTTCGGTCGAAAAAGGCACCGTCTCCGCTTGTCCGCGTTCGGCCGATCGGTGCATCTTCGGTGGTTTGCCGAACAACACCGACATCGGAAGATCCACGGCTTTGGATTCGAAAAGACGGTCGTTGAGCACCAGGTGTTTTTCGGCGGTCGCCTCACCGACCACCGCAAACGGACACCGCTCCCGTCGGCAAATGGCTTCGAAACGCCTCAAATCTTGGGGCGCCACGGCCATGACATATCTTTCCTGGGATTCGTTGCACCATATCTCGAGCGGGCTCATGGCCGGCTCGTCGTTGGGCACCTCCCGCAGCTCGAAGGACCCACCGCAACCGCCGTCTTTCACCAGCTCGGGAAAGGCGTTCGACAAACCCCCGGCGCCCACGTCGTGGATGAAAGCGATCGGATTCCGGGCACCCAGCTGCCAGCAGGCGTCGATCACCTCTTGGCATCTTCGTTGGATCTCGGGATTTTGGCGTTGCACCGAAGCGAAATCCAAGTCCTCGCTGGACGTGCCCGAGGCCATGGACGAAGCCGCACCGCCGCCGAGGCCGATCAACATGGCTGGGCCGCCCAACACCACCAATTTGGCGCCCGGCTCGAAGGGAACCTTGTCCACATGCCGGCGGCGGATATTGCCGTAGCCTCCGGCGACCATCAGGGGTTTGTGGTAACCGCGGCGCTCGCCGTTGAAGTCCTGCTCAAAGGTGCGGAAATAACCGCAAATATTGGGTCGACCGAATTCGTTGTTGAACGCGGCCCCGCCGATCGGTCCCTCGATCATGATGTCCAACGCGGACACGATACGGTCCGGTTTGCCGTAGTCCTGCTCCCACGGCTGGGGAAAGTCGGGGATCCGCAGGTCGGAAACAGAAAAACCCGTCAGCCCTACCTTGGGTTTCGAGCCACGACCCACCGCCCCTTCATCGCGAATCTCGCCGCCACAGCCGGTCCCCGCGCCGGGGAAAGGAGCGATGGCCGTGGGGTGATTGTGGGTTTCGACCTTCATCAGAATGTCGACATCCTCGGCGTGGCCCGCATACACCCGCGTTTCGGGATCGGGGAAAAAACGTCCGGCCCGGCTACCCACCACCACCGACGCGTTGTCGGCGTAGGCCGAAAGCACGTTCTGGCCTCCCTTGGCGTAGGTGTTCTTGATCATTTGGAACAGCGAGCGGTCTTGGCGCTCGCCGTCTAGGGTCCAGTCGGCGTTGAAAATCTTGTGTCGACAATGCTCCGAGTTGGCCTGGGCGAACATCATCAGCTCGACGTCATTGGGATTGCGCCCCAAGGCCTCGAAGCTGTCGACCAAATAGTCGATTTCGTCTTCCGCCAGCGCCAAACCCAAAGATCCGTTGGCCTGCTCCAGGGCCGAGCGTCCCCAGCCCAAGATGTCGATCTCCGTCAGCGGCGCGGGCTTGTGCTGCACGAAAAGCGCTCGCGCGTCGTCGAGAGAGTCGAATACCGATTCGACCATGCGATCGTGGACCCGAGAAGCGATCGCCGCACGTCCGTCGGCGTCGAGTTCGCCACCCACCGTGTAGACCACGCCGCGCTCCAAACGCCGAATCTTGTCCAAACCCGTGTTATGGGCAATGTCCGTGGCTTTGGAGGACCATGGCGAAATAGTTCCCAGACGCGGCACGACCAAGAAAAGGTGGCGGCGCTGATCGTCGATCCGAACCCCTTTCGCCCGGGGGCCGTAGGTGAGCAGCCGATCCAAGACGGCTCGCTCGTGGTCGTCGAGCTCGGCAAAGACCTCCACGAAGTGAATATATTCGGCACGGACGCCGTTAACCGTCGGCACCACGGCCTGAAGCGAACGCAGCAGCTGGGTCCGACGAAGCTCGGAAAGTGCAGAAGCACCGAAGAGAGTCAACATGACGGCCGATCACCTTTGAAAAATCTGGCAAGGAGGGGGTGGTCTACGGGCGACGTTCCGAAGACGGCGCCAGTGTAATCCAAAGCTGCGGCCGTCGCGACCCGTAGCCCGAAATTTCACCCGCAGGCCGTGATCTCGCCCCGCGCCTCGGAATCGCGAAACGGCGCCAAGACCCAGCTGAAAACGGCTCCCTGGGACTTGAAATCCTCGGGAGCCGTTCTATCTTCCAATCAAGGTCTGTCGGGACTCAGCGAATGCGATATTCGAAACCCACTCGTAGATTCCAGAACGGATCCGATTCCGGGTCTTGCCCTCGCCTTTCGACGTCGAGATCCGAATAAAACCCCTCTACGGTGACGGTCGATCGATCGCGAAGGCGCCAGCGGACGCCGGTCGTCAAGGCCCAGGTTTCGCCTTCGGCCCGCAACAAGCTGCGATCCAGGAAACCGAAGGTCTCGGCCTCCACTTGAAAATCCAAGTCCATCCGATTCCACGACACGCCGACATGGACCACCGGCTCACTCTGGCCTTGGAGGCGGCGATGGGCCACCAACTGAGCCCCCCAATAATCCAGGGAGACCTCGTCGTTGGATGGCGCCTCACAACCGAAAGGATTTTCGGCCGATCCGGACGGGAAGAGATGCTCCGCACCTTGTTTGCAGGTCAAATCCCCCTGAACCTCGCCGGTTTGGCCATGGACGCGCAGGCCTAAACCCCAGGAATCCCTCACCATCAAGGGACGACCCAGGGCCAGCGACACCAAATTCGCGTCGACGCCGTCGAACTCCACGGGCGGGATCCAACCGACCGTGGCGGTAAAACCGGCGGAGAGCCCGAGGTCCAAACGCAGGCGGCCCCAGATCGGTGAACGATTCAGGTCTTCTTCCTTAAATCCGCCGAAGCCGACCGTCCGTTGCTCTTGATCCAGCTCTGGAACCCACATGGCCTCGAAGCCCAATCGCAGCTCACCCACCTCGGGTTTCTCGATCGGCCCTAGGGAGGTCAAGAGGCTCGCCGAGGCAAAATATTGCATCGCCCAAGCCTCAGGATCGTCGAAGTCCAACTCCACCACGGGCTCGAATACAGCCCGTTGGGCCCAGACCGGGACGGCCGCCAGCCCGAGCAGCAGGGCCACGAAAACCCATTTGCCCGAGCTGCTCATGGGCAAGTGGCGAAGGCGTCCGTGTCGAGCACCGGCGGTGCCGGGTTGCCCAATGGGTTGGAGTAAGTGGCTTGGGTACCGGTCAGGGTATCGGTCACGGTCAGCTCGAATTCCACGTCCGTAGTGGCGGCGTAGAAGACCCAGAACCGTTGATTGATGCCGCAGGCGTCCAGAACCTTGAGCAACATTTCGATGTTGTTTTCGTCGAAGAAGTAAAACAAACCCGAATCGCGACGACCCACGTCCACGCTTTGACCGTTCTGCGGCTGGCCACCGGATACGCGCCAGACAATCTCCGCTCGGAAGCGACCCTCGAGACCCAAGCACAGGGTGTCGGCATCGGCCACACAATCGGGGTCGACATCGTTGTCGGTCAAGCTCAGGGTGGCGGCGGTGGTGCCCAAGGACGCACCGCCCGTGGCATTCGACAGCGAAAGGTTGACGGTTTCCGTGCCTTCTTCCAGCAAGTCATCGATCAAATCGATTTGGAACGTCTTAGCGCTACCGTCACCATCGGCCCAGGTCAGGGTGCCTGAGCTGGTGACATAGTCGCTGCCGGACTCGGCCGAGCCGTCAGAGGTGCTGAAGTTCACGCCCACCGCCCCGCTGGTGCCGGCGGTCCGCTGGACTTGAATCGTGGCGCTACCGCCGGCTTCGGACGCCGAATAGGAGCTGGACGAGAAACCCAACGTGCCCGGCTGGTTCGTCGGCGGATCGTCATCGTCGGTGATGGTCAGGGTCGCGGCAGACGGACTGCCGAGGCCGGCCCCGCCGCTGGGATTCGACAACATGAGCGTCAGAGTCTCGTTGTTCTCGTCAGCACTGTCGTTGAGAATCGGAACCGTGATCGTGCGGGCATCGTCGTCGCCATCGGGCCACGACAAGGTGCCGGAGGTTGCGGTGTAGTCAGTCCCGGCAGAAGCCGAGCCATCGGCCGTGGCATAGCTCACCCCCACCGCGCCATCGTCGCCACCGACCCTTTGGACCTGAATGCTGAACGAGCCGCCGGCTTCGGACCGCTGCTGGCTGGCCGCCGCCAACCGCAAATCCCCCGGCGGATCGTCGCCGCCGCCGGTCACGGTGATCGAGCCGGTCATGCCCACGGACTCATGCACGATGCAAACGTAGTTGGTGGTGCCCAGGTTGTTGAACGTCAGAGTGGAACTCCACGCGTTCGACGCCGGAGCTCCGTCGCCCCCTTGGCCGTCACAACCGTTGGCGCAGCGAAAACTGCCGTCGGAGGCCTCGACATTGTGGAATCCGCCGGCGTTGGTCCAAGTGACCGTGTCGCCCGCTTGAATCGTGAGATTCGCCGGGCTAAACGTATTGTTGGGCATGGCCTGCACGGAATGATTGGCAGCCCCGGCCGCCCCCGACAGGCCAACAAGCAGGCCTATGGCCGACAAGAGGAGACCGAGCCGTGGAACTCGGGGTGAATCCACACCCAACCTTCGAACCGATGAAGTCTTAAGCGAGGAAGTTCTAAGCGAGGAGGATGACAAAAACGGTCTTCGATCCAACATGGACATCTCCGTGGTTGAAGCCGACGGCGGTGGTGACGCGTGTGCCGGCTATCGGGTGTAGCGAATGTGAAAAAGCCCGGTCCTAGCAGCATATCGCCCTCTGAGGACCCAAACCGGAATTCCGTGGCGCGGTTGGACATCTCGGTTGGACATCTAGGAGTGGGTGTCGAGATTCACGGAAAAAGTTCATTTCAGTTTCGAAAAAGTACTGCGAATAAGGTGAGGAAGGGGTATTCGAGGGCATTTCTAAAGAAATTTTGAACCCCGCGGCAAGTTTCGGGCACATACTCATGAGAGGACTGATAAGGAATTTCAATCGGCCATGTTATCGACCATGTTGTCGACCCGAAGCACATCTGAGCCGGCGGCAGATGATGGCTCTGAATCCGACACCGACTTGATCCAAGCGGTGGCTCGCCAGGATCGCCGTGCCTTCGAAACCCTCTATCGTCGCTATTACCCACGTCTCCTGGGGTTTGCCCGCCGTTGGGTATCCGCCAATGAACAAGCGGAGGAAGTCGTTCAAGAGGTGATGTTTGCGGTCTGGAAAGATGCGGCGACTTTTCAGGGCCGGTCGAAAGTGTCCACTTGGATATTCGGTATCACCTATCGCCAGGCCATGAAATCCATCGAAAGATCGAGCAAGTTAAGCTTGGCCGACGACGAGCGAATGCCCGAACGCGGCACCGAGGACCGAGCCTTAGGCAATCGCGAGCTGCGCTTGTCGTTGGATAAAGCCCTTGCCAAGCTGTCACCGGAACATCGGACAGTGCTGGAGCTGACGTTTTTCGAAGACCGTAACTATCGAGAAATCGCCGAAATCCTCGACTGTCCACAGAACACCGTGAAAACGAGAATGTTCCACGCCCGCGAACGACTCCGGCGCATCCTGCCGCGCCTGGGTTGGTCGATCACCTGACCGCCCCGGGGAAACTATGGCTCCCGCCGACCATCCACCGCTCTTCGATCCTCCCGTGCAGCCGTTGACGCACGATGAATCCATGTCGTTCCTACCCTGGCTACCTCAAGACGATATGGATCCAGAAACCCGCCGCCGTCTGCTCGCCCACCTAGACCTCTGCGGAATTTGCCGCCGAGAGCTGCTCTACCTCTCGGAGCTACGGGCGGCCCTGGACACCTCCGCCGCCGAAGAGCACCCATCATCTACAAGCCCAGCCCTCGATGTCGATGGCAGCTTGGAGTCGGTGATGCAGCGCATCGATCGTCTGCAGGCGGAAGCCGATGAGCCCAGCCACCAAGAATCCCCGTGGGTCGATCAGGGAGCGCAAACCCCGAGATCCCGATGGAAAGGTTGGTCCTTGGCCGCGACCTTGGCCCTGGCGGTCCTCGGAGGGATCGTGCTGCGGTCCTTCTTCGTCGACGGCACTGTGCTCACAAGCCGAGTACCCACCAGCCGAGTGCCAGGCACTTCCTCAGAATCGGTGCCAGGCACTTATCCAGGCTCGGTGCCAGGCACTTCCTCAGAACCGGTGCCAGGCACTTATTCAACTCTCTCCGACGGCCCGACCGAGCCGGCTGCGAGTTCATCGGCCGAGTCCTCACCCAAGTTGGCGTTGGGCTTTCAACCCGACACCCCAATCGCCAAAATCCACGAGATTCTCCGTGCCGTCGACGCCGAAATCGTCGGCGGGCCGTCGTCGCTGGGCATCTTGACCGTCGCTCCGATCGTATCGGCAAGCCGAGCCACTAACCCGGCCTCGAAAAGCGACTTCCTCGACCGTGGCTTGGCCGTGCTGCGCGCCCAGCCGGAGGTGACCTTCGCTGAGCCCAAATCGACGGTGCTTCAACCATGAAGGCGGCCGCCCTCGGTTTCTCCCTATTTGTCGTCTTTCTCGGGCTGACAGGCTGCGCCTCATCCGGCTCTCAACCGCCCGGCACCCCAGCCGACTTGGGCCCTGGCCATCTCAGCGTAGCCGCCGGCGTCGAGGACCCCCGCTTTCTGGTGGTGCTGCCCCCGGCACCCCCGAGATATTTAGATCGCGTTACCCGCGAACTCGCCGGCGCCCACTCCCTCAACGTAATCGCTGCTTGGCAAATGGAATCCCTCGGTCAACGATGTGTGGTCTTCACTTCTCGCACCCGACGTCCGCTTCAAAGCGTGGTGCGTTCGATCGCAGGCGATCCACGGATCGAAACCGTCGAGCCGATCCACCACTACGAAACCCAAGCCGGCGAGACGCCCAACGAAACGTCCAACAGTTCCGAGCCCTATCGCCACCTACAACACGCGGCCGACACCCTAGCTTTGGAAGCCGCCCACACCTTGGCCACCGGTCGAGCGGTCAAAGTGGCAGTGATCGACACCGGCGCCGACCTTCAACACCCCGAGCTGACCGGACGCGTAGGTTTGGCTCGCGACTTCGTACGCCGACCCGACGGATTCACCGCCGATCGCCACGGCACCGCCGTCGCCGGCCTGATCGCCGCCTCCGCCGACAACGGCTTCGGCATCGTCGGCGTTGCCCCGCGGGTCGAACTCATGTTGTTGAAAGCCTGCTGGCCCCTGGCCAACAACCCGGCCAAAGCTTTCTGCGACAGCTACACCTTGGCCCTCGCCCTGGATTTCGCCATCGTCGACGGCTCTCAGATCATCAACCTGAGCCTCGGTGGGCCCGACGATTCCATCCTCAAAAGGCTGCTCGACGCTGCCCACGCCAAAGGCATCGCCGTGGTCGCCGCAGCCGGTCAAAATCCCCAAGAGCCCATCTTCCCCGCATCCCTCGACAGCGTGCTCTCCGTGGCCGCAGCTCCCCTGGGCCCGGGAAACCCAACCGACGTCACAGCAGGCACCGGCACAAACCCCTGGCTCGCCGCCCCCGGCGAAGAAATCCTAACCACCACCCCGGGCGGAACCTTCGACTTCTTCTCCGGCTCATCCATGGCCGCCGCCCAAGCTTCGGGAGTGCTCGCCCTGCTGCTCGAGCACCGTCAGGACCTCAGCCCTACCGACCTCGAAACCCTGCTCAAAACCACCGCCCATGCCCAAGGCAATCGACTGATCATCAACGCCTGCGCCGCGGTCGGCGAAACCCTCGATCAACGGCAGGCCTGTCGACTTCCCACCGTCCCGGTGACCGACGCGGGCTCGTCTTAATTTCCGCCCCTAAAGAGAGCCGGCGGGACGCCGGCGCTCCCAGTGGAGGAATCCCAGTGGAGGACTCCCAGTGGAGACTCTCAGCAGGGGCCTGCTCCAACTCAAGGCAAGATCCGCGACCAACTCGACGTATTGCCCGCTTCGAAACCATTTCTGAAAACCGCTTGGGTATAGGTTTCGAGCACGTAGGCGTTCATTGACGCTCGATCTTGGGCGCTGGGTAGGCTGCCGCATTTGTAAAAGAGCAGGGCAGCTTGGCCTTGGAATTCTTGGTTGTCGAAGGTGTCGCAGGTTTTCGCCTCGCAGAAGCTTTGGGTCGACCAGGCGGTGAAGGTGCTGTTGGTGGGGGCCGGTGAGCGGGTTTGGTCTCGGCCGTCGACCCATAGGCGCAGGGAGTTGTTGGGGTTGCGTTGCAGTTCGATGAAGTACCAGGCATCGAGGTTCGGAAAAACGTTGTCGACGGAGACCAGGCTGCCGCCGCTGAAGGGTCGGAATTGCAGGGTATTGGTGTCTTTCAAAACTTTGGTGAATCCGGCCAGGAGCCGGTGGTCTTGGGTTTGGGGCACGACTTTCACCAATTGGGCGATGTAGAAGGTGCCCGGGCATTGGAGAAATTCACCCACTCGATCGGCGGGTTCAATTTCGAGGGTGGCGTCGTGTTCAGGCTGGGAGGCGACCGGGTAGCCCGGCTCGGTCCACTGACCATGGCCTTCGAGGCAGGCGTGACCGTTGATGCAATCGGCGACATAACAAGGTTTTTCTAGATCATCTTGCTCGAGGGTACGGCCGGTGATCGGATGCGACGCCACGGCCGATTTATATCCACTCTGCTCTACCCACTGGCTGACGCAACCGTCCGGGCAAACCGACACCGGGCAGTAGCTGGAGCCCAATCCGCCGTTGTCGGTGTCCAGCTCCTCGTAACAACAGCTTCCTGTGCGAAATCCCGAGCAGCAGGCGTTGGGATTGCCCGCGGACACACAATCTCGATTGCGGGTGGTGCAGGTCGCCAGGCGGAAGCTCTCCACCGGCTGGTCGCAGGTTCCGGCGCCGAAGCCCGTGCAACAATAATTCGGCTGCTCGGCGGCGATGCAATCGGCGTTGGTATGGGGGTTCCTAAACGTCGCCACGGACTCGGCAAAAAAATCCGGGGCGAGATCTTGGGGATGAAAGGCTCCCGTTTTTTCACTGGCGGTAGCGTCGGTCGACGGACCGGCGGCGCCGGCGGTACTGGCGGCAAGTAGCAAGGCGACGGTCCAGGACAGCATTTCCATAAAAACGGGCTCCGAGCGTAGGGTGGGTTTCAAGCTCGCCGAAGGTCATTTCGGCAGGATGGAATCGCTCGGCCAATGGGTTGCCCCGACTTTCGAGCTTGGCGACATTAACCGCTCCAACCTTACGAAGCTCACAACGCTGGGCCCTTTTCTGAGCTAAACCGCGAAACGGACTGCTCGGCATCTCGATCGACCGAGATCAACCCGTGCCACTTTGTGCCCTTTCCCAAGCGTGCTAGCCTGCATGCTGAACAAGCGGAAAGGAGTTCGCTGTGGCTTGGAAACATCCCAATACGGTCTTTTCTGTGGTCGTGAATCACGAAGAGCAATACTCCATCTGGCCTTCCCAGTTGAGGATGCCCGCCGGCTGGAAAGCCACCGGTAAAGAAGGCAAAAAGGCCGAATGCATCCGCCACATCGAAGAGGTCTGGACCGATATGCGGCCTCTCATTTTTAAAGAGCTGCTCAACAAAATGGAAGCCAAAGCCGAGCGGGCTACGAGCTAAAGCCGGGCCCGACAAGATCTAGGCAACCGTCCCCAGGTGAGAATCCCCCAGGTGAGAGTCCCCCAGTTCCACTCTGGCATAGCAGGCTGTGACAAAAGTCTGATCGCGCTGCGAGCGCGAGACTTCCGCCACAGCCTGGTAGATCTGGCTACCCGTCCACGCTGGGCGGGCCGGCTACTGTTTGCGTTGCTATTCTTATTTTCGGCTGCCGATCTCTCAGCCTTGGATCCGGCTAAGAAAAGTCACCAATACAGCCACACCGCCTGGACCACGCGTGACGGTCTACCCCACGACTCGGTTCGCGCCTTGGCGGAAACCGTCGATGGTTATCTTTGGATCGGAACCAACGCCGGATTGGCGAGATTCGACGGCCGCCGATTCAGGCTCTTTGATAGACGAAACACCCCCGCCTTCGTCAATCATCACATTTCCGCCTTGGCACTCGACCGCTCAGGGGTGCTGTGGATCGGCACTAACGGCGGCGGGTTGGTGAGCTTTCAAAACGGTATTTTTGAGCGCTTCGATACCGAGCCGGTGCTCGGCACGGGTCGGATAATTTCCTTAGAAGCCTTACACGAAGGATGTTTGGTCGGCTCCTACGGCGGCGGGGCCGCGCGAATGACCCACGGCAAACTCGAACGCTTGGAAGCCCCGGGGCTCGAATCCGACGATGTCGTTCGAGACCTGACCCAGGACCCTCGGGGAGGATTGTGGCTGGCCACCTACCGCGGTCTCAAATATCGGCCGGATCCCTCGCTGCCCGCGGCTTCGGACCCCACGGGCGCCCAGGTCTACACCACCGAGCACGGCTTGCCGTCGAACGAGATTTACGCCCTGGAATGGACCGAAAGTGGACATCTTTGGCTGGGGACCGGGGCGGGCCTCATCCGATTTGACACCTCCTCGCGGACCGTCGAGCGGAGTTCACTCTTAGGCACCGAGAACGGGCTGCCGGATGCCTGGATTCTAGGGCTGTTCGAGAGTTCGCAAGATCGTTTGTGGATCGGCACCTCACGGGGCCTGGGCCAGAGTCACGCCGGTGAGTCAACCACGGCCGCCCTCAGCACCTTGCCGACCCAATATGGAGTGACGACCCTTTTCGAAGATTCCACCGGAGCCCTCTGGATCGGCACGTTGGGAGGTGGCTTACACCAACTTCAAGACGGTGCCTTCACCACCTTCGGCCTGGCGGACGGCTTGGGCGATGTCGTGATTTCCAGCATTGCCGAGGGTGTCGATGGAGGCATTTGGATCGCCGCCGAGGGGGCGCTCAGCTATCTCAAGGACGGCCGAGCAACGGTGATTTCCAGACCACAAACCGGGCCGATTTTCGACCTCACTTGGGCGGTTGCCGTCGACGACCAAAATCGGGTCTGGGTCGGCACCCAGGACCTCGGCATTTTTCGGCTCGAGGGTGATCGTCGGCTGCGCATCGACCAGCAGCACGGGCTGAGCCCGGGCTTTGTGGTGACCTTTGAGCAGGCCTCGGACGGCACGATGTGGGCCGGCACCAACGGCGGGTTGAACCGGATCGTCGACGACCGGGTGGTGGAACAGATCACCCAGGCCGACGGACTGCCTTCGAGCCAAATTCGCAGCCTGGCGGCGGACGGTGACGAGCTGTGGATCGGCACCACCGCCGGGCTCAGCCGTCGCCGGGCGGACGGCAGCCTTGAAACCTTCGGCCGTCAGGAAGGTCTGTCGAGCCTCAATGTGTGGGACATCCTGGTCGATGTCGACGACCGTCTTTGGCTGGCGACCTTCGGCGGCGGCTTGGTGCGTTTCGAGCGAGGACGGGGCACGGCTTTGACCACCCGCGAAGGCCTGGCCGACGACAATGTGCTCGGGCTGACCGAAGACCTCGACGGCTATTTATGGCTGTGCACCGGCAGCGGCGTCGTGCGCTTGAGCAAGGATTCCGTGCAGCGCGCGGCACAGGGTCAACCGATCCGACAACGGCATTTCGGCCGCCGTGATGGTTTGGCTTCCACCCAATGCTCCGGCGGCACTCCGGCGGCGTTGCGAGTTCAGGACGGCCGCCTGTGGATGGCGACGCTCGAAGGCCTCTCGGTGGTGGATCCAAGGCAATTGCACATCACCCCGGCTCCCCGGGCAAGAATCGAGGAGCTGAAGATCGATGGAATCCAAGTCGATTCCCGATCGAGCCTGGAGCTGGCTCCGGATCACCTCGAAATCCAAATCCGTATCAGCGCCCCTTCCCTCGAAGCCCCTGAAGCCGTGGGGTTACGCTACCGCCTGAAGGGTTTCGACGCCGATTGGAAGCCGGCCTCCGAGGACCGACGGGAGCGATACACCCAGCTACCACCCGGCCGATATACCTTCCAGGTTCAAGCCAGTGATTCCACCGGCGCTTGGAAGGGTCCCATCACCGAGTTCGACCTGCGAGTTCAACCCAGGCTCTACCAAACCCTAAGCTTTTGGTTGGTGATCGCCGCCGCCGTCTGCGCCGGTGCCTTCGGCCTGCACCTGCGGCGCATCCGCCGGTTGCAAGAGCGGGAAGAGGAACTCGCCCATCGGGTGGAAACGGCCCTCTCCGACCTGAAAGTTTTGTCCGGCCTGCTGCCGATCTGTGCTGCGTGCAAAAAGGTCCGTAACGACGGCGGTTATTGGACTCAAATCGAGGCCTATATCGACGAGCATTCCGAAGCCAGCTTCAGCCATGCCCTCTGCCCCCATTGCCTCGACGACCAATTGGCCGAGCTGTCGGAAAGCACCGACTCGGAGCTGACCGAGAGGGTCCGGCTCTGATTCGACTTCGTGGTCAGCGTTGACCGATCATCAGCACAGCCGTGCCGGCCTCGCGGGCGACACGCACGGGAATTTCACCGAACGTCTTGCCTCGTCGCCCTTCTCGCCGCAGTCCTAGGATCACCAAATCGGCGGTCTTGGCGGCTTCCACCACCGCTTCGGCGACGTCTTTTCGGTGCACGATTTCGAGTCGTGAGCTGCCGGGGGCCTCGTCTTCCGCCAGCTCGCGCAGGTCGGTTTCGAGACTCTGGGCGTCACCGGACTCGGGATCGACGATGCCCAGATAAACGACCTCCAGATCGTACCCGCGGCACAAGCTGCCTAGCATGCGCGCCCGCAAATGGCTTTGGTCTCGCCGTCCGCCCACGGGCACCAACACCCTTTTGACGTTCTCCAAACGCCAATCCTCGGCGGCGCCCAAAAGCACCACGTCTGAACTCACCTCGCTCAGCAGCCACTCCAACTTCTCTTCTTCCGGTCCGTCGCTCTTACCCAAATCGCCCAGACCCAAGAGCAGGCTCTCGCATTGGTAGGTGCGGGCGACTCGACAAATCTCACGCCAGGGCTCACCGGCGACGGTGGTCAGAGCTTGGGGCGAGAAATCCGCGGAGAACGAAGCGCAAAGGGCCCGTCCGAGAACCTCTTGGGCATAAACCAGCTGCGGAGGCAGCTCAGCTTCGGACCACCGTTCCGGAGTTTTGACCACGTAGAGCAAGAGCACCTTGCCCACCACCGGCGCGGCCAAGGAGCTGGCGAGGGTGACCATTGAACGTGCGCTGGCGGGATTGGCGATCGGCACCAGAACCAGCGGATTGCGGCCACGCAAACGCACCAATTGAGGATCCAACGCTTGGGCGGCGGCGTCCGCCACCCGGGCCCGGCGGGAGAAGACCAAGGCGTAGAGGGTCCCGCCGAGGGTCAGCCAGCCGGCGGCGATCAAACCGGCCGAGGGCACTGCCAGCCCTTGGAAGACGGCCAACCCGAAACAGGCCAACCCACCGACCACCGGAATCACCGGGAAAAACGGCAGTAAGAAGGCGCCTTCTTTTCCGCCCCCACGATGGCGCACCAAAATGCCCATCCAATGGGCGAGGGTAAACGAGAGCAGGAAGATCAGACTCGACATGGCGCCGGCCGCGGCGACGTCGGAGACCACCAGCAGAATGCCGACCACCGTGGCCGAGGTCACCAACACCGCCGCCACCGGCGTGCCTCGGCTGGGGTGCAGACGACGCAACCGACCCGGCAGATTTCGATCTTTGGCCATCGCCAGCGCGATGTGGGACGCCGCCAAGAGATTGGCCTGCAACGCGGACACCATAGACAGCAGCGCCGCCACGATCACCATCCAAAAACCCGTCCGTCCGAGGAATTGCTCGGCGGCAATGGCCACCACCGCTTCGGGGTCCTCGGCCGCAAGTTCTGTGATCGAGCCCCCCGGTGTCACGCCCACGGTCGCCACCAACAGCAGTAACGGCACGTAGATCATTAGGGCGATCACCAACGAGCCGATCATCGCCCGCGGCAGATTACGCGCCGGATCCTTGACCTCGCCCCCGACCGCGGCGATCAAATCGAAACCCTGGAGGGCGATGAAGGTATAACCCATCGCCTGCAACAGCCCGAGCCCGCCGGCGGCGAAGAAGGGTTTCAGCTGAGCCGTCACCACCGCCGGATCCCTCGACGGCAGGACCCACAAACCCGCCAAAATCAACGCACCGAAAACAACCACCTTGCCGACGGTCTCCCACTGGCCGCCACCACCCTGCTTGCGCACCAAACCAAAGGTGTAGAAGGCGGTCGAGCCAACGGCCAAGGCCATGGCGAAGCCGCCGGTGGAAACCCAATCGGGGGCCTTTCCACCCACACCGGCCCACATTTCGACGATGAAGATTTGTGCAAAGGCGGCGAATCCCAACGCATAGAGCACCGCGGCCACGATCGACGCAAACCACACCACCCAACCGACCATGAACGCCGCTTCCACCGACAGCACCTTCTTGGCAAAGGTGTAGGTGCCCCCGGACTCGGGAAAGGACGATGCCATTTCGGCGAAGGTCAGGGCGGTCAACAAAGCGATCAAGCCGTTGAGGGTGAAGGCCACCACGGCGCTGGGCCCGGTGGTGGCGAAGGCCACACCTGCCAAGGCCAGGATGCCGCCGCCGACGATCGCGCCGACGCCGACACCGGTCGCGCCGAGTAGGCCGAGGGTGCGCGAATCCAGAATTTCGGCGCCATCGAGCGGCAAGGGCTCGGAAAGGCCGGGCTCGGCAAAGGGGGTCGGTAGGCTCGTTTCGCTCATGGGTGAAACGACTCTAGCAGCCCATCCAGGAGCTGGTCGGCTTTTTGGCCGAACATCCTCGCCAACCTTCTGCTGCGCCGCTCAGGCTCACATGGTGCACCATTTGAACCTCCGATTTACCTCATTCCTAGTACCCGAGAACGATCTCGTCGGATAGGATTCGCGCCATGCACGCAATTCTTCAAACGGTCGTCGCAGCGGTGGTCCTGGGCATGGTGGCCCAAGTGCTGGCCCACCGCTTCAAGCTTCCCGCCATTTTGCCCCTGCTCTTGTTGGGCATGTTGGGCGGCCCCTTCGGTTTAGGCCTATTCGATCCCAGCTCCCTGGGGCACGGCCTCGAAGTGGTTCTGCACCTCGGTGTGGCGGTTATTTTGTTCGAGGGCGGCCTGCTCTTGGACCTCCATCAGCTACGCCAGGTGAGCGGACCCCTGCGCAATCTACTGACCGTGGGCACCGCGGTCACCGGCGTCGGCAGTGCCGCGTTGGCTCACTACTGTATCGGCGTGTCCTGGCCTACGGCTTCCCTCTTCGGCGCCATCGTGACCGTGACGGGACCCACCGTCATCGCCCCGCTGCTGCGGCATATGGTCGCCCCCAAGAAGGTGCGCACAATCCTGCTTTCCGAAGGGCTGATGATCGATCCGATCGGTGCGGTCCTGGCCTATCTCGTCTTGCAGTGGATCGAAAGAGCCAACATGGGATGGCGTCCCATGGCCGTGGAGCTGCTCGAGCTGTGCGTGACGGGCTCGATTCTCGGTTTGGTGGCGGGATTCTTGGCCATGGAAGCGATTCGACGCCGCGCTTTGGGTGAGGAGCTGCGCAATCTGGTGATTCTCGCCTTGTTGTTCGGTGCCTTCTTCTGGGCCGAGGAACAAGCTCCTACCTCGGGCATCTTGGCGGCAGTGGTAATGGGCTTGGTGGTGTCTTTCGCCCAGCTCCCAGATCTTTCACCACTCAAAGCCTTCAAGGGACAGCTCACCGTTTTATTCATCTCGGTGCTCTTCATCCTGCTCTCGGGCAAGCTCGACCTCGAAGCGGTGGGCAACCTCGGCGGACCCGGAGTCCTGGTCGTCGCCGGCATGATCCTCCTGGTTAGACCCCTATCCGTATTCCTCTCCGTGCCCGGCCGACAGCTCGACCTGAAGGAAAAAACGATCCTGGCTCTGACCGCGCCCAGGGGTATCGTTGCGGCAGCCGTGGCCTCGTTGTCGGCGATTAGCCTGTCCCAACACGGGCGCGCGGACGACGCCATCGCTTTGGAAGGTTTGGTCTATTTGGTCATCCTGGTCACCTGCGCTTGGGCCACTCTCATGGCCAAGATCCTACCGGGTCAATTGGGTTATCTCGACGATCCGTCGCGCCGCAAGGTGGTCTTGGTGGGCATGAACGAACTCACCTTCGGCTTGGGCAAATTGTTCCGCAACAAGAATTGGACGGTGACCATCATCGACGGCGTGCGGGACAAGCTCAAACCCCTTCGAGAGCACGGCATCGTGGGCGTGGCCGACGACGCCCGGGATGCGGTCAGCTACGACAAGGCGGGCGTCGAGCGCGACACGATCGTGGTCGCGGTCACCACCAACGACGAACTCAACTTGCTGACCGCCGAGCTGCTGCGCAATGAGTTCGGTATTGAGCACCCGGTGGTTTCCCTACAACGGCCGTCTAGCGAGCTTGGCCAATTGCGTCACGCCTGGGTGGACGTATTGGGCAGCCGGGAGATCGATCTTCCGCGATGGATCGGTGCCTTGCGCAAAGAGGAGGCTGAGCTGCGCACGGTGACCATGCCGAAGCTGCCGGCCGAGCGTCAAGCTCTCCAGGGTTTGATCGCCGATCATCCGCGAAAAATAGCGATTCTCTTCGGTTGGAAATCCGACAAACCTACCTTCGACTTCGAAGATGAGCTGCCGGACGCCCAAGAACTCACCTTCGTCCTCTATAAGGACCTCCTGGACGAACTCGCAGCGGTGCTGGAGCCGGCCCCGGAACCGGAGCAGGAGGCACCGGATCTAACCGCACTGGCCACTGAAATGCTGACGGAGCTTCCCGACGACGTGAAGAAGGCGGAGGTCGAGGCAGATCCTAGCCCCGAGGTCGACGAGCAGGCCGGCGCCGATCCAACGGGGCCTGAAGACGAGCGAAGCTGAGCGAGGCTGAGCGAGGCTCAGTCGACGCTCAGATTCCATTCCACCAGGGTCGGCACCAAACGCGCCTTGGCTGCCGAATCCTCGGCTGCGGGCTCGGGCCAAGAGATGGTGACCCCTTTGGTATCGCGAGATTGGACGATCGGCCGCTGTCGCCGATATTCAATGGCGGCGCTGCGCAGCACTTGGGCGCGCAAGTTGAGTTCGCTGAAAACCCAAGCACGGGGAGACGTTTGCTGGAAAATGACCATCGGAGCTGCGGTGGCGGCGAAGGTCGGAAAAACCGAGCCACGGTTGCCGAAGCCTTGGCCCCTGGTCCATGCCGCGCCCGTGAAAGCGGCGCTGAGCAGCCGATAATCGTTACCGTCGAAGGTCGACCAAACCAGCAGAGCACCATCTTCCATCGCCCGCAGCGCCGGGGTTACGTCCGGCACTTCATTGGTTGTGATCGGCGCCGGAGCGGTCCAGGATTGGCCGTTGAATAGGCTCCAAACCATCTCGTCGTCGGTGCCGTCGAAGGCCGACCACACCGCCAGAAAATCTCCCGAAGCCAAACGGGCGGCCTGCAAAGCGATTTGCGTGCCCGGACCGACCGGCGACACCGTCGACGGCTGGGCCCAGCCGCTGTCGGACCATCGAGCGGCGCGAACCCGGGTCTTCTGATGGCTGTCGCCCTCGATCCAAATGAGCGCTTCCGGACCCGCATCGCCGAGCATCAACTGGGGTTGAAGCACCACCGTGGATTGCTCCAGAACCGGCACGGGCAGAGTCTCGATGGATTGCGAGTCGGCTTTCAACAACACCAAACGATCATCGGCGTCCGATGGCTCGACCGCGGCGACCCACCAACTGCCGGCCGCTGCGCTTAAATGATCGATGCGCGCTGCTTTGGCCAGGGGTAAATCACGGCCGGTTGCCGGCTCGAGCCAAGCCGAGTCCGTCTTGAGGAGCGTCACCTCCTGATCGCCGAAGGGTATCCAATGGACTTGGCCGAGCGCGGGCTGGGCGATCGCCAAGGAAAGCAAGCTGCAAGCTAGTAAAAGGGTCAACAATCTGAGGTGCGAAATAGGGTGCGAGGTCTTCATGTCAGAATCCTATGGAAGGCCCAAACGGGTGTCAACGGAAGGTCGATCTCCGGCAACGCAAGCCTCTCGGGAGATCGGGCGCTCCGATGATAGCCTTTAGGCTCCAAAAGCTCACACAATGCCCACACAATGCTAACGCAGGCCCACAACGCCTTGGACCCTTCGACTTCCGCTAGGAGCCCCCATGACCCAGGCCGCTCCCGAGCCATCGTCTCCAGCACCCAGAACCCATCCTCGCGCCAACCGGCCGACGGAAGGGCAGCCGCTCGTCGCACAATTGCTCTACGAATCAAATGTCATGCTGCGCTATGCCCTCACCCAGGGTCTGCAAATCGCACCGGACTCGATCGCTCGCCTCGAAGCCCTAAAAAACGTCACCGAGCAGGACTTTCAAGGTCTCCGCAGCCTCTCCAAGCTCCACAATTCGCTGGCCCAAGAAGTAGCCCCCGCCACGCCCCGCAGCCTGAGATTCCTGCAAAAAGAAGCCGAGTCCGAAGGCTTTTGGAGCTTCTTGGGTCCGATCAGTTTGGTCCGACGGCTGATCGGCGTTGCGATATTTTCGATGGTCGCCCTCTTTCTGCTCAGTCTCTCCCCGTTGGTCGACGGGGATCCGTCCAACTTCAGCCTGCTCAACAATTCCGGTCTCGATCTGCTGTTCAACGAGCTCTTTTTGTTGGCCGCCGCCAGCCTGGGAGTCTCGTTCGCCAACCTATATCAAGCTCAGATCTATCTGCGTGACTGCACCTTCGATCCCCGTTTCGAATCGTCCTATTGGGTGCGTTATGTATTGGGTTTGATGTCGGGCACGATCCTGGCGTTCTTGGTTCCCATCGACCACTGGCTCGAAGGTGGCAAACAGGTCCAAAACCTACACGGCATGGGAAAACCGACCCTGGCGTTGCTCGGGGGATTCTCGACCCAAGCGATCTACCGGATCCTGTTCCAAATGGTCAACGCGATCGAATCCCTCGTTCGGGGTAATACTCGTGTGGCGGCCGAGGTCCAAGAAGCCCAACTCCGCCTCGAAGCCGAGCGCCGGGAGCTACAAACCCGGGCAGAACTCTCCCAACGCCTCCGCGGGTTGACCGCCGGCCTTCCCGCCGGCGATCCGGCGGCGCGCTCCCTGGTGGAGATGGCGGACGAGCTGACGGGCGCCTTAGCCCCCGTCAATCCGGTCGAGCCGTCAGCGACGGACCCGGAGCCCGAGAACACTTCCAAAACGAAGAACACCCCAGCTGACGACGAGGCCTCTGCCCAAATATGACCATCGAACCCTCTACCGCGCCTTCGAACGTATTCGAAGCTTCTGCCACTTTGAAAGGCTCCCCCCAGCTCGGTTTGCTCGCAGCCCTGGCCGGTCTGCTCATGCTCACCGCGTGCCAGGAGTCCCCGGCCCCACGACCGTTGGCGGAGGCGGCACCTTGGGCGGAGGTGGCACCTGTGGCGGAGGCGGCACCTTTGGCGGGCACCGAGACCCGCTCGTCCGAGAAAAATACCGACGAGCTGGTGATCATGACTTGGAATGTGGAATTTCTTTGGGACGGCGTTGCCCCCGAGGACGGTGACGTCGACTTTCCTTGGAAAGGCAATCGTCGAGCCGCCGAGGCCCACATGGCCGCAGTGGCGGCCAAAATCCGCCAGATCAACCCGGACATTCTGAGTCTGGCAGAAGTCGAAAATCTCCAGGCCCTCGAGACCCTGCGCACGGAACATCTTCGGGGCCTGGGATACAAAGCCTATTTGGTGGAAGGCTCGGACACTGCGACCGGTCAAGACGTGGGATTGCTTTCCCGGGTCGAGATCCGGCGCCTGGGCCGGGATCCGCGCAAGGGTAGGTCCGGGTCCACCCGCAAGGCCGTCTCCAAACACTATGTGGCCACCGCCGAGGTCGGGTCTTGGAAGCTCGGTTTGGTGGGCCTGCACCTGCTGGCTCGACCGGAGCGCCACAATCGCGTCGCCGCCCGTGAAGCCCAGGCCGACGCCCTCTTGCGCATGGCCCGAGAACTCCAGGACCAAGGGCGCGAGCTGATCGTCTGGGGCGATTTCAACGACTACGACGGTCAAACCCTCGACCGCGACGGCTCCCGGCCCATCACCCGGGTATTGTCGAACCTACGGGCCATGGACCCTCGGGATCCCGGGGATGATTTGATCAACGTCACCGAACGGCTGCCCCGCCAACGCAGATTCACCGTACGATTGGGAGGACGGCAATCGCCCCGATTCACCGCCATCGACCACATTCTGCTCAGTCCTGCCCTGGCAAGCCGTCTCACCTCGGTGGATATCCCCCAAGGATCGGATTGGCGTGACGCCTCCGACCATTTCCCCGTGGTCGCGCGATTGAAGCTCAACTGATTCGGAGCCCCCGGAATCCATGACCTCCGCACAGAGCCAAGAATTATCCTCCAGCACCCCATCTAGTCCTCCCTCGGAACAGACTCCAACTGAGGCTACCGGGCCGTTCGGCGTTTTTCGCCGCGTCTTCGATCGACTCGAGGGAACCCTCGCCGCCGGCATTCTGCTGACCATGGTCGCCTTGTTGGCGGCGGAAATGCTCCTGCGAACGGGCCCCGGCATCGGCGTTCCCGGTGCCTTGTCGTTGGTCCAACACCTTACCCTGTGGCTGGCATTTCTAGGTGCCGCGCTCGCCGCCAGTGAAGGAGAGCTGCTGGCTTTGGCCACCGGTCGACTTCTGCCTTGGCCCAAAGCCCAACGCTGGGTCAAAGCGTTCGCTTCGACCCTGGCGGCCGGGGTCACCGCGCTGCTGGCCCTTTCCGGCTGGGAATTCATGCTCTCCGAAAAGGAATTCGGCGATCGCATCGCGTACGACATCCCGGTTTGGGTCGCCGTTTCCATCATCCCCATCTGTCTCGCCCTGATCGCCCTGCGGTTGATCCGCCATGCGGGAGAAGGCCCTTGGCCCAAGGTCGCGGCGCTGCTCGGCGCCGGGTTCGGGCTGTTGGTGGGCCTGCATCCGGAGTGGCTCGAGCTGCGTCCGGTTTGGCCGGTGCTGGCCGTGCTCGGCTTGGGCATGGTGGCCGGCATGCCGATCTTCGCCGTGCTCGGTGGTGCGGCGGTGCTGCTTTTCATGATCGACGCCGTGCCGATCGCAGCCGTGCCCGTGGAAACCTATCGACTGGCGGTCTCGCCCACTCTGCCCGCCATTCCCCTTTTCACCCTGACGGGTTTCTTGTTGGCAGAAGGCCGAGCGTCGGAAAGGTTGGTCGGAGTATTCCGTGCCTTCTTCGGCTGGATCCCCGGTGGCACGGCGGTGGTCGCGGCGGTGGTCTGCGCTTTCTTCACCGTCTTCACCGGCGGTTCCGGGGTGACCATTTTGGCCCTCGGCGGGCTGCTGCTCGCCGCCCTGCAGGCCGACGGCTACCGCGATCGTTTTTCCCTCGGCTTGCTCACCGCTTCCGGCAGTCTAGGCCTGCTCCTGCCCCCCGCCTTGCCGCTGATTCTCTACGGCATCGTGGCCCAGGTGCCGATCCGCAACCTTTTCATCGGCGGCGCCTTGCCCGGTCTTTTGCTGGTGCTGCTCGTCGCCGGCTGGGGCATGCGCGAAGGTTGGGTCCACGGCGTGCCGCGGACCCAATTCTCAGGGTCCGACGCCTTGAGCGCCCTGTGGCAGGCCAAATGGGAGCTGATGCTGCCGATTTTCTTGGTCACCGCCATCCTCGGCGGCTTTGCCACGCCGGTGGAAGCCGCGGCCCTTTCCGCGCTGTACGCCCTGTGCGTCCAATGCCTGATCCACCGCGATCTGCACCCGCTCAAGGACCTACCGTCGGTGTTGCGACGATGTGTGGTGTTGATCGGTGGTGTGCTGATCATCCTCTGCGTGGCCATGGGTCTCACCAGTTATTTGGTCGACGCTCAGATTCCCACCCAACTCTTGGATTGGGTCCAAGAGCGCATCAGCTCACCCTTGGTCTTCCTGCTGATGCTCAACGTCTTCCTGCTGCTGGTGGGCTGCCTGATGGACATCTTCTCGGCGACCATCGTCGTCGTGCCGCTGATCGTTCCCTTGGGTCTCGCCTACGGCATTGATCCCGTACACCTGGGCATTATTTTCATCGCCAATCTCGAACTCGGATATTTGACCCCACCGGTGGGTCTCAATCTCTTCCTGGCGTCCTATCGCTTCAAAAAACCCTTGCTCGAAGTCTATCGAGCGGCAATTCCCATGTTGATCATCCTGGCGATCGGAGTCCTGTTGATCACTTACGTGCCCTTCCTGACCACCGCCTTGGTCGACCTTTACGGCTCATGAGCCGGCAAACCGCCATCCCCCCGACCCGGCCGAGCCCGGCTCGGAAACCGTCCACCGTGCGGTTGCGCCCGTCGGAACGGGCGCGTTTGGTGCTCGGGGTCAGCGTCGTCGCGACCCTATTGCTTTACGTGGTGCCTTACGGTTACGTGTTGGCCTATCCGCTGATGTTGCTGTCCACCCTGGTGCATGAAATGGGACACGGCCTCGCGGCCCTGTTGGTGGGCGGCAGCTTTCACCAATTCCAAATGTGGCCCGACGGCTCCGGGGTGGCCATGTGGAGCGCCGAGCCCAGCCGATTGCGTTTGGCGGTGGTGGCGGCCGGCGGTCTGTTGGGCCCGGCTTCCGCTGCGGCCGTGGGTTTTGCCGCCGGACGCACCGCCCGCGGGGCGCGACGTTTTCTGCACGTGATCACAATCCTGCTCGCCCTGTCGTTGGTGCTGGTGGTCCGCAACCTCTTCGGCTGGATGTTCGTCGGCATTTTCGCCCTCGGATTGTGGTGGGTGGCGAGCCGGTCCAAGGCTGAGACCGCCCAATTGGTGCTCGTTTTCCTGAGCGTGCAGCTGACCCTGAGCGTTTTTTCACGGGGTGATTACCTCTTCACCCCGACCGCCCGCACCGCCCAGGGAGAAATGCCTTCGGACGTCGGCCAAATGGCCCACGCTCTCCTTCTGCCCTATTGGTTCTGGGGCGGCCTCTGTGCCGGGTTTTCGATCTGGATCCTGATCCAAGGCTTACGAGCTTATTGGCGCTGAAGCTTTGCGGGTTAAGATCCGCCCATGAGCTTGATCAAACCCGTCCGTGGCATCGCCCTCGCGGCGTTCTTTCTCTTCCTGGCGGCCGCCAGTGTCTTGGTCTACTTACGCCGTTCCGGCATGCCGGCGCGCATGGGCGCCCATCCCGTCACCGGCCTGGACGCGACCGTCACCGTGCGTTGGGACGAATGGGGTGTGCCCCACGTCAACGCGGATTCCCAAGAGGATTTGGCCCGGGCCATGGGATGGTTGCACGCCAACGATCGCATGACCCAAATGGAACTCGGCCGACGCGCTGCATCCGGCACGTTGTCGGAAATCGTCGGTGAGCCCGCCATCGAGCAAGACATCTATTTCCACACCCTCGGATTCCCCGAAGCGGCCGAAAAATTGTGGCAATCGGCGTCGGAAGACTCGAAGAAAATGCTCGAAGCTTACGCCGAGGGGGTCAACGCCTGGTTGTTGGAACGAAAGGGAAGGGTGACTCCGGGTTTGAAAATTCTCGGCGCCGATCCCGGACCCTGGACGCCCCAAGACAGCCTGCGCTTCGCCCTCTTGATGGCCCAAGACCTCTCGTTCTGGAACCAACGGCCGGAGGAGGAGCGCTTCCAATGGCTGAGAGCTTTTGGGCCGGAAGGCGTCCGTGACTTGCTCGGCGATCCCGACCTTCATGTGCCCGAAGCCATCTTGGAGCTCGCCGGTCAGAAAGTCGAACACGCCGCTGCTCCTAGTGCTCCCGTGGCTCCCAGTGCTCCCGGTGACCTCACCGGCCTCACCGGTCTCACTGACAAAGAGCAATCCGACTCCGCGAATACCGAGCCGAATCCCGAGCCGACCTTGTTGGACGGAGACCCGCCGAGCCCGGGCTCCAACAATTGGCTGATCGGCGGCAGTCGCACGGAATCCGGCAAACCCCTGCTGGCCAACGATCCTCACCTCGGCCTATTCCTGCCGAGCGTGTGGTATCAAGTTCAGCTGCGCAGTCCCACTTACGAAGCCGCCGGCATGACCTTGCCCGGCACGCCGGGGGTGGTGATCGGCCGCGGACCGGCCATTGCGTGGGCGTTCACCAACACCATGCTCGATGACCACGACATTTTCTTCGAGCAGGTCAACGACCAGGGCCAGGTGCTCCGAGGCGAGAGCTGGCAAGACGTGGTGGAAGAAAAGCGCAGCCTCTTGCTCAGGGATGGCAGCCGCCATGCATTCACCATCCGGCGCACGGACATCGGCCCATTGCTCGACGCCGATCCGAAACGGGACTTGCCCGCCCGCAGCGTCGCCTGGACCGCTCACTACCCGGGAGATCCGATTGCGGCCATGGTCAACCTGGCTCGGGCCGAAACCCCCGAGCAGGCCCAGGCCGCGATCGAAGGTTATGTTTGCCCGGCACAGAATCTGGTGGCCGGCTTCCCCAACGGCGACCTGCTCTACACGGTGCTCGGCCGAGTACCGGATCGCAAGCGCGGTGACGGACGACTGCCCGCCCCCGCCTGGGACCCGACCTACGGCTGGAACGGCCTGCGGCCCCGCCCCACCAACCCGACGATGGTCAATCCCGAAGACGATTTGATCGTCACCGCCAACCACGACATCCGTCCCAAGGGCTACGCCCTACCCTTAACGGCCGAATTCTTCGCCCCTTTTCGCGCGGATCGCATCCGCCAGTCTTTGCTCGCCAAGGAAAAGTGGGATCGGCAAAGCTTCGCCGATTTGCAATTGGACGCCCATTCCCTCTTCGCCATGGACCTGGTGGAGATCCTGAAGGCCGAGGCACCGTTCGAAGGTGATGCCCAAAGCGCCTTCGAAACCCTATCGGCCTGGGACGGCACCATGGCGCCCAAGGGTCCCGCGGGTCTCTTCGCCCTCTTGAGCCGAGAACTCTCGGCGCAAATCTTCGCCGACGAATCCACCGCCGCCGAGCTCGAACACTCCGTGTCCCACCGCGACCGGGTCCATCGTGTCTTGCGCGGCGACATGTCCCAGAGCTGGCTCGACAACGTCAAAACCGAAGCCGTGGAAGATCGGCACGCCATCTTGCAAAGCAGCCTCGAAAAGGCGTGGCAAACCGCTGAACAACATTGGAGCGGACGCACCAGCCAATGGGATTACGGATGGCTGCACAGCCTGCGGCTCAACCATCGATTGGACGCCGTGCCCTTCTACGGCGGTTGGACCCGACGCGGCCCCTACCCCGTCGCCGGCTCGTCCACCACCATCTTGGCCTTCGGCAGCCGTTGGCGGGAAGACGGACGCCAACACATCACCTATGGCCCGTCCATGCGCTGGATCGTCGACTGGTCCGAGCCCGACCGGGCCTGGGCCGTGCTACCCGGTGGACAATCGGGACACCCCTCCGACCGCCACTACGACGATCAAATCCGTCCCTACTTAGACGGTGAGCTGCACGTGGCCCCATGGTCCGAAGAAGCGATCGCCGAAGCCACGAAGCGAGAGATGACCCTAGAGCCTTATCCGTAGAAAGGGTCCCCGGGGTAGCGCAGCGCAACCCCGGGCTGGGCATAGGAACCCCTTCAGGGTTCTAAAAATCCGATACCCCGAAGGGGTTGTTGCCCATAGCCCAGGGTTGCGAAGCTACCCTGGCGGCCTACCCAGGGCGGCCTACCCAGGGCGGCCTACCCCGGGCGGCTATCTCCCCGCGCAGGCATCCCAAAACGCCGAAACCCGGACGAATCGTCCGGGTTTCGTGTCTGGGGCGATGTATTTGAATCAGACGACGAACGGATAACCGTCGCCTCGCTCGGCAGCTTCCCGAGCCCGTTCCTCGGCTTCGCGGGCCTGCTCTTCCGCTTCACGTCGAGCCCTTTCCGCTTCACGGCGGACCTCTTCTTCGAGCTCCCGGTGCTCTTCGGCTAGGGCTCGTGCTCGATCGGCCTGCTCCCGATGGGCCTCTTCCAAGGCGCGACGGGCTTCTTCTTGGGCACGTTGCATCTCTTTTCGAGCGGAAATCTCAGCCTTGATCTGGGCCTTCCGTTGATCCCGGAGCACACGCTCTTTGTCCTTCAGGCCCTGTTTCATTTCCCGATTCAGGTGCTCTGACTCCATGGAAAGCCGTTTTTCGAGCTCCTCCATCTGGATCTGAAGATCTTCCATCTGCTTTTCCATCTGAACGTCGATTTCCAAGTCTTCGAGTGCCTCGAGCTGCTTCTCCCAATCGATGCTCTTAAGCGCTTCCATAGCTTCTTCCATGGCTTCCCCGCTCAGCTCGAGGGCATGCATCTGGATTTCCGGCAAGTGATCACCGAGATCCTCCAAGCGGTGCACCATGGAACCCAAATCGAAAACACAGCCCTCTTTTTCGTCCAGGGTGACCGTGACTTGATTCAAGCGACCATCTCGCCAAAATTCGAGGTCCACCACCTCGCCGCCCTTTTTACCGCGGATGGCTGACGTCAGCTCCCACGGCCCGTCCACCTGTTCGCCGTTCACCCCGGTGATGATGTCGCCCACCGCCAGCCCCGCGCGAAAAGCGGCGCTATCGTCGACGATCTTGCCGACCATCACCCCAACCTCCTCGGGCACGCCGAAATGGCGACGTAAATCGGAGGTCAGCTGGGTCAGCTCCACACCGAGGAAACCGCGGCTGCGGACCTCCATGCCGAAGGGGGATTCTCCGGCACCGTGGGCTCCTTCACAGGGGCGGTGGATCACTCTCTTTTCGATCCTAAGACGCTCATCGCCTTCGCCGGCCCACACGGAGCCAACGGCCCCCACGGTCAGCAGCGAAGCCACTAGGAGCTTCCAACGATGGCTCATTTGGGAAGGGTTCTGCGTGCTCATGTTTTCTCCAATCTTGCTCAAGCTCGAATGAGCATAGGTCTTAGGGTTGAGATGAACTTAGCGGGCTACGCCCGCCTCCGGATGTAGGGGCGGGGCTTGCCCCCGCCTCCGGATGTAGGGGCGGGGCTTGCCCCCGCCCGGGCGAGGCGAAGCCGAGCCGCTTCTCAAGGAAGAGCGGGAGGGGACAAGCCCCTCACCTGCTTCAAGTTGTTTATAATCCATGGTTTGTGAGAAATCCGAAACGTCCAGTTAGGGTTGAGATCCAAGTTTTCGGAACATCTGACCGGGCTAGAGATCCTGGGAAGCCGGGACGACATTCAAATCGACGGCGCCTTGTTGAGCCGCTTGCTGATGTTGGATCAGGCGGCGGAGGTCCAGGACGAATTCCACGTCGTCGTTACCTCCCAAATACACAACGCCTCGGTCGCGCTTGGCCTCGGCCAAAGTCGCAAGCTCCTCCTGCAACACCTCGTACTCAGCCCTCAGGGAGGCGATTCGCTCAACCGCCTCTTGGTCTTGTCGCTGCTCGTTCCAACCGTAGCTCGCAACACCCACGGCCAGCAAAGCCAAGGCGGCAGCCAAAGGGCGCCACTGGGACTGCATGCGGTGGGATTCAACCTCTCGTAGCACCCTTTCGGTGAAACCGTCGCTGGCGATCTCTCGCGGCAGCGAGCCGAGCCCGGCATCTAGCCTCGTATCGAGACTGGAGTGGTTGGCCGGAATCATGATGTTTCTCCTTTCCAATAAGGCTCTAACTTCTTCTTCAATAAATCTCGCGCCCGAAATAACCGCGACTTCACCGTGCCTTCGTTGAGGTCCAAGATGTCGGCGATTTCGCGGTAGGAGAGACCCTCGATCTCCCGCAGCACCAGCGGCGCCCTGAAGCTGAGGTCCAAATCACCGATGGCCTGGACGACTTGGCGTTGCTCCTCCGAGGCCAACAGACTCCGTTGTGGGTCGGGCTCCCGTTGGAGGTCCAGGGTGTGCACACCGTCGGCGCTGCTTCCCCCGCGGGAAAAAATCGGCTCCAAGAGTCGCCAGCGTTTCTTTCGCCGCTCCTCGCTGCGCACCAGATTGGTGGCGATCCGGAATAGGTAAGCCGTCAGATGGCCCTCTTCCCGGTATTGATGATGATTCTGATAGAACCGGACGAAGGTCTCTTGGGCCACGTCTTCCGCTCGATCGCGCTCACCGGTGAGCCGGATCAGATAGTTGACGATCTGGTCCTTATAACGCTCGATCAGAGCCGCGAAAGCCTCAGGATCGAGGTTCAACGCTTCTCGGGAGCGTGTGGCGGAGTGGGTCAGGGTTTCGGAATGGGTCAACATTTCATCCTCTCGACCCTCACAACGCACCATGCCGACAAAGGTTCCGATTCTTGTTTAGATTTCTCTCATCCCGGTCATGCCGGACCGGTGATCCGCTATCATCACCCGACCGGACCTTCAATCACCTGTCGCCCGAATGGCCGGATCCGTGCCGGCACCGAGTTCCAATGCCTGAACGCCCCCAAACGCCAACGCCTGCCGAGCCCGCCGCCGGCGACTATCCTCGGCTCGTCGCGCGCATTCAAGGCGGTGACACTGCCGCGGAGCGGGAGCTGATGGAAAACTTCGGCCACGGCTTAATGCTGATGTTGCGTCGGCTGACCGGCAATCCCACCCTCGCCGACGATTTGCACCAGGAAACCATGGCCCTGGTGCTGATGAAAACCCGCAACGGCGACGTGCGCAATCCCGAAGCCTTGGCCGCTTTCATTCGATCGACCGCACGTAATTTATTCATCGCCGACCGGCGCAAAGAGAAACGCTACAGCGAGCTCGACCCGGTTACCGAGAATAAGGCCGCCCACGAAGAAGGCCAGCTCTCGAGGCTGATCCGCGACGAAGAAGCCGCCACCGTCCGCCGCCTGCTCGGGGAGTTGAAACATCCACGGGACCGTGAGCTGTTGATCCGCTACTACCTGGGGGACGATCCCACCCGAGACATCTGCCGGGATGTGGGCGTGGACCCGGGTCGATTCAACAAAGTCCTGTTCAGGGCGCGTAAGAGGCTGCGCGAGCTGTGGAAGAAATCCGAGAAACGTAAGAAGCTGGATTCCCCAATGCTGATTTTCTTTGGTGCCGTGATTTTTTTGGGGACAAACATCTTTTTCCCTGCACTCTTGCAATGAAGTCGCCCTAGAGCATCGTCATGGAGAAAAACCCAACCCGACCCGACCCACCTTCAGAATTCGAGTCCATGGATCATTCCGTCATCGAAAACCGAGGCATTGTCGAGCTTTACGTCACCGGACGCTTGGCTGCGGACGACCTCGCCCGTTTTGAGGAGCACTACCTGGATTGCCCCTCCTGCATTGCCGACGTCGAGGATGCGGAGCGCCTACAGCGCGGCCTGGCACGGGTGATGGTCCAGGACGCCATGAAGCTGAGCTTCGGACAAATGATCGCCCGCAAGCTGCGCAGCCCCGGCTTGGCCTGGGTCGCCATGGCAGCCGGCCTGGTGGTCATCGCAGGACTGCCGAGCCTGTGGATGCATGGACGAATGGGCGACCTGGAGCAAAGGTTAATCCAAGCTCACGTCGAAACCTCTCTGGCTCTCCAGCCGCGCATCAACACCCCGGTGATCGAGCTGAGCCCCTTTCGCAGCACGTCGAGCCTCTATTCGCTGTCCTTGCCCAGCACACCGGAGTGGTTGGTTTTCTCCCTTACCCCAGTTCAGACAGGCAAGACTTACGAGGCGCTGCTCAAAAACTCCCAAGGCCTCACCACCTGGCAAGCCTCCGGCCTCCAACCCGACCCCTCCGGCCGACTCAACATGGCCTTCTACTCGACCCAATTCGAGCCCGGTCTCTACCGCATCGAGCTGATCGTGAACGATACGGCTCCCTCACCGTCCACAGACCGGTCCACCGAATACCGCTTGGAGTTCTTGGAATTCACAGCGTCGAAACCCTAGCCCCCACTGCGCAACCTCGCCAAAAAATCCGGGACAATCCCGGCCCATCGTTCACTCCAAGATCGCAACCAGGCCAAGAGGCCGCTTTAACCGGAGGAACCCACATGACCTCAGATAATCAAGATCCCATCTTCGATCCCGACGAATTCATCGGCGAGAAATGGGAGATCAAGGCCGGAGATATCGGTCATCCCAAGCAGCCCTACTTTGCCGTCATCCGAAAACAGAACGACGGCACCTACACGCTTTACTCGAAGAGCGGAATCGACGGCCCGGTGACCAAACGACACGAGCTCCGGTACGTGGAGCATACGCGGACCCTCGAAGGCGACGGCGACGGCGTCCACCGGAGCATCTCCTTCTGGGAGAGGGATCGTTCGGGTCCCAATCGGCCCCACAACCGCATTTTCGCCATGCGCAGCACCATCCCGGGGGCAAAGCTCGGCCCCGAGGACCTATGCCCGTGGGAAGATTCCAAGGCTGAGCACGGCAGTTGGGGCGGCGAGGACGGCTGGTTCAACGCCAATCGCCGGTGAGCACGAAGGCCGCCCAATAGAAGGGGTCACTGCGGCTCGACGCCCGGTGCAGCTGCAATTGGGCGGCCCGCAAAGCGGCAGCGGGCGGCAACCCGGACTCGAGGTGAAATCGATAGAAATGATCCATCAAATCCGCGGTCGCCCGATCCTGGACCTGCCACAGGCTAGCCAACACTTTCGGCACACCGGCGTACATGAATCCACGGCTGAGGCCCATCAATCCCTCGCCGTGGATTCGGCGCCCCAGGGCGGTTTGACAACCGGAAAGCACCACCAGCTCCGCCTTCAGATCGAGATGGGTGACGTCTCGCAATCCCAAAAACCCATCGATCGGGCGACCCTCGGCGTCGAATTGAGACAAGACCAGACCCGATAGCTCCGGCGCTTCGGTGGGAATCACTCCGTGGGTGGCGAAATGGAGGATGCGATAGTCCTTCAAATCCGGCCCCAGAACCGTCGCCCGATTGGCCGCAGTCCCGAGGGCCAACCATCTCTGATTGACATCGACTCGCGCCGCGATCGTCTCCGCTTCCCTTCGACTTTCCACCAACCGCGGCAGCTTCGTAAGGGCGAGGTCGGCTCCGGATCGATAAACATCCGTCGGAGAAGTGCCTGGCACCGCCGCAGAAGGCCCCGGAGAAGTGCCTGGCACCGGCGTCAGTGAAGTGCCTGGCACCGGCGGAGAAGTGCCTGGCACCGGCGGAGAAGTGCCTGGCACCGGCGGAGAAGTGCCTGGCA
>CBDUGP010000102.1:0-33183 GCA_965366625.1 uncultured bacterium
GGCCGGCTAGGTGCGGCCGGCTAGGTGCGGCCGGCTAGGTGCGGCCGGCTTGCCCAGAGCCGGATTCTATTCCGTGGCGTCCGGTTTCTTTTCTGTTTCGCCGATCCCATGGGGAAATCGATGTTTCGCCATGCCTCGCGCGACTTCTTGCAGGTCGACCACCCGATCGGTCTCGTCGACGATTTCGTGACCCAGGAGTGTTTCCATCACATCTTCAAGGGTGACGATGCCTCGGGTGCTGCCGTATTCGTCCACCACGCCCAGGAATTGACCACCGCCGCGACGTTTGAGGAATTCCGTGAGCAGGCGATCACCCGGCACGAATTCCGGCACGAACGCCAGGGGTCTGCGCAGGGCCGAGAGGGGTACTTCGAATTCGTCATGGGCCATGCGCCGGAGCAAGTCGTTCTTGAAGATGAAACCTGTCCATTCTTCGGTCTCTGGGTCGAAAATCGGAATCCGCGAATGAGGGCAGCGGCCCACTTCGTTGAGCACCTCGTCGACGGTGGCGGTCTCGGGCAACTGAAAGACCACCGTGCGTGGCGTCATGATGTCGCGCGCCAAAATCTCGTCCAAACGCAGCACATTTTGAACTAGCTCAGCTTCGATCGGCAGGATGCTGCCCTCCTCTGCCGAGAGAGCTGCCACGTGATGAATTTCCTCCTCGGGAGCCTGGGGTTCGGCATCTTTTCGCTGCACCGGTCGCGTGATCTGTTTCGACATCCAAACCATGGGCGTCAAGATCCAAGCCATCAGCGCCCAAGGCAAGGCCACGGCCCTCGCCACCGGCACGTCGTAACTGACGCCCGCAACCTTCGGCAAAACCTCGGCGAACACCAACACCGCAAAGGCCAAGGAAAGGGGGAACCAGACCTCCGACGAATCCCCCCAGACCGTGCGGGCCTGGGCCCCGGCGAGCGCGGCGCCGGCCGTATTCGCCAGCGTATTGACGATCAGGATCGTGGTGATCGGGCGCTCCATGCCCCGCTTGAAAGTATCGAGCACCTCGCCGGCCCGGCTGCCGGACTCCGCCAGCTGCCGGACGTAGGGCACCCGAACCGAATATAAGGCAGCCTCCGACAGGGAGCAAAAGGCCGAAACCACCAAAACTAGAGTCACGGAAAATACCAAGACACCCATTAGAACCTCCGTAGATAAGGTCCCCATGGTACTGCGTAGGCAACGACCTGACCATCCCATCGAGCATCCGGCCCAATCACCCCTTCATGAATTAGGGCCCGTCCAGAAATGAATTCTCGGTGGGTCGGCGCGGCGCCCTGCGCGCGTCGCTCCGAACTCGCGCCACCGCTGCAGTACCGTCGTAAACTACTGATGTGTAAAATCTTAAGCCGATCTATACGTTGTGTCGCTCAGACACGCTCGCTGTCCGTGCTCGGCGTGCCGCGCCTTCTGGATCCTCGAAAAGGCCCAAACTGGACGGGCCCGAATTAGAGGCACGGACCGCGCGTAACCCCTTTGGACCGTGGCTCGTCTCGGCGGCTTCCACTCTTTACCCAAGAACGTCGAGACGGGTTGCGGTCCAATGCCGAAGCCAGGGCTGCTAGCATGACCCCAATCCACTGAATCAGAATTCAGGTCGAACGTTCAGGTCGAACGTTCAGGCCGGAACATTCAAGTCGGAACATATAGGCCACGTCGTTGCAGGAGGATCCCATGTTCGCAAAATTGCAGAATAGCTGGTCGCTGGTCAAAGCCAGCGCCAAAGTCTTGAGCGCCGACAAGGAGCTGTTGATATTCCCGGCCATCTCCGGCCTCGCTTTGCTCCTGGTCAGCGCCTCCTTCGTGGTGCCGCTCTTCATTTTCGGCAGCGGATTCGAGCTTCAAGGTGCTGGGGTGTTGGGGTGGGTGTTGTTATTTCTTTTCTATTTTGTTCAATACACCGTCATTTTCTTTTTCAACTCGGCGCTCGTGGGTGCCGCACTCATTCGTCTCGACGGTGGAGACCCAACCGTCAATGACGGCCTGCGCATTGCTTGGAGCCACCTCGGCTCGATCCTCGGTTATGCGGCGATCGCCTCCACGGTCGGTCTGATTCTGCAAGCTGCCAGGGAACGCTCCAACGGTCTCGGGCGGTTAGTGGTCGGCTTTCTCGGCGTGGGGTGGAACCTCGTCACATTTCTCGTCGTGCCGGTTTTGGTGACCCACAACCTCGGACCCATCGACGCCATCAAAGAAAGCGCCGCCATCCTCAAGCGAACATGGGGCGAGCAAATCGTCGGCAACGCCGGAGTGGGATTCGTTTTCGGCGCCTTTCATGTCCTTTGGACGATCGCCTTGGTGCCCACCCTTATCTTCGCCGGCATGGCCGGCGGCGCTTGGTTGATCGTGCTGGTGATCGCCATCGGTGTGTTGGGTTACCTAACCCTCGCCCTGATCGGCGCCGCACTGAGCGGCATCTACTCCGCCGCTCTCTACCGCTTCGCCACCTCAGGACAAAGCGAACTCTTCGACAACAACTTGTTGGAAGGTGCCTTCCACCGCAAATAGCACTGAACTCACAGGGTTCACAGGGTCACAGGGCTCACAGGGCTCACAGCCCAGGGGTTCGACTTCACCCGGCTTCGATTACCGGATAGGGTTGGGGGATGCAAATCCCCCGACCCCTTGTGAAGCTGCTCGTGGGCTGCGCCGTGCTCGGATGGGCGGCCGGCCCATGGGGCATGATCGGCGCCGACACCGATGGGACCGATGGCGAAGAAGGCTCCCCCCAGGTCGTCAGGCTGCTCTCACCCCCTGGCCGAGTCGCGGAGGGCAAGACTGAAATCGAAGCGCTTTTGATCGATCCAGAAATCCGCGAGCTGGTTTTCTATGTCGACGGCGAAGAGGTCGACCGGCGAAAGAAACTCCCCTGGCGGGGCCGAATCGAACTCGACAGCCCGCCCCGTCGGCAGACGATTACGGTCAAGGCCTTCGGGCCCCGTGATCGGTGGATGGGTGAGGACTCGATTGAAATCAATCGGGTTTATCGGCCGTTCCGAGTTCGACTGACCCGTCTCGAAGGCGAGATCGACGATCACCTCGTGGTCGGGGGAGACGTTTCCCTGCCCTACGGCGCCGAACTCGACCGAGTAGACCTCTTTGTCGGCGAAACCCCTGTGGCCACAATCCGCGAAGCGCCCTTTGAAGGCCGCCTATCCCACCCCGTCCAAAGGGGCGATCTGGTCAAAGCCGTAGCTCGGCTCAAGGACGGACGCACGATCGAGGACGTGTCGGTCTTCGGCGTGCAATACGTCGAACGTGGTGAAACGTTCTTGGTGCAGCTTCAGGTATTGGTCAACCGCAAGAACGGTTCGCCGATCCAAGGCATGAAAAAAGAAGAATTCAGGGTGGTCGAAAAAGGTGTCGAGCGCGCGGTCGACCGGTTACAGCCCGCCGATGACGTCGCCCTGACCTTGGGTCTAGTGGTCGACTCCTCCGGCAGCATGGACAGGCTTTGGAATGCCACTCGGGGCGCGGTCCAAACGTTCTTGAACTCCCTGATGGGCCCCAAAGACCGAGCTTTCTTGACCACTTTTTCGGACCAAGTTCAACTAGCGGCCGGATGGACCGAGGAGCCCAGCGACATCGATCGGGCGATGGAAGACATCCAACCCGAAGGCATTACCGCCCTCTACGATTCGATCGTTTTCTCCATGCTGCAATTCGGCGACGAGCCCGGTCGGCGTGCCCTGGTGGTGCTGACCGACGGTTTGGATTTCGGCAGCCACAGCGACCCCGATCAGGTGGTGAAATTCGGTGAGCAACTCGGTATTCCCGTTTATGTGGTCGCCATGGTGCAGCGGGACGTTTCCCGGGGCCGAGCCGGCATCCAAGGGGAAGCGCCGATCCACGCGCTCAAGCTCTTGACCGATCCGACCGGTGGCCGCTTGTTGAGGATCGGCGCCAGGGGCGGGCTCGATCGGGCCTTCGAGCAGATTTCCGACGAGCTGCGGAGCCAATACCTGCTCACCTACTACACCGATCGGTCGATCGACGACCTCAGCTCCAGGGATGTGGAAATCCAGGTGCCCGGACGCAAAAAGGTTGAAGTCAGAGCTGTTCTGGCTTGGGATCAAGTCCGCTGAGCCGGCGATCACCGCTTCGGGTCCGATCGAAATCGATGCAATCTCTCCCGCGCACCTCTGAGCCCCGAATCGCGACCCTGATCGGGTCCATCCTGTGGGTCCTTGCAGCCTTCACGGCCTTCCTGCCGATCACAGGATGCTCCGCTCCGCAAGCCGCGGACAACACAGGCAATGTAGACAATACAGATAAACCGCGCCGGGTGATCCCGGCCCGTCCATGGACCGCCGAAGACGGGCAAGAGACGACCGGCGGCGATCCGGATGCCGACGACCAGGCTCTATCACCCTCCGAGGCCGCTCCATTCTGGCGTGCAAGGACCGGCGGAGAGATCTGGTCCAATCCCGCGGTGCCGGAGTCGGGCCCGGTGATTTTCGGCAGCGACGACCGTCATATTTATGCACTCGATTCCCGCGACGGCACGGAACGTTGGAACGTCCGAGTCGAAGGGCGGGTGCGCGAAGCCCCAGCTCTAACCCGAGATTTGGTGTTGATCGTCGACCAGCTCGGCACGATCCACGCCCTGGCCTCGCATACCGGCGCGCAACGGTGGGTCCAGAAGCTCAAACCCCAGGCGACCCAAGCCTGGGCAGCCGATGATCGACACTTGGTCCACGGTGGTCCCCAACACCGCTTGGTCGCCCGCAACCCGAGCAGCGGCGCCGTGCAATGGACCTTCGGACCCAATGAAGTTGACGCCGGCGTGCGAGCCGTCAACCTGGATTCACGACGGGTCTATCTGATCACCGAAAGCGGTCACGTTCGCGCCCTAGGCGCCGCGGACGGCTCTGTCCGCTGGCTCGCCGAGCTGAGCCTCGACACCCGCTCGGCGCCGAAACCCGTGGGCTCAGACCTCTTATTGGTGGGCAACGGTTTTCTCTGGTGTCTCGACGCCCGCACCGGTGACGAGAAATGGCGGGCTTTGACCCATGAATTCGTGTCCGCATCTCCCGAGATAGCGCGTTCTGAACAGGGCCCTCCCCAAGTGTTGGTGGCCGGCGGCGACACCCTCTTCGCCTTTGATCTCCTGGGCCGGGAACTGTGGCGACGGCAGCTCGATGGGCCGTTTAGATCGGGTCCGCGGGCGTTTGGTGATCGGGTCCTGGTCGGCAGTGGGGAGCACTTGCTGAGCGCCTACGGCCTCGGGGACGGGCAGGAGCGATGGCGTTTCGAAACCGACACCTTCATCACCGGCGCCCTCTCCGTTTACGGCCACCCGATCCACGGTGATCGCGTGCTCTTCGGCGGAGTCGACGGCGCCCTCTACGGGGTCACGCTTCCGCCGCCGGCCCAAACACCCCAGCGAGTCAAGAAAAGTCCCGAGCTACGGGTGGGCCCCACCTTTTTCGACGGCACCCCGACGATTCGCTGGAGCCGGAACCTGGGCCCGGCCCTCGCCCCGCCCACGGTGAGTGGCAACCAGGTCCTTCAACTGCACCGAAATAGTCTCTCGTGCTTAGACCTGAGCACCGGCAAAACCCTGTGGACGAAAAACCTCAAATTGCACGCCCGGTCGCCGAACGCGCAGCCGGTGGTGTCGGCGAGCGACAACCTGGTGCTGGTCGCCGGGCAAGGAAACATCCACGCATTGGCTCTCGATAACGGCGCCGAGCAATGGCAGGCACCGAAAACCGGCGCACCCACTCGGCTCAAACCCAGCTCTCTCGCGGTCACGGATCGGCTCTTTGTCGGCACCTCAGACGGTCGGGCCGCCGCCTTTGAACTCGAAACCGGCGCCCGGCTGTGGATGCGTCCGCTCGGAGGAATCATCACCGGGCCTCCTGTGGCCGATGACCAGGTGGTTTTCTTCGGCACCACGGCCGGAAAGATCTTTGCCCTTGACGTCGAAACCGGCCGAGAGCGGTGGACCGCAAAAACGTCCGCGGCGGTCGCTGCCGGCCCCCACCTCGACACCGACACCCTCTACGCCGGCGACGCAGCGGGCCAAGTGCACGCTTTCGAGCCGGCCGTCGGCGGCAGCCGCTGGACGACATCCCTAGGCGCCGGCTTCCGTTTACCTCCAACCACCCACTTCGGCGCGGTCTACCTATGCGGCGATGACGGCAACCTATCGTCGGTCGACGTCCTCACCGGCGTGGAAGCCTGGCGACTCTCCATCGGCCATCGATGCACCGGCGCCCCCGAGGTCTACGACGGAATCGTCTACGCCGGCAGCCAAAACAGCTCATTGCACGCGGTCAACGCGGTCAACGGCGAAGAGCTCTGGCGCCTCTACCTTTCCGGGCCTGCGATCGGCAGCGACATAGGCATCGACCGTGAAGGCCATCCCCTGGTGGTAGCGGTCGACCGAACCGGCCTGGTGATTGCGGTGCAGCTGCCCTGACCCGTGAGTTCTCTCCATCACAGCCTGGTATAATTCGGCCGAGGAGAATCCGAGATGACGACGCCACGAAAGAACACCTCTGAAACTCAGACCCACCGAAAAGCACCAGATCTCGTACCTCTCGAGGTACTGACCTCGACGCAGGATCGCCCCCTCGTCAAAGAAGTGGCCCGAGCCCTACGCGGGCAAACGGACCTCGCTACCCGGGTTCGATCCGATTTACGAGATCTCCTGAAGCCACGCTCCGGCCTCAGCAAGAAAGCGTTGCTGGAGGCAACCCCCGAAGAAATTGACTTCCGCCGGGATCCAACCCGTGAGCGCGAGGTCGATCTTTGAGCTATTTGATTGACACGAACGTCATTTCCGAAATACGCAAAGGACAACGGTGTCATTCGAAGGTCGCCGAGTGGTCTCAAAGAGTCGAGGATGAAGATCTCTTCCTGAGTTCACTGGTCATTGAGAAATCCGCAAAGGGATCGAGCAAGCAAAGTCTCGTGACCCCCGCAAAGCCGAGCGGCTCGAACGCTGGCTATCGGACCTCCTCACCGCTTTCGACGGATTCATACTGCCAATAGATCAAAACGTGGCTGAAACGTGGGGACGAATGAGTTCCGGCCGATCCCTGCCCATCATAGACACATTGCAGGCGGCAACCGCCGAGGTCCACGATCTAATCTTGTGACCCGTAACGTCGACGACGTAAACGACACGGGGGCGCAGATCTTCAATCCTTTCGAGGCGTAGTCCTCCTAAAGGGTCGTGGCGCCATCGTCGGCGACGGTTCTTGAAACGGCTGGCACCTTGCATTCGTGGATGTGGGGGATGGGCTTGCCCCATCCAGCTCTGAAGACGGGCGAGGGCAAGCCTCGCCCCTACGATGGAAACGGACGTCGCCCTAGCCCAAATAACCCAAGGCCTCCAGTTGCTCACGGGTCTCCGGATCGAGTTCGACCTCCTCCGCCTGCACGGTGGCTTGGGCTGCCAAAAATTCCTTCAGCAACCGGGCGAGCCGTCCGGCCAAAATAGGACGCTCCGAACTCAGGTTGTGGGTTTCCTCGGGATCGGACTGGAGATCAAAGAGCAGTCGCTCGGAGGCGAAGTCTGCGGACAGGGGCTCGATCAGCTTGTAGCGGCCGCGCACCAATGAAGCGCCCGCTCGACCCTCGTAGTCCATGGTGGAAACCAGCGACCGCTCGGACAGGCCTTCGGGGGATCCCCCCTTCGGATCCACCTCCGTATCCAGCAACCGCACCAAGCTTTGACCGTCGAGCCCGGCAATCTCTTGTCCGGTGACCCATTCCAACAGGGTCGGCAGGAGGTCCGCCTGCTGAACGGGATCGGCAATCCGGGCCCCGTGCTCCTGACCCGGCAGGTGAATCCAAAACGGAATGTGTAAGACCTCCCGATGCAAATCCCAACCGTGGCCGAAGACTCCGCGCTCCCGGAAGGCTTCGCCGTGGTCCGCTACCACGACGATCAAGGGATCCATGCCACGCTCGGCCAGGGAAGCGCGCAGGGCTCCGAAGACTTGGTCGTTCCAGGCAATTTCAGCATCGTAGAGCTGCAAGAGCTGATCGACCACCTCGTCCGTGGCGGGCGCTTTTTTATCGCCCAAAGCCCGGATGTGCTCGGTCGTTCCCAACCAAGGATCGTCGACCCTGGGTGCAAATCGACTGCGGAAAGGCTCGGTCGGCTCAAACGAAGCGTGAGGTTCGGTGGTCAGCACCACCATCAACGGTGGACGTTTCTGCTCCTCGGCCTCCAGCTCATCGAGCCAGGCGAGCAGTCTCTCGGTCATTTGGCCGGCATCCTCCGCCCGATACTCGAACCGCTCGAACCCCTGGTCGAGATGCGTATCCGGGCTGAAATTGCCATTGGTAGAAAAGCCGCCGGTGGCATAACCCACCCCACGGAAACGCTCCGCCAAGGTTTCGAAGGTGGAACTTAGGCCGTCTTGCACCCCGCGGATTCCGTGGCGCTCCGGGCCCACTCCCGTCAGCAAGGTCGCCATGGTCGGCCGAGTCCATGACGATTGGGCCAGCGCCTGCTCAAAAACTGTCGAGCGAGCGGCCAGAGCGTCGAAATGGGGAGAGGTAGGTCGATCATGACCGTAGTGCCCCAAGCGATCAGCTCGCAGGGTATCGACCACCCAAATGAGGATGGGAGGTGGATCGGCAAGCTCTCCCGGATCCGAAGCATCGACGACCGAGCCGTCTACGGCCCCCGTGGAATTGGGTGGAGCCGAAGCGTCGGCGGCCGACAAAGCGGACACCCGGGGTCCCTTCAACACCACGCCGCCCGATCCAGTCGGCATCGAAACCCGCAGGCCCAATCTCGCCGGCTTTCGCGCTTCGGCATCGGCGGGAAAGCCCAACGTCACCGCACCTTCCCCCTCTCGAGTCACCTCGAAAATTTCAGGCTCGGCACCTTCGACTTGCCAAACAATCGACAGAGCACCCGGTCCAACAGCCCCATGCTCGCCCCCGTTGCCTACTCTTCGCTCGGAGAGCTGCTGCCACGACAACTCGACGTCGGCAGTCGGTTCCAGGAAGTAGGCGACCTCAACGCCGGCTGGGATCCACAGGGTGTCACCTTGGCCTCTCGGCGCCTCGGTCTCGAGCTCGGGCTCGGGCTCGGGCTCGTCACCCACCCGAATCCAGTCGCAAGCGAAGGAAAGAGATCGCGGATCGTCGCTGCTGAGGACTTCCCGTACCTCCTGGGCAAATGAGCCGCTCAAGGTCAGGCGATGCTCACCCGCGGTGGCGAGATCCGGCGGTAAGCGAAAGGCAAATTCGGAGAACCCTCCGGTGAGGGTCGTTTCGGCGACCGGATGCCCGTCCCAGGCAAAGCTCAAAGTCTGCGTCGGCGCGTCTGGGAAGCTGAACGGCAGGCATCGGGTTTGGATTTCGAGTTCTCGGCTTCGAGCCAAAAAAACTTCGACCTCAGCCCGCGTGCCCTCCACCCAGACGAAAGTGGTTCCGTCTTCGGACCTACCGTCCCAAGACCAGCCGGCTCCTAGGCTCGGTCGAGCCGCTGGAGCACCTAGATCGAGCATTGGACGCTCCCGGCTCACTTCTGCCGAAGCGAAGCCGGCGACCAGGTTGTCGAGTTCGATCTCTTCGGGCTCGGGACCACAGGCGACCACCCACAACAACGCGAAGCCCGCGACGAGGCCGAGTCGCCGTTCGATTTCCAGTGACCTACCGCCGCTCGTCTGATAAAAATTGTTCATGCCAGGCAATTCTTGGGGTCATTCGTTCCGCATTACCACTGCGGGTGAGAGCCATGGGCCGGGAAACGTGGTCATCATCGACGGCGTTCCCTCCGGTATGGAGCTGTCGGTGGACGACTTGCTGCCCGATTTGGCGCGCCGCCGACCGGGCCAGTCGAGCATCGTCACCCAGCGCAAAGAAGCCGATGAGCCGCGGATTCTTTCGGGGGTTTTCGAAGGCCGAACCACCGGCACCTCGATCGCCATTTTGATCGAGAACACGGATCAGCGCTCCCGGGACTATAGCGAGATCCAAAATAAGTATCGACCGGGCCACGCCGACTATACCTTCGACGCCAAATACGGCTTTCGCGACTATCGGGGCGGTGGTCGTTCCAGCGCCCGCGAGACCAGCGTCCGGGTCGCCGCGGGAGCGGTGGCCAAGAAATTGCTCGCCTCAGTGGGTGTGGAAGTCCTGGGTTATGTGGTCCAAGTGGGTGACATTCGGGCTGCCATCAACGACCCCGCCACCATCAGCCTCGACCAGGTGGAAGCGAGCATCGTCCGATGCCCGGATAAAAAGGCGGCCAGTCGGATGATCGAGCTGATCGAAAGGGTCCGCAGCGAACGGGATTCCATCGGCGGGGTGGCGGAGGTGGTGGCGACGGGTGTGCCCCCGGGCTGGGGAGAGCCGGTCTTCGACAAGCTCAAGGCAGATCTCGGCAAAGCTATGTTCAGCCTGCCCGCGGTGGTCGGAGTGGAATATGGCGCCGGATTCTCGGTGGCCACCGCCCGTGGCAGCGAAAACAACGATCATTTCGTCTACCGCGGAGGTTGCATCACCACGGACAGCAACCGGCACGGTGGCATGTTGGGGGGAATCTCCTCAGGCACTCCGATCGTGCTTCGATGTGCGGTCAAACCCACCAGCTCCATTCCCATGGAGCAACCCACGGTGACCCAAGCCGGAGAGGCCACGACTATTTCCACCAAAGGTCGGCACGACCCCTGCCTCTTGCCCCGATTCGTGCCCATGGCCGAGGCGATGATGGCCCTCACTCTCGCCGACCACATGCTGCGTCAGCGGACTGGAGCTTCTTCCGAAGACTGAACGAGATTTCTCCTGATCGGGTGGTCCAAAAATTCCACCGATCTCGCTCTCTGGATGAAGGGCAACCGGGCCCATCGGAACCCGGGCACCAACATCAGGCAGGAGAATCATCATGAATCAGCTCGCAACATCTTCACAGCCGCCGCAATCGCCGGCGTTCCCTCAACCGGCTCCTTCGCCGGGACAAGGGGTAGAACGCATCTGTTTTCTTTTTAGACACTTCGACCGGGCCGGGCTCGACGCGGTCATGACCTTGAGCAACAGGGGCGCGTTGTGGGTCCGACGCCGACCGTGGAGCCCCACCCATTCCATCGGCACCGAACGGGGTTTCATCACCTCCAGGGCGCCCTTGGCAGACATCCTCGAAGTGCATACACGACCTCACCGGCCGTTCCAACGTTTAGCTACCGCCGTTGCCGCGGTGGTGTTGGCGGTTCTCGCCTTCCTCGGCGCCGGCGACCCGATGATTGCGATGGGTTATGCCACTCTGGCCCTAGCCGCCGCTGCCCTGGCCAAATTCTGGCCACCGGTGCTGGTGATCGTCGCCCGAGCCGGTCGATTCAGCTATCGGGGTCCTTGGTCGGTCAACGGGCACACGGTCGCCAACGTAGAGAGAGCCCTGCGGGAAGTCGCGGCTTGGACCCGTTGCCACCAAATCCCCTTGGTGGGCAGGCCGAAATCCACCGCCGGGAAGGGGCCGCCCCAGAAGGCCAACCCCATCTGCATCGAAATTACTTCGTTCAGCCCGGCCACCGAGTCGTAGTGGATTCAAGGGCGGAGTAAGAACTCAATCCCCAAGGCCCGGCTCCGTGGAAACGGGATGGGGGCCGTCTTCGAGGCGTCCTTCGAATCCGTGGGCGGGATCGGCCTGATCTTCGGCATCGGTCAGAATCCTCAGATTCTCGCCCTCCAATTTGGCCATCAAACAGGTCGCCGTGGAGTCACCGGTAACGTTTACCGCAGTGCGGAACATGTCGAGCAGGCGGTCGACCCCGAGGATCAACGCCACGCCCTCGGCGGGAACACCGATCGTGGTCAACACCAAAACCAGGGTGATCATGCCCGCGCCGGGAACCCCGGCGGCACCGATCGACGCCAGGGTTGCCGACAGCACCACTTGCAGTTGGTCGGTCAGACTGAGCTGCATGCCGTAAATCTGAGCGATGAACACTGCGGCTACGCCTTGATAAAGCGCCGTGCCGTCCATGTTGACCGTCGCGCCCAAGGGCAACACAAAGCTGGTCATCTGCGGGCTGACCCGGACGTTCTGTTCACAGGCTTCTTTGGTCACCGGCAGGGTTGCCGAAGAGGAAGAGGTGGAAAACGCAACCAACAAGGGTTCCTTAAGGGCTCCCAGGAAGCGTACGAACGATAGCTTGACGGCGAAACGAATCACGGAGCCGTAGACCAGGGTCAGGTGCAGCAACAAACCCACAACCACGACCAACGTGTAGGCGCCGAGGGCCAGCAAGACCGAAATACCTGTGGTTCCCACCACTTTGAACAGCAGCGCGGCAACGCCATATGGAGCCAAGGCCATGGCCATGTGCACCAAAATCACCATCGCATCGTTCAATCGGTCGAAGAGGTCGACTACCGACTTGGCCCGGTCTCCGGGAAGGAAAGTGAGCGCGATTCCCAACAGCAGAGCGAAGGTGATGATCTGCAACATATTGCCTTCCGCCAAGGCGGAAAGCGGATTGGTGGGCACCATTCCCACCAATTGCTCGGTGAAGCTCGGCGCCGCGGCCGCACTATCGATTTTGGCGGCGGCGGAGTCCTGGTAGGAGGAGAGCAGGAAAGCTCGATCTTCTTCCCCCACCAATTTGCCGGGACCGACCAAATTCGCCAGGGTCAGACCGATCACCAGGGCCGCCACGGTGGTGCAAAGGAAGAACCCCAGGGTCCGGCCACCGATCCGTCCCAGCTTGCGGAAGTCGCCGAGGGACGCGACACCCACCACCAAGGAGAAAAATACCAGCGGCACCACGACCATCTTGATCAAGCGCAGGAACAGCTGTCCGATCCATTCCGTCCAATCGATCAACCGCTGACCGAGCACCTCGCCGGAGAATGCGCCTTCGCCGGGTAGGACCATGGAATTGGGTCCCACAAGCAATCCCAGCACGATGCCCACGGCCATACCGATAAGAATCTTGGTGTGCAGCGGCATCTTGCGACGATTCGCCTCGCTCATGGAATCCTCCTTTTGGTTTAGCGCGGTCGCCCCGGCTCAGGGACTGAATTATAGGGAGATCGGGATTATAGGGAGACCGGGATCAACAATCGCTCGATCGCCACGGCTTTGCCGGTCTGCACCTCGACGTCCACCACCGCCCCCGCCAAGCGAAGGTCCTTCTTGGCCACTTGCAGCGAAACATTTCGCTGGGTGGCGAATCGTTGGAGCACTTCTTTGACCCGGAAACCGATGATGCCGTCGTAGGGACCGGTCATGCCCACATCCGTGATCAATGCAGTGCCACCGGCCAAGATGCGCTCGTCGGCGGTTGGCACGTGGGTGTGGGTACCGAACACCGCACTCACCTTGCCGTCGAGAAAATAACCCATGGCCTGTTTCTCGCTGGTCGCCTCGGCGTGGAAGTCGACGATCACGATGTTGACGTCGTCGTCGAGCCCTTCGAGCACTTTCTCCGCTACCTCGAAGGGACTGTCCAGGTTCTTCATGAACACCTGGCCCTCGAGGTTCAAAGTCGCGACCTTGATACCCGCGGCGGTCTCGCCCACATGCAGACCGGTACCGGGATTGCTACCCGGGTAATTGGCCGGACGCAGCAGCTTTTCGTGTTTGTCGAGCAGCGGCAAACCTTCCCGTTTGTCCCAGATGTGGTTGCCGGAGGAATAGCAATCGATCGGCAGAGCATCGAATTCCCGAATCACGTCCGGCGTCACCCCGATTCCGCCGGCCGCGTTCTCCACATTGACGATCACATAGTCGATCAGCCGCTCGTCGATCAGGCTCTGGAGCAGCCGTTGCAAAACGCGCCGACCGGGTCGCCCGACCACGTCACCGACGAAAAGAATTCGTGCCGTCCCATCCCGTTCGGGGACTTGGGAAAAGTCGCGAGACATCAGCGAGCCAACTCCACGGATCGGGTTTCGCGAATCACTGTGACCTTGATCTCACCGGGATAGGTGAGTTCGTTCTCCACCTTCTTGGCAATATTCTTGGACAGCCAGATAGCGTCCTCATCGGAGATGTTGGCGGAATCCACGATCACCCGAACCTCGCGACCGGCCTGGATGGCAAAGCTCTTTTGAACGCCCTTGAAGCTGTGGGCAATATCTTCGAGCTTCTCCAGACGTTTGATGTAGCTTTCCAACACTTCGCGTCGAGCGCCGGGCCGAGCCGCGGACAAGGCGTCGGAGGCGGTGACCAGCACGGCCTCCACCGTTTCTGGATCGTAGTCGCCGTGATGGCAGGCCATGCCGTGAACGACTTCTTCGGTCTCGCCGTATTTTCTCAGCAAATCGATTCCCAGCTCCAGGTGAGAGCCTTCCATCTCGCGATCCACCGCTTTGCCGATGTCGTGCAACAAACCGGCCCGTTTGGCCACGTGCACGTCGACCTTGAGTTCCGACGCCATGGTCGCCGCCAGATAGGCCACTTCCTTGGAGTGTTTCAGCACGTTTTGGCCGTACGACGTACGGTACCGCAACCGACCCAAGAGCTTGACCAGCTCTGGGTGTAGATCCGGAATGTTCAGCTCGAGCAGAGCGGACTCACCCTCTTGCTGCACCCGCTGATCGAATTCTGCTTTGGTTTTTTCCACCACCTCTTCGATTCGAGCGGGATGGATGCGGCCGTCGGAAATGAGACGCTCCAGGGCTACCCGGGCAATCTCACGCCGGAAAGGATCAAAGCCTGACAGGATCACGGCTTCGGGGGTGTCGTCGACGATCAAATCAACGCCCGTCGCCATTTCGAGGGCGCGGATGTTTCGACCCTCGCGGCCGATGATGCGCCCTTTCATTTCGTCGTTGGGAAGCAGGACCACCGAGACGGTAGTTTCCGAAACGAAATCCGACGCATTGCGCTGGATGGCGTTGGCCAGAATGCGCTGGGAGTTGCGGTTGGCCGACTCCCGGGCTTCGTCCTCGATCCGCTTGACCAAGTGGGCGGCGTCGTTCATCGCCTCCTTTTCCATCACTCGGATCAGCTCGTCCTTGGCCTGTTGGGCGGTCAGCCCGGCCATTTGCTCCAAGTGATGCTGCTCTTCCTTGATCAGCCGATCGAGTTCTTCCTGGCGTTGGCCTAGGTGTTTTTCCTGCCGACCCAGGGATCGCTCCAGCTCACCGACATCCTTATCGCGGGATGCCAACTCCGACTGCAATTTGTCGAGGCGATCTTCTTTTTGCTGCAGACGTCGCTCGAGCGTCTCGAGCTCCGAGCGGCGCTGTCGTGAGACTTTTTCGAATTCGTTCCGCGCTTGGAGCAGTTTCTCCTTGGCTTGGAGATCTGCCTCGCGGATGCGCGTCTCGCGTTCTTCCCGGGCGCTCTGGGTGATTTCAGACGCCTTTTTTTCGGCGTTTTCCATCACCTGCTGGGCCGAGCGACGGGCCACGAGGTAATAAAGCTGCAATCCGACGACGGCCGCTAATAGGACCACCGCAAGAATCATCATTTCGTTCACTGGGCCACCCCCAGATCTATAACAGGGGTGGGAATGGGCGAGGGCTCGAAACTGAATCCCCGCGTGGAGGGAGGTCGCGCGAAGTGGTTAGAACCGGGTTCCAACCAGGTGGGTGTCCGCGTCGCGAACCCTCAGCGTCCTCGTTCGAGCGAGGCTGGCACAGGTTACGCGCATTAAGACTCCCGTTTACAAAATGTTGGTTCTAGGTACTTGGCGAGCCACCCAAACCACGCGGGAAAATCAAATTTTCAATTCATCCAGGTCAATCTGCGACCCTTGCTGTGCGAGCGCTTCGTGGATCGGGCTCAGGGGTCGAGCGCAGCGGAGAGTTCTCCGGTCAGCTCGTTCACCTTCTCCATGATCTCTACCCGTTCCCCTTCCTGCTGCTGGTTACATTGAAGCAGCTCATCAGCCAGATTCAGCGCCGCCAAAATCGCGATCTTTCCTGTATCGACCACAGGCATGTGGTCACCTATCTCGCGCATCTTCGTATTCACGATGTCGGCGAGCTTTAACAGATACTCCCGGTCCTGCTCTCCTCGCACATGGTACACGGAACCAAAGATCTCCACGTCGACCGATGTGGTGCTTCTGGGTTCCATGCTCTTATCTCGCATCTCAGGCCCATCAAGGCTCGGAATTGTTGAATTCTCTGGACGTTCCACTAGATTCCGGAACCTGCAATAGCGCCCGAGGCAGCATTTTCGGGAGTCTCCGGTGAGGCACCTGGCAAAGTCTGCCCTATCAGAGAGTTAGACACCCAAGGAATATAGCACACGGAAAAAGGATTTCGATGCCTTACCCGCATGGACCCGAGGGTTCAGGAATCCTCTTCGGATAATAAATCCGACAGATGATCCACCAATTTCTCGACCCTCTCGCGGATCTCTTGCCGCTCTTCTTGCCACTCAGAACTCGGGTCACCGTCGCCGGAGTCGGCTAGCTGGGCCTCGAGTTCTTCGACTCGTTCCTGCAGCTTCAAATTTTGCTGCTCAAGCTCTTGGCTCACGGCCTTTTGATCCCTGAGCCGGGTGGCCGCCTCTTGAACCTTCTCTTCGAGATCCTGTAACCAGGCTTTGCTCATCGTTGCTTCCTCCGGGCTGTATTCTCTTGGGCGCGCTCAGGGTCGGAAAACTACCACGTCGTAGACCGTCCGCCGGCGATCTACCGCAACGTAATAAACCACCCGCCTTTGGGACGGGTGGCTCTTTAGCAGGCTGTGGCGGAAGTCTCGCGCCGGCGAGAGCAGCGAATTTTTCGTCGAATCGAGGCGTGAAAACCGCAGGCGATTCGGGAATCGTCGAGGTTTTCCAACGAAGAGTCGGCGGAAAATGCTCGCAGCGCGATGAGACTTTTGCCACAGCCTGTTAGGCCGACTGCCGGCTTCGTCAAGGTCGCCGGTAGTCGAGAGGTCGGCGCTCAGTAATTAACCGAGGCTGTCCTTGGAGACCTCCGCCAAGCGGGCGAAGGCTTTGGGCTCGTGGACCGCCAGATCGGCCAACACCTTCCGATCGATGCTAGAGCCGGCCCTTTTTAGACCGTTGATAAAACGGCTATAGCTCAGACCGTGTTGGCGAGCACCCGCGTTGATGCGAGCGATCCACAAACGGCGGAACTGGCGCTTCTTCTGACGGCGATCACGGTAGGAGTAGGTTAGAGCCCGATCCACCGCCTCTTTGGCTACGCGATACGCCTTCGACTTGGCACCGTAAAAGCCCTTGGCGAGCTTGAGCACCCTGCGGCGGCGATTGGTGCGGTTATTTCCGCGTTTTACTCTCGGCATTTCAGAACCTCGTTGGGGCTCCCTCAGGAGCAGTTGACATCCAGAGCCTTATGGCTTCGATCCGGATGCGGCCCCACTGGACAGGTTGGACCCAGCAGCAGCCATTTTTCAATGAAACGAAACGTGTGAGTACGATCACGCCGACTGTGGCGTGAGGGTCGCGACGTCCGGTACAAGACCGGCGTCACCGGCGTCAGTGGAGCAGCATTTTCTTGACGGTCTTCTCGAAGGCCGGAGAAACGAGCGCTGCCTTACGCAGCTTCCGCTTCCGCTTAGTGGTCTTCTTGGTCAAGATGTGGCTGGTCTCCGACTGCCGCCGCAAAACTTTGCCCGTGGCGCTGACTTTGAATCGCTTCGCAGCCCCGCGATGGCTTTTCTGCTTAGGCATGTGTCGGTCTCTCCTTGGTTGAGCAGAATCTAGTGATTCCGCGGACTCTAACGAACCCAAAAAACTTCGAGCTTCAAAAATTTCGAACTCTGAAAACCTGGTGCCCGGCTCAAAGGCCCAGGCTGCGCTCGGCGACTTTAGCTGAAATACGGTCACAGGTTTGTGCCAGGCTCACAGCTCCCAATTCCTCGCCCGTGCGCAAACGGACGTTGACCGTTTCGGACTCCATCTCACGGGCACCGATGATCAACATATAGGGCACTTTCTGGAGCTGGGCTTCGCGAATCTTATATCCCAGCTTCTCGCCACGATCATCGAGTTCTACCCGCAGGCCGGCTCGGCGCAATTCTGCCTCGACCCGGCGTCCATAGTCGAGGAATTTCTCGGATACGGGCAAAACCGTTGCTTGGACAGGAGCCAACCACGCGGGAAAGGCGCCGCCGGTGTGCTCGATCAGGATGCCGAAGAAACGCTCCAACGAGCCCAGCATCGCCCGATGGATCATCACCGGGCGGTGATCTTCCGAGTCGGTACCGATGTATTTGAGTTCGAAGCGCTCCGGCAACTGATAATCGAGCTGCACGGTGCCCAACTGCCAGGACCTACCCAAGACATCGTGGACCTGGAAGTCGATTTTCGGGCCATAGAAGGCGCCGTCGCCCTCGTTGACTTCGTAGGAAATATCTCGCCGATCGAGGGCCTTCATCAAGGCCCCTTCCGCTTGATCCCAAAGCTCGTCGCTGCCCAATCGCTTTTCCGGACGGGTCGACACTTCGATCACCACATCGTCGAAACCGAACGTTTCGTAGACCGTGCGGATCATGTCGACCACCGCCATGACCTCTTCCTCCACCTGCTCTTGGGTGCAGAAAATGTGGGCGTCATCTTGGCAGAAGGTCCGAACTCGGGTCAGGCCGGAAACCACTCCGGATCGCTCGTAGCGATGGAGTCGACCGAAGTCCGCGTATCGGATCGGAAGATCGCGATAAGAGCGCAAGCGCGTGCCGAAGATCAGGCAGTGGGTCGGACAGTTCATGGGTTTGACCGCAAACTGACGACCGTCGACCTCGGTAAAGTACATATTCTCGCGGTAGTTGGCGTAGTGACCGGAGGTATGCCAGAGATCGACGTCCAGGATTTGAGGAGTGACCACCTCGCTATAGCCGTATTGCACGTACAAACCACGCACAAAGTCCACCAGCTCGTTGTAAACGGTGGTGCCCTTCGGATGGAAGAACGGCGAGGCCGGAGCCGTGGGATGCATGCTGAAAAGATCCAGCTCCTGGCCCAATCGCCGATGGTCCCTGGCTTTGGCCAGCTCCAGGCGTTCTTCGTATTCTTTTAGATCTTTCTTCGACGCAAAGGCAGTGCCGTAAATCCGTTGTAGCTGTTCGTTGGATTCGTCGCCGCGGTAGTAAACCCCCGACGTTTCGATCAGCTTGAGCGCGCCCACCTGTTTGGTATTTTGGGCGTGGGGGCCACGGCAAAGGTCGAGGAATTCACCGTGCTCGTAGAGGGTGATGGTCTCGCCTTCCGGGATGTCCTTGAGACGGTCGAGTTTGAGCTCCGCACCCCGCTGCCGGAAAATCTCTTCAGCTTCGGCTCGGGTCACTTCCCGGCGTTTGAGCTCGTGATTTTCCTTGGCGATTTTTTTCATCTCGGCCGAGATCTTGTCCAGATCCTCGGCCGTGAATGCCCGCGGGAAGCGGAAATCGTATTGATATTTCTCAGAGTGATCTTGACGCCCGGCGTCGATTTCTGTGCCCGGCCAAAGCCGCTGCACCGCGTCCGCGAGCACATGCTCGGCGGTATGACGAATAAAGTCACCGGCTTCGGGGTCTTTGGTCGTAAACAGCCGAAAGCTACCGTTTTCTTGCAGCGGCGTGCGGATGTCGACGTTGGTGCCGTTGAATTGTGCGCCGACGGTGGCCTTGGCCAGTCCGGGTCCGATGGAGCGTGCCACGTCGAGAGCAGTAGTCCCCGCCTCGACGCTGCGTACGGATCCGTCGGGTAGGGTCAGCTCGATCGCGTGGGAGGGACTGCTCATGATTTCGACCGTCTTTGGGGTTGGCTCGAACGCGAGCGCCTGCCCGGGCGTTTTGTTGCCGACGGTGAGGTCGTCGCGATTCGAGCTGTTCGTGTGGGGGAAGAGAGTTTGGTAGGCGCTAGCGGACTTGAACCGCTGACCTCTGCCGTGTGAAGGCAGCGCTCTAACCAGCTGAGCTAAGCGCCTTTAGCCGAGCTCTCCCCCGGCCTCTTCGTTCTAGGGGAGCAAGCTTGGTAGACCCGAGCGGACTTGAACCGCTGACCTCTACGATGTCAACGTAGCGCTCTAACCAGCTGAGCTACGGGTCTATAAAATTCTACAAAGAACCGCCCTCCGGGGCCGTGCCGCCGAGGGGTGGCAAAATGTAGCAAAGGGCTCTCGGCCTGTCAACGACCTTCTGACGGTTTCTCATGCCTCTAATCAACGATTCAAACGCTGTAGAAGAGCGCGCACTTTGGGAAGGTCGGCGGCGTAGCGATCCCTTGGAGCGCGGGCCTCGAAATCCTCCAAAGCCCGACGGGCCAAGTCGGGCCGACCGAGTTCTGCGGCTTGGATGCCCAGGTTGTAGAGAGTGTCGAATTGATTCGGGTCGAGGCTGACGGATCGCTGCCACGCCTCCAGGGCTTCGAGGGGCCGAGCCTGTAAGAAAAGGGCGACACCCAAATGATTCCAGGCAGGCGCCGAGCCGGGCCGCAGCTCGGTGGCCTTGCGCCCGTGGACCAGGGCGGCGGCGGCCTCTTGACGTCGCAAAGCCAGCACCGCGGCGTTTTCGTGCAGGCCACCATCTTCCGGAGCCAGTTCGAGGGCCGAGCCCATCCAACGGGACGCCGCGTCGAGTTCACCGAGTTCCGACAACGCGGCCGCCAAGGCGCCCATGGCCTCGGGATCCTCGGATTCGGCCAGCGGACGAAGCACCTCAACCGCCTCATCGGGTCGCCCGGCCTCGGTCAGCGACAAACCCAGCTGACGAAGGAGTGACACGGACGCCACTCCGGCCGCCCGGGCCCTTGCCATCGCCGCTAAAGCCTCGGCATGACGACCGCTTTCCAGCAACCCTTGCACCAGCTGGGTGTGGGCAACTCCCATCGAAGGTCGACGTTCTACCATCGACTGTGCCAGCTTCACGGCAGCGTTTAGGGAAGCCGGATCGCCCACCGCGAACAGCTCGCTGAATCGGTGGATGTCGCGATCCAGCTCGATCAGCCGCTTGGGATCATCTTCGGCCGTGAATCGGACGGCCGAGCCGCCGTCACCGGTCAGATATCCCAAACTGCGCAAACGCGCCTCGTCCTCCGACGACAGCTCTGATCGATCTGGAGGCCATTGGGATTCTTGCGGCAAGAGCTGGTTTAGGATCCGTGCCTCCCGCCGCCGGCTGTCCGCCAAATTGCGGGTCTCGCCGGGATCCGCCCCCAGGTCGTAGAGTTCCACCAAGGGCAGATCGATGTATTTTTGGCCATCGCGGATCATGCCCCTGAGCGGCGCCCAACCTCGATTCAACGCCCCCGACAAGGCTTCAAAATAGCTCTCTTCGGATTCGGGAGCGGCCCGCAAGAGGGACCACCCGGGCAATTCCGACGGCACCTCGAAACCGGCCTGTTCCAGCAAGGTCGGCATCAAATCGATGTGACGAGCCAAGCGCTCATCCCGGCCGGGCTCGACGCCCGGACCCCACATCACCAACGGCACCCGAAGGGTCGACTGATAGGCAAAGATGCCGTGGGTCAGCTCGCCATGGTCGCCGAGGGCTTCACCGTGGTCGGAGGTGAAGGCGACCAACGGGCGCGGCTCGTCGGCGGCAAACTGATCCAACAACGGACTGAGAAACGCGTCGACTGCGGCCACTTCCCCTTGATAGGGCGTGGCGGCCAACGCGGACCACGGCTCACCGGCGTCATAGGGGGCATGGGGATCGAAGAGGTGCAACCAAAGGAATCGGCGGCGGCCTTCCTGCTCCTGCCACCAAGCCAGAGCCTTGGCCACGGTTTCGTCGCCACGGCGCTCGGACACCTGAAACGAGCCTCCCCGGGCGATGCGATCGCCATAGACCTCAAAACCTTGATCCAGGCCAAATCGGCCGTCCAGCACAAACGCGCTGACGAAGGCCGCCGTGGCGAAACCCTCGGCCGCCAGGGACTCGGCCAGGGTGTGCGCCTCGGCAGGCAGCACGAAGCCCGCGTTTTCGCGGATGCCGTGTTGGTAGGGATAGAGACCGGTCAACATGCTCGCATGGGAAGGCAGAGTCAAGGGAGCGTGGGCCACCGCGTGAGTGAACACCCGCCCTTCCGTCGCCAGGGCTTCAAGGGCGGGGGTGGGCGTGCGCCAAGGACCCTCGTCGGCGAAACCCACGGCGTCGTGGCGCAGGGTGTCGACGGTGATCAGCACCAAGTCGCGGGCGGAATCCGAGTCGCGGGCGGGATCCGAAGGCATTGATCCCGCTTCGATTTCCGGCGATATGTCTTGGGAAGGGCCGCTGGGCGGTGACCCGCACCCGAAGACGATGCCGACCACAACCCCTAACGCAGCCCCGAACATGGCTCTAACGCGGACAGATAAGCGAAAAGCACAATGGGGCGTCGGGGAAATTTGATGTTTGTGCATGGGTTTCGGCATGGAGATCTCGCCTGACAAGCGCCCGCGAGGGTATCACGAGCGTCCATAAATATCGGCTCGGCTCATTGCGGATGAAACAAAATGCCGGATCCCATCGTCCTATTCGGTGAGCCCGGCATGTTAACCCTCGGCACGTCAATCCTCGGAGACCTCATGGACGACTTATTGCGCGACACCCGTTTTGCCCTGCGACAGATACTTCGCCGACCCCGCACCAGCGTCCTGGTGGTGATTTGTGCCACCCTGGCCATCGGTTTGAACGCCTCGGTCTTCACGCTGGTCAACGCGGTCACCTTGCGCGAGCCTTTCGTTCAGCAATCCGAGCATCTGACCCGTCTCTACGGCACCTACCCCGGGTTCACCTTAGCCAGTCTGTCGTACCCCAATTATTCGGATCTGCGCGACCTGAACCGTGCCTCCGAGTCGCCGGCCTTTTCCGACCTAGCCGCCTATTCGGTGCTGCCGGCCAACATCTCGATCGACGGTCATCATGAGCGTCTGCCGACGGTGGTCGCCAGTGGCAATTACTTCAGCACCTTGGGCGTCTCCGCCGCCCTCGGGAGGGTGATCGGCCCAGCGGACGACGAAATCCGCTCGGGCCACCCGGTTGCGGTGATCGGAGATCGATTCTGGCGCTCACGGTTCGGCGCCGACCCCGCGGTGGTGGGCAAAAAGATTCTGATCAACAGCGAGCCATTCACCGTGATCGGCGTCACACCGCCGCAGTGGCAGGGCACCTTTCCGGGCATGATTCTCGACCTGTGGATTCCCCTGCAAATGCAACCTCTGCTTCAACCCGCACGACCCGATGTGCTCGACTCCCGCGGCTCCGGTTGGCTGATGACCGCCGCTCGTCTCTCGGATGGCATCGGCATCGAGCAGGCTCAGTCGCGCCTGGAAGTCTCCGTGGCCGCGATTAAAGAGCAATATCCCGACCAAAACGAGAATTGGGGAGTCGACGTGCACCCCGGGATCTCGCCCTTGCCGCCCAACGTGCAGCAAGCGATTCAATTGAGCTCTTGGGCTATGTTGGGTTTGGTCGGTGCGGTGTTGTTGATCGCCTGTGCGAACGTTGCAGGCCTGCTCCTGGCTCGAGCGGAAGAGCGCCAGAAAGAGATTGGCATTCGCTTGGCCATCGGCGCGGGACGTATGCGTTTGGTGCGTCAGCTGTTGGTGGAAAGCGTCACCTTGGCGTCCATCGGCGGAGTCCTCGGCACACTACTGGCCCTGGGCGCCACCCGGGTTTTCGCCTCCCAAGCCCCGTTGATCGGCGGCATGCCCGTGGTCGTCGACGCAGGGCCCGACCTTACGGTTTTTCTATTTACTCTCGGGTTGACCTTGGTCACCGGTTTGCTCTTCGGCCTGCTGCCCGCCCTTCAAGCCACCCGGCCGGATCTCGTGCCTGTGCTCAAGGGAGAGCGGGGCACGAGCTCCATCGGCAAGACAAAAATCCCAGTGCGTCGCTTGTTGGTCGCCTTCCAGGTCGCGGTGTCCATGATGCTTTTGATCACCGCCGGGCTCTTCCTCAGCTCGCTGGAAAACGAACGTTCCGTGGACCTGGGCTTCCAATCGGACGGTCTGTTGTTGGCCGCCATGGATCCCTCCCTTCACGGCTACGACAGCGAGTCCGGCTTGGCGTTTTTCGATCGGGTGCAACAGAAGGTAGAGGCGTTGCCGGGGGTCACCCAGGTCGCCTACGGCGAGATCGCACCCCTGACACTCTTCAGCAGCCAACAGCAGAGCATTGACGTGGAGGGTTATACGCCTGCCGAAGGCGAGCGCATGAACCCCGAATACAATGTGGTGTCCGACGGATACTTTGAAACCCTAGGCATTCCCGTGCTGCGCGGCCGAGGTTTCCGTCACCACGACAACGCCGACGGGGCACCGGTGGTGGTGATCAACCAAGCCTTGGCCGATCGATTCTGGGCCGACGGACAAGCTTTGGGCGGCAGCATGTGGGTCAGCGGTGCACAGCGAGAGGTGATCGGCATTGTGGCCAACGGCAAATATTTGAGCCGCCGGGAAACGCCCAAACCTCACGTTTACCTCTCGATCCGCCAAGCCTGGGAGCCGCAGCAGCAGATCCACGTCCGTACCGCCGGTTCGCCGACGGCCCTGGACCCCTTGGTTCGATCGATCATCGCCGAGCTCGATCCCCAGGTCGCCGTTTATAACGTCCGCACCATGGACCAACATCTCGACGCGTCGTTGATGCCCGCCCGGACCGGCGCCGAGTTGGTCAGCTTATTCGGTGGATTGGCTCTGGTGCTCGCCGCCATCGGCCTCTTCGGACTGCTGAGCCACGCCGTGGCTCGCCGCACCCACGAGATCGGCATCCGCATGACCTTGGGCGCCGCAGCCGGAGACATCTTCCGCCATCTGTTGAGCCGTGGGCTGACGCTGGTTTTCGCAGGGCTGGTCCTCGGCTTGGCGGCAGGTCTAGCCGTGGGCAAGGCCCTTTCCGGCATTCTCTACGGCATGTCCGGCGCCGAACCATCGATCGTGCTCAAAGTCGGTGCTCTGCTGCTGGTCACCGCCTTCGTGGCGGTTGCCGTGCCCGCCCGGCGGGCGACGCGCGTCGATCCGATGACCGCCCTACGGCACGACTGAGCCGCAGGGCGCTGCGTTCGCTTAGCCCCAAAATGTGGCCGGTTACTTCGACGGCTGAGCCACGCCCCCGGGCCAACAGCTTCGCAAATGGCCCACTTGTCGCTCCAAGCGATCCGGTGCCAGGTTAGTGCCGAAGAGCAAATATCGGTTTTCGTCCATCCAACGACACTCCAAACGCAGGACATCCTCGGGCACCTCGGCCCCTGCCGAGTACTGCTCCGTTTTACCCAGACCGAATTCGAGCTGCTGGTCAGGGGTCGTGACCCGACGGTCGTAGACGATCAGGTGACCCAAGATCACTGCCGTGACCCCACGCCGCCGGATCAATGCGGGAGACGCCCATCGGCGATGCCCCACATAACCTGTGCCCGGCACGTAGTCGGAGTGGGCAACCTCCACGTCGTTTAGGCCGCGACGGTCGAGCACGTAGAGGCGAGAGTAATAAGGTAGGGCTCCGGCTCCGCCGGTCACCACGCTGAAGGCTTCCGGCAGCAAGCCTTCGTCCACCCAACGCCGCAGCATCAACCCTTGCTCGGTGCGAAATTGAGCGTAGTGGCCGATCGCGGGCACGGTCTCAAAACCTTGCGGCTGTGTGGCCTCACTCTCGCCCCAAGCGGCGCCGATCCACACCGCCGCCCAAGCAAAGAGGATCGCGCCTGCCACCCGCGGGGAAGCACCTAGCTTCGGAGCCAGCCACTCCCACCCCTGCCGTGCTCCCACAGCGACCAAGAAAAAGTAGTAGGGCAGCCACGGCACCATGAAACGAAATTCAAGAAAATCGCCCCCCACGGAAATCACATAGGTACCGTAGATCACGGTGACCCCGACCGACAGCAGCACGCTGCGCGCCCATCGCGAATCGAGGCCATCGGTCACGGCCTGCCGCACTGCCAAGAGGGCAAACGGCAAAAGAAGCTCAATGCGATATTCACTGAGGAAATACGAGAAGTAAGTCCAGCCGTCGGCCCACTCCACCCCGCCGACTTTGGCGTAGAAGGTGTTGGGCAGCCAAAAACCGTAGTAGTCGTAGCGCCAGAGGGCGTGGATCGTCACCGGACCGGCAAACGTGAGCGGAAACCACCCGGCTCTGCGCCACAGGACCTGACCGCGTAGCCAATCTCCGAGCAACAGCAAGGTACACAATCCAGCCCACAGAAGCCCCTCGGGGCGGGTCAGCGTCGCCGCCGCCGCGCACAGGCCGAAGACGGCCGGATGTTGGCCGGTGACGACGGCGACACCCGCCGCAAGGCCCCAAAACGAAAACATCTGCGTTTCCAGGCCGCCCGACGACCAGGCCACGAAGGAAAAGTTGGTCAACAGCAGAATCGGGGTCAGCCAGCGCCACAAGGAGTCCGGCGGGCTGAGCTTGGCGCTCAAAAACAACACGCCGAGGCCCGACAGCAAACCCAGCAACGGCGCGAAAACCTCCGGCTCAATGCCCAACCAAAGCCCTGCCGCCATCAGGGTCATCCATAGGAAGTTGGTATAACCCTCGACCTTCTCGCCCGGATTCCAAACCAACCCCAGACCTTCGACCCAATGCTTGCTGTAGCGGAAGCTGATGAAAGCGTCATCGGATAAGAAGAGATGGAGGCTGAATCGATAAACAAAAACTGCCGCGATCCCAGTCGCCAAAAGGATCGTGAGCCATCTCGGATCCGAAAGACCTGCCTTTCGACCCGTGGGTCGCGACTCCGTTGACGACGCAGACGACGCGTCAGAATGTAGCGAGCCCGGCACCTTCAACCCCCTCGTTTCAAAGCCGATTCGGCAAGGGCCGACGCACCGGCCGGCGGCTCGGATTCGTGATCTGCCAACGGCGTAATCCGCAGACGAGCTCGGTCAAATACCATCTCCCAATCTCCTTGGCCGGGATCGACCACCCCGAATCGACACTCGAACCGTCGTAGTGGATCCTCGCCCACCCGATACACAAAGTGGAACCGGATGGACTGCCCGTCGGACAACGAGGCCTCTTCTTCATGGAGCATGGGGCCGTCAGCCACGATCAACTCCTGACGAACTCGAATCGGCCCTTGGCCGGGGCTGCTGCTCACGGTTACTTGCACATCGACCTCCACCAATGATCTGGGCGACACCGTGTACCTTTGCCCGTCGAAGATCCAAGGCCGCTCGGCAAGAAAAGCATCCGACGACGAGATCGTCTTGCGACGGATCAGACCAAATTCGTAAGCGATCGGCTGCGCACCGCCGGCACGCGAGCCGAATCCATGTTGGGTCTCGGACCGATGGAGCCGGTCGCTGGATTTCACATGTCGAAATAGGAATCCCAGCTCACCGTCACCGATCGGCTCCTCGACCCTTAAATCTGAAAACAGCTGATTCGACGGCACACGCCACTTGGCACATTCCGAAGCATCCACCTTACAACCATAGAGACGGCCGTCGAGACCCACGCCGGCAATTCGATTCAAGAAAACGTTGCCGAAAGCCAGGGTGCGCGGCCTCTCGTATTGGCGAAATAGGCTGCGACCCGAATAAGGAAGCTCATCTCCGTCTTCCGGCAGGCCGGGCACCACACCTAAAAGGTCGAGCACCGAAAGGGGTAGGTCGCTTTGGGCGTAGGGCTCCGCCACCCAGCCACTGCTGCCGTCGGGGGTCAACACCCCGAGGAATCCCCAGGCCTGGTCCACCATCTGGGAAAAATCACCCTGACCGCGATCCAATCCCACGGCTTCGTCAGAGGTCAGGATCACCACCGTATTTTCGAGCAGGCCACGGCCTTTGAGATCCCCCAAGAATTCCACCAACTGTCCGTCGAGATAGGACATGGACCAGGGGAAGCTGTGTTTATCGAAGGGCGCTTCAAAGTCTTCGGGCACGGCGTAGGGATGGTGGGTGCCGACGTTCAGGAGGGTGAGGAAAAATGGCCGTGGCTCCGCGCTCATCTGCTCGACCGTCTGCAAAGCGCCCTCGAAGAACGTTTTGTCGTCCACGCCCCACTTGCCCCAGATGTGGGCTTCCGTGAACCAGCGCTCGCCGAGAATCCGCTCGAAACCCGCTTTGGGCATGAATTGATCCTTCAAGGAAAACGGCAGGTGGGCGGCCTGGAGATAAGCGGTCTGATAACCCGCCCGACGCAGGCGCTCCGGCAGACAATCCAGCACCTCCTCGCCCCGTTGCTTGATCAGCTCGGTCATTTTCGACAGGCCACCGGCCAACCGGGGCGCACGGCCACAGAGCAGAGCGTAAGTCCCCCGCTGGGTTTGGCGCTGCATGCTGATGAAATTGGAGTACATCCAACCGGAGCGAAAAAGCTCATCGGTGCGCGGTAGCAAACCCGGTATGTGATCGAGACCTTGGGCCTCGAGCAGGGACGGAAAGGCCCCGCCGCCGAGGCTCTCCACCAGAATCAACAACACATTCTTGCCTTCCGCCCTCGGCATCCGGAGACGGCCCGACAGATCGGCAGCGGTATCGTCAGCGGGCAGCTCGGCGCCAATCCGCGGGTCGACCGACCGCTCCGAGGACCCCTTCACCGCTCGCACCACATCGCTACTGATCTCACGCAAGCCGAGCTCCAGGGCATTGGCTTGGCGCCAACCGGGCAACGCTGGAGACAGAGGCCATAAGGTTGCGGTGAGCAACAGCCCGGCCGTCACCAGCCAAGGCGTCCAGCCGCAGCCGCCAAGGCTTCCTCCGAGCCGTCCGTGGCCGAGCCGGAAAGCCGCCCATGCAGCCCCTGCGGTCAGCAGAAAAAGTCCCCAGGTGCGGGGAGCGAAAAGCACCGGCAATACCGAGCCATGGAAGAACGTCGGATCCCAGAGATAGTGGATATTGACCAAACGCGGCAGGGCACCCAAAGCCGTCAGATGCTCGTAATTGGCCACTTGGACGGCCGTCCACACCAACGCCAAGAAGAGCCCAAAGCCAAAACGTCGAAATGCCCACGAGCCCAAACCCAGCCACAACCAAGCCATCACCAGATCCGACACAAAACCCCGGACGTCATGGGCGCCGACTCCCCCGGCTCCCCCGGCTCCCCCGGCCACGTGGATCCCACGCAACAACCAAGCCGAGGTCAACAAAACGCCGAGCCAAACCCACCATGCGCGCCAAGACTTCTCAGCGCTTTTCCTGCCCGGCATCACCATGGGCGTAGCATATGCCGTCCTCGATGCCGGAGCTACTGATCGTCACCCTTGATAGGATGCCCGCATGTTGACTAGGTTACGCGTCCAAGGTTTTAAGAACCTTCTCGACGTCGACGTTCGGTTCGGCCCCTTCACCTGTATTGCCGGGCTCAACGCGGCCGGCAAATCGAACCTTTTCGACGTCATTCGCTTCCTGCACCTGCTCACCCAACATCCGATTATGGAAGCGGCCAAGGGTCTCCGTGAGACCCGGGGGCGGACCGACGCGCGCAGCTTATTTACATCCTTTGGCGATTATGAGGCTCCCGAGATCCGGATCGTCGCCGACTTGCTGATTCGGCGGGAGGTAGAAGACGATTTCGGAACCTCGGCTACGGCAGCTACAACCTCGGTCCGATACGAGGTAGCTTTCCGGCGAACCCGAGGTGAGACCCCGGAGCGCTTGACCCTAGTTGAAGAAAGCCTGGTCCCCACTACCCAACGGGAGACCCGCCGAGAGATTGGATTCAAATCGTCAAAAGTTTTTCTCGACTCCGTGGTTCAAGGTCGTCGGACGGCCCCGTTCATTTCCACCCATCTTGAGGACGGCTCACCACAAATCCAAGTTCATCAGGAAGGTCACGGCGGCCGTAGAGTCGCTGCCCCCAAGTCGTCGCGCACCGTGCTCGGCGCCCTGGCTTTGAGCGACTATCCAACCTTGCTTGCGGTCCATCGGGAAATGGAGTCTTGGCAGACCTTATTGCTCGAACCGTCCGCCATGCGCTCGCCATCGTATTACTCAGACCCTCAAGAGCTCGATGAGCGCGGTGCTCACCTGCCTTCGACCTTAGAGCGTCTACGCAAAACCGAGTCCCAACCGGGTCGGACCTTCGCACGGCTGGCCAATCGGTTGGCGGAGCTGATCGACGAGGTCCGGGAGCTCCGGGTGATGGATGATGAACGGACCGAAACGTTGATCCTCGAGGTGCTCGGAGACGACGGGATATTCAGGCCCGCCCGCGACCTCTCCGACGGCACCCTGAGGTTCATTGCGCTGGCGACCTTGTTGGAAGACCCGGAAGCCCAGGGGCTGATTTGCTTGGAAGAGCCGGAGAACGGAATCCACCCGAGTCGGATCCCAGCGATGATCGACTTGCTACAAGAAATTGCCTGCGACCCCGAATTTCCTATCGGGGACGACAACCCGTTGCGCCAGGTGATGGTCAATACCCATTCCCCGAAGGTGGTTGACCGAATCGATCCCGATGATCTGGTGTTTGTCTCACGTCGCCTCAGGGCCTCCCATGACTCTGAAGAAAACTACACCCTAGGGCGTTTCGCCGATTATCTCGTGCCGGTCAACTCATGGCGGGGCAGAACAGCCGGTGAAGATTCCAGACTAAGTCTCGGCCACCTACAGCCCTACTTTAAGCTCAGCGGTAAGTTACCCCAACAACTCGGGCTACCCTTCTCGTTCAAATGAGTCATCGAACCCTGCGTTGGACCCTGCTGGGCGACGGAACCAGCGACGAGAGCTTGCAACCGATCATCACTTGGACACTGGCAAGGCTTCTTCCCTCTGGTTCCCATCTCGAGCTCGGATTCGTTTCCCACGCCGACCTGGGCGAACGTTTCCGAAGGGCACTACTGGAATTTCCCAGCGATCTATTTTTCGTGCATCGAGACGCGGAGCGAGAACAGCCCGAGAGCCGCCTGCTGGAAATCGAGCAGGCCGCAGCAGAAGCTCTCCGGCTACCCACAACCGTGCCGATCATTCCGGTGCGCATGACCGAAGCCTGGCTGTTGATCGAAGAGAGCGCTATCCGCATGGCCGCCGACAACCCGAACGGTCAAAAACCCTTATCGCTGCCGAGCATCTCCAAGCTGGAAACCCTCCCGAACCCCAAAATGACCCTGGATCGTTGCCTGCTGGCGGCCAACGATTCCCAGGGTCGGCGCCACCACAAATTCAAGAAGAGCTTGCCGTTCCGTCGCCGGCGGGTAAGCCAGCTCATCCGCAGCTTCAAACCTCTCCGCAGCTTCTCTGCCTTCCAGCGTTTCGAAGAGGACACTCGGATAGCAGTTACAGACTGGAGCTCAAAGGTCGGCCGAGTCGATCGTTGAGAGCGAAGCCAAACATCCTCAGCCAACCGGCACAACGCCGCCCCCGACGCCCAAGTTGCTACTAAATCTCGAGCGCTCCACACCGCCTCCACAGACGGTCAGCTCTTGAGGCCGAATCATGATTCGCACCTCAATAGCCTCTCCATATGAGACGCGTTCCTTTCTTGAAACCGTTAGAAGAGCATTCCGTCCCATCGGCGGAACTCGGTAGGTAACCCGATCGAGTAACTCAGCAGCGGATTGCGCGACATGGGCTGCCTCTCTTTCCATTTCAAGCTTGGTTAAGAGACACATTAGGTCTGTGTGAGCGTCCATGGAATCGTCTGGGTATCTCGGTTTCAACCCCTCTGTTGCCCGCTGAAGTCGAGACAGCGCCCCTTGTTCACGACCAGTGCGCATCATTATCAGCGCTTCCGCCCGAGACAAATTTAGCCGCGAGCGGCGCACCTTGTGATAGCCGGATCCTCCACCAGGAAGGATTTTTCGGTACTCATCAATCACGGATTGGATCTGTTCTATGACGGACTCATCCACGTCGAGCGTCTCGTAGCTCAAAAGGCTACAGCTATTGATGATTGCCCAGAATGTCGAATAGTCCAGGCGCGACGTCGCGCGTGCGCTTTCGAGAACACGCATGAAATCGGCGAGTGCGTCTTTGAGTGGGTAAGTGAACATTCGAATCCACCCACGGACCACCAATACAGGAATGTGATCAGATACGAGGGGAAGAGCCTCGTCAACTGCTTCCAAGGCCTGATCGAGCTTCCCAACATTGGGCTTGCCCCGGTTCGGTGGACAGGTTAGTAGTTATTGGTTTTCAGATAACTGTGCAGAATCAGCCGTAGTAGCTCCGGATTCCGGGACCGAGATTTTCCGCAGATTTTCCACAGGATATCCACAGGTTTCTTCACAGGCTGGGACCTCTTCATGCTCGAATTGCATCGGACTCCTTTGACCCAGCGCCGAATGACGGCGATATCGATTGTAGAAACTCTCAATGAACTCGAATACCGCACTCTGCGCTTCCCGCCGGGTCCGGAAGGTGGACCGATCAATAAGCTCACATTCCAGAGTCGCGAAGAAGCTCTCGCACATCGCGTTGTCGTAACAATCTCCCACCGAACCCGTGGATGGCCGCACTCCGGCGACCTTGCAGCGCTTCCCGAACGCGATCGACGTGTACTGGGTCCCTTGATCGGAATGGTGGATCACCGACGAGGGTCGGCGTTGCTCCAGGGCCATGTCCAGGGCCTCCAGCACCAACTCGGTTCGCAAGTGGGAGCGCATGCACCAGCCCACGATTCTTCGACTCCAGACGTCCAGCACCACCGCCAGGTACAGAAAACCCGCCCATGTCGGGATGTAGGTGATGTCCGCGACCCACAGGCGATCCGGACCGTCCGCCGTGAAGTCTCTGTCCACCAGATCCGGAATCGGATGACTGTCCGGGTTCCGCACGGTGGTGCGTCGTTTTCTCCGGCGGCTTACCCCTTGCAAGTCGTCGGCTTTCATCAATCTTGCGACTCGCTTTCGGCTCACCCGTTCACCGTCGGCCACCAGATCTGCGGTCACTCGAGGGGATCCATAGGTGCCTCGAGATGCCTTGTGAAAGCCGCGGATCTTCTGGGTCAGCTCCTTATCTTGCATCTCGCGGTCCGAAGGCCGACGTTTGAGCCACGCATAGTAGCCGCTTTTGGAGACTCCCAGTACACGGCACAACGTAGCCACCCTGTGCTCGGCCCGGTGCGCGCTCACGAATTCGAACCCCGCGACGGGATCGATCCGCTCTCCTGCGCGAACCAGGCCGCGGCTTTTTTTAGGATTTCTTTTTCCTCGCGTAATCGGCGGTTTTCACGCCGCAACTGCCGTAGCTCCTCGCGCTCGGCGGTGGTCAAGCCGTCCTCACGGCGACCTTCGTCGAGATCTGCTTGGGCCGCCCATTTGCGAATGGTGACGGCCGACGGCTCATACTGCTTGGCCAGCTTGCCGGGGCTGTCGCCAGCCCGAATGAGCTCGACGATCTCTTTTCGGAATTCTGACGAATATGCGGGGCGTGATTTCGGCATCGGGACCTCCTTGCTCGAAAGAGCATATCTGTCCACGAAACCGGGGCAACTCCA
>CBDUGP010000103.1:0-33174 GCA_965366625.1 uncultured bacterium
CAATCGCAGCATCTAGGGCGTCGAGGTCGTTGACGTCGTCTACTTCCAGGGTAAACCAGCCATAGGCTTGGTAACGCTTGACCACGTCTTCGGTGAACGCCAGGTCGGTAGAGCCGTCGATGGAGATTTGGTTGGCGTCGTAGAAGACTTTGAGCTTGCCCAGACCGAGGTGACCGGCCATGGAGCTGGCTTCCGCCGACACACCTTCCATCAAGTCGCCGTCCGAAGCGATCACCCAAGTGATGTTGTCGATCACCGGAAAACCGTCGCGATTGAATTGGGCGGCCAGGAAGCGCTCGGCGATCGCCATGCCGACGGCGTTGCTCACCCCTTGTCCCAGGGGTCCGGTGGTGGTCTCGACGCCCGGGGTCAGGCCGTGCTCGGGATGACCCGGGGTTTTTGAGCCCAGTTGACGAAACGCTTGGAGCTCTTCCATCGGCAGGTCATAACCGGATAGATGCAGCATGGAGTAGAGCAAGGCCGAGGCGTGGCCGCACGAGAGCACAAAGCGATCTCGATTCGGCCAATCCGGTCGCGCGGGATCGTGTCGGAGGTGTCGGGTCCACAGCCAATAGGCGAGGGGAGCCTGGCCCATGGGAGCGCCGGGATGTCCACTATTGGCTTTTTCCACCATATCTACTGATAAGAAGCGGATCGAATCGATGGCGATTTGGTCGCGGTTACGTTCGGTCATCGCGGGAATCTCCTGGGAGGCGGGTCGGGAGGTCGAACCGTATAGGGCGCGTGGTCTGGGCGTGTTGGATCGTCGGCTACGGGAGGCTTGTCCGATGATTGAGCATGGGAAGCTCGGGGCACGACATGCATGGCGCTGCCCCGGTTTCGGTTCGAATCCGTGGAGGCCTCGGGTAACGAGGCGGATCTTATCTTGGGTGGGGATCGTTTGGGAGGCCCATGGCGGAGAGGGAGGGATTCGAACCCTCGGTCGAAGTTACCCCCGACAACTGCTTAGCAGGCAGCCCTGTTCGGCCACTCCAGCACCTCTCCCTGTTGGGAGGCGGAATTGTACTCGCAGAGGGTGGTGGGAGTCAAAGGACAATTTCAAGCGGGCAGAGATGTCTAAATTCTGCCCGCTGCCAGACGTCGCAGGCACATTGCGACCAGGTTGCAGGTAGATTGCGGCCAGACTGAAAGTCGTCGGAACCAGGGTAGAGGATGAGAATCTTGCCACCTGGGACGGCGAAGTTTGGCGGAATGAGGTACCGTTGCGACATGAAAGGCAAGCTGACCATCTTGTCCTGTCTGTACTTCGTCCAGGGGTTGCCCTACGGGTTCCAGATTACGGCACTGCCGGTGTATTTGCGCTCGGAAGGGGTGTCTCTAGCGGGCATCGGAATGGCCGGGGCTTTGTCTTTGCCGTGGGTCTTCAAGGTGGTCTGGGGGCCGGCCGTCGATCGATTCGGCTCGCCGCGTTGGGGCAGGCGGAAATCTTGGATCCTGCCGCTGCAGCTGTTGTTGATGCTGAGTTGTTTGTTGGCGTCGATGGTGGAGCCGAGCCGGGGTCTGATGGTGTTGTTGTGTTTGGTGTTCGCCATGAATCTCTTCGCCTCGACCATGGATGTGGCGGTGGACGGTCTGGCGGTGGACGTGTTGCGAGACCACGAACTCGGGCACGGCAATATCGCTCAGGTGGTGGGTTATAAGCTCGGCATCCTGGCCGGAGGTGGCTTGTTGGTTTGGGCCAGCCCGTGGCTCGGTTGGCAGGGTATTTTTCTGGCCATGTCCGGTCTTGTGGGCTTCGTTTTGCTGATCACCCTCTTCGTGCGAGAGCCGGCGCCCGACAAATCCGAGCCGTCGACCTGGCCCGTGCCCCTCGAAGCCTCTCCCGACGGTGCGGTGCCTGTGAGCATGGTGGGGATTCTCAAGACCCTGCGTATTACCCTTCAGCGTCCCGGTGCCTGGTGGTTGCTGCTCTTCATCGGCACCTACAAGCTCGGGGAGACCATGGCCGACACCATGTTCAAGCCCTTTCTTTACGACGCCGGTTATCGGGCCGAGCAAATCGGCCTGTGGGTAGGGACTTGGGGATTGGTCTTCTCCCTCGTCGGCTCCTTTGCCGGCGGCTGGGCCGCCAGTCGGTTCGGGGTCTTTCGAGCCGTGGCCTGGGCTGCCGTCCTGCGGGCAGTGGCCGTCGCGGGCGAATGGTGGCTGTCGTGGGTGGAGCCCACCATGCCCAAGGTGGTGACGGTGATTTCCATGGAACAATTCTTTGGCGGCGCCCTGACGACGGCGATTTTCGCCTTCATGATGTCGCGGGTGGACCGCTCTATCGGTGCCACCCATTTCACTTTCTTGGCGACCGTGGAGGTCGCCGGCAAGCTGGCTGCGGCCTGGGTTTCCGGATTCGTCGCCCAAAGCTTGGGTTATACGAGTCTCTTCGGTTTGGCGACATTTTTAGCCGTAGCTTTTCTCGTCCTACTGCGCCCCGTGCATCGGGCGGTATCCACATGATTGAAATTGAAGCGATCCAAGGCATCGAAGAGCATCGGCTGCGGTTGGGTGAGATTTGTGTTTTTCGAATCCACCGGCAGGATCCGTCGGTGGCGATCCGTTGGTTTATGCATTTCGGCAATATCCTTCAGACCCGGCCGATGTCCGACTGGTCGGATCAGCTGGCAGAGATCGAATGGCTTCCCGAGTCGCCAGGGATTTTTCACCTCGAGGTGCAATGGCGTCATGGAGATTCGGTCGGTCGGCAAGAGCTGTCATTTGAGGCTCGCCCAAACGTTTTTTCCGCCCGGCCGACCCGGGTCTCCCGGGGACGTCGCGGCAAGTTTTGGGCCCCCAACGAATATGAATCGAAGGGCATTGCCCAATACGAAACCGCGCTCTTCGAGCGTCTGCCGACGCTGGTCCAACCCGGTTCCGTGGTCTATGACGTGGGTGCGAATATCGGGCTTTTCTCGGTGCCGTTCAGCAAGGGGGTCGGAGCCGGCGGTCAGGTGATTTGCTTTGAGCCCAATCCGATCTGTGTGCATTTCTTGAGGGCGAATTTAGAAATCAATGGCTGTGGCAACGCTCGGGTCGTGCCCGTGGCGCTGACCGCCCGCTCACAGCAGGTTCCTTTTACCCTGAATTTCGGCAATTCCTTGCTCGGATTGACGGACATTTCCGGGTTTTTTCACCAGAAGGCTGGACAACAGATTACGGTCGAAGGCCGGGCCTTGGACGAGCTTCGTGAAAGCTTTCGATTGCCGCCTCCCGACCTGGTCAAGGTGGATGTGGAAGGGGCGGAAGGTGCGGCGATCCACGGAATGGCGTCAACTTTGAAAACCCATCGACCGATGCTTTTGATGGAAATTCACGGAGCCGGCGCGGCTCGAGAAGTGGCCTCCGTGCTCGATCCGCTGGGATATCAATACCAAGAAGCCGAGGGCGGAGCGCGTTTCGAGGACAGCTCGGAGCTGGCGTCGAGCTTGGAGCGCGGGCCGGTGGTGCGCCAGGTGATTTGCCGCGGGTAGCTGTCCTCGGTCCATCCGGCCTTGGTTCATCGGAAAATCCCATTTCTGGATAGGCTCTAGCTCGGCCGACTCTTGCTCGATTTAAAGCCTGGCGGGCAATTCGTTCTGTTGGGCGTGCAGTCCTGGGGCTGGCCACGAAGTGGTCAGCCTTTGTGCTAAAGTGCTTCTTCGTAGGTTTCGAGGGCAGCCCGAGCAGTCGGGTGAGCTTTAGCCACACGAGGTAATCTCTATGTTCCAGCGGCGAGAATCCGACGCGACATTCGCTTCGGGAAGGGATCTTAAGGTCTTCGAGATTTTCGAAAGCTTGAGCGCCGACCAACGACGTCGCTGGCGCCGAGTTTTTCAGACCCGCGATTTAGGGGCCAGTGAATATCTCTATCGTGAGGGGCAGCCGGTGTCGTCGCTATTCGCGGTGGAAACCGGCGATATAGCTCTTTTCAGGGAAGCGATTGGATTTCCGGTTCAATTGCTCGGTCGCTGTAAACCCGGAGACATCCTCGGTCATGTTGCCCTCTTCGCCGAAGTGCTGCACATGGAGTCTGCTCGGGCCACGGGGCCGTGCCGGGTGTCGGAGATCTCGCGCGACGACTTCATCGCCATGATGGAAGCGAATCCCGACCTCAACGACGCCCTCGAACACGCAGCCACGGAGCAATATTCTTCTCGTTTGGCTGCCGGATTGGAGCTGGAGAAGCACCGAGAGATTCGCATGCGTCTCCAGCAGCGAGTCGCCATCCGATTGGAAGACGGGGGCGTCCGGGAGGTGACCCTGGAGAATCTGTCGTTGGGGGGGTTTTGCTTGGACGGGGCGCCGGATTCGTGGCAAATCGGCGAGCAGGTTTCTTTCGAGATAATCCTACCCGCCGTGGATTTGGCGTTGACCGGCCGGGTTGCTTGGCGGCGCGAAAAGCTCGTAGGTCTGGCCTTTCACCAGACCTCGGCCCAACACGACCAATTGATTCAAATGGCGACCCACGTGCTCTTGGCTTCGTCGTCTTGACCTGCCTATTGGCGAACCGATCTATTGGCGGACGGATCTATTGGCGGACCAACGGCCCGCCCTCGACTTTGACCAGCGCATGCTCTTTTTCCACCCCGGCCCTTCGTTGGGCTGCTTCCTGGCGGATCAGCTCGAGAGCCCGATCCATTTCGAATTGCATGCGCTCCATCTGCTCGCGCATGTTCAGGATGACTTCGACTCCGGCTAGGTTGACCCCCAGCTCACGGGTCAAGGTGAGCACGATTTCCAAACGCTTAATGCATTCTTGATCGTAGAGTCGGGTATTGCCGCTCGATCGCGCCGGACGGATCAGCCCTTCACGCTCATAAAGCCGGAGAGTTTGGGGATGGATTTCGAAGCGCTCGGCAACGGCGCTGATCATCAGGAATTTCCTGCCTGATTTTTTCGATGATGCCATTGGCGAACTCCTCGGTCGGGTCGGTGTCGCTGGTCGCCGGAGGCCGCGGAATACATTCCGAGGCTACCTTCGCCTTGTGGCTTTGGGACGGCCCGGAGGCTCTCCGAGCCCCGCAGGTCGCCACCAAAGCATGCCCGGGGGATTAGGTGTCGCTGGTCGCCGGAGGCCACGGAATAAATTCCGAGGCTACCTTTGCCTTGTCCCTTCGGGACGGCCCGGAGGCGGAGTGTTCACCGGGCCGAATCCACCCGAGTAGAAATAAGCAAATCAAGGCTAACACCGATTCAGGGTGAATGCGACGGACCCCGGGCGCGGAGATCATCCGTAGCCCGGGGTCCGAAAAGTTCAATCAGTTCTTGTTTTCGGCGTCTGCGTCCACATACTCGGCGTCGATGACGTCCTCGTCACCCCCGGCCGCGGCTTCCGCACCGGCCGCCGCTGCGGCTCCTTCGGGGCCACCCGCCTGGGCATACATGTGCTCAGCGAGCTTGTGGGAGGCCTGGATCAGATTGTCCTTGGCGCTCTTCAGGGTTTCGAGATCGTCGCTGTCGAGGGCCTTCTTCGCCTCTTCGAGCGCCGATTCGAGGTTCGACACGTCGCCGGCGTCGAGTTTGTCCTTATGCTCTTCCAGGCTTTTGGTGGTCGAGTAGACCAAGCTGTCGAGCTGGTTGCGCTCGTCGATCGCCTCCCGTCGCTCGGCATCTTCCGAAGCGTGGGACTCGGCGTCCTTCACCATCTGCTCGACCTCGTTGTCGGACAGACCGCTAGAAGCCTCGATTTTGATCGACTGCTCGTGGCCGGTGCCCCGGTCCTTGGCCGACACGTTGACGATGCCGTTGGCGTCGATGTCGAAAGTGACCTCGATCTGCGGCACGCCGCGCGGCGCCGGCGGGATGCCCACCAAGTGGAACCGGCCCAAAGTCCGGTTGTCCTTGGCCAGCTCGCGCTCACCTTGCAGCACGTGCACCTCCACCGAGGTTTGGTTGTCGGCCGCGGTCGAGAAAGTCTCGCTCTTACGGCTCGGAATCGTGGTGTTGCGCTCGATCAGCTTGGTGGTCACGCCGCCCAGGGTCTCGATACCCAGGGAGAGCGGGGTGACGTCGAGCAGCAGCACGTCTTTGACGTCGCCGGCCAGCACACCACCTTGAACCGCCGCGCCGATCGCCACCACTTCGTCGGGATTGACGCCGCGATGGGTCTCTTTGCCGAAGAACTCCTCGACCTTCTTCTGGATGATCGGCATGCGGGTCTGGCCGCCCACCATCACCACCTCGTCGATCTCGGAGGCTTTCATGCCGGCGTCCTTTAGGGCCTGAGCGCAGGGCTTGAAGGAACGATCGATCAGTTCCTCGACCAGCTGTTCCAGCTTGGGGCGAGAAAGACGCACGTTCAGGTGCTTGGCGCCGGCCGCGTCGGCGGTGATGAACGGCAGGTTGATCTCGGTCTCCTGAGCGCTCGACAGAGCGATTTTGGCTTCTTCCGCGCCTTGCTTGAGGCGCTGCATGGCCATCGGATCCCCGGAGAGGTCGATACCGTTGTCGTTCTTGAACTCGCCGAGCAACCACTCGATGATTTTTTGGTCGATGTTGTCACCACCGAGGTGGGTATCACCGTTGGTGGATTTCACTTCCACCACACCCTCGCCGACCTCGAGAATCGAGATGTCGAAGGTACCGCCACCGAAGTCGTAGACGGCGATTTTCTGGTCGGTCTTTTTGTCGAGACCGTAGGCGAGGGCCGCAGCAGTGGGCTCGTTGACCAAGCGTTTGACGTCGAGACCGGCGATCCGGCCGGCGTCTTTGGTGGCCTGGCGTTGGGAGTCGTTGAAGTAAGCGGGAACGGTGATCACCGCTTCGGTGACCTTCTCGCCCAAATAGTCTTCCGCCGCCTGCTTGAGCTTCTGCAGGATCATGGCGGACACCTCAGGCGCAGAGTAGTCCTTGTCGTCGATTTTGATGCGAATGCCGCCGTTCGAGGACTTGGTGACCTCGTAAGGCACCATTTTCATCTCTTCGTTGACCTCATCGAAGCGGCGTCCCATGAAGCGCTTGATGGAGTAGATGGTGTTCTTGGGGTTGGTCACCGCTTGGCGTTTGGCCACTTGGCCCACCAATCGCTCGCCGTTTTGGGCGAAAGCAGCCACCGACGGGGTGGTGCGAGCGCCTTCGGAATTCGGGATGACCTTCGGCTCATTGCCTTCCATCACGGAGACCACGCTGTTGGTCGTCCCGAGATCGATACCGATAATTTTGCCCATGGTTTGGGTCTCCTAGGTCGAATAGATTTGAGAGCTGGTCGCTTCAAGCCCGGTGACGAGCGCTCTGCTGGAGCTCTAATTGGCTGGAAATGCCTGTTGGTTCTTAGTGTCTATATTTAAGGCCCGGTTCGACCGTCTGGCTGAAGCCGTCTGGCTGAAGCCGTCTGGTTTGACCGCGCCGATCTAAACGGTTTGGGTGATGCGTTGTCGGCCAATCGAATGCCCGACGTATCGCATGTCCCTATGGTACAAACCTTAGTGATTCTTTGTCAACCCGGATCTTAGTCTCTAAAGATCAGATTGCATTCAAGTGTATATGACAAAGATGGACTAAGATTTATTCCCGCTGGGGAAAAATGCCTCGTTTTTTTCAGAGAGACCGACGCACCGGGCCCATGGGCTCGGGCCGGCCAGGGCGGTGAACTCGATAGAGGAGCGCCAATAACGGACTTGGAGAATGGAGTCCGGCCGAACTCGACTCGGTCAGTGGAGCAAGACGACGAGGTCAGTCGAGCAAAACTACGGGGTCTTCGGCGGTGGCGGCAGTGCCGAGGAACTGCGGATCGACCAGGAAGTCACCGGTGATGGCTTCTTTGGCCCCCAGGCCCTCGATCACTTGGTCGCGTTTACGCAGCTGGATGGAGTACGAAACATCTTCGGTGACGTATTCGAGTTCGTGGCCGGCCGGGCCGTGATGATCCACATTGGAGATCAAGCTCAGCTCCCGCAGGTTTTGGAGGGTGTCGGGATAGTGAGCTTCCATGAGGAAATAGGTGCGCGCTCCGCGGTCGATCCGTTGAAAGAGCGATTCCCGGACTTGGCGCTCGACCGTATTGCGTGGATTTTCCTGCCACGGGAACGGTAGGAGCAAAGATACGGGACGCGCCAAAACGGTGAGCGTCACACCCACCAGCAACAGGGCCGCCAGTGCGGGTCCAGCCAGGTCGAGCAGTCTGTCGTCGCTTTCGACCGGCTCGGCTGCGATTGGGTCGGGGGGCAGGAAAACCTGCGCTGTGCCAGGGGGCAAGGCCGCACCGCCGCGCGGGCCGACCCCAGAGCCGTCCAAGGTCGGTCGAGGGACGGCGGTGCCCGACAGCTCGGCGCGCGGACGGGCGACGGTGCCGGAGGGGTCCATGCCGGGGCCCATGGTGACTCCGGAAGGGTCGGCTCCTGGGCGCAAGTCAATGCCTGAAGGTGGCGAGCCGATCTGAGCTGCTCCACCTTGGCCGACCCCCGAGTGGCCGGATCCCAAGGGTGAGTCCGCAAAGGGGATCGTTCCGGCGGCGGTGGCTGTTGCCGGCGGCGGTGCCGGCTTCGCGCCCGGCGAGTCCGGTCGGGCTGGGCCGGGGATTGGACGACCCGGGGCGGGAGCGCCGGGTCCTTTACGACCCGCAGATTCGATGAGATCGAATTGCATCAGGTGGTAAAGGGTGAAGAGGAGCTGCTGGCGGCTCAATCCCAAGCTGCGGGAAAGGTCGCTGGTGGAAATCTGGCCGGTCACCTTCGATAAGAATGAGGCTTGGAGCGGGCTGATCCAAATACCGGCGTCGAGGCCGTTGCCGTCGCGGCCGATCACCCTGACCTGGCCCCGAGGCGGTACCGCGCGGTAGATCATCTGGTCGTCTGGGATAGAGCCCACCAATCCGGCTTTGGCTCCCAGCTTGCTCACCGCCCGTAGAATCAGCTCGTCCGCTCCGATCGGCACGAAGCCATCCTCGAACGAAACCTCATCGCCGGAGTAGAACTTGAAATCGCCGGTTTTCCAGGTCAGCAGCTGCAGCATCGAACGTAAGGTTTGGAGCCTTAAGGCTTCCAGCAGCTGGGCACGGCTGATCAAGCCTTTGTCGACCAGCAGATCCCCGAGACTGCCGGTCGAGCCGCCCTGATGTTCCCGGGCGGCTGCATTGAATTGATCCGGTGAAATCCAGCCCTTGCCTTGCAGGACCTTGCCCAACCCGTCCTCAACGGTTTGGTTGAGGGCGTCGGCGGTGACGATCGCCCCCTGCACAAAGGAGACGGCCACGATGTCGTCTTCGCCTTGCACGGTCAGGATGCCGTTGGCTTCCTGAACGCCCAGGATGAACAACACTTTGGGTAGTCTGATCTGTTGAAGGTCGCCTTCGAGGCTGTCGAGACTCATTGGATTTCCCGTGGGCTCCGATCGTAACTCAAGTGTCGTAAAGCTCTTGGAAACAGCGGATGGCGTAGACGAGCGCGAGGATCAAAGCAGCTGTGCCGATCGCCAGCCAATGGGCGGGGCTGGTGGCCAGGGTCGCCCGATAGCCAAATCCGCGCACCGCGGAGACCAGAATCAAACCGACCGGAATCGCAATGCCGATGTAGGCCGAAATGCCACGTCCCTTCGCCATGGAAGCGAGACCGGGAATCAAAGCTCGGGCCCAACGACTGTCTTCGATTCGAACGGAACTCGGCGCCAAGCGATCCGACAAGGAGCCCATCTGGCGACGCAGCTGACTCAAGCTGAAAGCCAGTGCGATGGCGGCAAAGGCCACCAACAAAGCGCGGAATCTGCGCCACAGGCTGGCCAGATCCTGGCCTTTAGGTTTGCCGCGCCACAATTCATCGATCCTATTGCGCAGCTCAGAAACCCGACGCAGGCCGCCGTCGACCGCAACCGCGCTTTCCTCGGCGGTGATTCCTGCGTCGTTCCATTGATCGACTCGGTCGCCGCCGAGTTCCTTAGCTTTGGCCATGGCCTCGTGCTGATTGTTGAAGTCGTAGAGCTGTGCGTAGGCCTGGCTGAGGTTGAAGAAAGCTTCGGGCAACGTGGGGTCGGCATCCGTTGCCCTCTTGAAATAGTTGACCGCGGTTTCGTAGTCGCCCTTGCGGTGATGGAAAACCCCGATGTTGCTGTAGGCGGGTGCGGTGTTGCGGGTGGCCCGCTCGGGATCCTGAGAAAGCTCGGTGTAAATGGCCCGGGCGTAATCCCACTGGCGAAGGCGCCGGTGCAGGTCGGCGATGATTTCCGTCACCACGTCGCTGTCGGGCACCACGGAGCGCAGCACCTCGAGATCGGAGAACATCGATCCGTAGAGGCGACCTGCGGCCAGGTTGTCCACCAAACGCGAAGCGGGGACCAGTGCCACTTGGGTGGCTCGCTGTTGATAGGAAACCGCGACCGGCGTGAGCCCGAGCAGCAGCCATAACGCGATGAGGGTGCCCCGTTGGTTGGAAGTGCCGTAGGCCCACAGCAGCACCGACCAGAATATCACCAACCAAACCCAGCCGGACGGCAGGAAGAGGGGCCAAAGCAACAAGAGCAAGGTGACAAGATTGGCGGCCAAGGGTTGCAGGGGCGGGGAGTAGAGCCGGGAGAGGTCGTAGAACAGCTTGCGGCCTTGGGTGAGCATCAACAGACAGACGAACACCACACCGCTCATCAAAAGGGTGAACAGCAGCCAAAGACCGATGTTGTTGAGCCACAGCTTACGTTCTAAAGGCATCTGCAAAACGGCGATATAACCGCGCATACCGCTGATCACCGCGCCAAAGAAATCTCCTTCCAGGCGCTGCACGGTGGAGCGGGCAAAGGCGGTTTCAGGCCTGCCGAAGTCCAGCTCCTCGGCGGCGGTCAGGGCCCAATAGGCGCGTTCAAAATCCCCTTCACGGGCATATTTGACGCTGAAGGCGGCGGCGGCTGTCGAAAGATCGGGAAGCCGAGCCATGCCGAGATGCTCGGTGATGCTCAACAATTGCTGGATTTCGTTGTCGGCTTTTTCCCGATCGCCGGCGATGAAATGCTTGGACCACTCTTGCCACGCCTGTTGCAAACGCCACAGCTGATGCCGGACCGGCGCCGTCAGCTCCATGCCGCCCAAATCGCCCGAAGGCCCGGCCCAGGCGCTCGAGGCCGGTCCCAACAGGGCGAGGCAAACCAAGGCCGCCGTCCACAGGGCACGGCCCCACTTTGGACGACTGGCCGGCTCGGGTGCGGCCGGCTCGGGTGCGGCCGGTTTAGATGCGGCCGAGCCGGGCGATTGCGGCGAAGAACTCATCGTCAAACGTCCGTCATCCCTGTTGCACGAAGGCCATACGCAGCTGATAGAGAGCGTCGTCGAGCAGAGCCGCCTCCTCCGCCGCTAGATTTCCCTTGGTTTTTTGCTTCAGGATGGCCAGCAGATCCACGTGCATGCGCGCCATCTCCAGCATCTCTCCTCGCTTTTCGAGGCGCTGGGCCGACTGGGCGAGATAAACGGAAGCCGATTGACCGAGCAATCCGATCAAGTCTTGAAAAGTCGCCCCCGATTCTAAGAGTTCTTCCGGCTCTTCCGGCTCTTGAGCCGGCGTGGCCTGACTGGCTGGCGGCGCCGTGACGGCTGCCGATGGAGGGGCCGCAGGGGAGGGGGCCGTTTGGGACGGTTTCGGCGCGGTCGTGCCCTCGCTGGTGTCGGCGCGGGTCTCCTGGAGACCGGCGTCTTTATAGGGTTCCCGAAGCTCACCCTCGGGGGTGAACATTCGGCGGTCGGTTACCTTTATCTGCTTTTCGCTCAAGGAAGCTATCCCAAGGTCGTTAGCGTCGTAGATGCGATGTTCATCGGTGCGAGGATCCTAAGCTCGATCGGCTCGCATTCCCTTTCGGGTCGCCGGCGGTCCGCGGAACACATATGATCCGGAACGGTGGCTCGGGCCCGACAATAACAGGCTGCCCGTGCTCGGCGAGACGAAGGGTAGGTGCGGGCGGCTGCGATGTCGGGCGACTGCGAAATATTGTATCCATAATCGTCGTCGAAGTCTCGACGCCTTTCGGCGCGCGAGCCTGCGGGGCGAGATCTAGAAAGTTGGGGACCGGCGATGGACGAGAGAATCGGCGCGCGGGCCGCGGAACTCGAGGACTTGGTGGCCTTGGTGCGGATTTTACGAGCACCCGACGGCTGTCCCTGGGACCAAAAGCAGGATCTGCGCTCGATCCGAGCTTATGTGATCGAGGAGGCCCATGAGCTGGCGGCCGCCATCGACTCCGGGGATCCGGGGGCTGTGTGTGAAGAATTGGGGGATCTGCTCTTCCAGGCCGCATTCGTCTCATGTCTGGGGGAAGAAGCCGGAGACTTCAGCGCCGAGACCGCGGTGCAGGGGATTTACGACAAGATGGTGATTCGCCATCCCCACGTTTTTCCGCTCGAGGATCGGGATCCGGCCGAGGACAAACCCCGCAACGTGGACGAAGTCTTGGCGGCGTGGGAAGCGCAGAAGGCCGAGCAGCGCGGCGGTGAGTCGATCCTCTCGGGGGTGCCGTCGTCCCTGCCCGCCTTGACCGGCGCCTACCGGCTGACCCAAAAAGCTGCCGGGGTGGGATTTGATTGGCCCGACGTTCAAGGTGTCTTGGATAAGGTGAGAGAAGAGCTGGACGAACTCGAACAAGCCTTGGCGGCTCGTGGATCCGCCGCCGAACACGGTGCAGAGCTTGAAGTACAAATTGAGGCAGAGTCCGCTGTGCGCGAAGAACTCGGGGATCTGCTTTTTGCCGTCGCCAACTTGGGTCGTCACTTGAAAATGGATCCGGAGGCGGCGTTGGCTGCCGGCAATCTGAAGTTCCGGCGTCGATTCCAAGCCGTGGAGAAGATTCTCCTAGAACGTGGTGAATCCCTTGCCGAAGCGGGTTTAGCGGTGATGGAGGAGGCCTGGCAGGTGGTCAAGCAGCGAGAGAAGCAGGGAGTTTGAGTCGTCGGGGGTCTTGGTCGCGACCGGTCCCTACGGCTATGCTTGGGCACAGCGACTGTCTGCCACGATCCCGCAGCCGACATCCCGCAGCCGACATCCCGAGCCGATAGTTCTTACTAAATTGTAGAGATGGGCCATGGAACGCTATTTTATTCGAGTCGGAGATAAAGAAATCCCATTACCCGACGGCGTGACCGTCGCGGATTGGTCGCGGGAACGCACGTATTGGCAGAATCCTCGAATTCGTGCCTTCCTCGGTTGCATTCGATTGCTGACCAGTGTGATGGAAAGCAATTATGCGATCCTGCACTGCTCACCTGAAAGATTGCAGGAGATCTGGCGCAAGGTGCGCGAGGTTTCGGATCTGATGCTTACCCAATTGGCGCCCTTGCTCGACAATTCCTCGCCTTTTCCTGAACTCGAAGAGGCCCGAGCCCACGCCGAGGTCTCGTTGACCATGTTGGCGGATACGGTGCTGGCGGATCTCGAACGCTTCCCTCAAGACGTGCCGGTAGAGCAGATGGTGGAGGTGCGCAAGCTACTCTGCGTCTCGATCGGCAAGATTCACGCCTTTCTGCAAGACACCTTCGGCCAGATCATGGCCAGCGATCCGCGCAGCTTGCACGACGCCGACTACTTTCTGTCGAAGCGTTTCCCCCAAGACGTCGAGGAAGCGGAATGGCTGCACGCCACGGTCGAAAAGCTCAAATTCTATCTGTCGGAACTCGATGCCGATCGCGCCCAGCGATTGGCGCCGATGATCAAATCGATTCGTGCCGAGCAAACCTTGCCCACCGAACGGGCTTGGCGAGAAACCCGGGCGTTCCTCGACGTGTTGCTCGAAGGTTTGACCTCCAAGCTCAAGGAAGTCCTGGCGTTGCGGGGAATCCGCTTCCACGAAATGGAAATCCTCGATCGCTACGCCACCGAGGTGCCGATCCAATGCGCCCTGCTGAAAGAGCTGTTCGAGGCCGCGCGGGAAGCCACGGAAAAGATCAAAAACAATACCGGTCAGACCCGCGCCGAACGGGAGCAAAGCGTTCGCGACCTAGTGCATTTCCACACGGTTTTCAGCCAGAGGATGGTCGGGCTGCTGTCGGAGATCGATCGCACCCTGCGGGACCTCCACGCCTTCGTGCCCCTGTGGCTCGACGGCATCGAAATGCGTCGAGCCCTGTTGTTGAAACGCAACAGCGAAACCGGACGAGGCGGATCGAAGCTGCAAGATATCGACCCGGACGACTTCAAGACGCTGCCCGGCTGACGCGGGAACCCTCCGGCTGGTGGGATCAAACCGAGCTAGGTTCATCCAGATTTGGCTTCTCGGTGGTCGGCCCGCTGGCCTGCGGCCTGGGCGGCCCCGGCGGGCTCCTAACTCGCGCCACCGCTGCGGTGCCGATGCAAATTGCTGATGAGTAAAGACTTTCGTCGATCTCGTACTTAACTCGCTCAGACAAGCTCGCTTTCGTCCTCGGCTCAGCGGGCCTTTCTGATCCTTGAAAGCCAATCTGGACAGAACCGAGTTAGTCGAGGGCTTGTTTGAAGTCGGCGATCACGTCCTCGACGTTTTCGATGCCGACCGAAACCCGCAGCAAACCGTCGGTGATGCCGTACCCCCGCCGTACCTCCGCGGGCAAAGCCGCATGGGACGATTTGGGCGGTGACACCACCAGGGTCTCCACCCCTCCGAGGCTGGCGGCATGGCACACCAGCCGAACCCGCTGCAAGACCCGTCGCGCCCCCTGCCAACCCCCTTGGACCTCAAACGCCAACATGCCGCCGAATAGGCCGTCCATCAGCTCTCGGGCTCGCTGATGTTGGGGATGGCTGCTCAAACCGGGGTAGGACACGCGATCGACTTTGGGGTGCGATTCCAGGAATCGGGCCAAGGCCATCGCATTGGTGCATTGCCGCCGGAATCGCAAATCCAGGGTACGCATGCCCCTCTGCAAGAGGTAGGCGGATTGAACATCGAGGGTACCGCCGAAAATGCACATGTGGGCATCGACCCGGGCCATGGCTTCGGCGCTACCCACGACCGCGCCGGCCAACACGTCGGAATGGCCGTTCAGATATTTAGTCGCGCTGTGCAAAACCAAATCAAAGCCGTGATCCATGGGGCGAAACCCAATCGGCGTGGCGAAGGTATTGTCGATCAAGGAAACCAAGCCGTATTGCTGGGCGAAAGCCGCCACTGCTTTGAGATCGGGCATGGTCACCAGGGGATTGCCCAACGTCTCGACGTAAATCACCCGGGTGGTGTCGCGCAACGCGCCCTTCCAGGTGTCCGGTGCGTTGGGGTCGATGAAATCGTGCTCGATGCCGAGCTTGGGAAAACGCTTCGTGACCAATTTGAAGGTGCCGCCGTAAAGATCCTTCGACAGCAAGACGTGGTCACCCTTATCCAGATTCGACAGCAAAGCCGCGGCAATGGCCGCCATGCCGCTCGACGCCACCATGCCTTGCTCGGCGTTTTCGAGGTCCGCCAAGTGGGCACCCACCTCAATGGGGTTTGGACCGTCGTTATAACGCGGATATCTGAGGCTTTCGTATTGCCCGTCGACCGATTCGAGGTCTTCCTGGCCGACCCGCCAGACCGTGGCGCGGTGGATGGCGGGCACCGCGGCGGGTTGGGATTCCGATCCCGGGGCGTGGATCAGTCGAGTCTCGAACGAAAGTCGGGAATCTGAATGGCTCATATGGGAAGCTCCTTGGCCGGCGGCAGGGGAGGAGTGGAGGTTTCATGTCTTGATGGCCCGTGAGAGAATGCCTCTCCGGTCGAGACATCGTATACCTAATCACTTTTCTCGATCATCCCCAGTCACAGCCGTACGAGTTCCAACGCAATCCGTCGGAGCACGCCGTGCTTTCGGTATCGACTTAATGTAGGAGAGCCCATGCAAGAAGAAACCCTCCAACTCACCTCTTCAGGTTTGCAATATCAAGATTTGGTCGTCGGCGACGGAGCCGAGGCCCAGACCGGTCAAAACGTGGAAGTCCACTACACCGGTTGGCTCACCAGCGGCGAGAAATTCGATTCGAGCGTCGACCGCGGACAGCCGTTCAAATTTGCCCTCGGCGCGGGCATGGTCATCCGCGGCTGGGACGAAGGCGTCTCCGGCATGCGCATCGGCGGCAAACGCAAATTGGTCATTCCGCCGGATTTGGGCTACGGCGCCCGGGGTGCCGGCGGCGTGATTCCGCCCAACGCCACCTTGGTTTTCGAAGTCGAGCTGTTGGGTCTCAAATAACCCAGCAGAGGGTCCAATTTGACTACTTTGAATTGCCTGGAGCCTGAACCGTGAGCGAAGCGCGAAGCACTGACCACAAAGTTTCTTTTCCTGCCTTGGATCCATCTGAGCGCATCCTGCTCGGCCCGGGTCCGAGCGGCGTGGCGCCGCGGGTTTTGGAGGCGATGGCCAAACCTACTTTGGGTCATTTGGATCCCGAGTATTTGGCCATGATGGACGATCTGCGGGAGATGCTCAGGCGAGTTTTTCGTACCCGCAATCCGGTGACCCTGGCGGTGTCGGGCACCGGCAGCGCGGGCATGGAGGCTTGCGTCGCCAATTTGATTGAAGCCGGGGATCAGATGTTGGTGTGCGTCGCCGGGGTTTTCGGCTCGCGCATGGGCGACGTGGCCGAGCGCTACGGTGCCGAGGTGGAGGTGATCGAAGTGCCTTGGGGCGAAACGATCGACGCCGAGCAGGTGGCGGAAGCTTTGGCGGCCCGCCCGAATACCCGGGTGGTAGGCATCGTGCACGCCGAGACGTCCACCGGCGCCCATCAGCCGTTGGAGGAGATTTCGGCTCTGGTGCACGCCGCCGGCGCCCTCTTATTGGTCGACGCGGTGACGTCTTTGGGCGGCGTGGACCTCCGGGTGGACGATTGGCAGATCGATGCTTGTTATTCGGGAACCCAAAAATGTTTGTCTTGCCCGCCGGGATTGTCACCGGTCACTTTTTCGCCGCGGGCGTGGAAGAAGATCGAAAAACGCACGTCCAAGGTGCGTAGCTGGTATTTAGACATGACCCTGATCGGCCGCTATTGGGGCCATGAGCGCACGTACCATCACACTGCGCCGATCAATATGACCTATGGCTTATACGAGGCTTTGCGCTTGGTGCTCGAAGAGGGTTTGGACCAGCGCATCGATCGACATCGCCGGAATCACGAGATGCTCCGAGCCGGGCTCGAAGCCATGGGATTGGCGTATATCCCCGACCGTTCTTTGACCACCTTGAACGCGGTCAGGGTTCCCGCCGGGGTCGACGATGCCCGGGTCCGCTCCCGTTTGCTGAGCGAATACGGCATTGAAATCGGCGCCGGCCTGGGGCCCTTTAAAGGCCAAGCCTGGCGGGTCGGGTTGATGGGCCATTCCAGCAGCCGACGAAATATCGCGCTGTTCTTGGCCGCCCTCGAGAACCTGCTGCTGGACGAAGGTGCGAGTTTGAGCCCGGGAGCCGCGCAACGAGCTTCTGCAGAAGCCGCCGCACGAGTCGCCTCCGAGGCGGACTGATCCCATCGGCCGACTTCAGGCCTCGACCGGCTCCGCTTGTAGGCCGCGCCGAGCCAAGAGCGGCTCGATTTTGGGCTCGCCGCCCCGGAATCGGCGATAGAGGTCCATCGGCGGCTCGCTGTGTCCTTTTTCCAGGATGTAACGCCGATAGGAACTCGCCAGCTCAGGGTCGAAGAGACCTGCCTCGCGAAACGCTTCGAACGCGTCTGCTTCGAGCACCTCGGCCCAGATATAACTGTAATAACCGGCGTCGTATCCACTGTAGAAAATATGGCTGAAGTAGGGGCCCCGATATCGGGATGAGATCTGCGGCGGTGGATCGAGCTCTGCCATGACCTTGGCTTCTAAGGCGTCGGTTTCCACGGCTTCGGGGGCGTCGGCACTCAGGGTATGCCAGGCCAGGTCGAGAAACGAGGCCGCCAGGTATTCGACGGTGGCAAAACCCTGATTGAAGCGTTCTGCTCGACGCATCTTTTCCACCAGCTCGCTCGGAATCGGTTCGCCGGTTTGGTAGTGACGCGCATATTCCGCCAACGTCTCGGGCTCGAAGGCCCAATTCTCCATCAGCTGGGAGGGTAGCTCGACGAAATCCCGCGGCACATGGGTGCCCGAAAGGGAGCGATATCGCGAGCGGGCCAAGAGACCGTGCAAGCCGTGGCCGAATTCGTGGAAGAGAGTTCGCACCTCGTCCACGCTCAGCAGGGCCGGTTGGTCGCCGTTGGGCCGGGCCAAATTGCAGACGTTGATCACGTGGGGGCGGATGTCCGTATCGCCGTCCAAACATTGGTCACGGAAGGTGTCCATCCAAGCCCCGACCTGCTTGCTCGGCCGCGGGTGGTCGTCGGTGTAGAAGAGGCCGATATGCCGACCGTCGAGGTCGCGGACCTCATAGGCGGTGACCTCCTCGTGGTAAACGGGTAGGTCCGGTCGCGGTTCGAAAACCAAGCCGAAAAGGCGCCCGGCGATATCGAACATGCCTTGGCGTACGGCGTCGAGGGGGAAATACGGCCTCAAGGCGCCGTCGTCGAAATCGTAGCGGGCTTTGCGCAAGCGCTCGGCGTAGAACCACCAATCGTAGGCTTCGAGCTGAAAATCCTGCCCTTCGGCGTGGATTTGCGCCTGGAGTTCTTCGGCTTCCCGTTGGGCCCTGGCTTTGGCGGGATGCCAGAGTCGGCGCAAGAACTCGTCGACCGCCTCTGGGGTGGCGGCCATATTTTTTTCGAGCACATAGGCGGCGTGGTTTTTATAACCGAGGATTTGCGCCCGCCGAGCCCGCAACCGTGCGATCTCTTCGATCACCGGTCGATTATTGTGCTCGCCCTCGCGGCAGCGTTGGGTGTAGGCCTCGTAGATCTGTCGACGCAGCCGGCGTTGCTCGGAGTATTGAAGGAACGGGATCAAGCTGGGTTTGTCGAGGGTGAAAACCCAACCTTGATCGTAACCACGGCGGTCTGCCTCGGTTCGGGCCGCCGCGCGAGCGGATTCGGGCAGACCGGCGAGTTCGGAGGCTTCGTCGATCCGCAGCTCAAAGCCTTGGTTGGCCGCCAGAAGATTTTCGGTGAATTGCACCGTCAACACCGACAGACGGTGGTTGATCTCTGTCAGCTCGTTTTGCCGAGCCGGCTCGAGGCCGGCTCCGCCACGGGTGAAGGCAGAATGGGTTTCCTCCAGCAGAATCTCCTGCTCGCTGGTGAGTTCGAGCGAGGCACGGCTTTGCCAAATTCGGTCGACCCGTTGGAAGAGCGCCGAATTGAAGAGGAGTTGATCCCGGTGGGCGGCTAGTCGAGGTGAGATCTCGCGCGCAACCTCTTGCAGCTCATCGTTGGTGTGAGCAGCTCTCAAATTGAAGAAGAGATCACGAACCCGGTGCAGCAGCGATCCTGAACGTTCCAACTCCTCGATGGTGTTTTCGAAAGTCGGTGGCTGTGTCGACGCGGCAATTTCGTCGATTTCCCGTCGATGTACCTCTAGGGCTTGCTCGAAGGCGGGCAAGAAGAACTCCGCGTGGATCAAGTCCAACGGTGGCGCGTCAAAAGGAAGATCGTGCTCGATGAGAAGGGGATTCTGGGTCATTTTTTCATGGCCGCCATTTTGGCTTTCATTTGGTCTCGGGGGATGTCGGTGAATTTACCGAATTCTTGACCGTTTTTCAGCCATTCCCCGCCGTCGAGGGTCACGACCTCTCCGGTCATATAAGTGGCCATGGGCGAGAAAAGGAATGAGGCCAGATCCGCGAGTTCGGGCGGCTCTCCGAAACGCCCGAGGGGGCTGGCCTTTTTGGCCTGCTCCAAATAACCCTTGGGCATAAGCCGTGAAAAGGCTCCCTCGGTGGGGAAGGGGCCGGGAGCAATGCCGTTCAGACGAATGCCGTAACAACCCCATTCGACCGCCAAGGAGCGGGTCATGGCGAGCACTCCGGCCTTGGCGCAAGCGCTGGGCATGACGAATGCGGAGCCGGTCCAGGAATAGGTCGTCAAGATCGACAACACGTGGGCGGCAGTGCCGCGCTCGATCCAACGTCGACCGAGGGCTTGGGTAGTGTTGAAAGTGCCGTAGAGCACGATTTGCACCACCGAGTTGAAGGCGTTGTAGGACAGGTCTTCACTCGGTGCCAGGAAGTTGCCCGCAGCGTTGTTGACCAGGCCGGTCAGCTCACCCAACTCTTCTTCCAGGTGCGTGATCGCCGCCTCGACTTGCTCCGGATCGCGGATATCCGCCGAGGTCTGGGCCGCGGTGCCACCGGCCTCGCGGATCGCCGCCACGGTTTCTTCGAGGGGCGCGCTGCGTCGGCCGAAAATGGCCACCCGGGCGCCTAGGCCTGCGAATCGCTCGGCCATTGCTCGTCCCAACCCCGTGCCGCCGCCGGTGATCAGAATAGTTTGTCCGTCCAGGGTATTTTCTTTAAACATTTTTGGGTTCCCATTGATTGGAAAGATCGGAGTCGTCTGGGTCGAGTCCATGGCTCGAGCGGCTCTGGATGGGTCTCAAGCTCGGCTCAAAGTCGGCTCAAAGTCGGCTCAAAGTTTCGTAACGTTGAATTTGTTGCTCGCATAGGGCCCTCAGGTCGCCGCCGAGGCGGTAAGCCCGTGTCCATTCCACGATCCACTCTAGGCAAGTGTCCAGGCTCAGCCGGGGTTTCCAGGCCAAGCGGTGGTGGGCCTTTGAAGAATCGAGCTTGAGCAGGTGGGCTTCGTGGGGATGGGGACCCTTGTCCACCGTCCACTGAACCTCTTCCTCCATGGCCCGACGCCAGTGGGCGGCCAATTTCTCGACGATCCAGCCGACCGGCCGAGCATCGCGGTCGTCCGGTCCGAAATTCCAACCTTCGGCGTAGGCATTGCCGTCTTCGATCAGGCGCTCGGCGAGCACCAAATAACCGGACAAGGCTTCGAGCACGTGTTGCCAAGGGCGCACAGCCTGGGGCGAGCGGATATGGATCGCGTCCTCATCGACCATGCCCCGAACCAGGTCGGGGATCAAGCGGTCTCGGCCCCAATCGCCGCCGCCGATCACATTGCCGGCACGGGCCGAGGCGATGGCCGGACCCTCGGCAAAGAACGACCGACGATAGGCGGAGGTCACCAGCTCGGCGCAGCCCTTGCTGTTGGAATAAGGATCAAAACCGCCCATGGCTTCGTTTTCGCGGTAGGGCCACAACCATTCGCGGTTTTCGTAACATTTGTCACTGGTCACCACCACCACGGCTTTGACGTCCGGGCATCGGCGGACCGCTTCGAGCAGGTGCACGGTGCCCATGACGTTGGTGGAGTAGGTCTCGACCGGGTTCTCGTAGCTCGGGCGTACCAACGATTGGGCGGCGAGGTGGAAAACGACCTCCGGACGAAATTCCTCGAACACTTTTTGCAGGCGATTCAGGTCGCGAACGTCTCCCTTGATCGAGGTCATGCCCTCCGCGACCTCGGCCAGGTCGAAAAGGCTCGGTGTCGACGGCGGATTGAGGGCGAATCCGATCAAGTCCGTTTCCAGCTGCTGGAGCCACAGGCTCAACCAACTGCCTTTGAACCCGGTGTGGCCGGTGAGCAAAACCCTGCGGCCGCGCCACAGCTCGGGTCGCAACAAGCCAGGGCGGGAATCGACCTCGGTCGACGATGGGGGAGACATTTCCTGCATGGGGAGCTTTCTGGAATGATGTCGTTGCTTCGGACGATCTTGGGCCGGTCGCGGTCTTCAGGGCCGCCCACGCTGCGAGCCGTACCCGCACGAGAGTTCATCGGGACGTGCATCGATTCTTACCACAGCAACGGCCTCTCCGACGAGGCCGGCCGGAGGTGCGGACTTGAATCTATTGCTTATCGAGCGCCACGAACTCGAATCGGGATCGCGGGTCACCCTCCGGGACCGTCGCGCCGAGCATTTGCGCAAAGTGCTCAAAGTGGAAGCCGGGCGTCGCCTGCGCATCGGTTTGATCGGCGGTTTAAAAGGTCGAGGGACGGTGGTGTCGGTCGATCGAGAGCAAGTGGTGCTGGAGGTCGAGGTGGACGAAGGGGATGCTGTTCGACCCACGGTCGATTTGATCGTCGGCCTGCCGCGTCCCCAAGTCTTGCACCGCCTGCTGCAAACCGCTGCGGTGATGGATATCGCTCGCCTAGACTTGGTCAACGCTTGGCGAGTGGAGAAGAGCTTTTTCCAAAGCCCCTCCTTGGAGCCGGAAAAGGTGCGTCGACAGCTCTTGTTGGGAGCGGAGCAAGGACGCAAAACCCGCTTGCCCGAGGTCCATTGTCGCAAATTGTTGGTGCCATTCGTGCGCGGGCTGGAAGATTCGGCGCCGACCCTGCGGTTGATCGCCGACCCCAGGGCGGAGCAGCTGGTGGAGGACATCGTGACGCCGGCGGTGACGGCCGAGCGTTTTGTGGTGGCCATCGGCCCGGAAGGGGGATGGATAGATCGAGAGCTCCAGACCTTTCAAGAAGAGGGATTTATCCCTGTCGGTCTCGGGCCATGGATTCTGCGGGTGGAGAACGCGGTGACCGCGGCTTTGGCACAGCTCGAGCTGATCCGGCGGAGCCGGTGCCCGGATCGGGCGTGATAGAGTAACGGCTCGCAAAAGACCACGTCGGACCGACCGGAACGCTAGCGCGCAGTCGATCCGAGCATGCCCAGGGGGACTTCGAGATATGGCTGAAGGCTGGACCCATTCGCTGCAATTCCAAGGCGAAAACTTCGCTTTAGAAGCAGGCGAGAATACGGTCGGACGAAGCCGAACTTGCCATGTGACGATCAGCGATCCGAGTGTCAGTCGGCGACACGTGATCCTGGTTCCCGGTGACGGCCACGTGGTGGTTCGGGACCTGGGGTCTTCCAACGGCACGTTCATCAACGATCGCCGAGTTCAGGCGGAAGATGTGGTCGAAAACGGCGATCTGCTGCGCATGGGCGATGCCGAGGTTCGGGTGCAAATCGAGAATCCCGAGCTTTTCCAAACGGCTCGCCTGCCGGCCAACGAAAGCTTGCCGCAGCCCGGCGAGGCGACTTTTTTCTTGCAAGCGGAATCCATGAAGCTGGCCGAAGCCATGGAATCTCAAGAGGGTGCGGGGGCTGGGCCGAGCGCCGCTGAATTCGCCGCTGAATTCAAGATGCCGCCTGCCCACGCCGCCTCTCCTTCGTCGATGCCCGTGCCTCCGCCCGCCCACGCTTCCTCTCCCTCGTCGATGCCGATCCCATCCGCCGCCCAACCCCCGGCTCCAACATCACCTCCGGGCGCCGCGAGTCCAGAAGCTTCTTCTGGAATCAGTCTCGATACCCAACGATTGGACGTCAACGCATTGGGGTTTGGCCAGCCGGGGGCGCAGCAGCCGGAGGCCGATGTCGATCCAGCCTCGCCGGCCAGCACTCTGCGGTTGCCTTCGTTGGACAAATTGGCGGAAATGCAAGACGCGGGAGCAGCCGCCTTCGCCCCGCCCGCGGCCCCTGCGGCGCCCGATCAACCCTTGGGCGCATCGACCCAGAGAATTCAGGTTCCGTCTTTCCAAGATCTGCCGTCCACGGCAGCCGCTGATCCGGCCTCCTCTCCAGCCGCCTCCCCTTCAGCCGCTGGATTCGAGGATCCAAGGCCCCAAGACCCTCAAGCGAATCCCCAAGTGACCCAACGACTGGATTTGGCTTCGGTGCCTTCGTTCGAACCTCCGAGTTCACCGCTTACGACCCAACGCTTTGAAGCTCAATCCTTCGATGCCGCCCAACCCCCGGCTGCTCCAGGGACGACACCTCCCGATTCCGCCATGCAGACGACGGCGATGAGCCCCGATCAGCTGGAAGCGCTCAGGGCGCAGATCGCCCCGCCCATGGCCGGAGTCGGCGGCGAGACGCCTTCTGCCATGCAAACGACGGCGATGAGCGCCGATCAATTGGCTGCCCTAAGAGCCGAAGCACAGCCGCCTCAGCTACCCCAGCCGCCTTCTTCTGCGGCGCCACCTGAGCCCGCAGCGCCACCTGAGCCCGCAGCGCCACCTGAGTTCGCGGCGCCACCCGAGTTCGCGGCGCCATCCGGGGCGGCGATGCAGACCACGGCTTTGACGGCGGACCAATTGCAAGCTCTGAGAGCGGAGGCCGCGTCCCCACCCCATCTGTCATCGATCGAAGAGCCGGGCCCGCCGCCCTTCGTGGCTCCGCCGCCGGTGCCGGAGTCGCCACCCGCCGAAGACTTTCTCAAGTCGGAAGCGCCTCCTGCGACCCCGGAGTCGGCCGATACCCATGAGCCGGTTGAGGTTCCGGCGGAACCAGCGCCTCCGCCCGCCGAGACCCCGGCGAGCAAACCCCGAACGGCCGAAGAGCTGATGGCCATGCCCGCCAAGATCAACCGTCCGCAGGTCACGGCTTTTTCACCCGACGGTGGAGTGGGTGCCACGGCGATCGAGATCCCCTCGGTTCCCGACATCGACGTCGCTTCGGAGCAGAGCATCCTCGGCATGCCGATGGCGCCGGTGGCCCCGGAGGCCGCCGGCGAGATGCCCTCGGTTCCCGATATTGACGTTTCATCGGAGCAATCGATCGTCGGCATGACCGCGGTGCCCTTAGAGCCCGAGGTCTACGGAGAGGCCCCTTCGGTCCCCGATATTGCTTTGGACGAATTGGAGGACGAGTCCCCGAGCCATCCACCGAGTGCGGTACCCGAAACCCCGAGTGCACAGTTCTTGACGCCATCGCCGCCGCCGCGCCCAGAGGCAGATGATTCAGCCCCGAGCTTTGATTCGGCCCCGAGCTTCGATTCAGCCCCGAGCTTCGATTCGGCCCCGAGCTTCGATTCGGCCCCGAGCTTCGATTCGGCCCCGAGCTTCGATTCAGCCCCGAGCTTCGATTCGGCCCCGAGCTTCGATCTCGGTGACTCAACCCCGAGCTTTGATCCTGGTGATTCGGCCCCGAGCTTCGACTCACCCCCGACCTTTGACTCACCGCCGACTTTTGAGGCACCCGACTCACCACCGACCTTTGAGATACCCGGCCCGGCCCCGAGCTTTGACCCTCCGTCAGAACCTGCGGCCTCCGCGGGCGGAGCGGATTTCCTGAGCTTTGGTGATCTGGACGCTTCGTCACAATTCGAGGTCAAGTCCGGTGGCTCTGCGGTGACTCCGCCGCCCTTGGAGCAGCCTGTCATTCCTCAGCCGGCCGCACCTCAGCCGGCCGCACCTCAGCCGGCCGCACCTCAGCCGGCCGCACCCCAGCCGGCCGCACCCCAGCCGGCCGCACCCCAGCCGGCCGCACCCCAGCAGGTTTCTCCGGTCGTGCCGGTTTCCCCTGATTCGGATGAATTCGATCCGGGATCCGGAGACTTCTTTGCGCCCCCCGCGATTGAAGTCTTTGATGCACCGATGCCCGACCATGCGGGCGACTCCGGAATGGCCGATTTCTCGGCCCCGGCGCCGGAATTCTTCACCCCTGATTTTCCAGAATCGCCGGAGACGCCGTTGGCGGAGAGCCCGAGCGTGCCGTCGGTGCCGTCGACTTTTGATCCGCCGTCCTTCGATCAGGTCACGCCGGCAGCTTCGCCGCCTGCGGAAGGATTCTCCCAGCCCACGCCCGCGGCGGCGCCCCCGCCGGTCCAGCATCAGGTGTTGGAACGTCAGCCGGTGGCGGACCTCTTACCGTCCTTGGACGACATCACCTCTTCCATCGGCCCGCCGGAGATGCGACCGCCTCAGCAGCCGAACGTAGAAACCGACGCTTTTCCATTGCCCCCAGGGCAGACCACGGCCCAGCTTCCCAACATGTCGACCCTCGTGCCGGCAGGAGCCTTCATCCGCTTGGTGGCCTATTTGATCGACGTCGTGCTGTTTGGGGGGTTGGGATACGCCGGCAGCCTGGCTATTTCAGATCCCAGGCTTTTGGGGCTGCTTACGTTCCTGGCGCCGCTCATTCTGTTCATCGGCCTGTTCATCGGTTGGAGTTCGGCGGGAACCAGCCCTGGTAAGTGGGCGTGCCGTTTGGTGATCCGCGACGAGCACGGCAATTCCCGATTGGGGGCGGTCAAAGCGCTGAAGCGCCTCTTCGGTTATCTCCTTTCAGTCTTGCCGCTCGGCTTGGGATTCCTCGTTGTGCCGTTGAGTAAGGATAAGCGCGGAATCCAAGATCGAATCGCCGGCACGACGGTCTATCGGGCCTGAGCCCGAGCGGTCTATCGGGCTTGAGCCCGAGCGGTCTATCGGACGCCTGAGCCGCCGATTGAAAGTGGCTGTAAAGTCGCAGTAAACCTCTGACGGATCGGGGCAGCGACGCTTGCCCTCGAGCGAGCCCCTGCGTACCATTTGCCCATGATGGAATCCGAAAGCTCTTCCCAAGCCACCCCTTCAAATATCGAAGCTGCGGTCCCGGCGTCCAGTGAGCCGCCGGCATGGCGTCGATTTGCGGCCCTCGCGGGTTGCGTGATTCTGGGTGCCGTGCTCTTGGTGGCAGGGTGGGCCAAGTCGTTGGACCCGTCGTCCTTCGCGGATCTGGTCCACTCCGAAGGCTTAGACTTCCTCCTACCCGCCATGGCCGTGGCGATGATCGCGCTCTTCCTCGAATGGTTCTTGGGTTTCGCCCTGATCATGGGCGTTCGTCATCGCTGGATTTTCTGGCCGACCGCCGCCTTGGTAGTGTTTTTCGTTTTTCTCACCGGACGCAAATATTTGGCCCACCTGCAGGGCGTGGCGCCGGCCGACGACGGCAGCTGCGGATGTTTCGGCAACTTGGTCGAACGAACCCCCGCGGAGGCCTTTTGGCAGGACTTCCTGCTGATGGTGCCCGCCCTCCTATTGATGGCGTTGGCGATCAGCACGTCCCGTCGCCTACCGTGGAAACGCCTTGTGATCGCCGCGGTGCTCGGGCTCGGTTTTACGATTTTTGCCTGGAACGCGCCGAGCCTACCGCTCGACAATCTGGCCACCCGGCTCAAACCCGGCATTGCTCCCTTCAGCTTGTGCGCCGGATCGGCAGAGGATGGCTCGCGGGTTTGCCTCGATGCTATCCTTCCTGAATTGGCGACCGGCGAGCATCTCGTGGTGCTCGCGGACGTCAAAGCGGAGGTCTTTACGGAGGCCATTCCCGAACTCAATACCTTTGCGTGGGAAGACGGGGTGCCCGCGTTGTGGGTCCTCTCCAGCGCAACGGAAGAAGAGCTCTTCGAGTTGCGCTTCGGTCACGGACCCACCTTTGAGATCCGCGAGACCCCGTCCGCTTTGATGGCGCCGCTCTATCGCACCCTACCGAGATCCTTTTGGGTGAAAGACGGCACGGTCGTCGAGACCTTCGCGGGATTGCCGCCGTGGAACGACTTTCGCGACCCTCAGAATTAAGACGACCCTAAGAAATACAGCCAGACCAAAGCCGGATCCCAACGACCCGATTCGGCGCCCAGGGGAGAACGATGGATAGATATTCGACATTTAGCAGTGGATTGCTCAAAGCCGGCCTTCACCGGCTCGGCTCGACTTCAATGGGCCTGATCGCCTTGGCCGCGTTGGTGAGCCTCAGCACCGCAGGAGCCCTGGGGGCTCAAAGCTTGGAAGGCTTCGAGCCGTCCGGTGAGTTTGAGGTGGAGCTGGCGGGCGAGCCGCTGGCCGGAGTGGAGCTTTACCACTCCGATCGCGCCGGCGCGTACTTGATCATGGCCCCGGCCCTGAAGAGCCCGTTGATGGTCAACACCCGCACCCGCAGCATCGAAGCGGTGAGCCTCATGAAGGTGTCGAAGCTTGAAGACGGCACCATCAATCTCTTGAACGGCGCGGTCTTCGATAATTTGGGACCCTTTCAGACCCGTCACCAAAGCTTGGTGTTCGACGTCAAGGGTCAGCAGATGGTCCTCAAGGTCAAACCGGCCCTGCTGGGCAATCAAAAAGCCGAAGGCCTGGGCGAGCACAATCCGTCCTACCTCTTCAAGGCTTCCAATTACGAACTCGACGACACCCAACTGGGCTCGTTGAAGAACGAGCAGCGGGACGTTTCCGTCAAAGTCTACTTCGGCACCTGGTGCCCGGTTTGCTCCCGACTGGTGCCGAAAGTGATGAAGCTGGAAGAGGCCCTGGAGGGCAGTAAAATCAATTTCGAGTATTATGGGTTGCCCAGGGTCATGACCGACGATCCCGTCACCAAGGAAATGGAGATCCGGGGCGTTCCCACCGGGATCGTTTATGTCGGCGGTAAAGAAATCGGACGTTTGACGGGTCGCGAACTCCACAAGCCGGAGGCGGCCATCAAGAAGGTCCTCAGCGGAGCTTGATATGACATCCTTGAGCTTGAAGCTTGAGACATCGCGGCAGCAAGAGCGGGGCCTTCATGGCGCCGCTCTTTCTTCATGGGGCGGAAATGCTTGCTTGGCAGTAGCGGGAATGGTTCTGCTTTCGCTTTCGGTACCCTGCACAGTTTTCGGCCAAGATATCGGCGGCCAGGGAAAAACGGGACACAGCTACGGCGTGGAAGTTAAAACCCACTACCGTGATAGCGATTTGGTCCGGTTTCCCAGCCCCTTTCCGCCCACCGGACCGAAGTTCTGGATGGAAACCGTGGACGCCGGTGAGAGCTTCGAGGTCTCTGCCGCCACGGTTTTTTATCGTGGCAATTGGGGTGAGGAAGGGCTGTGGAGCGCCAAGGCCAAAATCGATCTCTTCGACAAACACGACCGCAACCCGACCTCCACGGATCGCGAGTGGGACGTCGACGAGTTATGGCTTCGGTTCGGCCCCGAGCTGGAAGCCGGTGAGGTCCACGAAGGATTTTCCGCTTTCGCCAAAGTCGGCAAATTTCCCAAATTTGAGCGCCAAGACGATCGTCACCTCGAAAGCTACGGCCTGATTTCCACGTCCTTCAATCGCGCCGAAGACGTGGGTTTGGAACTCGGTTTCGACCTCGGACAAGTTCTCTACATGCGTTTTTCGTTGACCCAGGGCAATCCGGTCTTCTATCGCGACCCCAACGCCTTGGCCGGTGATCACGGAACCGTGGGTTTTCCGGGTGATCCCGCCACGGCTGAACTCGAAACCGGATTCCCCATCCTCTACGACGCCGACGTCGACGAAGTCGGTTTCGACAACCCCGAACTCGGTCTCGGCCTAGGCGCCCGATTCGGTGACGGTGTCCAATGGAATCTGGATCTCCTGGTCTTTGGCTACGAGCGAGACCTGGCGGATACCGTGGAGTTACACGGCACCGGATATGGTGGGGACTTGGATTTGCTCCAAGGGCCGGGCAATGCGTTCCCCCTCTTCCCGATCACCTCGGACAAAAAAGAAGAATTTGGCTTCAACGCCTGGCTCTACGTCGGCGACTTCACCCTCTTCGCCCAATATGTGGATCAGGACTTGGGCGGTCTGAAACGCGACGGTTATGAGGTCGAACTCTCGTGGGACTTCGAGCTACCGTGGTTCGCGTCCCTATTCGGTCGCCAGGTCCTGCCGTTCATCGCCCCGGCGATTCGTTATTCCGAGATCGATCCCCAATTCGGATTGGATCCCCAACGACCACATTTCCCGGCCGCCAGCACCTTCTGGGATTGGGAGAAAATCGACCTCGGTGTTCGCCTGGGTTTGGTGGACGGTCTAGCGGATCTGACGGTGGAATACGCCGACAACACCTTCGTGCGCGGCGGCAACGAAGAAAGTGCCGACGAATTCCTGGCGACCCTGCGTTTCATGTGGGACTCCCGCATGCGCTCCGGTTCCTGACGATTCCACCGGCGCGGGCGAAGGCACAGCCGCCACAGAATGAATTCTGTGGCTACCCTTGCCTTGTCCCTTCGGGACTGCCCTGCATCCTGCATGAGAGCCCTCCGGGCAGCCCCGCGAGGGGCGAGGGCGACTTCGCAAGCGTTAAGTTAGCGGTCTACGCCCGCAAACCTCCGGATGTAGAGGCGGGGCTTGCCCCGATGGGGGCGAGGTGCCTTGAACCTCGGAATCTATTCCGTGGTGCTGTGTCTCTTATCCCTTCATTGGTAACCGATGATCACCGCGGTGGCTAAGGCGATCGAGCACACGATCCAAGCCTTGACCATGAACGGGAAGATGAATCGCAGCCAGCGCTCGTAGGGGATTCGAGCCATGGTCAAAATGCCGATCAAAACCGCGTTGGTGGGCACCATGATGTTGGTCAAGCCGTCACCCATCTGGTAGGCGAGCACGGCCACTTGCCGCTTGACCCCCACCAAATCCCCGAGAGGAGCCATCACCGGCATGGTGACGTAGGCTTGGCCGCTGCCGGACGGGATAAATAGATTCAACAAGCTTTGGAAGAAGAGCATGCCCACCGCCGCCAGCTCCGCGCCGGCGCTCTGCAAGGGCAACGAGACCCCGTGCACGATGGTGTCGATGACCCGCCCATCTTCGAGAATAATCAGGATCGCCCGGGCAAACCCGATCAACAGCGCCGTGGTGGTGAGCTCGGCGGCACCGATACAGAATTCCTTGGCGGCGTCGTCCATGTTGAGCCGTGCCATCAAGGTCAGCACCACCGCCAAACCGAAGAATACGCCGCCCATTTCCACCACGTACCAATGCCAGAATTTGAGGCCGTAAATGATCACCGCGATCGCCACCACCACCAAGCCCACGATGAGGCCGTCTTTCGGGGTGAATCGAGTGTTTTCAGCGACTTTCCATTGGGGGTCCGGCTCGATGTCGGCCACCAGGCTCGACGCCGGATCGGCCTTCACTTTTTGCGCGTACTTCCAAACGTGGTGGATGCCCACCACCATCAACACCACCCAAAGCACCAAGCGGAAGCTCATGCCTGACGCCGGAGCAACCTCGGCGACCCGTTGGGCGATCAACACGGTGAATGGGTTGAAAATGGCCGAACCGTAACCCACGCCGTAGCCGATGCACAAAATACCGATGGCGGTCACCGCGTCAAAACCCAGACCGATGGCCAAGGCCAGCAGAATCGGCACGAACGGAATGTATTCCTCGGCCATGCCGATCGTGCTCGAGCCGGCGGAGAAGATAAAGATGCCGCCGGCCACTAATAGGAAGGATCGCTTGCCGAGAAAATCGAGTAGAAAGCCGAGCAGAGCATCAATGGCCCCCGTCGCCCTCAGCACACCGAACGAGCCACCGATAATGAACAAGAACATGATGATGTCTTGAGCTTCCCCCAAACCTTTCGGAATGGCGGTGAAGACACTCAGGGGACTAGGCCGTTCGGCGTCGGTGAGCACCTGAAACGTACCGGCTACAACCTGCTCGCGTCCGTCGGCGTTGGTCTCACGGTCGAATTGACCTTGGGGCAGCACATAGGTCAGCGCTAAGGCGAGCAAATTCATGCCGAAAAGCAAGATCAGGGTATGGGGTACACGAAAACGGGCCATGGCATCCTCCGGGTCGTGGAAAGTCGGGACGGCCTAAGTATTAGCACATCCGAAGGGGCTTGGACATCTCGGCGGGCCGGAACACTGCCCGCTAGTTGACTGTGTAGTGGCGGGGCTTGCCCCCGCCGGTTTTCCAAGGCGGCCTGGGGCTCGTTTGATCGTGTAGTGGCGGGGCTTGTCCCCGCCGGTTTTCCAAGGCCAGCGGCGAGCGGGAGGGCGCAAGGCCCTCCCCTACGGATGAGAGCGGAAGGGCTTACATCTTGCCTTCGTCCGCGGACGGTCCGTAAGTCGAAGGCACGGGAATGTCGTTCAGGCGCAAATAAACCGTCAGTTGGCCGCGATGGTGCACTATGTGGTTCATCACCATGGAGCGAATCACCGCGATGCGGGGCATGGTGAAAAAGGTTTCACCGCCGTTTAAAAGGGACCATTTCTGGTGAAAGGCGCTGTCGTCCGTGGAGGCCTCGAGGACCTTGCGTGCTTCGGCCACTTGGGTATCGAAGAATTCGAGAATTTCTTTGCGCGAGCCGAGGTTGGTGGCTTTCCAAGGCTCGCCGCCCGGGGGATTCAGGTCGAAGGAATCGGTCTTTAGGGTCTGGGTCAGCCAGATCGGGATCTCCGCGATGTGGCTGGCCAGGCGGCCGAGCGTCATGGATTTCTCGTGCGGAACCCAAGTCAGCTTGTCGTCGGGCACTCTTTCCAAACACTTCCGCGAGTTGGCCATTTCTTGATCAAACTCGGGCAATAACATCTGGCTCAGGCTCATGATTCCTCCAAGAGGTGTGTGGTTCGGCCCGCTCCTCCCACGGTTTGTCGTCGGTGGAGCGCGGGTGAAGTCCGTGGATTCGGATCACCCACTTTAACCTGTGTGGAGGCCGGACCTCAGCTCTTTCCTTCGGCAACCACCGAATCCGGTCGTTCCGGCTGTTTGCCTGCTTCCACAAAGGGTTTAAAACAATCTTGGAGCAGCCACGACCAACCGGATTCCAAATTCTTGACCGTGCCTTCCGACAGGGCTCCGTAGGGGCAATCGCGAAACATCACCCGGGTTTTTTCCTCTTCGCTCACCAACTTGAACGACGTAATACTGCGCGCCGGTCCGCCGAAATCGGCGGAGAGGTCCCCGGCCCATTGCAGCAACTCACCCTTTTGATAAACCAGGACCGTGGCCCACAAGACTCCTTGATCGTCGCCCCAATCCTCATAAACCCGTCCGCCCACCCGGGGCTCGATCACAAAACGCCTCGGCGTTGGACCGACATAGAAATCCTTAGGCCACCAAGCGGCGATTTCCGTGGTCAGAGAGCTCCAGACTTTGGCGGCAGGGGCGTTGATTTCAATCTCTTGTTGAATATCTAAAGCTTGGAACACGCGGTCGTTCATCTCACCCATGGTGTCTACTCCTCGATTTCGCTCGACGACATTTTTCAGCTTCAACAACCCGTCGGCCGGCTCAGCGGCGAAGGGCTGGATCCAGCGACGATAAATTTGTTGAATAGGCACCGCGTTGAGGTGATTCCAACGCTCCCGCCCCTCCCTGCGCACCAACACCAAACCCGCGTCGGCCAGCACTTCGAGGTGTTTCATTACCCCGTAGCGGCTCATCTCGAAATGCTCCACCAAGCTGCCGGTGGTCATGGCACGCCTGCGCAGCAAATCCAACATGCGACGTCGGCTGGGATCTGCCAAGGCTTTCCAGATCTTCGCGTCGTCGCCGGTTTCGTTTGCATGACGGCTTTCGTTCAACATGTGACTATTTGGTCACATGTTGAAGCGCGCGTCAAGATCGACCCGATTTGGATCCAACCCGCCACGGAATAAATTCCGAGGCGCCCCCGGCTAACCCTCAGGCGCGCCACGGAATAAATTCCGAGGCTACCTTTGCCTTGTCCCTTCGGGACGGCCCGGAAAAAGGCAGGGTCGTTCCTACGGAGCAGTGTCCAACCCGTGGCTCCCAGCCCGTGGCCAACGCTCCAGGCGCGCCACGGAATAAATTCCGAGGCTACCTTTGCCTTGTCCCTACGGGACGGCCC
>CBDUGP010000104.1:0-32627 GCA_965366625.1 uncultured bacterium
CCCTTGATCAAAGACGCCAGATTGCACAGTAGTTATAGCTGTCTACCTCCGGAGGATTGCGGGCGTAGCCCGCTGAGTTCAGCTCGTCCAGTTTTAGCTCAAAACCGATCAGAACCGGCCCTCGGTGACGAACGGCGCCCAGTAGTAGGGATGGGTGTCTTGCCCCCGACGACGACGCGCTTCGAGCACTTGGCGGGCGGCGTGGTGGGCCGCGGACGGCAGGTCGAGACCGTCGCCCAGATGGGCCCGGTAGAAGGCGTTCATCCACGGTCCGGCGACGGTGTCGTCCACTGGCCACAAGCTCGACAGCAGGGAGCGGGCGCCCGCCACTCGGAAGGCCCGACGCAGGCCGAGCACGCCTTCCCCGGGCACTGCCCGGCCGAGGGCCGTGTCGCAGGCGGAGAGCACGACCAGCTTCACGGACGACAGATCGAGGGTGGCGATTTCTTCGGCCGTGAGGATGCCGTCGCCGTCCGCGACGCGGGCTCGACGTCGCTGGTTGGCGCCGGCGAGTACCAGGCCGGAGAGTAGCAGCGGGCTGACTTCCTCGGCAGCGCGGGAGTCCGCGTCCGGTGACGGGCAGCTGTCGCCGTTGAGCACGAAACCGTGGGTGGCCAAGTGCAGGTAGCGGCTCAAGGGGGCAAGGGTGCGGAACGCGGCTTCGTCGGCGTCGGCGCCGCTCAGCTCGATGATCGACACGTCTTGCACGGGCGTGAGGAAGGTCCGGGCCAGATCGGCCACCTGACGAGCCTCGGCGGCCGAGCCCGCCAAGTGCGGATAGCGGGTTTCAAAAAAATCGTCGCACGGCAAGCCCGAGCCCCGGGTCTGTCCGGGTACGGCTTGCGATAGCTCGGCAACGGCGCCTTCGCTCACCGGCACGGAGTCGGGCTGCAGGGCGGGGAGGGCGTCGAAGTCCACACCGCCCAGGGAAAGGAAGTTGCCGTCGCTGCCGGCCCCGTCCGGGGTGGCCAGGTCGCGCTCGGCGGAAAGCAGGTGCACCGGCGGCTCGTCCTCCACCCAATAGCGATCGTTTTTCATCACCAAGGCCGCCCACTGCACCCGGTTCAGCTCAGCGTCGGGAACGACCAAAATCCGCTCCGCCGATCCCACGAACGGCGCAATCGGATCCCAAACCATCTGTCGGAGGCGGCGCGAAGCGGTCAAAAAACGGCTCTCCGAATGGCGGACGATCCATGCCAGAAATTGCTCCACCGCACCGTCGACGGAATCCGCCGGGCCGAGGGGCACCGCCACCACCGAAGGCTCGGAGGACGGCGACGGGGGGTGGACGAAGGCCAGGTAGGAGGGGGTCCCGGCACCGTTCTCGGGCGCCTTCGGCGATCCGTGGGCCAGGTGCTCGTAGCGCACGAACGCCACCAACGCGGTCTCTTGGGGCAGAGCTTCGATCACCTCGGCCAAACCGCCGCGGCGTTGTCGGAGCCGGCGTCGAAAAGCGCTGCTGGTATCCGCCAGGGCACTTTCGGCGGCGTCACGACGTTGCAGGGCCTCGGGAAGACGACGGGGATTGGCCAAGTGATCGACGGTGCTCACGTAGAGCGCGGCCAGTTGTCTGCGAGCCCGGGCCAGTTCCTGACGCTGCGCCTCGATCTTCGGATGCCCGCTGTCACCGAGCAGGCCGTGCCGACTTGCGATCTCATCGAGCACCAGAGCCCGGGAGCGCACCACGGTATCCCAGGCGCGATAGGCGTCGCCGCGCCCCTCGGCCAGAAGTGTCAGCGCGGTGTCCGTGCCCCGGGCACGCTCGCCCTGGACGTATAGGGCCTGACGCTCCGCCAGCACGTTGAAGCTGGTTGCCAAGCATGCTCGGGTTTGCGACTCTGCTTGCAAGGCGGTGTCGAAGGCCTCGTCGAAACGACCCATGGCGTGGAGCAGGCGGGCCGTTTGGTCGAGGCTAAGGGCCGCCTCTGGATGGATTTGAAACGGTCCCGAGGCGTGGATCTCGATCGACCGTCGATAGTGACGGAGCGCCCGCTCCGGCTCCCCTTGTCGCCGGTAGAGCTCCCCCAACCGTCGATGCACGATGGCGGTTCGATAAGCATCCGCACCGAGGCCGGCTTGGAGAATTCTTAGGGAGGAAACAAGCATCGCCAGCGCTTCTTCCAGCTCGCCGACTTCAGCCAGGGCTTGGCCCAGGGCCGCCTGGGCCACACCCACATAGAGCGACTCCTCGCCCAAGCCTTGCCGCCATCTGCGCTCCATCCGGCGCAGCAGCTCGACCGCCTCCGCGCTCCGTCCGGACCGCATGGCCACATGCGCCTGGTAGTAGTCCATGGTGGCGGCCGTGAGATGGTTGGGGTCGAGGACGCGGGCATAGATTTGACGCGCTTGTTGGATCAGGCTGTCGCCTCGGGCGAGGTCTCCGGTGCTCACGACCGCCACGCCGAGGCTGCTCATCAGTTCGGCGTAAAGGGCACGCTCGCCGTGGAGGCCCTCGAGTTCGAGGATCTGTTCGAAGGTGCCGAGCTCTTGTTCGAGAATCGCCATCGCCTCCTCGAGGATCTCCCGGGTGCGGCCGAGGTCGCCGGACTCCAAGAAGAGCATGCCCATGTAGTTGAGGGTACGGGCGGCACCGATTCGATCATTCGTATTCTCCTGGAGGCGGAAGAGCCGACGATAGAAGTGCTCGGCTTCCGGAACGTCGCGCCACAGCTGGCTCAAGCAGGCGAGCTCCGCCAAGACCTTGCCCAGGGCCGGATGATCGGGACCCAGGGCCTTTTCTTGAAGAGCGATCAGCTCCAGGAGCTGAGAGCGGTCCGCCAGCTCCACGTCGCGCCCGGCGCGATGGAGGACCTCGGCGAGCACCTCCACCACCGTGCCTGCCAGGGTGAGGTCTTCGCCTTGCAACTCGTGGACGCGATCGAAAACCGGTCGGATCTGTGCTGCGGCCTCTTCATAACGCTCCTCTTTCACCAGGGCCTTGGTGCGCTCCAGAGCTTCGAGCACCAGGCGTCGGCTGAACTCGGCATCCCGAGCCTCGGACTTGTCACCGTCGGTTTCGGCAGCTGCCGGAAACCCGGCGACCAGGAGCGCCCCAGCAAACACGAGTGCGGCGAGCGCAAGAGTAGGGCGCCTCACGGCTCGACCGCCGTCAGCCGGAGCTGCCAGTCGAGGCTCGGCTCAGCGTTGGGATCCGAAGCCGGGCGCAGCCGCAGACGATAGTCGCCCGGGCGCAGGGATTCGGCGTCGAGCCACAGGGGCAGGCCGTCGCTGCGCTCCAGGTAGGCTGCCCACGCGTCGGCCTCGACGGTCACCTCGAGGACCGACTCTGCCGTGCCCTCGTCAAGCCGTTCGAGTTCCACGAGCACGCCCGCGGAAAGAGTGCTTCGTGCCCCGTGGGGCACGTCGATCCACCAGACCAGAGGACCTTTTTTCGGCAGCTCCAACCGGATCGCCGCGGCCTCGGCCGAGCGGGCGCCGTCCCGCGGCGCGCTCAGCCAGGTCAGGGGCACGGGACCGCCGACGGGCGCGGGCTCGGAGCGGCCGGTCCAGCCGAGGTAGGCGGGATAGGCGAGCACCAGGGCGATTAGGCTCGCCGCCAGGGCACCCCACGCGGGACGCCGAGCCGGCGTCGAGACCGGCGGACGGAAGGGGATCGGTTCGTCGTCCGGAGCTCGGAAGCCTCTGGGCAGATCGTCCGCCACCCGGTCGACGGCGGCGGCCAGCAGATCGAGACCCTGACGATCTCCGAGTTCGAGATCGTCGGGTTTCGTCTTGGAGTCGGAATCATGGACGCTCATGAGGCCATCCTTCCCCGTCGGGCTTTTTTCTGCCCGGAAGATCGACGTCCGGACGACGGGCGCTCGGCCCGGCGAGCCGCGGCTTTCAATTGCCCGCGGGCGTCGCGGGCGATGGATCGGACCGCCGCCTCGCCGATGCCGAGCAAGCTAGCCGTCTCTTTGCCCGAGAGCCCGCCCAGCTCGTAAAGCGCCACCACTTCCCGCTGGCGGGACGAAAGGGCCGAGACCAGCCGGGCGAGGGTGATGCGGGCTTCCACCGCGCCGTGGGGGAGGCTGAACTCGCCGTCGGACTCGTCGCGAAAGCGACCGAGGAAGGTCTCCCGTCGGCCGGCGCCGCGGCGCAGATTCGAGACCCGGCCGTGAAGACCGCCGGCGATCCAGGCGAGAAAGGTACCCTTCCGGGGATCGAAGTCGTCGAATCGGCGCCAGGCGGCCAACAATACCTCTTGAACCAGATCCGGTGCGTCGTCCGGAGAGGCGCCGAAGGCCAACGCCATGCGCGTCAGGCGCGGCTCCGCGGCGCTCAGGAGCTGCTCGAGAGCGTGCCGATCACCGCGGTGGGCGGTCTCCGCCAGAGTTTCTAGGAATCCGTCCCCGGGTCGGGGATCAGAAGAGCTGCTAGGGGGCATCGAAATCTCCAGGAACCTATGCAAGAAAAAGATGAAGCACGAACCGCGGCGTAGTGGCGCGTCGTTCAAACTATAACGTCCAGACTTTCCGAGAAATACGGCCTAAGTGACGAAGAGTCGCCGTTTCGACGTGGAACACGGCTGAGGCAGGATGGAATTTTTTTCGATCTATTTCCGCACGTTTTTTCGAGGTCCGGTGTATACCCCATCGAAAGACGGCAACGCCCGAGAGGTGAAAACGAGCCGTTTTTCAAATCCTTATATCGTGATCGATTCTTCCGCCGCCGGCGGGTTCGGGCGAGGTGCGCCCGAAACGATTGATCTACACCTCGACACATCGTTCGTTAGGAGCCTTGCCATGCATCAAAGCTTTCGCATCACTCGTATTTCCTTTCGGTCCTTGGGCCTCTGCGCTCTGCTGACGGCCTCCACCCTGACCGCCGGTGCCGCCCTGGCCGCAGACGAAGCTCCGGGCTGTTGCCTTACGGAAGCCGCCCGCACCCTCGGATTCGAGGCCTCGGAGCCCGGCTCTTTCCTCGAGCTGTCGGGGGAGAGCGTGTTTCAAGCTTCCGCGGATTTGCAGGCCGACGGCGCCCATTGGGTAACCGTGAGCAATCCGTATTCCGACCGTTCGATCACGGTGCAGCTGCGGGCAATCGGCGGCGAAACCAAAGCCCGTTCCCTGGCCGTGGAGCTGGCGCCGGCGGACAGCGCGTCCTTCGACCTGCAGTCTGAGGCGATTCACGTCACGGCCACCTCCGAGAGCACCTTCGGCCTGCGCTTGGAGAACCTCGACAGCGGTGAAGGCTTCTCGCCGCAGGTCTCCCAGAAACGCACCGGTCGTAATCCCCGCACCAACATCGACGCCGCGGCCAAATCCGTCTCCACCCATTGCCAGGGAAATTGGACTCTCACCTGCGTGTCCGGTGGCTGCTCGGGCCTGGGGCCCTACACCCACACGGGTCGGGTAGAGCGGGAGACTATCTGGGTCGGCAATCGTCCGTTCTACATCCACGGCGTCTACTGGAACCTCAACACGCCCACCGGCGACTACACCACCAGCAACGGCCAGGGCCTGACCGCCACGTGGTTTCCAGATTCCGGCATTTGCCCGGATTCGGTCACCAATTCCCTGGGCCACACCTACTCCGTAGACACACCCTGATCGGCCTCTGAAGACCGATCAGTGGCGATATGCCACAGAAAAGAGCCGGAATTTTCCGGCTCTTTTTCTGTCGTGTGCACAGGGTGGTGCGAACTCGGATAGTGCGTCGTCGAGGTTAATCAGATACTCTAATTGAAGTTTGTTGAAACGAAACCGTTCGAAACCGATGGCGATGCCGGAAGTCGCTGCCAGGGGTTCCGCGTCGACGTGCTGCCGGTGAATGGCCCGATCGGAACCGGTTCCGATTCTGTCGAACCCAGGATCCCAATGACTTTTCCCACCGCTCGGATTGCCTATCGCACGTTCGAATTTGGAACTTGCGACATCCACGTGCGCACCTTGCGCGATAATCAACAATTTGAAGATCCAGAGGGCGCTGCAGCCGACCTAGGGATTTACTCCGCAACCTGGCCTCTTTTCGGAGTGGTCTGGGATTCGTCTCAGGTTTTGGCTCGCCTGATGTTGGATTACGACATTGAGGGCAAGAGAGTCCTTGAGATCGGCTGTGGTATCGGATTGGCGACCTTGGTTCTCAACCATCGCGGCGCGGATATCACGGCGACCGATCATCACCCGGAAGCGGGCAAGTTTCTCAAAGCCAATACGCAGCTGAACGACGGTCCAGATGTGCCGTTCGTGCGCACCGGATGGGAGGACCCACCCCACGACGGGCTCAGTGCTTTCGGCCTGGTGATCGGCAGCGACTTGCTCTACGAGAGCAACCATTCCGATTTACTTTCGGCGTTTATCGATCAACATGCCGAACCCCGATGTGAGGTGGTGATGGTGGATCCCGGCCGTGGAAACCATGCCCAATTCAGCAAGAAAATGGTTAAGTTGGGATTTTCCCACTCCCAGAGCAAGCTCGCAACGAGCGACTACCTGACCCAACCGTTTCGTGGTCGAATTCTGCGCTACCAGCGGTAGAGTGTGCTCCGAGGTTTGAAGAAGTTAACTTAACCTAGCCTCGAGTAACCGGGAGAACTCGAGTAACCGGGAGAAATAGTAGTGACATCAGAATTCAAGACTTTGCAGCTCGAGATCGAAGACCGTGTGGCGATCCTGACCCTCGACGATGCTCGACGTCGCAATGCCATCACCTTGCCCATGGTGGACGAGCTGGGCACGGTTTTCGATCGGCTGGAGGCCTCGGAAGAGGTAGGTGCCGTGGTGGTCACCGGGGCGGCTCCGGCTTTTTGCGCCGGCGCCGATCTATCCCACTTACAAGGCGCGGCGCGCGAAGGTCTGCGCCGTATCTACGAAGGATTTCTGCGCGTCGGGCGGTCCAAGCTACCCACCGTGGCGGCCGTCAACGGGGCCGCGGTGGGCGCGGGCATGAACCTGGCACTGGTCTGCGATCTGCGCATTGCCGCCCACGGCGCGCGATTCGATTGTCGATTCTTGGACCTCGGATTACATCCCGGTGGTGGTCATACTTGGATGTTGCGTCAACTCGGCGGCGGTCAGTTGGCCACCGCCATGGTGCTCTTCGGCCAAGTGCTCGACGGCAGGGCTGCCCAAGCGCATGGCTTGGTGTGGGAAGCAGTGCCGGACGACGAGCTGCTGGACCGCGCGAAGGCGGTGGCCGCACGAGCCGCTTCGGCCCCGGCCCCCTTGGTGGAGCAAGTCCAAGACACCCTGCGTGACATGGCGTCCATCCACCACCATGCGGACGCCGTAGACCGGGAGCTGGATCCCCAGGTGTGGTCCGTGGAGCAGCCATTTTTCGCCGAAAGATTGGCGGCGCTCAAGAAGAAGATTCACAAGAAATAATCTGTTTTCGCGCCGCGGCCCGAAGGCTCGACTTCTGCACAGGATCTCTCAAGGAGAGCGGCTCATCGTCTCCGTGCCACGGAATTTATTCCTGGAATTTATTCCTGGGGTGTTTAGGAATTAGTCCCTCGAAAATAACAGAAAACGGCCGCCGGACTTGCCGGCGGCCTTCTTGGATCTCCTGGTTTTCTGAGAGGATCGAAGGTTATTGATCGGAACCGATGTCGTCGGTACCAGGGAACACCGCCGGTAGCAGGCAGAAGCCTAGGCCGAATTCTGTGTCGGTGAAGTAGCCGTCGGCGAGGAAGGCACCGGCACCGCCTTGCATCTCGTTGATCCGAAGCAGCAGGTTGGGACCGAGTTCGTCACGCAGGACGTTGGCGAAGTCGTTTTTGAAATCGTCCTCGGCGTCTTGCACGGTCCAATGCCAGTCTCCGACCGGGACTCCCAAGAACCAACCGGTGATGGCGATGTGTAGGTAATTGTGGCTGAACGTGATGTTGTTGGGAGCCACCGAGATTTGCAGATCTGCGATGTAGTCCACATCCGCTTGGGAGTCGCCATCTACGGCCCAGAATTCCTGGGAGACCCGCAGCAGGCCGTCGGAGCTGAAGGCGTAGTCGCGATATGCCACGGTCATGTCGGTCTTTTTCACCAGCGGTGGGGCCACCAGCGGATCCGCCATCCGGAGGTCGTTATGGGAGACCACTCCGTCGCCGGTAGTGTCGAAGTAGATGGGCTCTTCGAGGGCTGCGTCGAGCAAGGAATTGTCGTTCAGATCTACGTAACGCTCAGAGGTTGAGAATGGGGTCAGCAGGTCGCCGTCGTCCACATCGCCTGTGACCACGAACGAGCCTTGAGCGCCGATCGGGGCGTGCTTTAGGCGTTGGTCGGGGCTGTTCACCGTGCCCGAGCCATCGGTGTCGGCATAAACCGGCTCGAAGATCGAGTAGGTGCCGTCGTTGTTGAGGTCCACAAAGGCTTCTCGGGAGGTGAAGTTGGTCAAGGTCAAACCCACATCCGAATCGGTGGGAATGGTCGGGTCGATGCCGCCACCGTCTTGGACCGTCACACCCAATCCGGTGAGCTTCAAGTCGACGGTTGCATTGAGCTCGTCTTCCAGCTCGACACGATCCACCAATTGGTAGTAGGTGATATTTGAGCCATCGCAGCTCACGGGGTTGGACGGCACTAGGCTGGCACGCAGAGTAGCGGTGTCGAGCACCACGCCGGTGGTGGTGTCCACGGCCTGCAACGTGACCGTGGTGGAGCCGAGGGGTGATTGATGGTTGGCGCGTAGATCGAGGTTGGCGAAGGCGTTTGGATCCCAGGGGTTTTGGATCGTGGTCGTGCCATAGACCATGGACGGGGCCACGGCTTCAACGGTGATGCCGTTGCTGCCGTCGAGGCTTCCCGGGAACGTTTCGGCGACCTCGACCCGCAGGGGCTCAGGCACGCCCGGAGTGCGGGGGATCACCCAAGGATCAACGGTGTCGATGACCAGCTGAGCTTCCACCGCGGCCCGCACCACTGTGACGCTAGCGCTGGTGGAGTTGCCGGAAAGGTCTACCGCAGTCAGGGTCACCGTGTTGGGTCCGACTCCCAGGTCACCGGTCCAAAACGGGCCGACCTGGAGATTGGGAGCGAAACCCAGGTAGGAAACACGGAACGTGTTGGAATTGCCGGCGTGCTCGATCGTCAATTCGGCAAAATTAAGGTTTTCTTCCACGATGCCGGCTTGAAAGTAGAAGTCCTCGGTGGTCACGATTTCGCCGTCGAGCGGATCGATGATCGTGATCTGCGGCGCGACGGTGTCGGCTGGGGCCGGGGGACCTTGGTTGCTGATCACCAGATCGTCGATGGCTTCGAAAAGAGAGCCGTTATATTGCAGCTCGATACGAGAGATTTGTGGACTGGAAGTCGTGACCTCAAATTCTTGAGAGATGCTGTTCGGACCCACCGGAATCACGCCGGTGTCCGTGACGAGCTGTACGCCCATGGCATTGTAGGCCTTAAGGCTGGCGTTGATCGGGAAGGAGCTGGGACGAATTAAGCCGGCCTTCAAGGCGACGTAGTCCTGCGGGGTGGTGAAGGTGATGGTGAGGGGGCCGGAGTGAAATTCTTGGCCCGGGCGATAGGTGTGTAATACCTTGGTGCCGGAGGCGGCGGCGCCGTAGGTCTCGACCATGGGTTTGCCGAGGAAAAGAACGCCCGGTACTTGGCTGTAGAGCATGGTTCCGTTGGCGAAGATTTCAAAGTCGACGGTTTCCGTGGCGGAAACCGAGGGGGCGGACAGTAGGAAAACTGACAGGGTGAGTAGAATATGGATGAGGTTGCTTATTTTCATGGTGTTTCTCCAGTTGCGTCGTCGAGACAGAGCTTCGCCATAGCCCGAGGAACTCGGGTTCCGACTCGGCGTTGAGGATCAGTGGTGACAGAGCAGGAACGCGGGGGGTTCGCTTTTCAAGTGCGACCCTTGCCGTCTTCCTGCACAGTACTACGGTGCGATCTGCGTCAACCCGCCACGGAGATTTATTTTTTTGTCGGCCCTACGTGCTGAGGTTTTTGGGATCTCCTGCCCAGGTTAGGATCTCAATGGCTGTGGGTTGTAACCCTCAGTCGTCGACTTGCATCCCACAACAGTCCATTCAGTCCATCGGGTCATGGACTACTGTTCAGCTCACTCAAAAGGAAGAAAACTATGTTTGCCCATAAACCTGTCGGTTCATTGCTTCGCATTGTGTTGACTGCGACCGTCGCTTGCGCGCTCGCCCTACCGGTCACGGCAGAGAATTTTGCTGTGCCGATTGAGAAGGCCCATGGCGGTGAGGCCTGGGATGCCCAATCCGCGGTTGCGGCGGATATTCGAGTTGAATTCGGCGGAAATCTGATGATCGACGGCCGCATGATCACCGATACGCCCGTGGGTCAAACCCGCTTTGAGCTGGCGGACGGCACCGTTTTGGTGTTCGACGGCAAAGACGCCTTCACCGCTCCGGCAGATTCGAAGTTCCAGGGCACCCGCTTTCACGTCTTGACCTGGCCGTACTTCCTCGCCGCTCCCATGAAGCTCGACGATCCCGGCGCGCACTTGGAAGCCCTGGGCAAACGTCCGTTCCGCGACGGTAAGTTACTCGACGCCGCACGTTTGACGTTCGGTGATGGAGTTGGCGATAGCCCCGACGATTGGTATGTGGTTTACCGTGACGATGACGGCCAGTTGGCGGGAATGGCTTATATCGTGACCTTCGGCAAGTCCGCTGAGGAAGCGGAAAAAGAGCCCCACGCGATTACCTACCACGACTACAAAAAAGTCGATGGCGTCAGCCTCGCCACTCGTTGGACATTCTGGAATTGGAACGAGAAAGACGGTCTGGTGGGAGAGCCCATCGGCAAGGTGACCCTCGACAACATCCAATTTGTCGAGCCGGCCGCCGACGCTTTCAAGGGTCCGAAAGACGCCCGCAAAGAAGCCGCGCCCGCCGGCTGACCGATCAGCCAGGGGCAAGGGTGGGTAGGGCACCAAGGGTGCCGAAAACGAAAAAGGCCTGGAGCGTCGATCGCCCCAGGCCTTTTCTTATTGCTCAGCGGACTTGCTTCAACGAAAAAGGCCTGGAGCGTCGATCGCCCCAGGCCTTTCTTGTTGCTCAGCGGACTTGCTTCAGGGCAGCGGGCCGGTGCCGCATTGGCATTCCCAGCCTTTCTCTCGTGGGGCGCGAGAAAGGGAGCTGGCCGAGAATATCCGTTTCTTTCACAAGGTATCTCAGAGGACTATGAATCCCCTCGAGTGACGGCAGATTTGGTGGCCGGGGGTGAGCGAGAGAGCCGAAAGCGAGTCGCTGGGGCGGGATTTTGGTGTCTGGCGATGGTGCTGGACGTCTGGAGTCGAAGAATTGGGGGTTGGTGCATGCGGTGTTCGCTTCTTGTGTGAGACAGAGAGAAAACACTTCATCATCGTCGATCAAGCGGAAGGAGATCTCGTTCGCCGCTCAACGTTTCTTCTCCGTTCGGGTCTCACTACTTGGAGGCGGGCTAGTTCTGATCGACCTGCCGGCTCATCGAATGAGCCACTTCTTGTAACGACTTAGGAATTTGAAAAATGAGCAGAACAGGCGAAATCGAGCATCATGATCCGTTGAAAGTCCGCAAGAGAGACCGTCTAGTGTTGACGCTTCTTCTTTTCCTATTGTTGCCGGGATGCGCCAGCTTGTCGCTGACGGAGCTTACTCCGTCGGAGGAATGGTATGTGGTGCCCGTCAATCGCCCCCTGAAAGTCTTTGTGGATGCGAGACGGACGGCCAGAGTCGAGAAACTTTACCCTTACGATCGATATCAGATCGTCTCCGTTGGAAAGCGGTTTTATCGAATTAAAACCCTCAAGGGAGGTCAATTCTACCTTGACCGATGGAATGCTAGTCCCGAGAAGTATGATTCCTACTCCTATCCTGATTTTGAGAAAATGGCAACATTACACAGTGAGTGGGAAGGGTGTGGAAGGTTCTCCAACCAGGCTGAAGCTCAAGTGGCTTTTGCTGCAAATCCCTCTCAACAGGCGCGCCTGGATGCGGACGGAGACGGGCAGGCTTGCGAGCATTTGTCCAAAGGGCGATCCAGGGGGAGGCGCGGCTTCAAGGCTGCCCGCGGTGGGAGCGTACGGGTCAAAGGACATTGGCGAACCACCAAGAGCGGAAAGCGAGTATATGTGCGTGGTCATACTCGAAAAAGAGGTGGAGGACGGTATTGACCCAATCGCCGGCTGTATTTAGAGCAACACGAGGGATTCTGTCCGCGTCAGAGCGAGGCGGTCCAGGGAGGAGCCTCCAATATTGAATTACCTCTCAATTCAAGGAGATAACAATGAGGTATCGGCGAACCAGTTTGAAAACACTCCTGGGTTTTACGAAGGCAAAGCGTCGCCTGAAGAAGGACCTAGGGATATACGAAGTCACGAAATTCACGAACGCCCCGAAAAACGCAAGACGTCGGTTGAAGAGGAGGCTTGGTTACGGGTCTGAACCGATGAAATTCGCTCGCTTTTTGAAGCGGTTGCTCTCTTAAAGCCCGATCCTAGGAGTTGGAACCAAGCTGCCACCTAAATTTGGTTCTGCGCCGTAGGGCCTCCGGCTCGGTTTTGGCCTGAACTGGCTGGTCTGGACAAGCGATTTCTCGCGTCTGCGCGGCGGCGGCTACGGCTGACGGTAGCACAGCGTCTCACCTTCATTGGCATGGCGGACCTTCCCATGCCACCCTACAGTGCTGGATGCGATCGATGGCCGGAAAACCGCATGCCTCACCAGTGAGTAGAGGGCGGCGGAAAGGGATCTCCCGTTGGATTCGTGGGTACTACTAGAGGCGGCCGCACCAGTCGCTGTGTGCCAAAGCCCAATAACGTATTGTCCTTGAGAAGTTGGGTCGCCGGCTTGATTTCAGGTGAGCACCACGCTTTCGCCTGGCGATAGGTGGTACGGTTAGAATGTCTTTAGCCGAAAGCTAGACTCAATAGCAGGTATCCCAACGGGAATACGTTGGCTCAAAGACCAGGGCCTCGACCCTTCAATGGGCTCGGCCCCGGGGTGGCAGTGAGTCCCTGCAAAGCGACTCGGTTTTCTGGGCAGGTCGGTGCAGACGGGAGACGACTTGGGTGAATAGGCAGTGGTTTTGATGGTTCTGGCCGTCTTGGTACGAAGCAGGGCCTCGAATCGTGAGGGTCAGGTCGACGAGTCTTTTCAGGTGCTCTATAGGCAGCACTATCGACAGATCTGGGGCTTTTTTCGAAACAAGACTCGCTCTACCGAGGAGTGTGAAGATTTAGTGCAAGAAACTTTCTTGCGCGCCTATCGCCGCTTCGGTGAGTTCAGGGGTGAGGCCAAGGAGTCGACCTGGTTGCATACTATTGCGGCCAACCTGTGGATCAACCGAATCCGTGACGCCCGGGCCGCCAAGCGAGATGCCGAGGAAGTCGACCTGGAAACTGGAACGTCGGTTTCAGATCCCGGCCTGAGCAGTGAGCAGGTGACCATGGATCGGGAAAGGCGTCGACTCCTTCGTTCTGCGATCGACGAATTGCCACTCAAGATGCGACTTTGCGTGGAATATCGGGTCTATCATGAAAAGGGCTTTGCTGAGATTGCTCAGCTCGTGGGCATCAGCGAAGGCACGGCCAGGTCTCACTGCTCGAGAGCCGCCGACCGTTTGCGTCCCCAGTTGGCGGAGTCGTATCCCGACTTATCGGCGGATTTGAAGGCGGCGGGTGATTCATGAGCTTGCTGAAACAAGATTTAGAGCAGCTGGCTCAAGAGCGCCTCAAAGAGCAAGAACTTGCCTCCGCCGAGCAATTGGTGGCATTGAGGGACGGTGAACTCGATGAGCGGCAAGCGGATCAAGTACGTCTCCAGATGGCGGCCGATCCGGAGCTCGCCGAGGTCTATCTGAGTCTGTGCCGAGTCGCAGAGGACGCCGAATCCGCGAATGTCCCAGAGGAACAGATCGATCAGGGGCTGCAGGCATTGATGGACCGTGTCGGTGCGAAAGAACTAGGCAACGTCCTATCTCTCGAGCGCCGAAACCGTTCGTATGTCTGGGTCGGCTGGGCCGCCGTGGCGGCGACCTTATTGATGGTGTTCGGCTTGCGAATGCAGCAACCGGACGGACCGTATTTTCCCGTGGAAGTCTCCTCTGAAACCTTACGAAGCTCGATAGATGTGGAGCTGCCGAACGATCACCTCGGGCTTGAGCTGATCCTGAGTGCCGAGTTCCTGCGCTCTCTGGATCTCGAATCGTTTTCCGCCATCGATATTCGCCTCGAGATCTTAGGGGGAAAAGCCGTGGCCGGGGCGTCGAACGTTTCGATGTCCGATCTGCCGATCAGCTGGAAGGTGGGTCGGCAGTCACTGATGGACGACAGAACCTACGAATTGAAATTGCGGGAAGCCGGCCAAGAGGCTTGGCCGGCGAAGGGTTGGTCGTTCGAACTTCGGTTCATCCCACCGCCTGCACCCTCTCCATGAAGAGATGGGTCCTGTGCCTATGGATCGCCTTGGGCGCTTGGAGCTGCCGGGCCGTTGACGACCCGAAACCTGTCCTCGACGAAACAGAATTAGCTTGTGAGGATTTGGCGGGGCAGGTCGATCAAGTGACCGATGAATATTCGCGGGGCGAATTTGGGAAAGCCGAGATGACTCGCTCGTTGAATGAAATCGAGGCGAAGGCAGCAGAAGGTTGTCCCGAGGCGATGGGATTGGTGCGCAATGGATTCGGAGTGCAGGAAGGCAACCGAGGAGCCTTCTTTCAGGCCCTGGAGTTCTACGACGAGGCCAGTGCATTCTATGGCCAACGCAAGACAAGGTTGACGCCCGACCAACAGATTCGTCGTCTCGAGCTCGAGCAAAATCGCGCGACGGCTTTTTTTCATCTCGGTTGGTTCGAGCACGCCGAGGTGATGCTCAAAGAAGTGCTGAAGCAGTGGCAGGAAATGGAAAACCGGGAGGGTATCGGTGAAGTCCAAATGTTGCTTGCCCGGCTCTTTCGATTGACCGGCAATCCGGTCCCAGCAGCCCGAGCGTTGGATCAGTCCTTGGCTCACAGGGAGTTTCTCTCGTCCGAAACCTTGGCCTCGATTCACCAAGAGAGATCTCGGCTCCACCAGGAGGCCGGAGACCTGCAAGAAGCGAGTCTTGCCCTTGACCAGGCTGTCGGCGCTTTGCCGTCGGGCTCCGCTCACCTGCCGATCCTGCTGATGGATCAAGCCGAGCTGCTTCAAGATTTAGGGAAGTGGGCCGAGAGCGAAGCCTTGATGGATCAACTTCGGCAAGAAGAGTCGCGATGGACAAAAGAGGAATATTTCGAGGCTCATCTCCTATGGCTAGAATCCAGGGCGTTGTGGGAAGCCGGCCGGCGGCAAGAAGCCCTTGCCGCCGCCGATGGCAGCCTGAAATTGATGGACGGAAAGCGGCATTCTTGGCAAGGGGCGGGGGCCGATTTCGTGGCTCTTCGGCGCTATTTGGAACGTCATCGATTTGAGCTGGAGCTGCAACACCATGGCCCGAGCCGAGCTCTTGAAGTTTTTGAATGGCGCAAAGCACGAGGGCTGTTGGACAACCTTTGGCGGCGGACCCTGGAAACCTCCGACTTCGAAGCCGGTGTTGGTGAGAGCTGCTCCCCCGCGGAAGCAGCCTGGCAGCTGGACCAAGAACCAGATTCGGCAAGATATGCTCGGGCCGCTGGGCGCCGCGCCTTGCTGCAATGTGCCCGTCGCAATCGGATGGACCAAGTCGACGTTGGGCCGTCACAGAGCAACCAACCGACTTGGTCGTTGAACGACCTTGGCCGTGAACTCGGCAGCTCGCCGCTATTGGCTCTGACCATGGGCTCCCAAGGGCTCTACGGCATCTGGTGGGTCCCGGGGGGTGAGACGGTGGCTTACGAGATCGATCTACCCCTCTCCGAGTTGAAGAACTTGGTAGATCTGCCGACGCTGATCCGCAAGCTCGAAAGCGCTGAGGCGGGAGAAGTCCTGGGGCGGCTGGGGGAGCATGTGTTGGGACCGATCCTGGACAGTCTTCAAGACTATCCGTCCCTTTGGGTGGTTGGCGACGGGCCGATGGACGGTTTTCCCGTGGATCTTCTGACCCGTCAAGACACTGGGCGGCCCCTCTTCACCACCCACGCGGTGTCCTACTTACCGTCCCTGACGACTCTGGCGTCCATTCGAGCGCTCGATCAAGATGCTTCTGCGAACGGAGCACTTTTAATAGGAGATCCGATCTACTCCAGTCGGGATCCGAGATGGCCGGACGGTCTTACCGGACCGCGCGGCGATCGCGATTCGGCCAAATTTAGACCACTGCCGAAGAGCGCTGAGGAAGTCCGTGCAGTGGTACGTCTTCACCGAGACCGAGATCGGCCTGTGACCGAGCTGACCGAGAGGCGGGCGGTGCGATCACTTCTGATCGAAACTGCGCCGAAATATCGAGTTTTGCATTTGGCGACCCACGCAGTTTCCGACGCCGAAATTCCGGAGCGTTCGAGGATTCTCTTATCTTGCCTCGATCCCCAAGGGCAGAGAGTTGGGCGCTGCGATCTCTATCTCAACGAAATTTCGGACCTGCGTCTGCAAGGCCAGCTGGTCATTCTAAGTGCCTGTGAAAGCCATGTCGGCAGACTTCGAGACGGTGAGGGGCCGTTGGGGCTGTCACGTGCTTTTTTGCAAGCCGGAGCGGGGGCGGTGGTGGCCGGTATTTGGAAAGTGCCGGACGGAGGGACGGCTCGGCTGATGTGCCGCTTTCATGAGCTGTTGGTCGAAGGTGAGACCGTGGCCGAAGCACTGCGCCGAGCAAAAGTCGAGCTGATGGGAAACGGCGAGTCTGCGGCCGTTTGGGCGGGCTTCGTGGTCTACGGCGACGGGCAGGCTGTGCTTTGATCCGAAATTTCTGAAAAAATCTCGACGGTCGCTCAACTTTTTCGAAACTGCCGGGTCCCATGCTACAGACGGGGGGCGATAGGGACCGCCCGGATCAACGATTCTTTGAAAGGAAGAGGCCCATGAGAAAGATTTATCCAGGAGCGAATGGTTTTATCGACGACCTGCTGAACAGCGAAAGTGGTGGCGGTGGTGGTGGAGGAACCGGTGGCGGTACAGGGGGCGATACCCAAACAGGACCGAAACCGAGCGGTTTGCCCCGGGAAGGCGCAGATATTTCTTCTGAGACCCCGGCTGCCGGCTGAAAGATCAAGTGAAGGATTACACCGGAGGGATGAGATCGGATGCCGTGCGGGCGCTGGGGGTCGACGGGGAAACCGGCCGACCCCTGGCGCCCCTTTGTGCGCAGAAGATTCGACAGCAAATGCGGGCTCGTCATTGGACCCCGAAACCGATGCCCTACGGTGTGCCGAGCCACGATCTCGCCACCGCCGGGTGGGGGTTGGTCATTCCCGAAGAAGCGGATCGAGCGGTACGCGAAGCTCTTGAGCCGCTGCTGAAGGTGCGTCGGCGACAGGCCGGCGATTTGTATCGCGAGCTGACCTATCGAATCGACGAGGATGCCTTGCGATTTCGCCGACGGCTGCGTGCCCCGCACGGCCCGGTGGAGCCGCGACAATTGCCTTGGTATCTGTTGCTCGTGGGTAGCCCCGAGGAATTGCCCCACGGTTTCGAGATGGATCTCGACGTGCCCTGCGCGGTGGGTCGGTTGGCGTTTGACGATCTCGACGATTTGGCCGCCTATGCCGAGCGGGCGGCCGCTCTCGATTCCCCGTCAGGTGCCGGCCGGGGAGGGCTGGTCTTTGCTCCGAGCCATCCGGACGACCCTCCGACCGCCGTCACTTCGGAGTATTTTGCCCGTCCACTAGAAGTGCTGCTGTCTTCGCGGGGGCTCTCGGTCGGGTCGGCGATCGGTCGCGGGGCGTCTCGGGCGAGGCTGCTGGACTTGCTCGGCCAGGAACGGGATTTTTGGATATTCGCCGGTCACGGCGTGCAATACCGGCCGGGACACGTGATGCAACGGTCTCACCAAGGAGCGCTTTTATGCGCGGATTGGCCGGGGCCGAAACAATGGCCGGAAGGCAGCCCCCTCGATCACCTCGTCACGGCCGCGGACTTGCCGGACGGCGTGCTGTCGGGCGGTATAGCCTTGCTTTTTGGCTGCCACACGGCGGGCACCAGCAGCTTCGATTTCTATGAATCCGTGGATCCATCAAAAGCTCGCCGGACGGCCCCGTTGCCATTCACCTCGGCCCTGGCTCAGCGGCTGCTCGGGCGTCGAGGTGGGGCCTTGGCGGTGATCGGTCATGTGGGTTTAGCCTTTGAAGCAGCCGTGTACTGGCATGGGATCAGCCAGATCGCTCCGTTCAAGGGCGCCTTGCAGGCACTGCTCGACGGCCGACGGCTGGGCGAGGCGCTCGAAGGATTCAGTCACCGATTCGCAGATCTCTCTACCTCTTGGATGCGTATCCAGCTGACCTCCCGAGCGGAAAATTTCGACTTGCTCGACCTCTGGATCGCTTGCCACGATGCTCTAAGCTGGTGTCTCTTGGGGGATCCGGCCGTTCGGTTGGTCAGAGGTGGCCGGAGTTGAGCCGGGGCCGGGCACTCTTGATCGGCATCGATCAATATCCTAATTTTGAAGCTTCTTACCAATTATTTGGCGCCGCAGCTGATGCCGAGGTCATGGCCCATTGGTTGGTCGTGACCCTCGGCTTCGACCGCCGAGATATCGAGTTGCTGCAAAACCACGAAGCCGGCCGGTCAGCCGTTTTGCAGTCTATGGAGGCTCTGCGACAGCGAGCCCGCCCAGGCGATCGGCTGGTCTTTTTTTTCTCGGGTCACGGCTCACAAATGACCGACCGAGAAGGGGATGAGGGCGACGGCTTGGACGAAACCCTGGTACCCCACGACAGCGGGCGCACCCCGGCGCAGAATCGAGACATCACGGACGATGAGATCCACGCCTGGGCTGCGACCGTCCTTGAGATCACACCCCACCTGCTGCTTATTTTCGACTGCTGCCATTCGGGCACCTTGCACCGTCCGGGTTGGCGAAGCCGTGCGGTGCCCGCGGATTTGCGGCCGTCTCAGGATTTACCACCTTCGCCGATGGCCATCTTCAACGATCGGGTGACCAGAGACGTGCGGATCGGCCCGAAGCCCTTGCGGCTCTCCGCATGCGGTGACGACGAGCAAGCTTGGGAGCTGCCTCCAATCTTGGCGGACGGTAGAGCCCGTGGTGCCTTTACCTACCATTTGCTTCGCTGCCTAGAAGCCGGAGATACATCCGTGACTTGGCGAGAGGCTGTGGACAAGGTTTCCAAAACATTCAAAGATACAAATCTAGAGCAAAGACCCGAGGGATCCGGTCCCGCCTACGATCAGCCGGTGTCCGAGATGGCAGCACCGAGCGGCAGATTCCCTTCGGAGCGGAAAAGGTGGGCGAGATTGGCAGAGCGTTACCCCGGAGATGAACTCATCCAGGTATCCCTCTTTAGGTCCCGAGAAGGGCCCTGGCAGGGCGCCGACACCGCCGAATTTCGTGAAGGAGACCGGTTGCGCGTGGATCTTCGACACAAACACAAGAAGAGCCTCTACCTCTACTTGCTCGACCTTGGATTGACCGCCGGCATCGGGCTGATTTTTCCCGACCTAAACGATCACGAACGAGTCGATCCGGGCATCCCCCTTCGAATCGGTGCACGTGTCGAGGATTGTTTGGAGTTCTTCCTGCCCGAAGGCTTCGTCGCCGATCAGGGGCGAGGGTGCTTCTTGGTGATAGGCAGCGAGCGCCGGGTCCCAACGTCGTCGCTGCTGGCGCAAGACGAGCGCTTGCTCTCCGCAGAACTCAAGCTTTTTGTCGTCCTGATTCCCTACCTGCTGAGCCGTTGATTTCGAGGATCGGCTCAACCTTTGTTCAGTCACCGTGTCCCACGAATGGAGTCGCAATTTTCAGTGGCTCAAAACACGGAGGAATGAAAATGGCCAGACGTTACAAGGGCAACATGAACGGGGAGCGGTACCTCGGCAACAAAAACGAAATGGAAGTCCACGACCTCGACAACGAAAAATCCCAATGCCAAATCGACAAAATTATCGACGCCGGAAACGACGTGCCCTTCGGGACCCTCGCCGCTGCAGAACGGCAAGGATACGACCGAGGGGCGTACTGCTTGGGCGGCTCAAAACGATGATCCGTTCTGCCCCAATAACTGTGCTTGGGATGGCCTTCCTGGCCGTCCCGGCCTTCTCCCACCCGGCCTTCTCTCACCCCGGAAGAACGAACTCCGCCGGCTGCCATACTTGCCGCACGAATTGTGCAAAGTGGGGCGTGGATTTCGGTGAAACCCATTGCCACGGCAGCGGCGAACAGCGCCGAGTAGACCGAAGCCGAAGCCGCAACCGGTCCGGCAGCTCACCATTTCAGCCACCAGCAAGCGAACCGACCCGGGCGGGGGAGGCGATCTCGGTCCGGATCTTCCAGGTGGTGGACGGTGATTCGTTCTTGGTTCGCCACAAGAATCGCACCCTTCTGCTCGCCCTAAACGATGTCGATGCACCGGAACTGGATCAGGCGTTCGGCAGGGAAGCCTGGCTGACCTTGAGGCGATACTTAGAGGGGCGGACGGTTCAGGTTTGGGTCAAAGGTCGTGAGCAGGAGGAAATCCTAGTGGACGTCGCGGCCGGTGGTGGGACGAATCCCGCGGTTCGTCTGTTGAAAGAGGGGTTGGCTTGGGCTCATCCCAAGTCTTGCGCGGAATACCGGGACCTTCAAGAAACGGCTCGAACCGAAGAAGTGGGCGTGTGGAGTGAGGCGGCTCCGGAAGCACCTTGGGATTACCGACAGAAGACGCAATAGACTGTAAAAAACACACGTCAAAAAACACAAGTCGAGCCGACAGGGGAGGAGCACCATGCCCAACGGAGGGATTCCGTCGAAGGATCCGGTTTTCAAAAGGTTCGTTTTGAGCCTCGAAGGCCGAGGCTCGGATTATCGTGCCCGAGCCGGCCACGAGGTGGTGGATCTTCCACCTTGGTCGGAGGGCTCGGACGACCCGGTGGCCGCTTCCGAGGGGGTTTCACGGGATGTGCGTCGTTTGGGAGCCGAAGGTGGCGACAAGTTGGTGCAACAAGGACGCCGATTGTTCGAGTGGGTTTTTCGCGGTGTCGTCGGGGAAGTCTTCCGTGAGGCCATGCTCTCCTCCAGAAATCGCGGCCAAGGCCTGACCTTGTGCATCCAGCTCGACGAAGCCCCTGAGCTGGCGTCCAAGCCTTGGGAAGCTCTGTGGGACCCTCGGAACGAAATGTTTCTGATGGATTGTCCGAATCTGGTGATCGCTCGAACCTTAAAAAAAGCAGCGATCAAACCACCGAGAGCCGGTGAGCAACCCTTAAAGCTCTTGGCCCTCATTCCCGAACCGGACGATGCGGAAAAGCTATCGGGAATGAGGGAATGGAAAGAGATTCAAAAGAAGCTGCTCGCCTTGGAGGACCGAGACCTGATCGTAGGTGAGCTTCTCGAGCCGGCCACCCTCGACGAGCTGGGGCGAAAGATTGCTCACTCGCCTTTTGACGTCTTACACGTGGCAGCCCATGGTGAGCCGGGGGCCGCGGACGACATGGGACTCATCCACCTCGAAAAGGCCGACGGGCGAAAGGCACCGGTCACTGGGGTAGATTTCGCAAAAGCCGTGACCCGCAGGCGTGCTCCTCGATTGGTGGTGCTCAACGCCTGCTACGGTGCCCGTTCTCAGCTGCACCGAGCGTATGACGGTCTAGCTCCCCATCTACTCCGTCGAGGAGTGGCGGCCGTGGTCGCCATGCGCACCACGGTGAGCGATAAAGCAGCCGTGCGTTTTGCCACTGCCCTCTACGGTGGTTTGGCCAAGGGGCATGTGCTCGAACAAGCCATGGCCGACGCAAGACGAGAGCTCTCCGTCAGCGAACATCGCGCCGAATGGTCGACACCGGTGCTCTACCTCGGCGCTGACCACGTGCGTTTGGTGGAACCTCCCCAACTCAAAACCTCACGAACAGGTTTGGCCAAAGCCGTGGCAGCGCTTGCCGTCGCCGGTCTGGGCGCTTGGGCATGGTGGGGATGGGGATCGGGCGAACGCACGACTACCCAACCCCAGGCACTGCTGGGCGATCAATCCACGATGAGTCCCGCTGAGCCGGATCCATGCCCACCGCCCGTAGGTTTGGAAGAGCTACGGTTTATCCGAATCAAAAAGGATGTCGTTGAAATCGATGGCGAGTCGGTTGCGGTTGCCCCGGATTTTTGCATCAGTATTCATGAGGTGACCCGCGGCATTTGGAAGAAGGTCATGGATGAGGAGCTGCCGCGAAAGCAATGGGTCGACGAGCAATGGCCCATGACCGACATGCTACCCGCCGATGTGACTCGCTTTGCCGAGCGCTTAAACGGTTATCCCGGGCACCACATTTACCGACTTCCCACAAGAGCCGAGTGGGAGCTGGCCGCTCGTTCCGGTAGTGAATCCAAGTATTTTTTTGGCGACGACGAAGCTGATCTCGACCAACATGGTAATTGCAAAAACTTTCTCGGTTCCGACGGCCATGACGGTCCGGCTCCAGTCGGCAGCTTTCTACCCAATAGCATCGGCCTCTACGACGTCCACGGCAATGTTGCCGAATGGGTTTTGGATTCACTAGAAATCGACGAGCTGTTAGCCGCTGAGAATGAAGGTAAGCTCCTGAAAATGGGCGGCTCATTTGACAGCAAACCGATTAACTGTGCATTTGGCGGCTCCTATGTCAAAGGTTACCCACAGCAGGATGTCGGCTTTCGGATCGTGCGTGAGATCGCTTCGGCAGCCGAGCCGGGCTGAGGTAACGGCTGGGAGAGGACCGACAAGAAGACGGGCACGGATTGGGTGAATCAGAAGCTCAACGCAAAAGCCCGGAGCATTCCGACGCTCCGGGCTTTCCACTTTGGCTCAGCTGTTGAGCCTTCTTAGCTGGCTTGTTGGATCAGGGCAGCGGACCGGTGCCGCATTGGCATTCCCAGCCGCCGGTGGAGCAGCGGAAGCCGCCGCTGTAGATGTTGCACCAGCCCCAGCCGCTACCGGTCCAGCAGGCTTGGCCGCGCAGGGCGCCTTTGCAATTGGACGAGCTGCAGGAACCGCAGGAATTAGGCGCGGCAGAGGGTGTGATCCACTCGGGTTGGAATAGGCCGCCGGCTTGGTTTTCGCAGTCTTGTTTGGCGGTCGCGGCTTCTTCGGACACCTCAGGAACGTTGAGGTCGGCGGCTTCGGTGGTGGCCACCTCGACCTCGATGTTCGGAAGGTCAGTTTCAGCGGCGCCGACCACCGAGGCGGTCATCAGCAAGAAGCAGGCGAGCATCAGGATCTTGAAGAGCTTCATCGAAATCTCCTAGAACAGGGTTGGATGTCAGCGAACGGCAACCCTTCGTGGGTTACCCTAGATTCGCTATTCAGAGCATCTATAGAACCGTCGAAGCGTAGTCGAAAGCCGGGTTGAAATCAATCCTCTGGATAATATTTGGAATAATCTGGATTTTGACGTTTAAATGCCTGGTTCAGAAGCTGGCCAAGAACCTGGCGATCAGCGCGATCAGCTGTCGGTCCAGACGAAAAAGATCCGTCGGCCCAGGCGGGCCGGCGGCAGCTTCGATGCGGCTCCGATTTAGTGTGTGTCGCGTCGATTCTCTCATCTTCCCGGGATTGGGGAAGATGAAGCCGAAGATGAAGCCGAAGATGAAGCCAGAGAGGTAGGATGATGACGACGAGAGCCCTCGAAGGCTCCTGGGTGGGAGTCATCGAAGCCGATTTTGGCCTGCTAAGGAGGTTGCATGGTTCTTTCCCAACGCCGAATGCCCATCGAGTTTCTAGCGTCGGCGACGTTGGTTTTTGCCACCGCGATTTGGATTTGTAATACCCAGCTCTCCGGAGCTGCGGACGACGTTTGGGTCGCGGTCGGCGTCACCCTGGACCTCGCGATTTTGGTCCCCGCGCTGTACTACTTCTTTGCGGTGCGCAAATGCGGATGGCCTGCTTTTTCGACCCTACCCGTCTTTGGGGTTTGCCTATTCGCTGCCTCCAAGATCGTTCCAGATCGACACCATGCGGTCCTGAATGGTCTGCATTTCGTGTTGCCGGTGGCGGAGATGGCTTTGGTCGTTGCCGTGATGATCGCGGTTCGCCGGCTCTTGGTCGCTGAAGGCCCAGGCGACTGGCTCGAAACGGCCCAAGGGACCCTCGAACGTTGGACGGGAAGCCCGCGGGTGGCCAAGATCGTCGTCTTCGAGATGGGCCTCTTCCGTTATGCCTTCGCGCGCCAGAAGCCGGCAGCCCTCGAGCCTGGAGAATTCAGCTACCACCAACGGACCCCGCTCCACGCTTATATGTCGATCCTGATGGTGGTGATCGTGGTCGAAACTTTGGCTTTGCACCTCTTGCTGAGCAGATGGTCGGATACCGTCGCCTGGGTGATCACGGCGCTGTCGATCTACAGCGCCCTTTGGTTGATCGGTGATACCCGGGCCATGTCGCGGCGACCGATCCAAGTCGACACCCAGGCTCTGCACTTGCGTTTCGGAATGCGCTGGAGCTTGGACGTCCCGTGGTCGGAGGTCGAGCGGGTGGAGACCGGTCCGGGCGTCAAAGCCGAGACCGACGATTCCCTCGAAATGGTGCCCCTCGGTGCCGGAGCGAACACGCGAGTTATTTTGCGCGAGCCCAGAATTGCCGAAGGGCCTTACGGTTTCACCCGCTCATGCTCCGAGGTGCTGTTGTTCGTCGACGAGCCCAATGAGCTGGTAGCCGCGATATCCAAGAGATCCCCTTAACAGGCTGTTAACGGGGCTCTTGGTGGCACAACCGCCCACTTCACCGGTCGAGCTTGGAGTTCAGAATGAAAAATCGTCGCCTGCCGACTAGAACCCAATCGAGTAGTTGGGATTCAACCCTTGCGTTGATTGCAGCCCTCGTCTTGGCCGTGATGCCCATCACTGTGGCGTGCGATCCGGCGGCCGGCGACCCGGCGGCCGGCGACCGGCGACCCGGCGATCCCGTGACCCAGGATCCGAAAACTGTCGACCCTAAATTCCCGGCGGCCATGGCCGAAATCGCCGTTTTGAGTCACGGCTCGAAACTGAACGGCATCCTTTACTTGGCGCAGGGCCAGGGACCACATCCGACGGTGGTTTTGTTGCACGGATTTCCCGGCAACGAAAAGAATCTCGATTTGGCCCAGGCCATGCGTCGAGCCGGTTTCAACGTTTGCTTTTTTCACTATCGCGGCTCCTGGGGCAGCGAAGGTGATTTTTCCTTCAGCCACGGCCTGGAAGATGTGGCCACGGTGGTGAAATTTTTGAGAGAAGAAAAGAACGCCGCCCGCTACCGCATAGATGCCCGACGCATCAGCCTCGTGGGCCATAGCATGGGCGGCTTTTTGGCCCTCAAAGCCACGGCCCTCGATCCCTCAACCCGCTGCACGGTTTCGATTGCGGGCGTGAATCTCGGCTTGTGGGGCGCGTCCGCTCGGGCTGACGAGGCGACCGCCAAAGGCGTGGCCTCTGCCTTAAGCGGAGGGACCGGCCCGCTCCAAGGCACCAGTGGCGAGGCCTTGCGCGATGAGTTGGTGGCCAACGTCGATTCGTTCAACTTGCTGACGCAGGTTCAAGCCCTGAGAAACAGTCGGCTGCTGCTGATCGGTGGCCGGCAGGACTCGGTCGTGCCGATGGGTGTCCATCATCAACCCTTGGTTCAGGCCCTGAAAGAAGCGGGAGCTGAGCGCACCGCCGAGCAAGCGCTCGACGGGGACCACGCCTTTTCTAGCCAACGGATTGCCTTGGCTAGAGCCGTCCTTGAATGGTTGAGCCAACACTGTGGGTGAGTCCAGGCGGAAAATATAGGCGAGACCGACTCACTCAACGTCAAGGTTCACCTCACTCGCTGGGATAAATTTCTTCCGATTTGTTTTGAATTCTGCGAATTACGAGTATTCTAGCGGCGTAGTCCATGAAACCCCGCCTCTGGATCAGGGAAGGAACTCGATCCTGTGGGGCGAAATACTTCGGGCCGACTGTTCGGTCCAACTGCCGACGGTCCGCCGTCTGGAGATTTGCTGATGAGTTTAGGTAATCGTTCCATCATTCTAACCAACACCGAAACCGTGCCGGGTCGTACGATCGTGGAATTCTACGGCCTGGTTTCCGGCAATACGGTGCGGGCCAAACACATCGGCCGCGACTTCATGGCCGGGCTGAAGAATATCGTCGGCGGTGAGCTCAAGGGTTATACCGAGTTGCTCCAAGAGTCGCGCAGTGAGGCGACGGATCGCTTGGTGGAGCAGGCCCAATCAATGGGTGCCAACGCAGTCGTCAATTTGAGGTTTGCGACCAGCTCCGTGGCCCAGGGCGCGGCCGAACTCTTCGCCTACGGAACCGCCGTTCGGGTGGAGTGAGGAGGCGGCGATGTCATCAGATACTCTCAGTCTTTTAATGCCTCTGATTTTGACCTTTGCTTTGTTGGTGATTACCTATGTCATCGGCTCGCGGTTGGAACGAAAACATTTCACCAGCATCCGAGAGCGGGAAGCTGCCCTGCGGAAATTTCCCGTGCTGACCTTTGAAACTTTGCCGGGTGGCTGGCAAGTGGCTTCCGCTGACTTGGTCACCGGTAGCGTGGTGGTCTCATTGGACTACTTCAAACGTTTTGTGGCCGCGTTGCGGTGTCTGGTCGGCGGTCGGATCAAATCCTACGAGCCGCTGTTGGATCGCGCCCGGCGAGAAGCCGTTCTGCGCATGACCGAGGAGGCCAAAATGACGGGTTTTGATGCGGTGATCAACGTGCGTCTCGAAACCTCACGCTTGGCCAGCTCGCGCCGCGACGGCAAGGGCATCGCCGGCGTCGAGATGATGGCTTTCGGCACCGGCATTCGATTCGCCAAACCCAACGTCGGCTGAGGGGCCGTGGAATTCCAACCGCGAGCGCCCAAGGAAGGCATCAACGTCAGCGAGGAGCATCCGCTCAAGGAGGCTTCGGTATTGATCGTGGGCCTGGCGGCGGCCTTCGCGGCCGTCGCCGTCCTGGTCATCTTTTTCGTCGACCTGGCGGTGCCTTTGATCCCGGCGGAAGCCGAAGCCAGAGTTTTAAGCTCCTGGATTCCGGACGGAGTGGAGTTGCAGAAGGGGTCTGAGGTCGAGGCAGTCCAAGCTTTGATCGCTCGATTAGCGTCTCATTGGCCGGATTGCCCGTATTCCTTTCGGATCGGCGTTTTCAACAGCGACGACCCGAATGCGCTGGCTTTACCCGGTGGGCTCATCTTGGTTTCGACCGAGCTGCTCGAGGGAATAGAAAGCGAAAACGAACTCGCGGCGGTCCTCGGCCATGAGATCGGTCACTTTCAACAGCGGGATCACCTCAGGCGTTTCGGTCGAGGGGCTGTGCTCCAAATTCTGATGGCTGTGACCTTAGGCCAAAGTGGTAGCTTTACGTTGGGCAATCACGTGAGCAGCCTGACCCTCAACAACTTCGGCCGAGAGCAGGAAAGCCAAGCCGACAGCTTTGGGTTGTCGTTGGTTCAAGCGGAATATGGGCACGTCAACGGTTCTTGGCGATTCTTCGAACGCTTGGGCGCGGAGGACAGCCGGCTCGATCGCCTGGCGACGTCTTATTTGTCCACCCACCCAGCGTCTTCCGATCGTAGCGAGCGCTTGCGACGTTTGGCGGTGGAGCGAGGTTGGTCCACGGAGGGGCCGCTGACGGCTTGGGAATAGACCGCTCGGCGGGCCCTAGGTCATGCGGGCGGGATTCGCAGACCACGCAGGCTGAGGAGACTGACGCCGAAAAGCACGACTAAGTAGGCCAAGGTGCCGGCCAGTAGGGCTAGTCCCATCCAAAGGGTCATGAGACCCGCCCGAATCCGTCCGATCTCGAAGAAAGACCGCAAGCTCTTGAAGATCATGCAGGGAAAAACGACGACCCAGATCAAGATCACGCACGCCGTGGCCATGATCCAAAAAGGATTCGTGGGCCCGAAAGCCAGGACAATACGCGCTGCCGCAGTGGCGACGATCAGGGATACCAAAAAGAACGAGACAAGCTGGGTCGCCAGCACCAAATGCTCGACCAGAAAAGGGCGCCGTTTCCTGGCCACCGCAAAGCCGGCCAATCCGAGAAACGGGATCAGAATCCAAACCCAGGCACCTTGATGGGCTTTCATCCGGTCGTCCAGAAGGACCCGATAAAGCCCTGGTTCGATGCCCGATCGCTCGATCGCCGAATCGAGGAAGCTTTGAAGTATCGGTAGAGCTTGCACCGCGCCTTCATGCTGCACGTACCAAATGCTGATGACCGCATCCTGGCCTGAATAGTTGACCCAGGGTGCCAAGAAAAAGAAAAGGATGTTGATTGCCAGATAGAGCCGAATGGGATGGACCCTCGGCTCCCCGGTCGCCTCGAAGTGCTCGGCCGCGGCCTTGCCGGGAGCCGTCACCAGACGTCGCAGGGATCGCCAAGTAGGCCCGTCCCACTGCACGATTTCCTGCCAAAGGCGACCACCGAAGCTTCGGAGTCGCAGATCCGAGGCGCGGGGTGATTCTGGATCGATATGGCTCAAAGTATGTCGATCCTATACCGAAGCGGGCGGCTCGGCTCGAATCGTCGGCTTGAATCGTCGGCTTGAATCCATTTCCGGCTTCTACCTAGGTTCCGTCCAGAAATGGAATCTCGGTGGGCCGGAGCGGCGCCCTGCGCGCGTCGCTCCGAACTCGCGCCACCGCTGCTGTGTCGTCGCAAATCTATGATGTGAAAGAGTTTAAGCCGATTCATATGTTGTATCGCTCAGACACGCTCGCTTTCCGTGCTCGCATCACCGCGCCTTCTAGCTCCTCGAAAACCCCATTTCTGGACAGGCTCTACCTACCTAGGCCTCCAGCCACTACCGTTGGCCGGGTCGGCGGCCGGTGATGCCCCATTGCAAACGGTCGAGACCGTCCTCGGTGAAGCCTCCGCGAAGATCAACCCAGGTGTATTGAGCCAAAAAGAGGGGGAGCTTTGGGGTGGCCCGGGGGGCGTCTGGCAAAAGAACGGGGATGACCGGTAGTCCTTTTCGCACCGATTCCGTCAAGGCCGCGCGCATTTCCATAACCTCCCAGGGACCGAGTCCGTCGGCTCCCACCAACACCGCCACTGCAGACGCGGTTTCTACGGCATCCTCCAGAGCTTCTTGCCACGGTTGGCCGGGCACCAATTGTTGCTCGTCGAGCCAAGGGCGAATGCCACGGCTTTCAAGCGCTTTGCACAGCGCGCGGGCTGCTGGTTTGTCGGAACTGTTGTGGCTGACGAAAACATCGATCAGAGGGCGGTCCATAGGGTCCTCTTGAACACGGGTAGCTCTGGATTCGCGCCGCTCGGCACCGGCCACCGGGGCGGTCGTGCGGAGAAGCTGGATGGCGGTGAGACCCCAGATCCCGATGAGTGGGTAGCTCAGGTCGAGCCAGAGCCCAAGACGGGCGGCGATGACCGCTGCTAGGGTCGCCACCACAGAAGTCGATAAGGCGGCGATCATCTGATTTCGAGCCGAGGTGGTCCGGGCGTGCACCACCGCCAGCAGGTAGCAAAGTAGGAAGACCCAAGGAAAAGTCAACCTCGGGTCGATGTCGATCAGAAAATGACCGGTCGCCAGCGAATGAGCTGCCCAGGCGTGGATCAGCACTCCTGCCCGTCGACTCGACAGATTTGGGTCGTAGGCCGTGGCCTGGCCATCGGCGTCAGCGCCGCTGCCCACCAATACGAAACGATTCTTCAGCTGCTGCCAATCGGTGTCGCGACGCGGGGTTACCTGCAAAGTGGGCACGTCTTGCTCGGGCGCCAAGAAGCGAATCAAGCGGTTGGAGGGAAGGCGAAGACGTTCTGCTCGCAGTAGCTCCGCCACCTCCACGCTCAAGGCCCGCTCGTGCCTACCCGGCAAAAAAGTGGGGATCAAGCGCACTCGACCATCGGATTCTAAATAGCCGTGAAGGTGGGCGATGTGAGATGCCACCTCCGCGAGCGTGGGCGCCAGGGGCGGCTCGGCTGGCCCAAGGCTCCGGTCGGCTGCCCGACGGACCCCCAAAACCACGGGCAGCTCTGCTTTTTGGGCTGCTTGGATTTCCGACGCCAAGAAGGAGTCCATTGGAGAGCTTTGTTCGAAGAAGAAATCGAGGGCAATTCCTTTAGCCCCATTGGAAATTGCCTGCCGCACGATGCCGGCGAGCAGCCATCGGCTGTCAGCGCGGGATTCTGGGGTGGGCACCATTACGACGATCAAGTCGACAGGCGTCGGGGCTGGGGGCACGACTCGATACCGCCAGTCACCCCAGTGTCCTAGCCCGAGCACATTGCGAGGAACCTGACGTTCGAAACCGGTCAAGGGTTCGCGCCGTCCGGCGAGAAGATCGGTGTAGTCGGCGAGTGCGAGCAGGCTGATCCAGGCGAGGAAAAATGCGATATATCTCGATCCGAGCCTTCGCCGCCCGAGATGGTGAGTCACGAGGGCGTGCCACAAGCAAACAACCAAGAGCAGCGCCGTGATCGCCGTCAACCAGACGGGTTGCTCGGTGGCGGGTAGTCGCCCGATGACGGCGAAATAGGCCACCAAGAGTGGAATCGCCCAGGCCGCAAGGCGGATCAAGTCTGAATGCGGTCGGGGCGACATGGAATCTTAAGAAATAGAATCTAAAGAAATATCGCAGGCTAGTTCATGACCAACCACTGAAAGGCAACCAATTCCGGGCGAAAGGTCGAGCTGCCGACTTTCTTGGCTGTCAAGCTGAAGGTGCGTTCAATCGAGCCATGGATCCAGGCTTCCGGGGAGAAGCGGAGCAATTGGCCTTCGGGCTCACCGTCGATTCGCACCGATGTTGGATCAGAATTGTGGACCCAAAGCCCGAGAGGGTGGTCGAAATTTTCGAGCCCGCTGATCCGTACGGTTGCCGTGGTGGTATTTCCTTTGGTGAGCGCGTCTTGGGCGATGTTGAACTCGAATCCGAGCACATGAAATTGTGGGATCCGGAAAGTTGAGCCCTCCCTGAGCTCGAGCTGTCCGGCGCCCAGAGTCTGCGGGCAGACAGCGACCAGGCCTTGGCTGGATTCCTGCAATATCGCCAAAGGCTCGCTGTTGAAGTGCAGGTGGGTATTGGACAATTGACCGTCGAACGGTCCCGCGATGTGGAAAGCCTTGCCAGAGGCGCAGAACGGCGGGACGATGAATTGCTCGACTTTGGTGCGTTCTCCTTGATCTAGCAGAATGAAGGCGTCGGCTTTCGACTTGCCCCGGCGGTTCAACAGCTTCAAAGGTAATTGTCCGGCGTTGGGTAGCTCCACGGTGAACGAGCCTTCTTGGAAAGGGAATCGTTGGTCTCCTACCTGAATTTGATAATGTGATAGTTGCTCGCGATACTTTTCTCGCTTTTCCGGCAGACCGGCAACTGCAACACGAATCTGGCCTGAGACCACCTCTCCAACCCGGAGATTTGGTGGCAAATCAACCCTTGCCCAACCTTTTTCGGTGGCCAGTCGAGCTTGGGAGGGTTCCGGTGGGGCGACCTTGGGTGGGGGGCAGCGGGCGACCTCGGCGAAGGGCGGCTCACAGCCTCCGGCGAGTTCGGCGTTGGGATTGGGGACGGTATTGGGCTTGGGAACCGACGGCCAGGTTTGGATCAGCCCGAGATCCTGTTGAAATCGAAGCCAGCGCTCTCTGGCGCTAGAGTCTTCGAGATTAAGGAACATCTCTTTATAAGAGTAGAAAAGATCCTGCTCGAAGGGTTGGGATCGGCCCTGGGCGGAGGCTCGAGCAAGGTCGATGCGAGTCAAACGGTTTATGGCTTGGTTTACGTATGGATCGTGGGATTCGATCCGCTCGGTATTCGCGGGGGAGCGCGAGGTCCAGAATCGGCCGGCGTCGATGATTTGGGTGCCGACTCTTCCTTTGGTAACTTCGGCTTTGACCGATCCTTCGAAAACGTAGCAAGTGACATCGTCTTCGCAGCTGCTGCAATTGCTGATGACCGAATAGATCGTGCTCTCGGACCCGAGCGCGATACCCGTGCCGGTTTCCACCCTGGTTTTGCCCGAGGTGACCACATCCACAGCGCCTATTGGTAAATGCATTACACAGGCGTCGAGCCAAGGGGAAGGTTCGGAACCGTCCTGCTCCAGGTCCGCGGAATGAGCGAGAACTTTGAAATTGCCGCTCAGAATCATTCGGCTATGTCCGTCTTCGCATGTCAGCTCGATCAGCAATCGGCTCGGCGAGCCGAGGCCGATGGAATCCTCCGGCGGCGGTCCTAGGCAAGGACCGGCTTTGAGCACATCTCCTGCTCGAAGGGTATCGCCGATTTGCAAGCGATTGATCTCTGAAAGCTCGGGAAAGCGTTGGAGGCAAGCCAAACCTTCTTGGGTGGCGCTGATAGGCGAGCCGTCGAGAACGAGAGTGCTGACGGTCGCCACCGGCGGCTGGGCAAGAGAGGTACTTACTTGACAGAAAAGTGTTGCTGCCAAGCCTAAAGCAAGTTGTGGCCCCCGATGTCGGAAGCTCCAGAAAAAGATGGAATTCATCTCGCCATATTATCATACAAGCCACAGAGAAGAGCTTACGGCTGAACTTAGCGGGTTACGCCCGCAAACCTCCGGATGTAGGGGCGGGGCTTGTCCCGGGTTTGCCCCCGCCCGGGCGAGGCGAAGCCGAGCCTTTTCAAGGCAGAGCGGGAGGGGGCAAGTCCATGACGTACATTAAGTGGGCTTGCCCCGGTTCGGTGGACAGGTTAGTAGTTATTGGTTTTCAGATAACTG
>CBDUGP010000105.1:0-32162 GCA_965366625.1 uncultured bacterium
TATACCGAGATAATCGAAAAGGCGATCGGTCGACCGCTTACTTGGCAGCAGGACGACCTGACCCTGCAGAATATCCAGGCCAGAACCCGTGCTCCAGGAGTATGGATGTTGGCCAACCTGCGCGGGGCCCTCCTGCTTTCGACGTCGAATCGATCCGAGGCCGCGGTGGGTTACGCCACCATGGACGGCGACACCGCAGGGGGGCTTTCGCCGATCGCAGGCATCGACAAGAACTTTCTACGCAAATGGCTGCTTTGGCTCGAAAGCGTCGGTCCTGAAGGAATAGGGCCCGTAAAATCCGTTGGAGCGGTCAATCGCTTGGCGCCTACCGCCGAGCTTCGGCCGGCCGAGTCCCACCAAACCGACGAGGAGGATTTGATGCCCTATGAGGTTCTCGATGCGATCGAGCGGGCTGCGATCGGCCACAAGAAGACACCCTTCGAAGTCTTTCAGAGCCTAGAGCCGTTTTACGGCAAAGGGAGCCCTCGCCGACTACAGGAGTGGATCGACCGCTTCTTTAGGCTTTGGTGCAGAAATCAGTGGAAACGGGAGCGGTATGCTCCCTCATTCCATGTCGATGACGAGAACTTGGATCCTAAGACTTGGTGCCGTTTCCCGATCCTCTCCGGAGGGTACGAACGCGAGCTGGCCGAACTCAAAGACTTTGTCGATCAGCTGGAGAGTCATTCGGACCGCACGCCTCTCCCCTTCGGAGCGACGCCCGCAGGCCATCCGGCCGACCCTACCGAGCCAAATCTGGACGGAACCTAATTATAATTAGGGCCCACCCAGAAATGGATTCCGGTGGGTCGGCGCGGCGCCCTGCGCGCGTCGCTCCGAACTCGCGCCACCGCTGCGGTACCGTCGCAAACTACTGATGTGTAAGACCTTAATCCGACCTATAGGTTGTATCGCTCAGACACGCTCGCTTTCCGTGCTCCGCGCGCCGCGCCTTCTAGATCCTCAAAACCGCAAACCTGGATGGACCCCAATTTATTAGAGCAAGGGCTCGGAGCCCGTGATTCGGCGGAACGCTTCAACATATCGATCCAAAGTGCCCTGCACCACCTTTGTGGGAAGCTCAGGCGGTGTGTTTTCGTGATCCCAGCCTTCTTCGTCGAGCCAGTTGCGGACGAATTGCTTGTCAAAGGAGACCGGCTCTTGTCCCGGCGTCCACGTCTCGGCGTCCCAATAACGCGAGGAGTCCGGGGTCAGCACTTCGTCGATGAAGATGATCTCATCTCCCAGGCGTCCAAATTCGAATTTGGTGTCCGCCAACAGCATGCCCTTGCTTGCAGCGTGGTCGCGGCCCATGGAGTAGAGCTGGAGGGTTAGATCCCTCAACCGTCCGGCAGTTTCATCGCCGATATGGCTTGCCATGTACTCAAAGTCCACGTTTTCATCGTGGCCTTCCTCAGCCTTCGTGGCAGGGGTAAAGAGGGGGGCATCCAGTCGGTCGGCCCGCTGCAAACCTTTGGGCAGCTCAATGCCACAAGTGGTGCCTGTCTGCTTGTATTCGCGAAATGCGCTGCCGGCCAGGAAACCACGGGCGACGCATTCGAAGGGTATGACTTCGCATTTCTTCACCAGAACGGAGCGGCCTCTCAAGACGTCGGCGTATTTGCGGGCTTTTGCTGGAAAGTCTTCAGGATCCACGGCGAGCAGATGATTCGGAACGACGTCCGAGAAATAATCGAACCAGAAGTTCGTCAGCTGGTTGAGGATCTTGCCCTTGCCAGGGATTCCGGGGGCCAAGATATGGTCGTATGCGGAAATTCGATCACAAGCGACCAGCAGAAGGGTGTCCCCAAGGTCATACAGATCTCGAACCTTGCCACGCTTCGGAGCAGGCAGCTCGGGGAGTTCGGTTTGCCACACCGTATCCGACATAATATTTCTTCCTCTTGGTTTTTATCGAGTACAGGAAGGGGCCTGGGAGGCTCCCATGATTCAGGGGCTGACACCCCGGGAAAGACTTGAATCAACTTCGATCAGACTCAACGAGTTTGTGACGCCGCCATGGTTTGGGTGAAGAGACGCTCTAGTGCTTGAGCCAACGGTTGTGGGGGCACGACTTTCATTTGGTCTAGATTCCATCCCTGGCCGTCGACGATCTCGTAGATCACCATGGGCTCTAAGCCTTTAAACCGAGCCTTGCCGAGCTTTCTAATTCCTACTATCAAGTCACCCGAATGGCTTTCAACGGGCACGACAATAAATCCCCTGCCGTGCTCTCGGGTGTACCTCAGGCTCTCGAAGCTGCCGAGGTGCTGGATGAAGGGCTCCGTCGCCACGATTCCTTCGTTGATCAGCGTGTCGTTTGGATTGATGTAAGCATAGAAGGGGCGAGCTTCGTCGATTCGGGAGACGAGTTCGGCGGCTTTGCGCATCATGGGGGCGAAGAATTTGTTGACCGCAGATTCCGGGTAACCTCTGGAGACCAAATAGGTCCTGAAGGTATCAATTTCTTGGGTTTTCTTGCCCGTGGACAGCCTCGACAGCTCGACCAAGCCATGGCCGAAGTATTCGTACCGGGGAGCCCTCGACCTTTCCTCGGAGTCCAAAGGTAGCAATCGGTATTCACCGAAGTTGAGGGCAAGGCGCATACCTTTGTCGAACGGGAACCCTCGAGTGACGAAATTCGGATAAATCCTCTGCACGTGGATAGCCATCGCCAGGATTCTCAGGGATCTGCGGCCCGAATAAAAAGCACCGTCGCCGAGATACTTTTCCAGTCGCAGGCCGAGATCGGCTGCCACCTTGTCGATTTGGCGCTGGAATTGAGCGGTCATTCGAAAAGCTGTTTCGATGGCGGTTTTTTCCACCCGCCCAAGCATCGAAATAGTGGCGGAAAATTCCGTGATGTCGTAGACCAAACCGAACCGATGGACCACTGGATTGACCACCCAGGGTGCTGAAAAATCGATCGGCCGAGTGCCTTTCGATAGCTCCAGAACCGGAGGGCCACCTACCCAAGTGCTATTGAAACTCCGATCGCGGCAAACCAGCTTGGAGTCTTCCTCGGTCAATGGCACCAGCAGTTTTCGCAACGCGTGCAAGATCTCGAACGTACGTAACCGCCGGAGTAGTGAATTGAGAAGCTCGAGCTGCTCGGCGCTCAAGAAGTCGTTTCGATAGCCGGGGTGGCGACTTAGGAAGTTCACGTAGCTCGGTCGGAAGAGAATGCGATTGGGCTCTTCGTTGTCGGGGTCGCACCCGAGCAATTCGGTGGCTGCTGCCCGCAAAACCGGATCGCGTCCGATGGTTGAGGCATGCCATTGTTCGAGAGCCGTCAACCGGCGTCGAAATTCCTTGAAGTCCTGGTCCAAATAGCCGCGGAAAAAGCTTGAAAGCTCAGTCAAGTCGGGGCTGATGTAGTCTTCAGACAGCACCAAGATGTTGTCTCGCATCAAGCTCAGGACCGGGGGGAAGAGAGCCTCCTCGTCTTCGTGCATCTCAGTGGCCAGTTGTTTCGCCAAGTCGCTCGTCATCGTGGTGACGCGATCCAGCCAGCGGGCAAGGACCTTATATTTAATGATGTCGCCGTGTTCGCGCCCGACCGAAGCATCGTTTTGGCGAACGCGCCGGGGCGCCCCCTGGAGGTAGCGCGCTACGGCCAGCGAATGCCGGAGCCAGAAGACCGATCCATAGTCGTAGCTGAGGCTGGCCACCGCGGTATTTTCCAGCACCGGAAGTAGGGTTGCCTGGTAGGCCTGTAGGCGAGTGGCATAGGCGCGGCTGTCAAAGGATCCGCGCACGGCGTTGGCAATCTGGTTCTCTTCCTCGGCGGCAAGATAGTCCATCAACAGGTCGTCGAGTCGTTTTAGGGACTTGGTGACCAGGATCGGAAAACCGTTGAGCGGCGGGGAAGATTCGTCTTCGAGGAAAATTTTCTGGGGTGCAGGCAGCAGATCGTCGGCACCCGGCAGTGCTTTGCGGATCTCGCCCGCATCGGGCCGCAAGAAAATAAAATTTCCACGACTCAGTAGATCGACGGTGGAATGAGACATCTAGGGGTAGGCCCTGATTTTTGAAAATGACCGCTCAACAGCCGCTTGTGACGAGGTCTAAGGGTATAACATAAACACCGGAAATTTGGCCTCTTCTGCTTATCGTGATGACCGACCTCAGCGCCCCGCACCCAACCTTGCTCACGGTTGAAGATCTCACCCTGGGATTCGATCGCCCGCGGCGGCCGATCGTCGAAGGTTTGAGCTTTCGGGTTGATACCGGCCAGATCGTTGGGGTGGTCGGTGAATCCGGTAGTGGCAAGACACTGACCGGGCTCTCGCTGTTGGGAGTGCTGCCTCCTCCGATTGAACGCCTCGGAGGAGCTATTCAAATTGACGGCCAGATGCTGCGCCGCCCCGGGGACTGGCGCGGGAGCGGGATTTCGATGGTTTTTCAAGAGCCAATGAGCGCTCTGAATCCAGTGTTGAGCCTTGGATTCCAAATCGGAGAGGGAGTGCGAGTTCGAAACCCACGTATGGCTCGAAGTGAACGGAAGGAAAGGGGAATTTCCCTTTTGCGGCAAGTGGCCATGCCCGATCCGGAGAGCCGATGGACAGCATTTCCACACCAACTCTCAGGCGGACAGAGGCAGAGGGCCATGTTGGCCATGGCCCTGGCTTCAGAGCCCCGCCTTTTGATCGCCGACGAGCCGACCACCGCTCTCGACGTTACGGTTCAGGCGCAAGTTCTGCGTTTGCTGTTGGATCTGAATAGTCGCCTCGAGCTGTCGATTCTGTTGATCACCCACGACCTCGGCGTTGTCGCCCAGACCTGTGAGCACGTCTTGGTCATGGACCAGGGGAAATTGGTGGAAGAAGGCTCTGTTGCAGAGATTTTCGAGCAACCTAAACATGCCAAGACCCGAGAGCTGCTCGGTGCTCTGGGCCACGGAAGAAAACTCGGATGAGCAGCAAGGGTCCAGTCCTCGTGGTAGAGAGCTTGCGTAAGAAGTTCGAGGTCGTCCGTTGGCAAGGCCTCCGGCCCAGGGCGTTCTCGGTGGCGGCGGTAGACGGAGTGAGCTTCGAGCTGGAAGCCGGTGAGAGTCTCGGTCTGGTGGGAGAATCGGGAAGTGGGAAGAGCACTCTGGCCCTTTGCTTGCCCCGTTTGATCGAGCCCGACTCGGGCCGCGTCTGGCTCGGGGGAGAGGATTTGATGGTCCTCTCCGGCAAACGTTTAAGACAATTCAGACGCCGAATACAAGTCGTGTTGCAAGATGCCGCAAGCGCCCTGAGCCCCCGCCTGCGCATTGGTGATGCCCTCGGTCAGGCGGCAAAGCTCTCCGATCACGGAGGGGGCTCTCCAACTGAAATCGGCAAGTTGTTGAAATCGGTGGGGCTTGCTCCGTCCATGGCACGGCGCTATCCTCACGAGCTTTCAGGGGGGCAACGTCAGAGGGTAAACATCGCTCGGGCTTTAGCGGCTCGACCAGAGATCCTGATTCTCGACGAGCCGGTCTCCGCTTTGGACGTCACGCTCCGCGGGCAGATTCTCGAGCTGCTGAGTCGGCTTCGCCGCGAGCTTGGGCTGAGCCTTCTTTTTATCGGCCACGATCTCGGGGTCATTGAGCAAGTGGCAGATCGAGTGGCAGTGCTTTACCTAGGCCGAGTCGTTGAAACCGGGGCAGTTGATCAGATGTTCCAACAGCCTTGCCATCCGTATACCCAAGCGTTGCTGGCTGCGGTTCCTCCCTTGAGGCCCGATCCCAGCTTTCTTCAGGAGCAAGGGCTCAAGGGTGAGGTGCCGAGTCCTGAGAATCCTCCGAGTGGCTGCTATTTTCACCCGAGGTGCAGCCGATCAACGGACCTTTGTCGGACAGTTGGGCCAGTTCTTTCCGGTCGGGACGGACGGCAGCACGCCTGTCATCATCCGCTGGTCCCTCAAACCAATGGCGATCCGAATTCTCTAGGTAACTTTTGAGGTTAATCTGCGTAGCATTGTCCAGGAATTCCATCCGCGAGGGAGCCGTCCGCCAAGACGCGGCACGTTGCGCTCGGGGACCAAGCACGGGAGTGACATTGAATGAGCCATAAGTTCGATCGATTCCAAACCCAGAGCGGATCGTCCGCCGCGGGTTTGGGAGACATCTTTTTCAAGGTTTGCGCTTCGATCCGAAGCCCTCTGGCGATGGCTGTCGCCTTGGGGGGGCTTTCCGCCATGTTACTGGCCGCTTCACCGGTTGCGGCCGATCCAGACTCTGAAGAGGTCGAGGTACCGACGGTGGTTGGTGAGCCCCTCAGCTCGTTTTCCGTCGATATCGGCGAGAGCCTCGAGATCAGCCTGGATGAAGCGATTCTTCGAGCCCTTCGGCACAACGTCTCTTTGGCGGTCCAGCGATACCAAAGAAGCGGCAGCTTGTTGGGTATCACCGAGGCTCGAGGTATTTATGACCTCGAGCTAACCGCCGACCTCACGACCTCCAACGAAAGCAGTCCCCCGACCTCGTTGCTCGAGGAGGCTCAAGTCCTCACCTCCGACAGCGAGCTGTGGAACTTTGGCTTGCAACAGGCATCTCCCTTCGGCGGTGGCGGTAGCGTGACGTTTTCCAATCGACGCACCGCGTCGTCGAATGAGAACGTCCAACCCAATCCGCAGTTTGTGGTGGATTTGGATTTTGGCTTTCGCCAGCCCTTGCTGCGAGATTTCGGCCGGGCGGTCACTGAGCGAAACATCGTCGTAGCTCAAACGAACTCGAAGATCAACCGAGAGCAGTTCCGACAGCAGGTTGAAACCGTCGTGCGAAGTGTTTCCGACTTCTATTGGGATTTGGTCGAAGCCAAAGCCCAGCTCGGGGTTTCTGAGGAGAGCTTGGCGCTCGCCAAGGATCTTCATCGAATGAATAAGATCCAAGTCGAAGTCGGCACCTTGGCACCCCTGGAGATGGTGCAAAGCGAAGTGGGTGTCGCCACCCGCGAGGAGGAGATCATCCGTCGCCGCCAATCGGTCGGCGATGCCGAGGACTCGATCCGCCGTCTGGTGAATTTGGAGCACGGTGACTTATGGGATATCCCACTGGTTCCTTCCACGGATCCGGAGATCGCCCACGAGCCTATCGACTTGAAAGCGGCGGTAGAGACGGCGTTCGAGAAGCGCTCGGATGTTCGCCAGAAAGCTCTGACCAACAGCACCAGTGAGTTGGATGCCGAGGTAGCACGGATTCAGATGAAGCCCAAATTGGATCTGACGGCCCAATATCGGCTCAACGCCGTGGCCGGTAAGACTTTCACCGATGAAACGGGCTACTCGGACGCTCTCGATTCCATTTACGGATTCGATTTCGACGGCTGGTCTGTGGTGCTCAATTTCGCCATGCCGATCCAGAACCGTACGGCCAAGGCTCGTGCTGCCCAAGCAGATCTTTTGGTCGAGCAGAATCAACTTGAGCTGAAAGACCTGAAAGATCAGGTGATGGTCGAAGTGCGGAGGGCCGCTCGCGACGTGGAAACCGCAGCCAAGGCCATCGAGTCGGCCAAGATCTCGAGCAAGTTGGCTCAAAAGAATCTCGAAGCCGAGCAGAAGCGTTATGAGAACGGTCTTTCTACGAGTTTCCAGGTCTTGGAGATCCAAGAGGATCTGTCAGCCGCACGCAGCCGTGAGGTTACGGCGGTGATCGGATACCGGAAGGCTCTTACGTCTTTCTACCTGCTTACGGGGCAGCTCCTGGACGCCAATGGGGTGACCATGGCCGGCGAGTGATGTCGGTTCAACAGGCTGTGGCGGAAGTCTCGCGCCGGCGAAAGCAGCGAATTTTTCGTCGAATCGAGGCGTGAAAACCGCAGGCGATTCGGGAATCGTCGAGGTTTTCCAACGAAGAGTCGGCGGAAAAGGCGCGCTCGCAGCGCGATGAGACTTTTGCCACAGCCTGTTAAGAGCTTACTTCGACCGGGTCGAAGAGTCAGAGTCCTAAACAAGGCTTAAATAGCCCTGCAGCAACGATGCAGGGCTATTTGCTGTTTGGGGCGGGCGAAAGTAAGGGCAAAGAAAAGCGGAAGCGTTAACGATTGAGACGGGCTCAAGGCGAATCTGGGCACGCCTCGATGAAGGCTCGGGTATCGCCTGCACTGGCGATCGTGCCCCGAGGATTGAGGTAGAACGCTTGCTTGCAGGTTTCGGTGTCGGTGACCTTCAACCTGAATTGAACGTCGGACAGGGCACCGTAGAAGACCCAGAAGGCGCCGTTGGAGCAGCGGCCGTCGAGCACCTTAACCACCATTTCAATATTTTCTGGGTTGAAGAACCAAACGGTGCCGGTGTCTCCTCCAACTAGCGGTTGAACCTGGCCCATGCCGGTTTGGTCACCCGCCTCCCATTCGAGTTCTACCTTGAATCGCCCATCGGCCAAACAAAGCGTTTCCGGTCCTGCTTGGCAAGGACCAGGCTCGCAGAGATCGGCGACAGCCTCCGCTGTGGGGCTGCGAAACGCGCTGGCCAGCAGCTCGTTTCCCGTAGCGTTGAGGTGATAGCTGTCCGGGTGGTAATAAGTTTGAAAAATGTTCGGGACGGAAATCAAGAAATTAAACGGATCAGCAAAGGGAAGGCCACGTTCTTCGGTCCACTGGCGAATATCCTCGGCCAGATTGCCGGCTCGCAGATTGTTGGTTTGCTGTTGGGTGATATTTGGGCCGTAGGGAATAATCGAGGCCAGCAGGGGGATTCTTCCGGCGGCCAGAGTTTTCTGGGCCATGATCGTCAGGTTGTTGAGAATCAATTCGTTGGAGACGATGTCGGCGCCGCCGGCCGAGATATCGTTGGTGCCTTCCATGATCAGCACCAGGTCTCCCTCCCGAGAAGCCAAGACTTGGTCGATTCGCGTGACAGCCTGCTGGGTGGTCTCACCACAAATTCCGAGGGGTGTGATGTCGACCTCGAGACCCTGGTCTGCGAGCAGCTCTTCGAGATGTTCGGTGTATCCCTTTGCAGTTGCTACGGGACGACTGCAATCCACACCTGATTCACGAAAACCGATCGTGATGCTGTCGCCAAAAGCCAGCAGGGGCCTCAACTCTTGGGCGAGTGAAGGGCCGGGCATCATGGCCACCGTGGGAAGTAGCAGCGCAAAGAGGATTCGGGTGTCCCGCTTGATGGATTGCATAGCCTACCCCGGGCACTAGCCCTTGATGCGTTGAGTCTTCTCGAACTTTCGGTGATCTTCAGCCGAAGCGAGTTTGCAGCTCCAGGCCCTAAATTTAGCTGCTGGATCGAGGCTGCGGTCGAGGTGATCGCCATCGACCCTACATCCGAAGCTGCCTACCGGCTCGCGTCGGGATGTGTTGAATAGGTCTCAAAATTGGAATTTTGAAAGCTTCGAGGCTTAGGGAAACTGAGGGGTGGTGCCGGAGGAGGGACTCGAACCCACACGCCCTTGCGGACAACGGATTTTGAATCCGTCGCGTCTACCATTCCGCCACTCCGGCAAGCCGAATTACGTCGGCTGGGAAACGAATGGTAGGCGCGATTCGACTCCCATGTCAATGGTCGATTTGGGCCAATTAGGATTCACTTCGACGTCTGAGAACCGAGAGGTCCTGGAAGCCGTCGAGCCCCCCTTCAGCCCACTCTTCGAGTTCGAACGTAGGGCCGAAGATTTCTCGAATCCCATCAGCTGTGTGGAAAGCGCCGTTGGCGTTGAATTCCCGGCCACCGGAGTGAAAAAGAAAGCCTCGTTCTTCCAAAGTTTCACGGTTGGTGGAGGTTGCCAGATTAGGGAACCCTCCGAGGGCATGAGGCCCCATGGTGGTGATGACCGCCAATCCACCTGGGCACAGCAAGCGATGAGTTTCCTTTGACCATTCCCGCTGCTGATCCATATTGAAATGGGTGAAGACGGAGATCGCGAAGAGGCCGTCGAAATTGGAACTCGTCCAGGGCAGGGGAGGGGAGGGAGAACTCAACCTGACGTCCATGGCAGGAAAAGCTCTGCGAGTCCAGTCGATCAATCGAGAATCGATGTCACAGCCGCTGAGGTCCCGAGAATCATGGCGAAAATGCCGTAGAGTTCGCCCTAAGCCACAGCCAAAGTCCAGAATCCGGGTGCCCGAGACGGTTCCCAGACCGTGTTTTTCGAAAGCTGCGCAAACGGCTTGATGGGAGAGTTCGCCGACTCTCAAATACTCTTCGATCCAGGGTGTCATCTGGACGTATTGCAGTAGGCGGCGAGGAGGCAGGGGCCCCGGGGTCGCCAGTCGACGAACCGAGTCGAGCCCGGAACGGCGGATTTTGCCGATCGGATAGCGGATTTGATCGGGAATCGCTCGGCGGTAGAAGGTTTTGAGAGCTTGGTGCATGGGTGGTATAGTATGGAAAAGCGGCCGGTTTACGGGTAGATCGCCAATGTTGTCTCCCAGATTCTACCGTCGGCACCATCAGAGACCTTTCCGGCGCGAATCTTGCTTCGCGCTATGGGGGTTGTGAATAAGCTCAATTTATTGTATAATTTACACCTTGAGCTTAGGAACCCACATCTGGCCGTCCCGGCCACTCCAAAAACCAGGAACAGAGCTTGCCCTCCCACTGCCCGTTACAGGTCTGCCCGTAGACAGATCTGTTTATGGACGATGTGGGTGTGAAGCGAGTTGGGCATCGGCCCGGGCGACCCTCGGTACCCGGACCCGCTGCCTAATATATCGAAAAGGGGGTACACGTGACGTTTGAGGTTGGACAAAAAGTCGTCTATCCGAATCATGGTGTAAGTGTCATCGAAGAAGTTTCGTCGCTGAATTTCGACGGCGTCGAGCAGACTTTCTACCACCTACGGTTGTTGTCGAACAACTCTAAAGTCATGGTTCCAGAAGAGAATCTGGATCTCGTCGGTCTGCGTCCGTTGGGCGATCAGGGCGAGATCAGAACGCTTTTCGGCATCCTCGAAGACGGCAATATCGATACCTATAAGGATTGGAAAGGCCGTTACAAGCAGAACCTCGACAAGATGAAGACCGGCCGACTGACCGAAGTTGCGGAAGTGCTAAAGAATCTTTGCCTGGTCAGCCAGAAAAAGAGCCTTTCGTTCCGCGAGAAGAAGATGTACGAGCGGGCCAAGTACTTCATCGTCAGCGAGGTTGCCCACGTCAAGGAAGTCGAAGAGCCCGAGGCCGAGAACTTAGTCGAAGGTGCTTTGCAAAAGAGTCTCGACAAATTGAGTAAAGCCGTTGCTGTCAAGGCGGAAAAGGCCGAGGTCGTCGAAGTTGACGACGCGGAAACCGTTGAAGCCGCCGCCGGCTGAACTTTACCCATCGGCTGAGAAGCTATAAGGTCGGCACGGCCTTTCAAAAGTGCTCAAGAAAGGTCGCTCTCGTTGTAGGGCGGCCTTTCTTGCATCTGGGCCTCACACCCATGATCGATAGATGACTGCCGGCGCTGGCCCATCGGGTAGCGAAGCGGCGGGAGATAAACTTGAATCGCGACCACTTTCTTTTTCTCGTCATCGGCATTCTCGGCGGGTTCATTTCGGGCTACCTGGCCCACGAAGCAATGTCCAGTCGGCAACCCGCTCCGCTTTGGCATGGAGCTGGGGCCGGGCAGCAGGCTTCCCCTGGACCGAGCGCAGGCACCTCTACTTCCACCTCTACCCCGACACCGCCTGGAGGTGGTGCGGCGGCCATGGAGCAAGTGCAGCGTTTGCGTGCTTACGTCGAAGAAAATCCCGACGACATCGACGCCACTCGTCAGCTGGCGAATATGAACTACGACATCGGTAATTGGCAAAGGGCCGCTGAGCTTTACGAGCGGCTGCTGAGCCGCTCGCCGGAAGATGTCGATGCGCAAACCGATCTAGGGGCTTGTTATCGCAATCTCGGCCGCTTCGACGATGCCCTTCGCCTCTTTCGTGAGGTCCGATCCCGACAACCGGATCATTGGCAGGCTCGTTTCAACGAAGTTCTGATCCTGGCTTTCGATCTCGGTGACCTAGAAGCGGCGGGCCCGGTGTTGGAGGAGCTGCGCAGCCTCCAACCCGACAATCCGGACGTCGAACGACTGGTCACCGAGATCGAGCGCCGCAAGAGTTCCTGAGCCGGGTGTGAGACAAGGGACCCTCGATGGCGTTTCAGGAGCCGGAGAGGACGTGGACGGCGTTTTCACGACCTTCGCGCAGGTTGCCGTCCCGATTCCCGTTCCCGGTGCTCTGACATACGGAGTGCCGTCGGAATTGCACAGCCAGGTGCAGGTGGGTTGTCGGGTCAAAGTCGCTGTCGGGCGCCGTCGGCTGACCGGGGTGGTGGTGGCTTTGGCCAGCGAGCCCCCTGAAGGGTTTTCGGTCAAACCGATCGCCGAAGCCTTGGACATTGAGCCCGTGATCACCGGGGAGCTGCTCGAGCTGGCCCACTTCATCGCCAACTACTATTTGGCGCCCCTGGGAGAAGCCGTTCGCCTGATGATCCCCGGTGATCTCCCCCCGTGGGGAGATCGTCGAGTTTCGCTGACGGATGGAGGTGCCCTATCGCCTCCCCGAGACCCTCAAGAAGCCCGAATAATTGGATTCCTGCTGGAAAATCCTCGGTCACGGCTGGCCGATATGCAGCGCTCGCTGCGCATTCCGGATCTGGCTCGACGACTCGACGACTTGAGAGATTTGGCCAGAGTATCGGTGGAAGAGCCTGGACGGCGCGGCGGTCGATTCATCAAGGCAGTGGAGCCGGCTCCAGGACGGCTCGAAGATCATCTTGCAGCTGCGGGCAGATCGCCGAAAGGCCGAGCGGTGCTCGAGATGCTGTCTGCTCTCGGCCGACCGGCGACCTTGCGCGAGATCAAGATGAAAGTCGAGTGTGGTCCAGCCGTCATCACCCGGTTGAACAAGCTCGGGCTGTTGAGAGAATTCACGCAGCCGGAACGGCTTTCGTTGGAGCGACATCGTTTGGGGTCGATAGGAACCTCGAAGATTGTGCTGCGCGACGATCAGCGAGCTGCGGTGGATGGGCTGCTCTCGGGTCTCGAGAGCGAGGAGTATCGCCCCTTCCTGCTCCACGGCATGACCGGATCTGGAAAAACAGAGGTTTACTTGCGGGCGGTGACCGCATGTTTAGAAGCGGGCCGGGGAGCCATCTTGATGGTGCCGGAGATCGCGCTGGTGCCGGCGTTGGCGGGCGAGGTGCGTTCAAGGTTTGGGTCGGAACTCGCGGTGCTTCATTCCGGGCTTTCGTCATCGGAAAGACAACAAGAATGGGGCAGAATCCGCCGTGGAGAAGCGCGAGTGGTTCTGGGTCCCCGCTCGGCCTTGTGGGCGCCGGTCCACAATCTCGGATTGCTGGTCGTCGACGAAGAGCATGACGCCTCCTACAAACAAGACAGGGCTCCGCGCTACAACGGCCGGGACTTGGCGCTCCTGCGGGCCCGAAATCATGGGGCCGTCGCGGTCTTGGCTTCCGCAACCCCGAGTTTGGAGAGCCGACACAATGTCACCCTCAACCGACTCGACCTATTGTTCTTGAACCAGCGTGCGGGAGGTAGTGAGCTTCCCCGCAGCATTCTGGTGGATCTACGTACGGAAACCGGAGCTCGTCAGCCTGGTGAAGTCCACTTCTCCGGTAGGTTGATGCACGAAATCCGAGCCACCCTAGAAGCCGACGAGCAAGCCATTTTGATGCGTAATCGTCGGGGTTACGCTCCAATTTTGCTGTGTCGAAATTGCGGCGAGGACCACCGCTGCGAGGATTGTGGTCTGCCCATGACCTACCATCGTCGCGGTCATCGATTGGCTTGTCACTACTGCGGTCACGAGCAGCCCGCGCCGAGGCGATGCCGATCCTGCGAGGAACCCGCCCTAGAGCCGATGGGAGCCGGGACGGAGCGGGTGGAAGAACGATTTCGCGAACTCTTCCCCGGGGTCGCCGTGGAGGTGCTGGACGCGGACGTCAGCCGGCGGACCGGAGGGGCAGCGGCGGTTTTGGAGCGATTCTCCCAGGGCGAAACACAAGTCCTGATCGGTACCCAGATGGTTGCCAAAGGCCACCACTTTCCACGGGTTTCTTTGGCGGCCGTGATGTTTGCCGATACCTACTTGAGCTTCCCGGATTTCCGCGCTGTGGAGAGAACGTACGCCCTGCTGACCCAATTGGCTGGACGCGCAGGGCGAGGGAGCCGTCCGGGTCGGGTGGTTATCCAGACTTATCACCCGGACCACTACGCGATCCGTGCCGCGTTGGATCAAAACGATGCAGCCTTTGCCGAAGAAGAGATGCGCTTTCGTCGCGTTTTTCACTATCCACCCTACACCCGGGTGGTCAAAGTGCTCTCCCAAAGCGCGGACAAGGCTGAGGCTCAATCGGCGGCCGAGAGCTTGGCCCGGACCTTGATCGCCCAGCCTGAGATGAGCGACATTCGTTTGGTTGGACCGAGCGCCGCACCCCTGGAGCGACTGCGGGGCAAGTGGCGCTTTCAGCTCCTGCTGCGTGGAGTCTCAGGGGCCCGGATCAAGCGCATGTTGGCGCGATCCCTAGAGCTGTTGAGCCATGCCGAGCGTGCGGTCTTGGTGGTCGACGTCGACCCCCAGGATCTGATGTGAGACGGAATGCCGTCCGGGGATGCGCGATTGACGCCCGGTCGCCCCTCTGCTAGCGTCCCGCCGCCATGGGCAATGATGATCAATTTGAAAAACCCCTTGTCGAGCTTCGTCGAAGAATCGAGGAGCTCGAAGGATTTCCCGAAGGAAGCGGACACGAAGCCGAACTCGAAAAGCTGCGGAAGACCCTGGAGAAAAGCACCAGGGAGATCTTCTCGAAGCTGACGAATTGGCAGAAGGCCCTTGTGGCCCGACATTTTGACCGCCCCTATACGCTCGACTACATCGAGCGCTTGATGACCGATTGGGTGGAGATCCATGGGGATCGACGCTTTTCTGACGACCCTGCGATCGTGGCTGGATTAGCGACCTTTCGAGGACGCTCGGTGGCCGTGGTCGGGCACCAAAAAGGACGCGGGACCAAGGAGAGGATTCGTCGCAACTTCGGCCAGCCTAGGCCGGAGGGCTACCGCAAAGCCCTTCGGGTTTTTGAGATGGCCGAGAAATTCAATTTACCTCTCCTCACCTTCATCGACACTCCGGGTGCTTACCCGGGAATCGGCGCCGAAGAGCGTGGACAGGCCGAGGCGATCGCCCGCAACCTGATTGAAATGGCCGCCCTTTCGGTACCGATCGTGGTGGTGGTGACCGGAGAAGGCGGGAGCGGCGGAGCTCTGGCTTTGGGGGTCGGGAATCGGGTGTTCATGCTCGAATACTCAATTTATTCGGTCATCTCACCCGAAGGATGCGCCGCAATCCTGTGGAAAGATCAGAATCGAAAAGCTGAAGCTGCCGCCGCCCTCCGCTTGACCGCACCTGAGCTGATGAAGCTCGGAGTGATCGACGGAATTCTAGGCGAGCCACTCGGTGGCGCCCATACGGCTCCGGATATGATTTGTAGCCGGGTCGGCGACCAAATAGAAGCGTCGCTCAACGAGCTGCTTCGGCTCACTCCACAGCAGCTGATTGAGGATCGAGCGGCGAAATTCCGCCGCCTGGGAGTGTTTGAGGGAAGGATCAACCCCTGAGCGAAACCGTCGTGGTTTGGCGCCGGGCTCCGATTCCCGAGCACGCCGAAACACTCAAGGACGCTGGTTACGCCTCGTGGTTGGCGGGCCTCTTGGCCCGCAGGGGAGTTGAGACCGCCACGCAGGCCGAGGCTTTTCTTCATCCTGGGCTCGATCAGCTCCACGATCCGGAACTGCTGCATGGGCTGACCCCGTCGGTCGAGTGCCTATTGAAAGCACGGAGAGATCGGCGCAAGGTCGCGATCATCGGTGACTATGACGTCGACGGTGTCAGTGGCACTGCGGTCTTGAGTGCGGTCTTGAGAGCTTGTGGAGTCGAGGTCGAAACTATCCTGCCCCACAGATTGCGAGATGGGTACGGTTTCCAACCTTCCCACGTCGATCAGGCGGAGGCTGCCGGCTGCGGGGTTTTGGTCACGGTCGATTGCGGCATCACTTCCGGGAAAGCGATCGAGCTTGCCTTGGAGAGGGGTTTGGAAGTGGTGGTCACGGACCACCATCTACCGGGCTCCGGCCTGCCTACGGGCGCTCTGATCATCAATCCGAAACAGCAGGGGTGCCAATACCCGTTCGACGAATTGTCGGGCGCGGGGTTGGCCTTCAAATTGGCGCTGGCGTTCGCCGCCGCTTGTGATCGACCGGTCGATCCCCGACTGTTGCTCAGGGTCACCTGCCTCGGGACGATCGCCGATATGGTGCCGCTGTTGGACGAGAACCGTGTGATCGCCGCGTTGGGCCTGCAAGAGCTGGCTCGTTCTCGGTCCGTCGGCCTCCGCGCTCTCTTTCAAGTGGCGCGCCTGAAACCTCCGTTCACCACCGAGGATGTGGGCTTCCGTATCGGACCCCGACTCAACGCCCCCGGACGATTGGGCTCGGCCGACAAGGCACTCGAGCTGCTCCTGGTTCGAGATGCTCAAAGGGCTGAGAAATTGGCGGCCGACCTGGACGCCTGGAATCGAGAGCGGCAATCGTGGGAGAGACAAGTCGCCGACGAAGCGCGCGAAATCTTTGCCGCTTTGGATCCCTTGCCGCCGATTTTGGTGGCCTGGAGAGAAAGTTGGCACCGGGGAGTGGTCGGCATTGCGGCGGGACGCCTAGCGCGCGAACTCAATCGGCCGGTGATCCTGTTGGCGCAGGAGAGTGAAGACGAGCACGAAGGACGAAAAGCTCAAGCTACTGGATCCGGACGCAGCATCAAAGGCATCCACTTATTCGATTTCCTGGAACCCTGGCGCGGGGATCTAGTACGGTTCGGTGGGCACTCTCAGGCCATTGGTTTGACCGCCGAAGCAGAGCAGCTCGAAGATTTGCGAGGGCGGTGGGAAGAGGCCGCGGCAGAGGTTTGGAGCGAGCGGATCGCCACCCGATTCTACGATTATGAGTTGGAGATGGAGGCCTCCGACCTCGGCCCCGAGGTGTTGGCCGGCCTGCAGCAATTGGAACCCTTCGGACAAGGGAACTCGAGACCACTTATGCGTGTTAAGGGCCCCCTCAGGCTGGCGCGCCCGCCGCGTCTATTTGGCCGGGATCACATTGAGGCCGAGCTCGTGGGGTCGGATCGGGGTAGAATAAGCGTTGTCGGTTGGGGTTGGCAGAATCGCGCTCGCCAATTAGAAGGCGAAGTTGAGGTTCTCGGCCATTTGGAACTCGACCGGTATCGTGGCCGAATGATTCTCCGCCTCCTGGATTGTCGACCCGCCCAGCGGGATCTTGAGCTTTGATGAAATGAATCCCATCCCACCCCCTCCGCCAACCCGGAGGCCCATCCGAAAACGTGCAAGGTCACCTTATCGTTGGCTTCGCCGCTTCCTTTTGCTCGCTGGTCTCTCCGGTGTGGCGGGTTTGGTGTTGATGTTGGTCGCCTACCAATTCGGCAACGTAGACTCGGCTCAAACGGAACGAAGCTCACGTATCGCCACGGAAGAAGGCATCGTCACCTCAGGCGAAAACATCGACTATGTCCAAAACAGCGGAGGTCAACCGGTTTTCCGAGTCCGAGCTGAACGCAGCCTGCAAGATTCAGAGGGCCAGTCACGGCTCGAGGAAGTAACCCTCGACGTCTACCGCGAGAGCGGGGAGGTCTACACCATCAAAAGCGATCGGGCTCGATTGGAGCAAGATTCCGGTGAAGCCTTACTCGAGGGGAATGTAGAGATCTCCGGCTGGAGTGATTTGTTGCTCAAGTCGAGAGCTATCGAGGTGCGCCAAAACGGAAGGGTCTTGATCAGCCGAGAGACCGTCGAATTCAACTACCCTCCGAATATTGTCGGCCGTGCCAGCAGGATGCGGATCGATAAGGTGAGCGATACGGTCACCCTAGCGGATGGAGTTCACATTCGGTCGACGGGTGATTTGGAGGAAGAGCCCTTTCGCTTGGACTGCAAACGGCTGATCTACAAACGGGGCGAGGGATTGGTCCGCGCCGTCGAGGATGTCTTCCTGCGCCGAGGCGGTCAGGAACTTTCTTCGCATTTCCTCAGCCTCTATCTGAGAGAAGACGGCCGCACCCTCAAGACCCTGCGAGCGCGGTGGAAGGTTAGGGGGCGTTTGAAAGAACTCGATGACGCAGGAGGCGAGCAAGTCGCCGAGATGCAGGCTCAGTTTCTCGAAATTCAACCGGCAGAGGCCAATCCCGATTTTCGAACGATCACTTTTGAAGGCGGCGATGACGGCCCGGCGCGGTTGAGGATGGTTCAGGCCGACGGTCTCGGTCGAACCTTGGAAGGATTTCGTTTGGAAACCCAAGGAGAGGGTGGACGCATAGGGCGGTTACAGGGCTTCGGCAGCCCTCTGACGATGGTTGAATTCTTGGACATGCCCGATCAACGCCATCCGCTACGTTGGGTCTGCGCCGCGAGCTTGAGCGCGAGTTTCCTGCCCAACGGTGAGATCGGACAGATGTTCTTAAAGGGTCGAGTCGAGCTGCGCGACCCGCACCTCTATGCCGGCGGTGCCGACGAAGCGGTGGTCAACACCAGCACCGGATCCATGCAGCTTCGCGGTCCGTCTGTTGAACTCTTCACCGATCGCGGAGATATTTTGGCACCGGACATTCGATACAACCGATCGACGGGATTGATCAAAGCCCAGGGGGGAGTCCAGGCAACCTTTGATGCAGAAGCCGGGACCTCACTCGAAAATACTCCCCTTTCCGCTGCCGATGGACCGGTGTACATCCAATCCCAGGAAGCCCATTGGACGGAAGTTCCACCCGGGTTCGTTTTCAAGGGCGACGTGCGGGCTTGGCGAGGGCAAAATCTGCTGCTGGCAGAGCAGATGCGAGGCGACGAAGCCAGCCGGGAAGTCGCTGCCAGCGGCGGGGTGCGGACGGTCTGGGTCCCCCAGCCGACCGTAGCAATTCCCGATTCGCAGGGTGGGGCGTCGGCTGCGCCGATCGAAGTCAGTTCCGCGACGATGGCCTTCCGGGGTGCGGACCACGTGCTGGCCTACACCGGTGATGTGGTGGTGGTTCAAGAATCTCGGAAGCTCCAATGCAAGGAACTCTTGGTGCATATGGTGGCGGATACGGGCACAGCCGACCGAATGACCTGCCGCGAGGATGTTCGCTTCGAGGATCCGGTGACCGGCAAACGAGTTTCTGGTGACCGGGCTGTATTCGACGTCGGCGCGAGTAGAGTAGAAATCTTCGGTGAGGAGGTCCGATTGGTGGAGACCGTGGAGGGGAATCGTCTGGTTGGACGATATCTGCTCTATGACCTGAAAAGCGGCGAAACTCGATTGAGCGCTAGGCCGCCAGTTGCTCCAGGGGCTGGATCCCAATGACTGGATTGGGTATTCTGAGCTTATGACGCGCGCATCCCTCTCGACCCAAAACCTGCGGAAGGTCTACCGAGGTCGCCCTGTAGTTAATGACGTTTCTTTGGTCGTTCATCAAGGAGAAATCGTCGGCCTGTTGGGGCCCAACGGCGCCGGCAAGACCACGACTTTCTACATGGTCGTTGGGTTGACGCCTCCAGATCGCGGTGCGGTGGTCTTGGGCGATACGGACATCACCGACCTCCCCATGTATTTGCGAGCCCAGCAGGGAATCAGCTACTTACCTCAGGAAGCGTCGGTCTTTCGCAAGATGTCCGTGGAATCCAACCTATTGGCTGTTTTCGAGACCTTGGATCTTGCCCGTGCCGAGCGGCAGCGCAGAACCGACCTGTTGCTGAAAGAATTTGGTCTAGAGCACATCCGTAAGAGCCCAGGGTACGCGTTGTCCGGTGGTGAGAGGAGAAGGGTGGAGATCGCTCGGGCCCTTGCTATCGATCCGCTCTTTATTCTCTTGGACGAGCCCTTTGCAGGTATTGATCCAATCGCCGTGCTCGACATTCAAGGCATCATCAAACATCTAAAAGAGATGGGTATCGGCGTCTTGATTACCGATCACAACGTGCGGGAAACTTTGAAGATCACCGATCGCGCCTATATCATCAACAATGGTGAGATTCTGAGGGCGGGCTCGCCCCAAGAGCTGTCCGCGGACAAGCAGGTCCGTAAGATCTACCTCGGAGAAGAATTTAGCCTTTAGCTTGTCGTTAACCTGTTCGTCTGAGAGCGACCCTTCATATTATGGCCCTAGAGCAGAAACTTTCACTCAAGCTAGCGCAAAAGCTGGTCATGACGCCCTCTCTGCAGCAGGCGATCAAACTGCTGCAAATGACGCGCCTCGAGCTTGAAGGGGTATTGACGCAAGAGCTCGTGGAAAATCCGCTGCTCGAAGAGGCAGAGCCCAGCTCCGAGGAAGATCGAGCTCAGGAAGCTCAGGAAGCCGCCCAAGAAGCTCAAGACGCGGCCGATGCCAAATTGGAAGAAGCGGCCCTATCCGACGTGGATCTCGACGCCTTCTTCGGCGACTATGCCGAGAGTTGGGAAGGGACCGGAGCGGCCTCGATCTACGAAGAAAAAGAAGGTCCCCCGCTCGAAAATACCCTCAGCCAACAAGACGATCTTTACGACAATCTACTTTTCCAATTGCATATGACCGAGGTCTCTCCTCAGGTACGGGAAATTGCGGAGCTGATCATCGGCAACCTCGATGAGGACGGCTTCCTGAAAGCAACCGTCGAAGAGATCCAGCTGATGGGAGCCGACGGTTATGACGCCTCCGGCCTTGGTGCCCCTGGCCGCGGATCTGAGGCGGCAGAGCCAGACCCGGAATCGGAAGGGCACGATCACCTTCCTGCTCTCGCTGCAGATGTGAAAGATGCTCTCGCCGCAGGTGCGGAAGATGTCGGCGGGCCGACCGAATCAGAAGCTTTTGCAACTCCACCGGTGCAGCTGCAAACCGCCGCAACCTCGTCCGCGGGGATCTCGGCGGACGAGTCCGAGGCCCAGCCGGAAGAAGAGTTGGATGCTTCAGGCGACGAACAAGAACCGGAGCCGATCGAGTTGCCACCGGACGCTTATCCGCGCGAAGTCGTCATTGAAGCGTTGGAACTCGTACGCAGCTTCGAACCCCCTGGGGTTGCATGTGCAGATCTGCGGGAGAGCCTTCTATGTCAGCTCGAGCGCATGGGCGAAGAGGAAGATTCTTTAACCTGGATCTTGGTCTCTGAGAAATGGCACCTCTTCACTCGGCGGAAATTCGAGCAGATTGCCAAAGAGCTGGGCTTGCCGCTGGCCAAACTAAAACCGGTGGTTGAGATGATCAGCCGTCTCGAAACCCGACCGGGGCGCGAATTTACGAACGAGCGGACCCAATACGTGGAGCCGGACGTTCACGTGGTGAAGGTTGGCGAAGAATACGTGATTCAGCTCAATGACAACGGGCTACCGCGTCTGCGGGTCAGCCGTGCCTACCGTCAGATGCTTCGGGCTATGAGCCAGAAGGGCAGCGAGGAGGAAGCACAGCAGTACATCAAGGAGAAAATGCGTTCAGCCTTCTGGCTGATCAAGAGCTTGGACCAACGCCAGAGAACGATCTTCAAGGTCGCTGAATCGATCGTCAAGCAACAGCGCGGCTTTCTCGACCATGGCGTCGACCATCTCCGGCCCATGGTGTTGCGGGACGTAGCGGAAGATATTGAGATGCACGAGTCCACGGTCAGCAGGGTCGTTTCGAACAAGTACATTCATACTCCTCGTGGTTTGCTGCCGATGAAATTCTTTTTCCATTCCGGCATCGATCGAGAGTATGGCGGCGACATTTCTTCATTGACGGTCAAACGCAAGATCCAGCAAATGATCCAAGGTGAAGAACCCAAGAAGCCCTTGTCCGACAGTGAGCTGATGAGAATTTTAAAGCGTGAGGGAATTCAGATCGCTCGGCGAACGGTTGCCAAATACCGCGATGAGCTGGGAATTCCTTCTTCAACAGAGCGGAAGCGGATCTTCTAACTTCAGGAGAGGACCAGCAATGAATATTGAATTCACGGCTCGGCAGTATCGTCTTAGCGAAGAAATCAAGGAGTATGCCGAGAAGAAGCTGACCAAGCTCGAGCCATTTGTTGAGGAGCCGGTCGACGTGCACCTCATCTTCGAGACTGAGAAGCTCCGTGAGATTGCAGAGATTCACGTCAGCCATCGATTCGGTCACTTGCAGGCATCCGAATCGACCGATGATATGAGGGATTCCGTCCTAGCTGTAATCGAAACGGTGACCAAACAAGCCCGTCGATCGAAAAAGAAGTTCTTGGATAAGCGCCGTCGTTCCCAACGTCAAATGGAGGACAACGGTTGGCCCATGGAAGTTCTCGAAGGCGATTCCTTGGCCGCTACCTCTCCAAGGGTGATTAAGACCACCAACCTTCCGATTAAACCCATGAGCGTCGAGCAAGCTTCGGTTGCCCTCGATGAGTCGAAGAACGATTTCTTCGTTTTCCTTGATTCTTCCACGGACAAAGTCAGCGTGCTGGTCCGTAGGAAGGACAACAACTTCGGTCTGATAGCACCCGAATTCTGATTCGGGTTGTCGGATCTCCCACAGAGGCACATCGAGAATGCAGCTTGAGACTCTGGTGGCTCCGGACCTGATTTTTCCGGACCTCCCCGCTTTTGATGTGTCCACCGTCTTGCGCGCTTTCGCGGATCGCGTGGCCGCAACGGGCAAAGTGGCCAATGCCGATGCCCTCTATCAAGCTCTTTGGGAAAGAGAGCAATTGGGGTCCACCGGCATCGGCCACGGCGTGGCCATTCCCCATTGTAAAGTCGAAGGCCTCTCGGACGTGGTCTTGGCGGTCGGCAATGTACCGAAGGGTATGCCCTTCGGTGCAGTCGACGGCCAACCCGTGCATTTGTTCTTCCTGGTGATTTCGCCGGCCAGCCAGCCGGCGGCCCATTTGCAATGCCTGTCGGCGATCTCTAAGTGGGTTCAAAAAAGCAGCCGGATTGACGAACTCTTGGAGGCCCACAGCACCGAATCGATGCTGCGGATCCTCGGACAGGCCAGCGAAGACTGACATGGCACGCGCAGCCTACGTTGAGGTGAGTGAGCTGCTCGGCAACGAGCTGCGAGACTTACATTTCAAGGTCCTCTGCGGTGAGCAGCACCTGGAACGGCGCATAACCCATCCACGGGTCCAGAAGCCGGGGCTGGCGTTTGCCGGCTACTATGCTTATATCAAACCCGGCCGGGTTCAGATCATCGGCGAGAGCGAGACGGAATTCCTCAAAACGGTGGAAATCGAGCTGCGCCGAGAGCGCTTCAGCCAGATTGTGCACCCAAAGGTTCCAGTCTTTGTCATCAGCAAAGGCCTTGAGCCGTTTCCGACTTTCCTCGAGCTGTGCAAAGAGCGCAATGTACCGGTCTTCAGCACTGGAGCCATGAGTTCGATCACCATCAAACGACTTTCCTTTTTCTTGGAAGATCATTTGGTGCCGGTCACCCGCCTTCATGGAGGGTTGATCGAGATCTACGGCCTTGGTGTCTTGCTGATCGGTAAGAGTGGGGTGGGCAAGAGCGAAAGCGCATTAGATTTGATCACCCGAGGCCATAGCTTGGTCGCCGACGACATCGTGACCGTTCGACGTTATCCGAGTGGTGATCTGATCGGTTATGCGGAGGCTCCAGCCAAATACCATATGGAGCTTCGCGGGCTCGGCATCGTCAATGTGCGCGACCTCTTTGGTTTGGCTGCCATTCGAGAACGCACCAACATCGATCTGGTGATCGAGCTAGAGCGATGGGAAGCCGGAAAAGTTTATGACCGACTTGGCCTCGACGAAACCGTGCATACAATTTTGGAAACACCCGTTCCCTATCTCCGGATGCCGGTCGCGCCCGGCCGCAATGTTGCGGGGCTGGTTGAAATTGCCGCGCGAAATCACGTCTTAAAGCTCCAGGGACACGATTCCGCCCGGGAGCTAGTCATGGAGCTCGAGGCCCGACTTGAAGAACGCAACCCCTCCTGAAGAGGCCCAGCAGTTGGTGTTGGTGACGGGCCTATCGGGCTCGGGAAAGAGCATTGCAGCCAACGCTTTCGAGGACCTCGGTTACTACGTCGTCGACAATTTGCCCCTCTCGCTTCTGCGACTGTTCTTGGCAGATCCAGAGAGCCACGCCGGTGGCCACCGGCGTATCGCCGTCGTCACCGACGTGCGTTCGCCTGGATTTGCGAAGTCCGTACAAGGTCTCTTGGACGATATCGAGCGCAGTGGAATGGCTCGGGTTCTGGTCTATTTGGAGGCCTCGGAAGAGGTTCTCGTCCGCCGCTATTCTGAGACCCGACGCAGTCACCCGATCGGTGAAGGGGATCGCCCGGTGGTCGATGGGATCCGTCGGGAAAAGGAAATTTTGGCGCCCATGCGGGACGCCGCCGATTTGGTTCTCGACACCACGGACTGGTCGGTTCACGACATGCGCAAGGCGATCTTCCGGGAACTCGGATCCGAGGGCAACGAGACGGGCACTCTGGTCATTTCTTTGGTCAGCTTTGGATTCAAGCACGGACCTCCAGCCGGTGCCGACCTAATGATCGATGTCCGCTTCCTGGCCAACCCATACTTCATTCCGGGCTTGAGGGAGCAGACCGGCCGCGACGCCGACGTGCAGAATTATCTCGAAAGCCAAGAGGATTTCGGCGAGCTGGTGAGGCGCCTTAATGAACTTCTGCTCTTCTTGCTGCCCAGGTATCGAGCCGAGAATCGACGCTACTTAACCCTGGGCATCGGTTGCACCGGTGGGAGGCATCGTTCGGTTGCAACCGCCGAGCAGCTCGCCGGTCACCTGACGGAGCAAGGGTGGCAAGTTCGGCTCAGTCACCGAGACATCGACCGGCGTTGAGCCGGGATCCGACTGCCTATCCACTGTGTTGAGGCAATTTATCGACTCGGCCCTAGAGCTTGAGCCTCGAGGGAGGGCACCCGTCCCACCCCGACCGTCCCACCCCGACCGTCCCACCCGACCGTCACAACCGACAAGCACAGCCCGACCGGCCTTCCCGACCGGCACATCCGAAGTGCGGATCGAGTCTCAGAGACGAAAAAGTGGGCGCAAGCTCGGTTTACCGCTTAGGTTATGATGTAGACAGCGTTCCACTTGAACGCGGGCTTTGCGAAGGCGCAGGGCCGGCCCCGGCACACCGCTGGAGAAAGGGCCGATGGAGAACAAATGGTCGCCATCTTAATTCTCACCCACGGTCGAATGGCTGAAGAGCTGCTCATCGCGGGTAGAACGATTATGGGAGAGCTCAACGGCTTTGAGGCCTTGACTCTCGATTGGGATGACAGCTTGGATGCCGCTCGCACCAAGGTCGAAGGTGCCCTTGGCCGAATCGACCGTGGGGAAGGTGTTTTGATCTTGACCGATATCTTCGGCGGGACCCCGTCCAACGTCGCCACGAAATTGATGGTGCCGGGACGGATAGAGGTCGTTTCCGGGGTGAACCTGCCCATGGTGGTGCGGTTAGCTTGTCTATCCGCATCCTCCACGGACATGCCCGTGCATGAGATGGCGGTTTGGATCCAGGATAAGGGAAGAGCCAGCATCTGCACGGGTGACAGCTTTCCGCGTCCCGGGAAGAAGCTCGGTTGCTAACAGAGAGAGGAGGCGCGGGGAGCGAGAAACTCGAATTCCGCGCAGCTGACATGGTTGAGAGAGATTTGGAAATCGTCAATAGCCGAGGGCTGCACGCCCGTGCAGCAGCCAAACTGGTTCATACCGCCGGCCGGTTCGCCAGTGAGATCACAGTTGTCAAAGACGACGACGAAGTAGATGCTAAGAGCATCCTGGGTCTCCTGCAGCTGGGCGCGGCCCAAGGCAGCCAGATTCGCGTACGATGCGAAGGCGGTGACGAGCACGAAGCCATGGCTTCGGTCATCGACTTAATTGGCAGCCGATTTGGAGAGGACGTCTGATCAACGATGGCAGGTATGACGCAATTCGAGGGATTGGGAGCTGCCGATGGCGTCGTCATCGGCAAGGCTGTCTGCATCTCTACTCGCATCGCGGACATCTTCCAGATTCCGATTCTGGAGTCGGAGATCGATACTGAAATTGCGCGTTTTCACCAAGCGGTAGAAGCCAGCGTTATCGAGCTGAGCAAGACACAAGAGCGGGTGGGCGAGGAGCTTTCCAACGAGCTTGCGGGAATCTTCGACGCTCAGACATTATTCCTCCAAGATCCGTCGTTCCTCAGGCAGGTTGAAAACCACATCATTGAAGAAGCCGTGAATGCCGAGTGGGCCCTGCAGGAAACCGTGTCCGAAATCCAAACTCGTTTCGATGAGATTGATGCGGACCATCTTCGCGAGCGCAGCGAGGACCTCAAATATGCTTGTCGCTATGTGGTCCGAAATCTCCGCGGCATGCACCTGCACCAACTCTCTGAGGTGCAGGGTGAGGTAGTGATCGTCGCTGACGATCTATCACCTTCGGACGCCGTGCGGCTGGGGCGACAAAACGTCGTCGGATTTGTGATCGAGCACGGCAGCCGGACTTCGCACACCACCATTATCGCGCGTTCCCTCGGCATCCCCGCCGTGGTCGGAGTGGCCGGCATTCGAAGACAGATTTCCGACCAATCAGAGGTTCCGATTGTGGTCGACGGCGGTGGCGGCCGTGTTCTTCTGTGGCCCGATTTGCCAACCCTTGAGTTGTATCGTCAACGGCTCAAGGATAACGAGCGCTTGGAACTCCAACTGCTCGAATCGAGTTTGTTGGCGGCCGTCTCGAAAGACGGCATCGAAGTCAAGGTCATGGCCAACATCGATCTGCCTGAAGAAATCGGTGACGCAGTGCGTTTTGGTGCCGCCGGAGTCGGGCTCTATCGTAGCGAGTTTCTATATATCGAGAAGAGCCCAGCCCTGCCGACCGAGGAGGAGCACGTGGCTCTTTATCGGCATCTGATCGAAGCCGTTGCTCCCCATCCTGCGATCATCCGGACTTACGATCTCGGCGGGCGCAAAATCGCCCGCGAAGTCATGGATACTCAGGAAGAGAATCCTGTTCTCGGTCTGAGAGGGATCCGCCTCACTTTGGCGCGCCCGGATATTTTCAAAACTCAAATCCGCGCTTTGATTCGCGCCACCGTCTTCGGTGAGCTGTGGATCATGTTGCCTCTGGTCACCATCGTTGAAGAGATTCGGGCGTTTCGCCAAGTGGCGGAGGAGGTCATGACCGAGCTCGAAGAGGAAGGGGTGCCGTTCCACCGAGATTTCAAGCTCGGCACCATGATCGAAGTTCCCGGTGCTGCGGTGATCAGTGATCTGATGGCCAAAGAGGTCGACTTCTTCTCGATCGGCACCAACGACCTAATCCAATATTCTTTGGCAGTCGACCGCAACAACGAGCATGTGGCGGATCTCTACCGGCCCCTGCATCCGGCATTGACCCGCATGCTCAAAATGATTACTACCAATGCTCGAAACGCGGGTATCGAGGTCAGCCTCTGCGGAGAGATGGCCTCCGACCCCCGCTTGACACCGATTCTGCTCGGCTGCGGGCTGCGCAGAGTTTCGGTTAGCCCACGTCAGGTTCCAGCGATCAAACGCCGCGTCCGCGAGCTGACGGTCGAGGGGCTCGAGCAAGTGGCGGATCATTGCGCCCACCTCTCTACCGGCAAAGAGGTGGATGATTATCTCGATTCAGTATTCCGGAGTGACCTCGTCGGTGAAGCCGGCACAGCTCGCTCTTGACCAGGAGACTCACCATGATTCGATATACAACTATCCAACGCGCACAGCCCAGCCGTCGCGTTCCTTTTGTCTTGTTCACCGGCATTCTGTGTGTGGCATCGTTCGGGTGTGGGGACAAGAAGTCGCCTGAGACCTTTCCGGCCGCCACCCAGGTCACTCCCCAAATGGAGCCACCGCCACCGGCTCCGCCTCTGCCCCCTCCCATCCGTCAAGTCGAGCCCACCGCGGGAGGACAAAACGCGGTCAGGGTGATCGACCCCGGCGGTTCCGATCAACCCAAGACGTTGATCGAAGCGTCTAGGTTGGCGAAGGCCCAAAAGCGGGCACGGGGTGTGCAGAAACCCATCGCAGAGATCAACGACGAGAATTTGGCGGAATATGCGGAAGGTGGCGAGGTGATTGTGCTCGAGTCGGAGCCGGCCGCGCCGGAGCCGACCGATGAGGAGTACGCAGCCGATGCCTTGGACTACGACGAGGACGGCGACATCCGCGATGAAGAGTATTGGCGCAATCGGGCACTGGAACTCAGGATGGGATGGCGTCGGGCTATCGACGACATGGGTCGTCTCGAATTAGAATCAGCCGCCCTTCGGCAGCAATTCTATGCCGAAGAAGATCCGTACATCCGCGATAGCCAAATCAAACCCGCATGGGATCGCGTCTTGGACCGTATGGACGCCCTACGCAAGCAAGCCTCTCGCTATGAGACCGAGCTCGACGACTTCCTCGACGATGGCCGGCAAGCGGGAGCCTTCCAAGGTTGGCTCAACCAGGGTTGGGAGCTCGAGCCGACCACCGAAGAACGGAGCCTCGCGTCCGACATCGACACGGTCGAGCCGGGCGAGCCCGTGACCCGGGAACCCAACGACAACTGAGAAAAATGATTTCCACATCGACCCCCTCTCCAAGGCGTTTCTACGTCGAGACTTGGGGCTGCCAAATGAATGAGCTGGACTCCCAGCGCATGACAGGGCAGCTCATGCAACAAGGAATCCTTCCGACTCGCGAGCCGAAGGAAGCGGACATCATCCTCCTGAACTCATGCAGCGTGCGGGAGAAGGCCGCCCAAAAAGCCTATTCACGATTGGGGGAGTATCGACTGCTGAAGCGCGACCGACCTCATTTGATGATCGGCTTCTGCGGCTGCGTGGCCCAGCAGGAAGGTGAGAAGGCGATCCGTAGGGTCGAAGAATTGGACTTTGTGATCGGACCCGGCAGGGTTGGAGAGCTGGCGGAGATTGTCCAGAAACGTCGACTCTCCGGCAAGCCGGTGGTGGCCACGGGATTTCCCGACGCCACCACTCGCAACTATGAACTCGACACTCTGTCCCGCGAAGGCACCTTCAAAGGTATGGTCACGATCATTGAAGGATGCAATAAAAAATGCACCTTCTGTATTGTGCCCTCCACCCGAGGCCCCGAGCAGAGCCGTCCCTTGAACGACATCCTCAGTGAGGTGCAGCACCTGCTCGACTACGGATTCGTGGAGATCGAGCTGCTCGGGCAAACCGTCAATCATTGGCGCGACCCCGAAACAGGAGTCGACTTCGCAGTGCTCCTGGACAAGGTAGCGCAGATGGGCATGCATCGCCTCCGCTTTGTGACCTCCTATCCCCGAGACTTTTCGCAGGAGATGGTGGACCAATTCGCTCGCCATGAAAACATCTCACCCTATCTGCACCTGCCGGTCCAGTCGGGATCCAACCGCATTCTGAAGCTGATGGGACGTGGATACGAGATTGAGCCCTATCGGGATCTGATCCGCCGGATTCGAGAAGCCCGCTCTGGAATCGCCTTGTCCACGGATTTGATCGTCGGCTTCCCGGGAGAGACCGAAGATGACTTTCGGGCTACCTACGACTTGGTCAAAGAACTCCGATTCGCGCAGATCTTTGCCTTCAAGTATTCGCCCCGGCCCGGCACTGCAGCCCCGAGGCTGAAGCTCGAAGAGGTCGAACTGAAAGACGCTGACCGGAGACTGCAGGAACTCTTCGCCCTGCAGGGGGAGATTCAGCTGGAGCTGAACCAGAGTCTCGTCGGCGAGACCTTCGAGGTGCTCGTCACCCAATGGGGTAAGCGGGCCGGAACGCAGACCGGACGCACCCCCTGCCATCGACTGATCCACTTTGAGTACGGCGATGCCGCCGTCGAGTTCGGCAGCACCGTGCACCTCCAAGTGGAGAAGGGCTTGCCTCACTCACTGATCGGTCGTCGAGTCGCCTGACCTGGTGGCCCCCGGGACCTAGCAGCACCCACCGCACCATCTGGTGACCTGGCTCCGGCCAAGCCCACCGCACGACGCCTCTATCTAAGGCCCCTTCAACACGGAGGGGCCTTTTGGTTGTCCAGGGCCCGCACCCTGTTTGGGTCATTGACGCGGCCACCCTAGAGCGAGGGGAGCGACAGCCTCTGAGCTTTGAGGCCATTCTCCCCGCTATTCGGAATCATTCCTCGGGCCTTAGGCCACAACAACATAGAAATCGAATGCTGCGTCGCATCACGTGGTGCAGTGCAGCATTCGAGTCTCAGGCCAATCAGCTCCCGAGGCCCAAACCTAAGCGGGTACTGCCGTCTAAGCGGGTACTGCCGTCTAAGCGGGTACTACCGTCTAAGCGGGTACTGCCGTCAGAATGATCGGCGGGCTAAAGACCAACATGAAGTGTTTTACTTAAAGTAAATTCTTTAAAGTTAATTATCTCAGATGATATGAGGCGTGCTCGCAGCCCGATGAGACTCTTGCTACAGCCTGATAAGCCTCGTCCTTTTGGCAGCGGTGGCCTGCATCCTCCAGGGCTGCGTCGTCAGGGGCGTGGCATGAGTAACCTCGGAATCTATTTCGTGGCCCGGTGGCGTCGCAGGCCGGCAACCAAGGTCTCCAAGCACGTGAGTTTGAGGTCTCGATGCTCGGGAGTTGAGGTTGAAGGCTTCGCTCGCGTGCTTGCTCCGACCGAATTGAAAACTTTGAGGGAGCTACGTCACAGAAGTGAGGTGGGATCTACTAACCTAGATCAAAAAGCGGCTCGGCTTCGCCTCGCCCGGGCGGGGGCAAGCCCGGGGCAAGCCCCGCCCCTACATCCGGAGGTTTGCGGGCGTAGCCCGCTAAGTTCGCAATCTGCGAGTCTTTGAGTTACCCAAGCGATGGATGAGCTGAGGCATCTTGGTAGGGGGAGGGAGGCCCTATGCCTGCGCGCTGCTGCCGGCGCCCTGGAAAGAGCTGTCGGGGGCAAGCCCCGCCACTACGCGCGCTTGTAGTCAGCAATCTCTGCAGCTCTCGATCTCTTGCCCCTTTTTTTGGGGGGCGCTCAAGACGGCTACACAAAACCGATTACATCGTGTAGTCGCCGAGATCCTCTTCATCCAGGTTCTTCAAAATTTCCTTGATCTTCTCGTCTTCACTTAGATTGTCGAGAAGGGGATTGGCCCGAGCATTCTTGAGCACGGTTTCGCTCACCAGAATGGGGGCACCCGCACGAAGTGCGATGGCGATCGCGTCGCTAGGGCGGGAGTCGATAACCTTTGTAGCGTCTTCCATGTCGAGATTGATTCTGGCGTAGAACGTATTCTTGACCAGGTTATGCACTTCGACGTTGATCACGGTAGCGCCAAGGCTATGGAGGGTGCTGACATAGAGATCATGGGTCATGGGCCTTGGGACCTTGACGTCCTCCAGCATCAGGGCGATCGCGTTGGCTTCTGGAACTCCGATCCAAATCGGAAGAAACCGTGATCCGTCAACATCCCTGAGGACCACAATGGGAGCGTCGGAAATGGGATCGAGCATCAATCCCTTGACTTCCATTTGGATGAAGCTGTCTTGGTCGGAAGCGCTCATGGGGACCATTCTGAGGGGATGAGGTAGGGCAGGTCAAGCTAGAATATTCTGTGGAACAGGATCGGGTTGTCCGGAATATTCTGTGGAACAGGATCGGGTTGTCCGGGCAGGACGCCAAGCGGAGGAACCCAGAAGCTCCGTATACACAAGCCTTGATGATGTCGGTAGCTGTAGGTCGAGTGGGCTGTCACGAAGGAAGTTTCGAGAAAGCAGGTTGGTGTTCGGGCCGGGGACGCCACGGAATAAATTCCGAGGCTCGTCGTGCCTTGCCCCCGACGGGCTACCCGGAATTCGGATGGAAGGTGTGATGTTTGAGCTGGAAGGCGATGTTCGGGCCGGAGGCCAATCGAGCCGAACGCCACCGGATAAATTCCGAGGCTCCTCATGCCTTGCCCCCGACGGGACTGCCCGGAATTTGGATGGGAGGGCGATGTCGGCGCGCCGACAACCCGGAGACTGATTCAGTCTTGGGCCCTTGCTCTCAGTCGAAGGCCGCGGGCTTAGGTGCGAACCTGATGTCGGCGTGCCGACATCAGGTTGGTAAAAGCATGCCGACATGGATTTGGGCTTCTTTTCCAAGAAATCGAGTTAACCGTCGATTAATTGATGAAAGCGAACAACAGACTTCAAATGTCGGCGCGCCGACAAGGTTGGAACGACAAGGTTGGAACGACAAGGTTGGAACGACCAGGTTGGAACGACAAGGTTGGATATTGGTGGGTAG
>CBDUGP010000106.1:0-31369 GCA_965366625.1 uncultured bacterium
GACGGTGCCAGGCACTTGTTTGACGCTTGTTTGACGGTGCCAGGCACTTGTTTGACGGTGCCAGGCACTTGTTTGACGGGCACTTGTTTGACGGGTGGGAGTCTGGTGCCGGGCATTTCTCAGGGATTCGTTTGTAACGACTCTCGCTTTCGGACGTAGGGTCTTTAATCGAAACTTAGACACCCTGTGGACTGAATGGACCCGGGACGAGATTCCCAAGATTGAGGCGGCGAAATGATGATTCCGGCTGAGCACTCCCCAAAGTCCCTGGTTTTCCCGATGCTTGCTTCCAAGGCTGCTGTGCTCGCAGGTTGCATGCTGGTCGGCTTGATTTTTTTGGCGCCGCCGCGGGTCGCCCGAGGCTCGGAAGCTCCTGAGGTGGTGGATTCGGCGTCGATCGATGCCTCGGGATTTCTCTACGGTGTGGTCGAGACCCGAAAAGGGCATTTCGAAGGACGTTTGCAATGGCATCGCGGGGACGCGTTCTGGAGCGATTTTTTGGAAGCTCGGAAAGAGGATCGCCCCTATTGGTCGTCGGTGCCCGTGGCCGATCGAATGCGGACCTCCGAGGTTGAAGTCTTCGGCAAGACCATGACCAAACGCCACCTGGCGAGCCGTGGCCGTGGTTTCATGGCCCGCTACGGTGATTTGGAGCGGATCGAGGTTCACGGCACGAGTTGGTCGACGGTGGTGTTTCGCGACGGCTCGGAAGTGGATGTGGAAGGGGGGCGAGATTTTCGGGCGGATGTCCTGATCTACGCTGCCAACGGCACCGAAACCCGACTCGAATGGGAGCGCATTCTGCGGATTCGATTCATGCCGACGCCGGAGGATTTGGTGGTGCCCGACCTCTTCCGAATGTACGGCACCGTGACGACTTCCAAGGGACCTCTGACCGGATATATCCAATGGGATAAGCAGGAATGCCTCAATACCGACATCATCGATGGACACGATAAAAAGACCCAGGTCGAAATGGAAGTTCCCTTCGGCAACATCCAAAGCGTCGAGAGGTTGGATGCCGACAGTTCGCGCTGGACTTTCCACGGTGGCGAGTCGGTGGAGCTCTACGGCACCAACGACGTCAACCATGAGAATCGTGGAATTTGGGTGGAAAGCCCCGAATGGGGAAGGGTGGCGGTGTCGTGGAGTGCCTTCGAGCGCCTCGATTTTGTCGTGCCGCCGGGTTCGGGCCCTTCCTACCTCGACTTCGGGCCGCCCCGTCCGTTGGTGGGCACGGTCCTGAGCATGGACGGCTCGACCCATCGCGGCCGGGTCATTTACGACGTCGACGAGCAGGCCGATTGGGAGCTGTTGAACGGCGAAGCTGGGGACTTGGCCTACGACATTCCACTTGCCCTGGTCACCTCGATCGAGCGTTTGTCGGAAGATTCCAGTCGGATCACGGTTAAGTCCGGGGCTTCCGTGAAACTCAGCGATTCCACGGACGTGGGTGAAGGCCATAGCGGCGTGGTGGTGGTCGGAGAAGGCGGGCAGCTCAAATTCCTGCCCTGGATGCAAGTCGAACGAATCGACTTTGAACATCCCTCCCCGACCTCAAGAGATGAAAACAGGAACTCCCCAGCGGACTGACGCGATCTTCTTGCCATGGCGGCCGGGCCAGTTGTGATAAATTGTCTTCTCACTTTTTTATCGGCCGGCCGATGGTGAGCCGAGTCGACTTATGTTTGTTTGTGGATCGGGACTCGTCAGTAATGGAGCATCCACATGAATCAGACGAGTTGGGCTAGTCCAGACGCCAACAGCGATGGATTCGTCGCCATCAGCCGAATGCGGAAGCAAGCCTCGATCATGGGTCTTGAAGCCTTTGTGTCTGCTTTTCCCCAACCTGCTTTGCGCAGCATCGACCCGAGCGATTCGTCTACGGGCATTCGAAAGCTCTTGCCCGTGAGGGATGAAGGGGTCCAGCTCCTGACCCAAATGGTCGACGGCGTGGAAGGCTTGCGATATCTGGGAAAGCTCGCCTTCGTCACCAAACGGCCGGGCAACCCCTATCCCCATCTGATTTCCATCGGCCGCTCAAAAACCAACGACATCACCGTTGCGGTCAGCTCCGTTTCAAAGGTTCACGGCTACTTCGTTCGGGATGACGAGGGATGGAAATTCACCGATCACGGCTCCACCAACGGTTCCAAGCTCAATAAGAAAAAACTCTCTGCAAACGAGAAAGTTCCTCTGGCGGATGGTGCCGTGCTTCAGTTGGGCTCCGACACTACCTTCCAATTTCACATGCCCGAGAGCCTGCACGCCCGATTGCTGAAACGCGGCTAGCTTGGAACAAGAAAAAGGCGGATTCCGAAGAAACCGCCTTTTTTAATCAACAGCCTGTTAGGTGGCCGGGCCGAAAGCCTGGCGATCCACCCAATCGAAGCTCTACTTTTTCTTGGCCCCGGGTTGTTGCTCCCAAGGTTTGCGCTCAAAGTAGCTGTCGGTGACTTTCACCACCGTGCCGGAGAGCACCACCAGGGCGACCAGGTTGGGGAATGTCACCAAGCCCAAAGCGATATCCCCTAAAGCCCAGACGGTGGTTAAATTCAACACCGCGCCAACGAAATGCATGGCCACGAAGGCGATTTTGAAGGGCAGAATCGCCTTGGCCCCCCAAATGTAATTGGCGCAACGATCTCCGTAATAGCTCCAAGAGATCGCCGTCGAGATGCCGAAGAGCAACACCGACAAGAGCACGATATAACCGCCGAATTTACCCAGCCCCTTTTCAAAGGCGTATTTGGTCAACGGTGCCCCGTTCTCGACCGCGCCACCCCAAAGATTCCCGAGCTGATCGCCGCCCGCGGTGAGGATGGTGGTCTCGGACGGTTTGATGGTGCCGGAGAAGGGTTGGGTCATGGCTTTATCCAGGAACAACTTGTCCACCGGTGCCTCGTGCCAGCCGAGCTTGATGTCGGTCGGTGCGGTTTGCACACCGTTGACGAAGGTCAAGGATTCCGGGGCCGCGGTCATGAAGACTTGATCGTTCTCAATGTCGACCCAGGAGATATCCCCACCGACGACGATTTCGGTGGGCACCCGGTCGGTCCACACACCGGTGATCATGATCACCAGGCCGGTCATGGTGCAGATCACCAGGGTGTCGATGAAGGGCTCCAGGAGCGCCACGGCTCCTTCGGACACGGGCTCGTCGGTTTTCGCTGCGGCGTGGGCGATTGGGGCAGAGCCCTGACCGGCTTCGTTGGAGAACAGACCGCGCTTGACGCCCCACATCATGGTGACGAGAACGGCTCCGACGCCGCCACCGGCGACACCGGCGGTGGGGTTGAACGCTTCGCGGAAAATCATCGCGAAAGTCGGCGCGATGGCACCGGCGTTCATGATCAAGATGATCAAAGCGCCCGTGACGTAGATGCCGGCCATCAGCGGCGCCAGGATTCCGGTGACTTTACCGATACGTTTGATGCCGCCGATGATGACGCCGGCGACCAAGATTGCGGTGACCAGTCCGGTCATCCACGGCTCCACGCCGAAGGTCTTCGACATGGTGTCGGCAACGGTGTTGGCCTGGACGGCGTTGCCGGTGAGGAATGAGGTGCAGATCAACGCCAAAGCGAAGAAAATCGCCACCGGCTTCCAGGCCGGGCCGAGGCCCTTTTCGATGTAGTACATCGGTCCACCGGACACCGAGCCTTCCCAAGCGTGGGGATCCTTATCGGGGAATTCCACCACCCGGTACTGCTGGGCCATGGTGACCTCGGCATATTTGAGCGCCATGCCGAAGAAGGCGGTCATCCACATCCAGAAGAGGGCACCGGGGCCGCCCCAGTGGATGGCGATCGCCACGCCGGCGATGTTACCGATGCCGACCGTTGCCGAAAGGGCGGTGGTCAGGGCCTGGAAGTGGGAGACGTCACCGGGCTCGTCGGGATCGTCGTATCGGCCGGTGGCCACACCAATACCATGGCCGAAGCGGCGGATCTGAATGAATCCGAGGCGAAATGTAAAGAGCATGCCGGTGCCGAGCAATGCGATGACGATGAACGGCACGGTTTGGTCACCCACTGGAATTCCGAAGTCCCAGACCCAGGAATTGAGGGTGCTAACGATGTTGGCGAACATAGGCTCTCCCTTGACGAGCGGTGAGATGAGCTTGGAGCGTTGAACCGGGAGTGTATATCACGGTCCCAGGTTTGTGCTCCAACCGGCGGGCCCAAACGACGGCATCGAGCCGTGGGTCGGCCCCGGGATTGAGCTGGTTAAATAGCCTGTTAAGGCTCGGGCCGAATCGAGCGTTGCATCAGCCGTTCGTAGAGTCTGGGCGCGAGGCGACGACACCACCAGGAAAAACGTCCGACCCTGCCGATGGCGATTTCGCGACGCCTCGCCCTGGCGGCTTTGAGGATTTGCTCGGCCACGGAATCGGGGCTGTCTTCGGTGCCGACTACGCGTCCTTTTTCGGCCCGTCCCTTTCCGGCCCGTCCCTTTTCGGCAGTGGTTTGGGGCGCCCGGTCGGTTTCGGTTTCGTATTTCCGGCGGATGCCGGTGGCGATGTAGGACGGGCAGACCATCAGGATGTCGACGCCGGTTTGCCGCAGCTCACAGCGCAGGGTGTCGAAAAAACCGTGCAGGGCGTGTTTGGACGCGCAATAGGCGGTGCGTCCCACCAGGGGCGCGAAACCGGCGACGCTGGACAAGACGATGATCGAGCCGCGGTGGTGGCGGATGGAGTCCAGGCAAGCGGCGGTGCAATGGACGCTGCCGAGGAAGTTCACCTCCATCACCCGTCGGACATCGGCACATTGGTCGGACGAGAAATTTTTCAGGTGGGTAATGCCGGCGTTGCAAATCAGCGTGCTGATGGGGCCGAGTTCCCCCTCCAGCAGCTCGACCGCCTGCCGGACGGCGAGTTCGTCGGTCAGGTCGGCTCTAGCGAACGCGGCCACGGCCCCTTGGGCGCGCAACTCTTGCTCCAGCTCGGCGAGGGCCGTCGGGTCGACGTCCAACGCGGCGATGCGGGCGCCGGCGTTGGCAAAGCTGCGGCAGAGGGCTCGCCCGAGCCCGCCGGCCGCGCCGGTGATCAAGACCGTACGGTCTGCGAAGTCACGCTCGGTGAAGTCACGCTCGGTGAAATCACGGTCCGTCATGTTGGATTCGACTCGGGTTCCGGCCGATCTTTGAGGCCACGATCTTCCAGACCACGATCTTCCAAGAAGAGATTAAAGACTTCGGAGCTGGTCTTTGCCGGCCGGAAGCCCAACTCTTCCTTCAGCCTACGATTGGCGAGCACGGGACGATATTGAAGAAAACGAACCTGCTCAGGGCCGTAGTCCGTGAGGCGGAGGCGTTGCCCCAGCCACAAAGCCGATCTGAGCCAGGAGGCCGGCAAGGGACGGTAGGTTTTTCCCATCCGCTGGGCCAGCTCGGCCATGCCCAAGGCGCCATCACCGGCAAGGTTGAAGATGCCGGTGATTTGGCTGTCGATCGCCACTTCGAGGGCTCGGGCGACGTCTTCATCCCAGACGAAAACGAATCGATCGTCGCCGCCTCGGACTCCCACCAGCCAGGGGCGGTCGAAGAGTTGGGTAATGCGATTGTCGACCCCGCGTCCGAGGATCGTGCACGGCCGAAAGACGATTTGCTCGAGCTGGGGAGATGTGTGTCGCGCCTCGGCCAGCATTTCCTCCACCTGGCGTTTATGCCAGGCGTAGGAAAACGTTTCGTCCGCTCGGATGGGGTGCTGCTCGTCGAGCCATACCGGGTTGTCGGCAAAGTATCCGTAGGCAGCGCCGCTGGAGGTGACGATCAAGCGCTTGACGTCGTGGAGTAGGCAGGCGTCGAGCAGATTGCGGGTGCCGCCCACGTCGACGGAGTGTTCGAGCCGGCGATCTCGCCCGGGGGAGACGACCGCCGCCAAATGCACGACGGTTCCAATGCGGTGTCGGTGGATCACCTCGGCCAGGGCCGGATCCCGGATATCCATCAGCTCGTAGGTCACGCCGGGCAGGCGATCCGCTTCGGCGGGACGGCGAATGTCGGTGACCACCAGATCCAGGTCGGTCCTTTGGCTCAGGCGTCGAACCAGCTTGCCACCCAAATAGCCGGCGCCACCGGTGACCAGCACCGGCGCGCGACGCTGAGGGTCGTGCTCGTTCGCGGTTTCGGAATCGTTCTTTACGCTCATGACGTCGCCCTTTTGGACCACCACCAACCCAGGGATAGGCCGGCTAGGATATGCCAAATTCCCCACCAAGCGGCGACCAGCGCCATGCCGCCGAGGCCGCCGAAATAGTCGAAAATCAAGACCAGGCCGAGGGCGGAGTTTTGGATGCCGACCTCGATGCAGACCGCCCGTCGATCCCGCTCGCGCAGACCCGAGATCCAAGCGCTGCCGTAACCGATGCCGAGGGCCGTGGCGTTGTGGACCAACACCAGGCCCGCCACCGCGCCGATCCAACGCTGGAAGTGCTCGAAATTGGCCACGATGGCACCTAGGACGACACCGGCGAAAACCAACAGCGAGAAAATTTTCATCGGTCGGCGCAAGCGGTCGGCGAGTTCTGGTCGACGGGCGGCGACGGTCATGCCGAGCACGATCGGCAGACCCAGGATCAAAGCCACGGTGCCCACCAGCTGCATGGGGTCGAGGGCGACCTGGCGCAAGATTCGGGCGGTGGGAGGGTAGAGCCCGGCCCAGAAGGCCAAGTTGAACGGCGTCATGACCGTCGCCGCCAGGGTCGAAACCGCCGACAGACTCACGCTGAGCGCCGTATTTCCATTGGCCAAATGGGTGAGGAAATTCGACAGGGTGCCGCCGGGGCAGGAGGCGACGAGCATCATGCCCAAGGCCATGGACGGCGGTGGCTCGATCAGCAGAACCAACATCCAGGTGAAGGCCGGCAATAACACGAACTGGCATCCGAGCCCCAGGAAAATGGGCCGCTTGTCGACCAAGACACGGCGGAAATCGTCCACCCGCATGTCGAGCGCGACACCGAACATCACCAAACCGATGGCACCGTTCAACAGCAGCAGTCGGCCGCCGTCAAAGTTGAGGCTCAGCTGGTCAACGCCGATGAGTGAATCCACGGTGCTCCTTGGGGAGATGAGCTTAGCGGGCTACGCCCTCACCTACATCAAGTCATTTATAATCAATGGTTTGTGGAAATTCTGAAACGTAAAATTAGGTTCCATTCGAATTTCACTCGGTGGGGTCGGCCGGATAGCCTGCGGGCTAGGCGCCCCCGGCGTCGCTGCGAAACTCGCGCCACCGCTGCACTGCCGCCATAAACTGCTGAAGAGTAGGGGCTTAGGCTGATGGTTCGGGTGTATCGCTCAGACACGCCCGCTTCCGTCCTCGGTCCATTCGGCCCTGGTTTCATCGGAAAACGCCATTTCTGGACGGGGGAATTAGGTGAGTTCACGGATATGCCTGAGCAAGGCTTTGCGGTAGGTGTCTTTGTGGACGTAATAAGCCATGCGGTCGAGCTTGATGTATCGCCATCCGCCGCGCATATCGGGAAAGGGCTCGGTTTTGGTGCGCCGAAAGCGCTCGGCTTTGGGGGATTGCTCGTGCACGGCCTTCAGGAAGCGAGCCACGAGTTCGGCTTGCTCGTATCGGCCCTGCCAGCCCAGGCCCGTGGCTTCGATCATGCCCAGCACAAAGAGGTCGTCCCGGTTGGGGTGGAAGCAATTCAAATAGAGCTGGGGTGAGCTGCCGCGCCAATTCAACTCGTCGCGGCTGATGAACGGATAGTGCAGCTTATAACCGGTGGCCATCAGGACCAGGTCAAAGTCCTCGTGGGTGCCGTCGACGAAATAAGCCGTTTTGCCGTCGAAACGTTCGATGTCGGCCTTGAAGCTCAAGTCACCGTGTCCGGCGTGGTAGAGCACCATGGAGTTGACGATCGGATGGGACTCGTAAAGGGCGTGGTCCGGTTTGGGAAAACCCAACCGTTGCGGATTGGGATTGAACCAGCCGAGCAGGAAGCGATCGAGGGTTTGTTTGACCCGACGCGGCAGCTTGACCTTGCCGCCCACAGCGTCCGCGGGTTTGCCGAAAATGTATTTGGGCACGAAGTGATAGCCGCGCCGCACGGACATGGCCACCCGTCGAGCTCGGTGCACGGCGTCGACAGCGATATCGCAGCCCGAGTTGCCGGCACCGATGACCAAGACCCTTTTATTTTCGAAAACCGACGGATCTCGATAGGAGGCGGAGTGCATCATCTCGCCTTCAAAGGCGCCGATAAAGCTCGGTTTGTTGGGCTCTGAGAGGGTGCCGTTGGCGATCAGGACTCCCTTGAAGATTTGGGTTTCGGTCTCCGAGCCGTGTTTAAAGCTCACCGACCAACCGCCGCCATCCGTCCGGCGCGCCACCCTCACCACCTCGGTTTCAAAACGATAAAACCGCCGCAAGTCGAATCGATCCGCAAAATCCCTGAAATATTGGCCGACCTCTTGATGGGCAGGATAATCCGCCACGTGATCCGCCATGGGGAATTCGTCGAATTCGGTCATGCGTTTCGACGAAATCAAGTGGGCCGATTGATACATGGTGCTCTTCGGCCCGTCGATATCCCACAGCCCACCGACGTCGGAATGCAGCTCGAAACCTTGGAAAGGAATGTCGAGGCGCTGGAGATTACGCGCCATGGCGAGGCCCATGGGACCTGCGCCGATCAAAGCGTATTGATTCTCTGTAGTCATCACGGAAGTCATCTTGCCGTGGTCATTGCCGTAGTCCCGTGGTCATTGCCGTAGTCATCGAGCGCCTCTTCCGTGGGATTGCCGGCTGAGGACAGCCGGAGGGGATGCAGGGATAGAAGGGGGATTCTCTCCCTTTTTCGGCCGTAAAGCCAAGGTCGGCCACAACCTTTCTGCTCCCGGATCGTATGATCCTTGCCAGAAGCCGAAGCTCGATTCCGCCGTTCCAATTTCAGGAGACTCGCCCATGATGCAGCGATGCCGCTGTTCCTCGATATTTCTTCGCTCTTTAATGGTAGCCGTTTTGTGGAGCTTGAGCTCCGTGGTCGTTTGGGCCTCTCCGGCTCCCGAAGCATCAGCCGACTTGCGCCTGGGAGACGACGTGGTCCCCGTCTTTCAATCGATCCACCTAACCCTGGACGCCGGCCAAGAAAGCTACCGTGGATCGGTTTCGATCGAGCTGATGGTGAAAGCTCCGGTGGAGGTTTTTCATTTCCATTCCGAGGGGCCGGAGCTGACCTCTCTGCGTTTGACCACCGGCGGTGAACCCGTAGATGTGGAGCATGCGCCCCTGGGTGACGACGTGGTGGAGGTGATGGCGAAATCACCCTTGGCCGAGGGCAAATACCTCCTGGAGATCGATTTCACCAACCTCTTCGACACCAAGGCGACCAGCTTGTATCGAGCGGAGGTCGGCGAGCACGCCTACACCTTTACCCAATTCGAAGCCACCGATGCCCGCGAGGCCTTTCCGTGCTGGGACGAGCCCCGATTCAAATTTCCCTATCAAATGACCCTGACCGTGCCGGAAGCACACATGGCTGTGGCCAATATGCCGGTGGAAGAGGAGTCTGAAGCCGAGGGCCGGCGCACCACGGTGTTTGCCAAGTCGCCGCCCATGCCCTCGTACCTGCTGGCTTTGGCCACGGGTCCGTTCGAAGAAGTGGATATGCCCGGCTTGGGTGTTCCGGCTCGCATCCTCACGGTGCAGGGGCAGATTGGGCTGACCTCCATGGCTGTGGAGGTGACGCCGCCTATTCTGAAGGCGCTCGAAGCTTATTTCGGCAGCCCTTACCCCTACCGCAAGCTCGATTTCATCGCCGTGCCCGAATTCTGGCCGGGGGCGATGGAGAATCCCGGCCTGATCACCTACGCGGATCGACTCTTGGTGATCGATCCCGCCACCGCCACGGCACGACAACGCCGATCCCAGGCGGGCGTCATCGCCCATGAGCTGGCCCATCAATGGTTCGGCAATTTGGTGACCATGGAGTGGTGGGACGATCTTTGGCTCAATGAATCCTTCGCCGATTGGATGGGCGACAAGATCACCCACCAGATTTTCCCGGACCTCGGCGTCGACATTTCGAGCACCATGTCCGGGCAGAGGATCATGATCGGTGACGCTCGGGAAACCAGCGTCGCCATCCGTCAGCCGGTGATCAGCACCGACAACATGATGCAAGATGTGGGTTTGGCCTACGCCAAAGGCAAAACCGTGCTCGCCATGTTCGAACGCTGGTTGGGCGAAGAAACGTTTCGTCGCGGGGTGCTGGATTATCTGAAGGCCCGTGAGTGGAAGAACGCCACCGCCGCCGACTTGTGGAAAGCCCTGGCCAAGGCCTCGGGCAAACCCATTGATGCGTCCCTGGCGACTTTCATCGACCAGCCGGGCGTGCCGCGGGTTTCGGTCGCCGAACTCGGTGAGGGCAAAGTCCGGCTCAGCCAACAGCGATTCCGAAATTTCGGCGCAAAGTCCGAAGATCTCCAATGGCGGATCCCGGTCGTCCTGCGCTTCGGGGCCGGCGACGCGGTCCACACCAAGTCCGTCTTATTGGATCAACCGGCGATGGACGTGGACCTAGGGGTCGAAGGGCCGTTGCAATGGCTGCATCCCAACGGTGAAACCCGCGGTTATTACCGTTGGAGTGTGTCGGCCGACGCCTTGAAAGCCCTGGCAGAGCAAGGATTGCCCCATTTGACCGCCATTGAGCGGATCAATTTGGTGAGCAACTCGTCGGCGTTGTTGCAAGCCGGCGAAATCGACGGCGGCACCTTCCTTTCAGTGCTCACCCGCCTGGCCGGCGATCCGGAGCCGATGGTGGTCAGCGCGGTCATGAACGAACTCAGCCTGGTGGAAACCGCTTTTGTGCCCGACGCGTTGAAGGGTGCCTACGGCGCCTGGATCGGCGCTGCGTTCGGTCCGGCCTTGGAACGATTCGGCACCGAAAAGCAGGACGGTGAAGCGGAAACCGTGGGTCTAGTGCGGCCCAGGCTGCTGGGTCTGATGGCCCGCGAAGCCCAGGACCAAGAAGTGCTCGCGCATTTCCGCGACCTGGGCAAAACCTTGTTGAAGGAGCCCTCCGGCGTGGATCCGACCCTGTCGGGTCTGGCCCTGTGGGCGGTGGTGAAGGACGGCGACGCCAAGATGTTCGAGGACATGCAGAAGCGGGCAGAAACCGCGGAAACCCCCACCCTGCGTTCCCGCTACCTCGGTGCTTTGGGTACCTTCGAAGATCCGGCCCTGCAACAGCGGGCCATGAGTTATGCCCTCGAAGGACCGATCCGACCGAACGAGATCTTCAACGTTATCGGCGGTATCGGCAGGACCGAAGAAGGTCAGGATAAGCTGTTCCAATTCATCCTGGATAATTGGGATCTGATCGGAGAAAAGTTGCCGCCCCAATTCCGTGCCTTCATGCCACGGATGGCCGGCGGTTGCTCCAAGGATCGTTTGCAGGTGGCCGAGGACTTCTTCGCCCAACCGGAGCACCAAGGTCCGGGAGTCGATCGCGCCATGGACCGAGTGCGTGAGACCGTGCGCGATTGCGTGGCCTTGCGCGAGCGGGAGAGTGCCTCAGTCGGCGCATTCCTAAAGACCTACGGCAGCTGACTGCCGGGGCGGCGACATCTAACTAGACATCTCGGAATTTCCACAAAGCATTGATTATAAATGACTTGATGTAGTGGAGGGGCATGCCCCCCTCCCGCTCTTCCTTAAGAAGCGGCTCGGCTTCGCCTCGCCCGGGCGGGGGCAAGCCCGGGGCAAACCCCGCCCCTACATCCGGAGGTTTGCGGGTGTCGCCCGCCAAGTCTTGCCGCGGAATCAATGTTATTCTGCGGCGGTTACATCCCATCCACCCAGGCCCTTCGATCCGATGAGCCACGACGGCTGCGCGGCCGGATCGGGTCCCGCTCGGTCGAAGCGCCGGAGTCAGGAGCCTCCTGTGAGCTCTATGAGTTCTTGGCCAAGGCCTGCCGTCCGTGAGTCTTTCGCTGCTTTTCGCACCCAGTTGGAGCTTGTCAGTTTTCGGCGAGCCGGCCGTCTGTGGTCGGTAGTTTGGCTTTCCGTCTTACTCTGGTTGCCGTCGGCTTCGGCGCCGGCAGCGGACGAAGGCTTCACCGTGGCCCTAGTGCGTGACGGAGCCTCGGTCAGGGGCGACGAGCTGGAGGCTCTTTTCCGCGATGAGCTGACCGTCCTGACCGAACGCGAGTTGGAAGTCGACTTTTTGGTGCTGAAGGCCGATTGGACCAGCGACGGTATCTTGTCGACGTTTGACCGCGCCTATTCCGATCCGGAGGTGGATTTGGTCCTGGTGGTGGGCGTGGCTGCGAGCCAAATCGCTGCTTTGCGGCAGGAGTTCCCCAAGCCGACCTTCTTGCCGGTGATCTTCGATGCGCCGCTCTTGGGTCTGCCACGGGAGGGGCTCGGCAGTGGTAGGCCCAACCTCAACTACCTTTCCGACGACGTCGACTTCGGCGTGAATCTGCGTAATTTCCTCGACATTGTTCGTTTTGAGCGGCTGGCGCTGCTGGTGGACGGCTTGGCCCTCGAAGCGGCGGCCAAGGTGGCCGACGCGGCCACGGCAGTAGCCCGGGATCAAGGGGTAGAGCTGGTGCCCGTTCCCTACCTCGACCCCGGCGCCGATTTGGTGGCGCTCATTCCCGACGGGGTAGACGCCGTGATGTTCGGCGGGTTGGGTCGTTTGGATGAAAACGCCCGGGTGGCGTTGGCCGCAGGGCTGATCGAGCGGGATCTGCCGAGCTTCAGCCTGACCGGAGACTCCATGGTGCGCCACGGCATGTTGGCGTCCGACGCCTCGGAATCCGATTGGCAGCGCATGGCCCGTCGCACGGCCCTCAACATGCAGGCGGTGATGTTGGGGGAGGAAGCGGGCGACCAGCCCGTGGAATTTCGGGGCAAGCACCGGCTCTATTTAAATATTCAGACCGCCCAGGCGTTGGATGTGTGGCCGAGTTACAGCATTTTGGTCGAGGCAGAGCTGATCGGTGACGACCCCGGCCAAGGGGGATTGGGTTGGGGGCTCGAGCAGGTGGCCCACGAAGCGGTGCGCATCAACCGGGATCTGCTGGTCCAACGCTTGGCGACCGATGCGGGCGCCGAGGACGTCCGCCTGGCGAAAGCCAACCTCCTGCCCCAGATCAGCGCCCAGCTTCAGGTGACCCAGCTCGACGGCTCCTCCTCCTCCGTGGAGACGGGTTTTTCAGCCCAACGCTCATCGACCGGCGCGGTGGTGGTCGAGCAGGTTCTGTGGTCCGAGCCGCGCTTCGCGGGTTTGGACATCCAACGGCAGCTGCAGCTCAGCCGAGAAGCGGAGCTGGAAAGCTTTCGCCTCGATGTGGTGCAGCTGGCGACGGTCGCCTTCCTCAACATTCTGCGCGCGGAAACCCAGGCTCGGGTTCAAAGAGACAACTTGGAGAGAACCCGTTCGAGCCTAGAGCTGGCGCGAGATCGGGTCCGGGTCGGCTCCAGCAGCGCGGCCGATCTTTACCGGTGGGAACGGGAGCTGGCCACCGCCCAACAAAGCTCGATCAACGCCTACACCGAGCGAGTTCGGGCGCGTGAAAATCTGAATCGGATCCTGCATCGTCCCCTCGACGAGCCCTTCCACGCGGTGCCTCCCGGTTTGGAGGATCCCTATTTCTTCTTGATCGCCGAAGGGCGATTGTTGGATGTGATCGACAATCCCAAGGCCTTTCGCCTGCTGACCAACCTGCATGTTCGAGAGGGTCTCGAGCGCTCACCGGAACTCGCTGCTTTGCGTGCGGTCCTGGCCGCCAAACGTCGAGAGCGGGAATCCAATCGGCGAGCCTATTTTTCACCCTCGGTGATCTTGCAAGGGCGTCTCAGCCAAGTCTTGGAAGAGGATCGAAAAGTCGGGATGTCGCTCGAAGGGGAAAACGACTGGTCGTTGGGTTTAGTGGCTTCCCTGCCCCTCTTCAGCGGTGGTTCCAGGAAGGCGAAGCTCACCCAGGCCGATTTGGAGCTGCAACAATTGGCAGCCCAGCTCGAATCACTGTCGGAGAAGATCGAGCAAGAGATCCGCTCCAACGCCCACCTGACCAATGCTTCGTACAACAACATTTCCCTCGCCCAGCAGGCGGCCACGGCAGCGGACAAGAACCTCAAGCTGATCACGGAATCCTATTCCGAGGGGGTCGTCAGCATTCTCGAGCTGTTGGACGCCCAGAGCGCCGCCTTGCAGTCCAATGAGGCGGCCGCCAACGCGTCTTACAATTTTCTGATCGATTTAATGAACGCGCAGCGCGCAATCGGCCGTTTCGACTTCTTCATGTTGGAAGAAGATCGTCGAAGCACCTTGGACGAGCTAGAGCGCATCTTGGCAAGCGAGGGCCAAATCCATGAATAGAAGGTTTTTCAGCTCGACGGCATGGGTCGGGCCGCGATCGGTCGGGCCGCGATCGGTCGGGCCGCGATCGGTCGGTCCGCGGTCGCCGTTCGAATATTCCATGGGGCACCGGGTCGGCAGGCACCGGGTCCGTTGGGTCATGGCCGTGGCTTTGGCCTCGACTTTTTGCACGGGCTGCGGCGAGCCCGAAGCCGAGCCAGAAACCACCCTACGACCGGTGCGCACGGTGACGGTGGAGCCCACCTCCACCAGCCGGTCGAGAATCTTTTCGGGCACCTCGCGCTCGAAGCTCGAATCGCGACTGAGCTTCAAGGTTTCCGGCACGGTGGAATCGATTCCGATCGAAGTCGGCGAAACCCTTGGGGCCGGTCAATTGATCGCCGAGCTGGATTCCTCGTTGCTCGACCTCCAAGCCCAACAGGCCGAGGCGGATCTGAGGCAGGCCCAAGCCGCCAACCGCAATGCCGCTGCCAGCTATCAACGGGTGAAGGGTTTGTATGTGGGCAATAACGCCTCCCGTGACGATCTCGACTCCGCGCGAGCGGCGGCGGAATCCTCCGAAGCTCAAATGAAGGCGGCGGAGAAACGGCTCGAGCTGGCGAGGCTCAACGTTTCGTTTACTCGCTTGTACGCCAAAGCCGATTGCACCGTGGCCGCCGTTAACGTGGAAGTGAATGAAAACGTGAGCGTCGGCAGCCCGATTGCCACCGTGACCTGTGGCTCCGAGTTAGAAGTGGAGCTTTCGGTTCCCGAAAGTTTGATCGGCGAGCTGAAGAAGGGCATGGCGGCGACCGTCACCTTCGACGCTTTTCCCGGCGAAACATTCGAGGGGGTGGTCAGCGAAGTCGGTGTGGGGGCGGGCGGTGGTGGAGCTTTTGAGGTCACCGTCGCCTTGGCCGGTGAGCACCCGCGCTTGCGCTCGGGCCTGGCGGCAGAGGTGAGCTTTCAGGTCGCCACGGGGGGTCGAGAGCAGGTGATTCTCGTGCCCCTGGCCGCCGTGGTGCAAGACGGTGACGGCGCCTTTGTTTACGTTGCTGAAGGTGCGGGCGCTGAAGTTGCCGGCGGAGATGGGCAAGCGGTGGTTCGCCGGCGCGATGTTCAGCTCGGTGAACTGACCGAACTCGGCATGGAAGTGGTCGACGGGCTCAACGCCGGGGATCAAGTGATCACCGCGGGGGTGTCGGTGATTCGCGAGGGTCTCGAGGTCTTGATCACCTCTTCCGTCGGCGAAGGCGAATGAGGGGAATCATGAGGGGAATACCGAGGGAAGTATTGTGAACCTCACTCAGCTGTCGATTGAAAAGAATCGCATCACCTTGGTAATCGTCGGTCTGCTGCTGGCGGCCGGCTGTCTGGCTTATGTCACCTTGCCCAAGGCCCAGGATCCGGGTTTCATCGTGCGAACCGTGGTGATCACCACCCGTTTCCCCGGCGCCAGCCCCCAGCGGGTCGAGCAGCTGGTGACGGACCAAATCGAAAAAAAGGCGCAGGAGATGCCGGAGGTCGACTTCATCGACAGCGACTCCCGAACGGGCATTTCGATCGTTAAGGTCAACTTTCTGGAAAGCTACAAGGAAATGCGGCCGATCTTTGACGATCTTCGACGCAAGGTCGAGGACGTGAAAGAAGATCTACCGGAAGGCATTCGAGGACCGTTCGTCAACGACGAATTTGGAGATGTCTTCGGCAGCGCCTACTCCTTGACCGGCGAAGGTTATAGCTATGCGGAACTCGAGGACGTGGCGACAGAAATCCGCGATCGCCTGCTCAAGGTGCCGGAAATCGCCAAGGTCACCATCCACGGCAAGCAGGACGAGGTCATTTTTGTCGAGTACAACAATTCGAAGTTGAAAGAACTCGGCCTGTCGCCCCGTCAGCTGACCGGCATGTTGAGTTCAGTCAACATCGTTTCTTCCGGCGGCGATGTGATCAGCGGGCGAGATCGGGTGGTCCTGGAGCCCACTGGCAATTTTGAATCGGTGGAAGAGCTGCGTCGAACGGTGATCCGGCTGCCGGCCGGTGGCGTGGTGTATCTGGAAGACATTGCTGAGGTGGAGCGGGCTTATAAGGATCCACCCGTGAGCGTCGCCCGGGTGAACGGCGAAGCCAATTTGGTGATCGCCATTTCCATGCGCGAAGGCGGGGACATCCTCCGGTTGGGAGAAATTCTCAACCAGCTGGTGCCGCGCATCGAGGCGTCTTATCCCTGGGGCATCAAGCTTCACAAGGTATGGTTCCAAGCGGATCTGGTGCGCGAAGCCGTGGATTCCTTCGTTTCCAACTTGGTGCAAGCGATCGGCATCGTCATCGTTGTGATGATCTTCTTCTTGGGCCTGCGCACGGGAATGGTCGTCGCCACTTTGATCCCCGCTTCGATGATCATCACTTTCTACCTGATGCAAAGCCTGGGCATCACCATCAATCAGGTGTCCTTGGCGGCCTTGATCATCGCCTTGGGTTTGTTGGTCGACAACGCGATCGTCATGGTGGAGTCGGTGTTGATCAAGAGGGAGCACGGCACGTCGGCGGTGGATGCGGCGATCAAGTCGGGGCAGGAGCTGGCGTTGCCGTTGCTGATCTCTTCCTTGACCACCACCGCCGCCTTTTTGCCGATCGCGCTGGCGGAATCCGCGGTGGGTGAATATACGGCCGATATCTTCTATGTCGTCTCCCTGACCCTGCTGACCTCGTGGATGTTGGCCATGACCTTCATCCCCATGCTCACCACGGTGGCGTTGAAGGTCGAAACGAAGTCCGGGGGTCTCGAGGAAACCTTTGATGGGCGTTGGTATCGCATCTATCGCAAGATGTTGAAAACGTCTTTGCGCTTTCGCTTCCTATTTTTGATCGGCGTGTTGGGGATTTTCGCCTTTTCCATTTTCGGGCTTCGTTGGGTGCCCCAAGTTTTCATCGCGCCGTCGGAGGATCCGGTGCTGACCGCCAAGCTCGAAATGCCCTTGGGCACCTCGATCGAAACCAGCCAGCAGGTCATTGCCGACGTCGACAGCTTTCTCAAGAAGCGTTTCTTCGAGCCCAGCCCGGATGGACAAAAGCCCGCGCTGGTGAATTGGCTCACGTTCATTGGCGGTGACGCCCCGCGTTTCACCCTCGGTTTGGATCCGCCGGACAGCAATCCCGCCAACACTTTTTTGATCGCCAAAACGTCCGACGGCGAGGTGGTCGACCAAGTCATCGCAGAGCTGCAGGTCTATATTCGGCAGAACCATCCGGATCTGCAAAATCAGATTTCGCGCCTAGAGAACGGGCCGAGTGTGGGTTACCCCATCCAAATTCGGCTTTTCGGACCGGATATTGATGCTTTGTATCGCATGGCGGATCAAGTCACCGACTTGATTTATGAGGTGCCGGGCGTTTCGTCAGTGAAAAATACTTGGGGTTTGAAAACCAAGAAGTTGGTGGTGGATGTGGATCAGGAGCGGGCGTTGGCCGCGGGGGTGACCAGCGACGACGTGGCTTTTTCGCTCAAGTCCAGCTTGTCGGGCATTGAAATGACCGAATATCGCGAGGGCAACAAGCTGATCCCAGTGACCTTGCGCTCGGTGGCGGCGGATCGTCAAGACATCGGCAAATTGGAAGGTCTGAGCATTTACTCCCAAGCCCAAGGCACGATTGTGCCCCTAAAACAGGTGGCGGATGTGCATTTGACCTTCGAGCCCGGGGTGATCGTGCGGCGCGACCGGGAGCGCACCTTGACCCTGAAGGTGTCCCTAGATCCTGGGGTCACCGCCGCCGAGGTCAACGCCCAACTTTCCCCCCAGCTGGCGCAGATGCAAAAGGGTTGGCCGACGGACTACGGCTTCAGTGAAGGCGGCGAGGCCGAGTCTTCCAGCGAAGCCAACGCCTCGATCGCCGCCAAGCTACCGATCGCCGGCATGTTGATCGTGTTGCTCTTGGTGGGCCAATTCAACTCCCTGCGCCGCCCGGCGATCATCCTGGCCACCATTCCCCTCGGTCTGATCGGCGTGACCTTCGGCCTGATCGTCGCCCGCTCGTCGTTCGGGTTCTTCACCCTCCTAGGCATTATTTCCCTGGCGGGCATCATCATCAACAACGCCATCGTGCTCTTGGATCGCATCTCAATCGAAATCAACGAATTGGGCAAAACCCCCAAAGACGCCGTCGTCGACGCCTGCCAACAGCGACTGCGACCCATCCTGCTCACCACCGCCACCACCGTCCTGGGCATGGTGCCCCTGTGGCTCAGCGGCACCGCCATGTTCCGACCCATGGCCGTAGCGATCATCTTCGGTCTCGCCTTCGCCACTGTGCTCACCCTCTTCGTGGTGCCAGTGTTGTATTCGGTGATGTTTAGGGTCCGTTACGATTGAGGTCTGAGGTCCTCATAGAGAAGCCGTCGCCACGATACGTGTTAAAGTGTAAGCGCTTTTCCACTAGACATTTAAGCCTATTTACCTTGGAAAGTGGGGCTAGGTCCGGGAAAGCCGAAAGCTTGATGAGCAGATTTTTTCCACCCAAGACGGGACCTTGGTTTTCGATCATGAGACCTCGATCCCAGGTTCTTCGAGCTTTGCTCTTGCTCTTCAGCTTGGGTTTACTCGGATTGGGCCTTCCCTTGTCGGCACAAGAGCCGTTCCATGAGAATCTGACCACCGCTGACGGCCTTCCCAGCCTAACCATCCTCGATCTGGGACAGGACGAGAGTGGCCGCATTTGGATTCTTGATCGACTAGGGGTCACCGTTTACGACGGCACCAACTTCAAGAGCTACTCGACCGCTGACGGCATACGCCCCTCAAGGGTTGGCGCGATGGTGATCGATGAAACCAACAGGGCTTGGGTGGTTTCCGGTCCAAGCCTAGTCCTCTACCGGTTTGACGCGGATCGCTGGTATTCACTGGCTCCAGCTCCGTCGACCTCCGCCACGGCGAACGCGCACGTTTCCCTGGGAGTCCTCGTCGAAGCTGATCGAGCTGTGGCCGCCGTGGCAAGCGACGATGGTCTTTGGTTGTGGACCCAAGCCCCAGACGGGTCTTTTCCCCGCCCTCATCGCCCTTACGGCGAGCTTGTTTCGAATCGCGTTACCGCTATGACTCGATTCGGCGAGAAGCTCGCTGTCGGAACGGCAAACGGTTTGTGTTTTCTGAATTTTGAGGGCAGCTTGGAGTGTGGCTTCACCCATGGAAAGAAGTCCGGTGATTTGATCCGTGCTCTGTTGACAGAGACGATGAGTGAAGGACCCGACCGCCTCTGGATTCTTGCAGAGTCCAATCAGGTGAACGGAAGCTCCAGCTCCGCGTGGCTCGGCTACCTGCAAGCGGGAGAGCTTGTGGTTGATCTCAAGCCGCCGGCCTTGGCTCCCTTGCTACTTCCGACTCAGCCGAGACCCGATCTCAAGACCGTAATGCTTCGCGACCAGGCAGGTGGTTTCTACTTCGGTACAGACGTTACCTTCTCCTATCTGGCTCCTGATCGGACCCAAGGAGTCAAGCCACTGCACTTGCGGCAGCGACTACCTACCGTTGGAGCGAGTTCGATTCTGCTCGATCGGGAGTTCAATATCTGGATTGGAGGTCCGAGAGGGCTAGTCAGGGTCGGTAGTCAGAGGTTTTTGTCCTACGACCAAGACAACAAGCTGGTCGAAGACGAAGTGACCTCAATCATCGAGACCAGTCCGGGGAATATCATCTTGGGTCACAACCTCGGATTGACCTTCTTGGACGGTGCCGAGATCAGCACTCACGTCTTCGAGCTTCCCTCTAACCGGTCTCGGAACGAATACCGTGTGCTGGGTATGGAGATGGATCCGAACGGTGACGTCTGGCTGGCGACGTCAAGGGCGGGTCTGCTGCGTCTTGATGCTGAGCGCCGACCCATCCGGGAGCTGCCTGAAGCGAGTGTAGCGCTCGCGGTAACGCGAGATCGCAAGGGGCAGCTGTGGGTAGCGGCTCCAGAGGGTCTCTTCTCGCTCACAGGAGAGGGCTTTTCCCTTGAGCACAAACCGGAAGGAATCGGCTCCGCGCGCAGAGTGGCTTTCACCGAGGACGATCGGATCTTGGTGACCACTGAGCAAGGGTTATTGATCCAGGGCAACGACGGGAATTGGTCAAAGATACACACCCAAAACCCCGAAACAGATCGATTGACCGCACTGCTTGTCCGATCGTCCGGTGAAACTTGGGTTGGATCTTCCGCCGGTATTTGCGCCCTCCGGGAGGGCAAGCTGGTCCCCATGGGAGGGGTCTTCGAGCAGATTACCGCGCCGGTCTACTTGCTGCTCGAAGATCCAACAGGCCGGGTTTGGATCGGCACGGACCTGGGAGTTTATATCTGGGATGGGTCTGAGATGCGCAATCTGACGGTTCGCCACGGGCTTAGTGGTCGAGAAGTCAATCGTGGTGCCGGCATATTGGATCATCGTGGCCGGGTTTGGATTGGTACGGATCGAGGAGTCTCTGTCTATCAAGAAGAGTATGATCGCCCACTTCCGGCACCGAACCTTGAGTTGTTGAGTATTGATATTGACGGGATGGATCACTCGGCGAGTGGAAATATCAGGCTGGAGCCTCATCAAAACGGGCTCATTTTCAAATTTCGTGCAATCACCTTCTCGAAAGAGGAAGAGTTACAATTCCGCTATCAGCTGGAAGGCTTCGATAGCGAAGCCCAGGGGCCCGCTCCTATTCCGGCGTCGGAGATTCGCTACACAAATTTGGCTCCAGGCACCTATCGTTTTCGGATCAGCGCCGGTTGGCCGGATGGGTCTTGGAGCGCTGCGCAAGCCTCTGGGCTGATCACGATTCCCAGGCCTTTTTGGCGCACAAGAGCCTTCTATGCCGCCATCATTGCCCTGTTGGCAGGTTTAACGTTTGGAACCTACGTGCTGCGAACGCGTGAGATGCGAATCCGGTCCAACCGTCTCGAAGCCATGAACCTCAAGTTGCAAGAAGCGGCCAAGGAAAGAGAAAAACTGATCAGTAGCTTGGAGGCTCAGAACGTGGAGCTGGAGAGATTTACTTTCACGGTTTCCCACGACCTGAAAAGTCCTTTGGTGACCATTCGTGGTTTTTTGGGTTTCTTGGCAGAAGCAAGAGAGGCCGGTAACTATGAGCAAATGGACCGAGATATTGCTCGTATCGACAAGGCGGCGGAAACGATGGGGCAGCTCCTCGACGAGTTGCTCCAACTCGCTGCGATCGGTCGTATCATCAACCTCCCGGAGAGGGTGTCCTTGTCGCCGTTGTTTGAGGAAATATTGGAACTCCTTCGGGGAAGGTTGAAGGAACGCAACGTCCAGATCGATATTTCTCCAGATTTGCCTGAGGTTGTCGGCGATCGGTTACGTTTGCGAATGGTGTTCCAAAATTTGATCGACAATGCGATCAAATTTACGGATGTTCAACCCCGTCCGCTGATCACAGTTCAAGCTGAGATTCAGGAAGAGCGAATCTTGGTCATCGTGACCGACAATGGTCGAGGCATCGCTCCAGAGCATCAAGAGCAGATTTTCGGCTTGTTCAAGAGGCTTGACCCACGCGTCTCCGGGACAGGCATCGGATTGGCTCTGGTTGAGCGGATCGTTGAGGCCCATCACGGAGAAATTTGGGTCGAGTCGGAGGGGGCCGGCCGCGGATCTCGCTTTGTGGTCGCGCTGCCGAAGAAGTCGAACGCTGCGGGGTCGCCGCCCGTCGAGCATTAGATATCCGGACCCCAGCGGCATGGTCTCTGTCGAGTGCCAGGCGTTTCGGTGCCAGATATCCGGACCCCGGCGGCATGGTCTCTATCGAGTGCCAGGCGTTTCGGTGCCAGGCGGTTCGCGAGATTCCTACCGGTGCTCAATCCTTGGCTTCAACCGGTTTCACATTGGGATCCCAGCACATGACCACCAGAGTGAGGTCATCGTCGACGGCGATGGAGCCTTTGTGCTCGGCGACGGCGGACAGGATGGCTCGTTTGACGTTTAGGGCGCTGACGGAGTCTCCGGCGCAGGAGTGGATGACTTCGGCGATGCGCTCGTAGCCGAAAACTTCTCCCTCGCGGTTGACGGCTTCGATGATGCCGTCGGAGAGCCATACCCAGACGTCGCCTTCTTCGATTTGGAATTGCTTGCTCGGGTAGTTGGGTTTGAGGGCTCCCAGGGGAGGGCCGGGGAGCTGGATTTCGAGCACGTCGTCGCCGCGCAGACGGTAGGTTGGGGTGTGGCCGGCGTTGACGATTTCCATGTCGCCGGTCTGCCGATCGATGGCCGCTAGGGTGGCGGTGACGAAGGATCTTCGTTTATCACGATGTTGCAGCCGTTCGAGCAGCAGGTGGTGGAGGCGGCGCAGGATGTGGACGGGGTCGCTGGAGTCTTCGCACAGCAGCTCGAAGGCGGACTTGACCATCGCCATGCGCAGTCCCGCCGGCAGCCCATGCCCCGACACGTCGGCGATCACTACCGCGTGCCGCCCGTCCGCCAAGGTCAGGAGATCGTAGTAGTCGCCGCCGATCGCCCGACTCGGTTGGAAGTAGGTGGCAAAGCTCAAGGGCGCGGGCGCGTGAAGGGTGTCCGGCAGCAAGCCGTGCTGCATCTGACGGGCAATTTCCAGCTCGCGCTCGAAGATCTCTTTTTCCGCGGTATCGGCCACCAGGGCTTCCAAATTGCTCGCCATGGCGTTGAAGTTTTTTTGCAGGGCACCGATTTGATCTTCGCGATAGATCCGAATGCGGGTGGAGAAGTCGCCCTGTTGAATCTTCTGGGTGGCCTCGGTCAGCCGGTTGACGGCCCGTGACAGGCTGAAAATCATCATCAGGGCCATCAAGACCGCGATGATGTAGAGATTCAAGGCGCCGAGGAACACTCCCGCAAAGACCAGATACACCCAAAAGCCGACCTCGGCAGATCCTGGGATGAGGTCGTAACTGAGGGCGTCGAGGCTCGAGGTCAAGGTGGCGGACACGAATTCGTCGGCGTTGCCTCCGGTTTCCAGATCGAGAAAGGGGCGGGTCAGCTCGAGCCACACCAGCCACGGTCGATGCCGCCAACCGGGCTCGCCTTCGTCGTGCCAAAAGAATTTCTGGATCACCTCGTAGGGCGCAGTGGCTTTGAGCGCCTCCAGGGGATATTCGCGGCCGGACATGACGAAGGTCCAGCGCTCTTTCTTGCGCGCCTGATCGGCTCGTGCGAGCTCGGTCCAAATGCCCGATCGATGGGAGAGCTCGGCGTCGAGGTTGCCGTCGAAGCGGGCGAGCACCCCGAGGGATCCGGAGCGTGCCCCGCCGACCAAGGTCGGTGCGCCGTCGCGGGCGGCGAAATAGGTCACTCCGAGCATGGTCGGACCGTTGCCGGGACAAGGCCAGAACTCGCGCCAGCGCTCGGGCAGCTCCGGGTCGCCGGCTAGCTTGGTGCCGTCCTTGTAGTACGCGAACGTTGCGCTGACGGGTTCGTAGGTTTCGTCTTTGCCCTTGCGGCCGAGCATACCGTCGAGCTCGGAGCGGGCTATATATTGCAGATCCGACTGCAGGGTGACGGCGGCGTTGCGGTAGAGATGCCCGAGAAAAAAACCGGCCAAGATGTAGAGGCCGACGCTGACCAAGAGGGCGACTAGGGGAATCGGCACGACGCCGATCAGGAAGTAGGAGAAGGACAACCGACCGCTGACGCGCCAGAGCAGGGCGCGCAGGGTCAAACGCAGGACCCAGAGGGTCACGACCGCCGTCCAAATCAGGGCTAGAACTTTGAGGGTCGTGGGGGGAGATCCGGCCGACGAGGAGAGGATCCACCAGACCAGGATGCCCAGTGCCGGAATGCCCGTCAGGAAGAGGATCTTTCGACTTTTGCTCATTTTGCAGACGGGCCAAGAAAGCTGGCACGCTCAGGACTATCGGGTCAGGGCTGGCGGCGTGGGCTGGTGGTCGTCGGGTGGTGCCACACACCGTCCGCGGTGCGCGCTCGACGACGTGAGTCTAACGGATACGCAATTTTCTATACGAATTTCCGCCGACGGGGTTGCTGTGGGCGGGTTTGACCGGATCTTGACATGTCTGGGCCGCTTGTCGATGTTAGATCTACCGGTAGATTTAAGGCCGGTGACCGTAGCCTGCGACGGTGGCCTGCGACGGTCGCCGTTCGATGACAGAAACAGAGCCCATCTGGTACCATGGAAGGGTGCATAGAGCGCCTCCCCCCGGTCTCCACTTGCCCTCGCGCTCCCCGGCACCGCACGCCTTTCCCGAGGTCCGTCGATGCCGCCAGGGGGCTTGCCACCCTCCGATCGAGACTCGATCCCAGGGTTTTATAGAAAGGTAGAAGATCCATGACGAGCACCGCGTCCGTCCACGACGGGACCGACGGCGCCGACGTCGCTCCTGAGCAGCTGTCCGACGTAGTCATCCGTTTCGCGGGTGATAGCGGAGACGGTATGCAGCTGACCGGCAGCCAATTTACCAATACGTCTGCGCTTCTGGGCAACGATCTTTCGACACTGCCGGACTTCCCTGCGGAAATCCGCGCGCCTGTCGGCACCCTGCCGGGTGTGTCCGCATTTCAAGTGCGTATCGCGGATTACGATATCCACACGCCGGGGGATCTGCCCGATGTGTTGGTGGCCATGAATCCTGCGGCCCTCAAGACCAATCTCGCCGATTTGAAGCCGAACGGCATCTTGATCTTGAACTCCAACGAATTTAAAAAGGTCAATTTCAAGAAAGCCAAATACGAGGTCGATCCCCGCGAGGACGGCAGCCTCGACGGCTTCCGGGTGTTTGAAGTGGAGCTGACCCGATTGACCCGTGAGGCCTTGGCCGACACCGAGCTCAACAATCGGGATAAGGATCGCTCCAAGAATCTCTTTGCGCTGGGCATGATCTATTGGTTGTTCAGCCGCTCCATGGACAACACCATCGAGTGGTTGGGCAAGAAATTCGCCAAGAAACCCGAGATCGCCGCAGCCAACATCCGGGCGATGAACGCCGGTTGGAATTATTGCGACATCACCGGCGCGTTCCAGGTTCGCTACGAGGTGATGCCCGCCAAATTTGAGCCGGGCACCTACCGCAACATCAACGGCAACTCGGCAGCGGCGCTGGGATTCGTAGCCGGCAGCCGACGCAGCGGACTACCCCTTTTCCTCGGCTCGTATCCGATCACCCCAGCCTCGAGCTTGTTGCACGAGCTGGCGCGTTACAAACATTTCAACGTCACGACGTTCCAAGCCGAAGACGAGATCGCTGCGGTTTGTGCCGCCATCGGCGCTTCGTTCGGCGGCTCGTTGGCGATCACCACCACCAGCGGCCCGGGCATTGCGCTCAAGTCCGAGGGCATGAATTTGGCGTTGATGACCGAGCTGCCGATGATCGTGGTCAACGTCCAGCGGGGTGGGCCCTCGACCGGCTTGCCGACCAAGACCGAGCAGTCGGATCTCTTGCAAGTCCTCTACGGTCGCAACGGTGAGTCGCCCATGCCGGTGGTCGCGCCGGCGTCACCGGCGGATTGTTTCGACACCGCGGTGGAGGCCTGTCGAATTGCCCTTCTCCACATGGTGCCGGTGATTTTCCTTTCCGACGGTTATTTGGCCAACGGCTCCGAGCCGTGGAAGCTGCCGAAAGTGGAAGATCTCCCGGATCTGCGCCGCAACTTCGCGTCCGGCGAGGACCTCGACGAAAACGGTCACTTCTTGCCCTATCGTCGCGATCCGAAGACCTTGGCGCGTCCCTGGGCGGTGCCCGGAACCGCGGGTCTCGAGCACCGGATCGGGGGTCTAGAGAAGCAAGACGGCACGGGCAACGTGTCCTACGACCCGGACAACCACGAGCTGATGACCCACCTGCGGGCCGAAAAGGTCGAGCGGGTGGCGGACACCATCGGCGACTTGGAGGTCCACGGCGATCCGGAAGGTGGCAAGCTCTTGGTGATGGGCTGGGGCAGCACTCTGGGTGCCATCACCGGTGCGGTCAACATGGCGCGTGCCAACGGCTTGAAGGTGAGCCGGGCCCATCTACGCCATTTGAATCCCTTCCCCAAAAACCTCGCCGACGTGTTGGCTCGATTCGACAAAGTGTTGATGCCGGAAATGAATACCGGTCAATTGGCTTTGATCCTCCGGGGCAAATTCCTCAAGGACATCGTGACCTACAGCAAGGTACAAGGTAAGCCGTTCACGCGCAGCGAAATTCTCGCCAAAATTGAACAGATGATGGAGGTCGGAGATGACTGAGACGGCCACACTGACCCGCAAGGACTTCCAAAGCGACCAAGATGTTCGCTGGTGTCCAGGATGCGGCGACTATGCGATTCTAAAGGCGGTCCAAAGCCTCCTGCCCGAGCTCGGCATTCCGAAGGAGAAATTCGTCGTGGTGTCGGGAATCGGCTGTTCGAGCCGCTTTCCGTATTACATGGACACCTTCGGCTTCCACACCATCCACGGACGGGCGCCGGCGATCGCCACGGGTTTGAAAACCTCCCGCCCCGACCTCGACGTGTGGGTGGTCACCGGTGACGGTGATTCCATGTCGATCGGCGGTAACCACCTGATCCATGCCCTGCGACGCAATGTGGGTATCAAGATCTTGATGTTCAACAACCGCATTTACGGCCTGACCAAAGGCCAGTATTCACCGACCAGCGAGGTGGGCAAACGCACATCCTCGACCCCGGTAGGCTCGATCGATCCGCCGTTCAACCCACTGGCGCTGACGCTTGGGGCCGGCGCTTCCTTCGTCGCCCGCAGCGTGGATATTTTCCAGAAGCATTTGGTGGACACCTTGCGCCGTGCGGCCGAGCATCAAGGTTCGGCGTTCGTTGAGATTTACCAGAACTGCAACATTTTCAACGATCACGCGTTTGCATACATGACCGACAAGCTGAACCGTGAATCTCAGGCGGTTTATCTGGAGCACGGCAAACCGTTGGTCTTCAATGGTGGCACTCAGGGCGTCGTTCTGAATGGCATGCAGCTCGAAGTGAAAGAACTCGGCAACGGATTGACCCAAGACGATTGTGTGGTTTGGGACGAAACCAATCCGCTGCTGGCCCAAATGGCCACTCAGCTTTTGCCGCCGGAATTTCCCACACCTCTCGGCGTGTTACGTGCTGTAGAGCAGCCCGTCTTCGAGCAAAGTGTTGGCGCTCAAATTCAGAATGAAATCGATCGGCAAGGGACCGGTAGCCTTGAGCAGCTGCTCAACTCCGGAGATACCTGGCAGGTCGGCTAAGCCCCGCGGCGATAGCGAGATCCGGTGGCCGATTCAGGTCGCCGGATCATCGAGGGATCGAGATATGGACCCACAAAGACTACCGACAGCCGATTCTGAGCCCGCTACCCAGCCCGGGTCGACTAACCCGAGCCGTGGCGGAGCCGAGCCCAAAGGTTGGAAGCGGCACGGGCGGCTCTTCTGGCGTGAATGGGTCAAACCGCTTCTGGTGATCGGTTTGGTCATGTTCAGTTTCCGTTCCGCGGTTGCCGATTGGAATGACGTGCCCACGGGTTCGATGAAACCGACGATTCTCGAAGGCGACCGCATTTTCATCAACAAAGTGGCCTACGACCTCAAGGTGCCGTTTACTACGATTCGCATTGCCCAATGGGAAGATCCGACTTGGGGTGACGTGGTGGTTTTGCGCAGCCCCGAGGACAATAAGCGGCTGGTGAAACGGGTTGTGGGATTGCCGGGAGATACCCTGGAAGTTCGTGGCATTTACCTTTTCCGCAACGGAAAACGCGCCATTTACGATCGCCTCGATCCGGAAATCGTCAACCAGATCGCCAAGGATCAGCAGCCGGGTTACCTCTTCGCCGCCGAGGAAATCGAAGGACGCAGCCATCCGATCATGAGTTCGATTCGCGGCTCGGTGTCCCCTTCCGGGCCGTTTGTCGTGCCTGCGGGGCATTTCTTCGTCATGGGCGACAATCGAGGCAATAGTCGAGATTCGCGATATTTCGGTTATGTGAAGCGCAAGGAGATCCTCGGTCGAGCTACGGCAGTGGCTTTGTCCTTCGATCGTGAGGATTATTGGAAGCCGAGATGGGACCGCTTCTTCAGCAAGCTTCCCTAACCCGGTTCCGTGCTCCGCATCCCCCCCTGCCCCAGAAAAAATCCGAACTCGCAATAACGGTCGTTTTGCTCGGCTCAGTCGAATTCCAGGCGGGTCATTTGCCTGCGTAACCCCTTGCGCGAGACTTCGAGGTCTGCCGCCATGGCGTCTAAATCATCGCCGTGGCGGCTTTTTGCGGCTCGGATTTCATCCCTGGAAAGGTCCTTGGCCTTGCGAAGGTGGCTGGACTTTTCGATCAAAGCGTAGAGGGAAGTACGGGAGATGCCCAAAGCTGCAGCGGTGGGTTGGAGCCTGAAGGCATGCAGTTTGAGCGCTTGAATCAGCTCTTCTTCGTCGACTTCGTCCGGAGGACGATAAGTCTGGCGGCCGGTGGGAGCCTCGGCTTTGAGATCTCCGGCGGTGGGGTCCGCCACAGTGGGCGACTGGGTTGGCGCAGCCGGCTGAAGGGTGGTCGGCGGGTCCAAGGTGAGCTTGTGCTCGAGATCCGGTGGCAAGCGTAGTTGATCTTTTCCCCGATTGGCGATGACCAATTGGCGAGCGACGTTGCGTAACTGACGAATGTTTCCTGGCCAAGGGTAGGCGGCGAGCTGGGCCACGAGGGGGGCGGGCAGCCAGGTGCGTCGGCCCGGTCTCCCAAATCTGTCACTTTCGCCGACATTCCCGAGTTCGAGGCGCAGGAAATGGACCAATAGACGGCCGAAGTCTTCCAGTCGGCGGCGCAAGGGCGGTAGGTGGATCTCGTAACCGCTGAGTCGGTGCACTAAGGGCTCGCGGAAACGGCCCTGGGCAATGGCTCCTTCGAGATCCGTGTCGGTCGCGGCGAGAATGCGGACAGAAACGTCTAGTTCTCGATCTCCGCCCACGGGCCGAATTTTATGGGTCTCCAGAGCCCGCAAGAGCAAGACCTGAATCTCCGGTGGAGTCTCACCGATTTCGTCCAGGAAAAGGGTTCCACCGTCAGCCCGGGAAAAGGCCCCCAGCCGCTTGCGGTCCGCGCCGGTATACGCACCCTTGACTGCGCCGAAGAGTTCGGCAGCGGCCAGGGTCGGGGGAATCGCTCCCATATTCAGGGCTTCGAACGGTCGGCTGCTGCATTGGGAAGCTCGGTGGATGGCGAGCGCTACCAGCTCTTTACCGGTGCCCGTCTCTCCTCGGATCAAGCAGGGCACTTCGAGGTCTGCCACCCTCGAAATCTGGCGCCGAATGTGTTGAGCTCCGAGCCCATCGCCGACCAATCCAAATCGTGGCCCGTCCACACTGAGGGGCTCCATCGGATGCAGAGCCAAAGCGATTTGGTTCGCAATGAGCCACACTAAACCGTTCTCAATCTGCTCCCGGGAGATGCGCAGCTGGTCGACAACGGGTTTGCCGTCGACCGAAATTCGTATTCGGCCCGAAGGATTGATCAACAGCACCCCTCCGCCTTTCAAGGGCCGCAAGACGAGAGCGCTCCGGCTGAGCCGCGGGTCGCCGAGGGGCCGTCGCTCGCTGCTGCCCGGTTGTGAGAAGAGTGGCTCCAACCGGGAGAGGTGCGCTTCTTGGTCGGAAGCCAAAGCGGGCAGCACCGCCCGCTCACCTACCCGACGAAGATCCGGATGGCAGAGCACGGTCAGGCCGGGTAGCCGGACCTCCGACCGATCCACCGAATGGGTCGCCGAGCGGGTGACCGAGTCGAGGTGGCCTAGGTAGGTCGAGGTTTCTGTTGGCGTCGAAGGGGTTTTGGACACCTATATATCTTACCAGTCTGTAGGGTTTTGCGCTTTTGGGCCCGTGGAGTCTCGGACTCTGCTGCCTTGCCTGCTGCCTTGCCTGCTGTCTTGTCCTCAAAATTCACAGGCTGAATTGTCCGGCCTACCCCTTCCGGCGACTGGGCCCGGCTCTAGCCTCGGCGGGCCGACATTTTCTGAGTCTGCTCGGAAATGTCCGACATTCCGTCCGACATTTCGTCCGACATTTGATTGGGCCGTCCGACCCTTAAAAAACTATAAAAACGCCTACAAATCGCTTTTCTGACCTGGCACGACGGTTGCAAATATAGATTTTGCGTAGAAAAAGTCGCGCACGAAACGAAAAAGTAGAGTCACCTAAGTGGCTGTTGAAAAGCACTTTATGTTGCTTGCGGGATTCGTGCGCTCAGATTTGCTAAGTCAGGGGAAGGAAAGCGCAATGTTAAAAAACACGAAAACCGTTCAGTCCTGTTTATCGAGTGATCGCCGGCCGGGAATCCAACTTTCTGTTTGGGTCTTGGCCCTGGTCCTAGCTGTGCAGGCGATTCCTGCCAACGCCAACCTGGGTTGCGAGTCCGCCGAGTGGCTGAGGTCGCCGGACAGCCTGCGTTTATCCGCTGATTCTGGATCGACCCGATTGCAGCTCGAGGTCTCTAACCCAGCCATCTTGGTCATCGAATCACGTTCGGATCTTCTGGAGATTCGGCCGGATGCATGCAGCGCGGCTTTTGGCGGAAGGGTGCTCGGAATTGGAACCTCCCGCCGAGTTCTAGCTTTCACCGATCCCGGGGTCTTTGGTCTTTGGGTCGATGGCAACGGCTCGGCGGTTGAGATGCGCTGGATCGAAGCGCAAGCGGTGCCTTTCGAATTCGTGTTGGCGGCTTCCGATCGGACCTACTTCGTTCATGGCTTGGACCTCTACAGTGCGTCCTTGAACGACAGGCGACACTTGGGGCAGCTGCTCACCATCAACGATTCAATCGGGGGCCTAGGCTCTACCCGAGCCGAGATCGGCATGGGGATCTATCAGAGTTCCAGGAGCCGAAGCTCCAGGAGCCGGGCGAATGGGGCGAAATTCGTGCTCAAGGCGGATATCCAGATTTGGCAATCGAGCTTACCCATGGGTTTGGGTGAAGAGGAAGATGAGGAGCAAGAGGTGGATCCGAACGAGGGTGGATTCGTCGGCACGAAACCGGTGATGGTGTTGGCGTCCTTGGGCGAAGAAGACGAGGAGCAAGAGGTGGATCCGAACGAGGGTGGATTCGTCGGCACGAAACCGGTGA
>CBDUGP010000107.1:0-30944 GCA_965366625.1 uncultured bacterium
CGCCGGCGGTGGCGGCCTGGGGGTTTGGTGGCTGACGGCCCGCGACAGCAGCCCGATCCGCGATAGCCGCCCTGCCACAGAGCACACCCAGGCGCCGGCACCGGATCCGGCCCTAGAGCCCGCGACGACACAGGCGGCGACGACACAGCCCGCGACGACACAGGCGGCGACGACTCAGGCAGAAGAGAGAGCTAGCCGAACGGAGCCATCCGTTCCGACACCACCGACGACCCCCGAATCCAGCAAGCCGACAAGCTCGAACGGTGCTCAGGCTCTTGAACCCCCTGCCGAGACCGAAAGCGGACGGAGGATTGAAGCTCAGGAAGAGTCGCCTTCGGAACCCTCTTTCGAGCCGCCGTCCGAGCCGCCGCCCGAGAAGATCGCCGGCATGGAAGAATCCCGAGCAGACCCCAATCTACCGAAGCTGATCGAACCGCCCGAAATCATCGGCCAAATCGGCGATTCCAATACCTTCGTGCTCGAAGCCGACCTCGGTGACGGCAAAGTGACCCTGGATTTCATCGTCTGGAATCCATCGGCACCCTTCGCCCAAATCAACGGCAAACAGGTGGAAGTCGGCCAGTTGGTCGCCGGCCTTCTGGTGGAAAAAATCGAACGCGACCAAGTGACCTTAAAGGCCACCGATGGACGCATCGTGTTGCGGGTTCGCTGAGCCCGGGCTCGGGCGCGGGGCGATCAAAGTCGCCGAATCACCAAGGCGGCTACCAACCCCAAGACCAACGCCAAAACCAACAAACCCCTGACGTCGGGCCCGGGGATCTCGATCGGCGACGGCAGTTGGGGTCCCGGCACGATCCGCATCATGAATGCCCGGTGCACGTTGAAGATAGGGTCGATGGTGTTGAGCACCGAGGTCCAGCCCGAAGCTCGGTCGTCGATGAACCAAACATTGGACCGGGGCGTGTCCACAGAGGTATCTCCGCAGACGAAAAACGAGTTCTCTTGGGACGGGTCCCATTTGACCCCGACCGAGAAGTATGGGCCCAGGGGAGGCTCGACACCGCCCAAATCCACCTCGACCCAAGTGCCCGCAACCTCGTCGGTAATATTCGATCCATGCCCGGCAACCACCGCATAGGGCTCGAGTTCGGGCACCCAAACCACGGAACCGTCGTCTTCGTCGACGAAACGGTTGTGGCGATAGAAATGCACCTCGAAATCGAGTTCGGTATCCGTGTTGGTGCGTCGCCAACAGACACAGAACCGCTCGATGTTGTTGCTCGGCATCTCCTCCAAGGCAAACTCCTGAACGTAGCGGCCGTCCACCACCGTCGGCACCCAACCCCAGGCGGTCTCGGCCGAGCCGTCGTCCCTCACGATTCCGCTCTCACACGGGGTCGCCGGGGTGTCGCCCGTCTCGACGCCGGCGACACCGTCGACCCGCAGGGGCTCCGCCCAAGCGCCCCCAACACCGCCCCCGGCACCGAGGCTGAGCCAGCCCAACACGAGTGCCGCCGAGAGGATCACCGGCAGCCCCCGCGAAGGTGGTCGGTGCAGACGATTCAAAGCTGGTGGATTGACCATCTAGTTCCCTTCGGCATCCCAACGGATCGCTGTGGATGATTCAAGTCTTGGAGATTCACGCCTTCGAGGGTCACGGCTCAAAGCCTCACAGCGAGGCCAACAGACGCCAAAGGCGGGCGTTCGCTTCCCGGCGCCATTCGGACCATCCCGAGCTGGGCAGCGCGTAGGGCAGTCGGCTGGCTTGGGGCTCGTCCCAACGATTATTCGAGCCGGTTAGATCCCACAGCAAATCTTTGCCCGAGAAACCCGCGTCGAGCACAAAAGCATCCGGATCCGTGCCGTTGCCCTGAAATGCATTGTCGTGGACCCAAACCCCGTCGGAGTAGGGATCCATATCGTATTCGGCAGCTGCCAAAAGAGTGCTCAAGCTCGCCACGCCGATGCCGAAAGAGTGGTTGTCGCGAATTTCGTTGCCGGCGATTTCTACCTCGTCACCGGCCAACACCAGAATTCCGGTTCCGGCCGGTACCTTGCTGACGATCGCAGTCGGGTCACCGAAATTCGCCCGATTATTCTCGTAAACTCGATTGCCGATCACCCGGCACCCCCGGGATACCTTGGACGGATTGTTGGGCAGGCCGAACACCAGAATGCCACCGGTATTGTCGTAAACGTCGTTGTCTTCCACCAAAGCGTTGAGCGAGTTTTCGATTTCGATGCCCGTCACATTGCCGTAGGCCCGGTTGCGCCGCACCACGATGTCTTTGGACTGTCCCACGTAGATACCGGCGTCGCGGGTACCCACGACCTCACAGTCTTCCACCAAGACGCCCGCTACCTCCACCGGATAAACCCCGTAGAGACCAGTATTGTCCAACTTCAAATCGCGGAAGGTGATGTCCTTACCGAGATTGATCATCAACCCGTTGGCGGTGTAGTTGCGCACGTCCAGGCCTTGGATCACGATGTTGGATCCCGAACCGATCAAACCGTCGGAAAGGATTCCGCGGCCATCCAGGATCGGTCGACGGCCGTCGATCTCCTGACCTGCGAGGGTCAAATAGGACATGTCGAGGGTCAAGGTCTCGTGGTAAGTCCCCGGATCGACATTCACCGTGTCGCCGGGATTGGCCAAATCGATCGCATCCTGGATCCGCTGCCCTTCTCTGACGAATAGCGTCGTGCCCTGACGCTCAATCTCAACTTGACGCGCCTCTGGCTCCACGGGCTTGAACGCCGCCATTTCAGGACTTTGGTTGGGCAAAGAAGGCACCACCGGCAGGCCGGAGGGCACACTTTCAGGAATCGTGGGTTTGTTGCTTTCGTCGGTCAGGGCGTGCAAAAAGGCGATCAGGTCCTGGCGCTCTTGGGGAAGCAGAGTGAAAACTCGGATCTTGTCGTCCAAATTGGGCAAATCCAATCCCTGGCCGACGGCCCCACCCTTCTCGTAGAAGTCGATCACCTCCGAGAGGGTTTGAAAGGCCCCGTTGTGCATATAAGGGGCGGTCAAGGCGACGTTCCGAAGGGTCGGCACCTTGAAGGCTCGCTCATAGACCGACCCGCCGGCGATTTCGGCCCGGCCGAGGTCCGGAGCTTCGAGATCCTCGGGATCCGGCACACCGATCACCTTGAAATCTCGATTGGCGAAGGTGGGGATGTTGTGGCATTCGAAACAACGGGTTTTGAGGGAACGAAATACATTGAGCCCACGACGCTCGGATTCGTTTAGAGCGCCGCGATCACCCCGCGCATAACGATCAAAGCGTGAATCGGTGGTCACCAAGGTTCGCTCGAAGGCACCGATCGCGAAGGTCACATTCTCGAAGGTCACATGCTCAAACGTCGAGTCTTTGCCGTCCTCGCCGAAAGCTCGATCAAAGAGCTGCACGTAGGCCTCAATCTCTTTCAGCTGTTGGACCAAACGCTCGGGCTGCTCGGCCATCTCGTTCGGGTCCAGGATCGGTTTGGAAGCTTGATCTTCGAGATCCGTCGCCCGACCGTCCCAAAATTGCACGTGGTTGAACGCCGCATTCCAAACTGTGGGCGAGCCCCGACGCAAAAGGGCTCCGCCCTGTCGCCGCGGGCCTAGGCCTTCACCGCCCCGACCCATGGACCGGCCTCGGTTGTCGGAAAGGCCCAGATCCGGATGATGGCAATGGGCGCAGGAAACGGTGTCGTCGCCGGACAAAAGGGGATCGAAATAAAGCAATCTGCCGAGCTCGATCTTGGCGGGGCTGGTCGGGTTCTCGGCCCGCTTCAACATCTGAGGGAACGGTAAGTCCAGATTGCGCCCTTGCTCGATCAGCGAGAAATGATCTTCCGCCCGAGCCTCGAATTCGGCGATTTTCTCCGGCGGAGTACGCGGAGCTTCGAGGGACTCGAAGGGCAAGAACAAAAATACCGCGAGCACCACGGCCAAAAGAATCAAAAGCATCACGCTCCGACGCACCAACTTTGCCATCAAATTCTCCTTAGAAACCGCCGACGCTCAACCGACCACTTGCAGCACCGGTTTAGCCACCGCATATCGCTCCAGACCTCGGCGCATATTGCGAGCCCTCAACAGGATGAGTTCCGCTGCTTCGGGCATGAAAAGGCGCCGTGTCGTGAGCTCGAAAAGCTCCATCCAACGGTCGAAATGACGTGCTGAAAGGTCTGGAATCAGGGCGTGCTTGAGCATGGGATTGCCGCGAAATCGGCCCGTTCCCAGCAACACCGACGACCAGAAATCCACCATGCGACCCATATGCCGCTGCCACGAAGCGCCGATCCGCAGCTCAAAAATGGGCCCCAACAAGGCGTCCCGGCGCACGTCGTCGTAGAAGGTGTTGACCAACACCCGCAAGCTGTTTTCGTCGATAGTGTCGAAGGCGGTGTTCATGGGAACTCCAGCAAGATCTCGATTGCGTTGAAGACCTACAAATCTCTTCGGCGGGCAGTGTATCAACACACCGGCCCGCCTTGATGGGTTGGATTTCCGAGTCGGCTGATCAACGTTTTTCTCAGTAAAAAAGGCCCGGGATTGCTCCCGAGCCTTTTTCAACTTACTAAAGCCGAGTCGCCGGATCGGCGGCTCAGCCTCAATGGCTTACGGTGTGGTGCTAGACCACATCGAGGTATCACCACTCTCGAAACCATCGTCGAAGATGTCGACCAGGCACTCCACCGGAACGTTGAAGTCCTCGGTTTCGTCGCCGACTCCGGTGGTGCCGGCAGCAGCGCCCGTACCCACGCCACGTTTGGCAAAGGCACGCCAAATTTCACAAGCGTTGGCTCCGCCGTTGTCGTTGGCGTCGGCGGTCAAAATGGCGTCGCGGGCAGCCACGAAGGTCGGGTTACAACCCTGCAGCTTCAAGCCGTCCACCATTAATTGCATGGTCAGATTGTTGCCGCCCGTGCCGGTGTAGAGGTCGGTGTCGAAGCCGTGCTTGTCGACCAGATTCCAATACAGCTCCCACAACATGCCGGCCCAGATCTCGCCCACTCCGTGGGGCACGTTGGTGCCACTGATGTCGGCGTAGGTCTGCGGATTGACCATCATGTCGGTCGAATACGGGAAGTTACGAATGCCGCTACCGTCCCCGTCCTGGAAGATCAAGTAGTTGCCCACACCACGGGTGGTGGTGCGGGTATCGGTTTCGTCGGCGAAGAGGACCAAAGCCCAGAAGTCACTCCAACCTTCACCGGCCTGCTCATCGCCCGACAAGCAGAAGACGTTGGTGGGGCCACCGGTCAAGCGAATGCTGACGCCGTGACCGTATTCGTGGGAGATCACGCCGGCGTCCATGTCACTGTCGCGATTCGGGTCGACCGCCGCCGAAAGAGTCACGTTGACTCCCCCGCCGTTCTTACCGAAGAGTTCGGCCTTGACGAGATCACCCGTGCCTTGGCCGATGAACATGCCGGCGATGGTCACCGAGCCCCCGTTCACGCCAGGGCCCATGGTGAGCACACCGTCACCCTGGTTGTTGACCACCACCGCGGCGATGGCGCCGGCGTTCTCGGCGTTGAGCACTTTCAGACCAAATTCACAAGATCCGCGATCGATCAATGCGATCAACCCGTTCATGGAACCGGCAGGCAAGGCTTGGCAAGCATCGGTCGTGGAACCGGCGCCGCCTTCGTCGTCACCGTCATTGACCAACGCCAGATTTCCGGTTTGGCCGGCGAGAGCCGCGCCAAAGCTGGCGCCGGCTGCATCATAGGTGCCGGCGATGCCGCCCGGACTGTTGACCACGAACGCCGGCGGAGCGGTCCAGACGAACATCTGCATGCGCGGCCGGTTGCCCTCGGAGGGAGTTGAGAAGTTGGCGTTATTGGTACCCGAGCCGTCCTGGGCTTCGGCATTCACCGGATCGGCATCCTCAAAGTTGCCGGAGGCCGGATCAAAGCCGTAGTGATACGTGAGATCGTGCATGATGTTGTTCCAGTAGAACAAATTCACGATCGCCGCCTCGCGGTTGGTGCCGCCCGTAGGACCTTGACCCGCGTCAAAGGGAAAGTTGAACTCCAACTCGTCGCCGTCTTCGGTGCCGCTCACCCAGGTACTGTCCGGGTTGTTGTCGGCATCGATATCGTCGTAGGCGTGCACGTTGCGGCCGCGGGTATCGGTGAACTCACGCTCGGGATCGCCGTCGGTATCGTGCCAACCATTGGGTGAGGCCGTGGGATCGGCCGGGTCGACCACAAGAACTTGAGACGTATCTTCAGGGTGCTCGCCCGGAAGCGGGAAGACCAAATACGATTCAAAGGGGTCACCGACGTGGGACGTACGGTTGAATTGACCGAGAAGCTCGCCATTTTCGGCATCGACCATCAGGTCCAACCAGTCGGAGGAGCCGATTTGATCGATCTCGACCTGCCAAGCCAACCGAATGGCGCCGTCTTTAGCGATGTAAGTCTGGTTCACACGGATATCACGGCGAGAAATGCCGGCACCGTCGTAGAGGGCGGCCGAATCCCGACTGCCGTCGGCTTCCACCAAGCGGGGAGCGCGAGCCACGGCACTCATTCCGAGGTGATCAGCCGCTTTCAGGATCGCTTGCTCGGCGCCCAATTGGGCCGAGGTGGTGGAAAACCTGGAAGCCAGATCCGAGACGAACCCGTTCGTCAAGTGGATGATGCTGCCGTCGGACGCCACGTGCACACCGATGAGACCGTTGAAGACCGGGATTCCGTGTTGGTGTTGGCCGAAGAAGATGTGGGTGGTGCCGTTGTGGGAGCTGACGTATTGGTCAGTCACCTTGAGTTCGCTCAAATCGGCGGGGGTGAGGTTGAGCGTTTTGTAGTTGGCGTGAAGGTAGCTGAGGGCCAAGTCGATGGCCTCGCCTTCTTGGGGCCCGGTCAAGAAGCGGTCAGAGCGTTTACCTTCCGCGGCCATGGACACCGAGGCCAGCGGGAGCAATGCCAAGCACACTCCCAGCGAGGCCACCAACACTTTTCTAAAAGTCATTCGTTTCTCCTTGTGGCCGCTGTCGCTCGTTGCAGCCAATCTATGGGGACGAGAGCCGATCACGGGATCTTGATGAACAAATAGCCGAGTCTAGACACAGGGGCGTACCACTATCGACCCCGTGGCCAAGCTTTTCCACCAAAGCCCTTCCAAAATTGCGACAGAATGAGGAATTTTTCCGACAGGATGCCGGTATACGCTCCCTATTTTAGCAAGCCCTGGCCCTAAGGGCAAAACTTTCCGGCCTCTGGGCCGACCCACCAGGGAGCAAACGGATGGGGCCAGACGGATGGGACCAAACGGATGGGCAGAATCACTGGACGGGGCCGAATTAGCGGAAGCGTTTTCCGACCCATCCACCCAGCCGCGCTAAGATCCCCGGCTTTCGGGCGGTGGCTGCAGCGGGCCTGGGGATGACTATGCGGGTATCGTCGTTCGAGGGATCCCCGTCGGACTCGCTGTCCTGGGCATCGCCGGCGGCCGGTGGCGGGGAGCCGTCAGCCCCTTGAGGACCCCGCCCTTCCGACGACGAGGCTCCGGCCGCAACGACTTCGCGCCCGGACGGCCCGTCTTCGATCACCATATCCAAGGTTTCCTCCTCGTTTGGTAACCTCAGATAACCTTCCACGAGATCCGCCCGGCGAACCCTATCCGGGTCCATGTCGCCGACCACCAGCCACGCTTCATCTTCGGAGCAGTCCGGCGCACAGGGCGGCAAGCAAATGCCCAGATTGGCCAACAATCGTTCCAGAATCTCAGTATCGGTAGAAGCCGCCTCCAGAAGTTCTCTTTCCGCGGACTCGAAGCTCAAGACCCGGCCCTTGGCCGACAGAGTGGCGCGTTCAATGACCTCGCCGTCGCGATACATGCAAAAACCGGCGGACGAACCTTCCACAGCCGCTTCCGAACTCCAAATATTCGACACCGTCAACAGCAAAGTTACCGCCTCGGTGCCGAGGGTTGCGGTCAGATCTTGGGCGAAGAGCCCGAGCCCAGCCTGTGCCTCGGGAGATACCTCGCCTACGGCCCAGACCATAAACGACCATGGATCGTCGTGCAGCTGGACGATGGAGGCCCAACGTCGACCGCTCGGCGGTCCCTTGGCTTCCCGCACGGAGCCTTCTTCGATCATCTGCCGAATTTCGTACGTATCGGCCAGCGCACCGGTCACGAATCCCACCGGTGCTTTGACCGCGAGAATCGCCAACGGCGTATTCGCTTCGAAGAGCCCTAAAAAGTCTTTGAGACCGGTGGATTCAACCATCAAACATTCCTTCATTACATTCTAGCGGAGAAGGGACCTTGCGGTGGAATCGAATAACCCCGGCCTGGGGTATCATCGGCTCGTGAGGAGCGAATGAGCGATCCGGAACGATCCCACCTCGGACCTTATCGTCTGATCCGGCAACTGGCTGCCGGCGGGATGGGCGCTGTCTTCGAAGCTGAAGACCCGCGCTTGCAACGCCGTGTCGCCCTAAAAACCCTGCCCGACCATTTAGCATCGGATCCCGAACAATTACGCCGCTTGCGCCGGGAAGCTCAGACCCTCGCTTCCTTGAGCCACCCCAATATCGTCACCATTTTCTCCGTAGAAGAAGACGACGACATCGTTTTCTTGACCATGGAGTGGATCGAAGGGGCCCCGCTTTCCCGCAGCATCCCCGAAGGCGGGCTGCCGCTCGAGACGTTTTTTCACTACGCCCTGCAAATCGCCGATGCCCTCGACGCCGCCCACCAAAAAGGGGTCATCCACCGCGACGTCAAGCCGGGCAACATCATGGTCAACAAAGAGGGCTGGGTTAAGGTCCTCGATTTCGGCCTGGCCAAACGGGGCGAGCCGTTCACCGAAGCGCCGGTCGACGACCAAACCTTGACCCGCGAAGGGCAAATGTTGGGGACCTTGCCCTACATGTCCCCGGAGCAGCTGCAGGGGGGACGGATCGACCATCGAACCGACATCTTCTCCTTCGGCATTGTGCTCTATGAGATGGTCACGGGTGAGCGACCGTTTCAAGGCTCCAGCTGGGGAGACTTGGCTTCGGCCATTTTGCGCGATGAGCCTCCCACGGTCAGCAGCCTCAACCTTCACTTACCCCGCCACTTGGGCAGAATCCTGCGCCATTGCCTGGAAAAAGACCTCAAGCGTCGATTCCAAAACACCCTCGATTTGCGCAACGAGCTGGCTGAGCTGCAACGGGAGATCGTCACCGGCGAGCTGCCGGCTCGAACCTTCTTACCCAGCAAACGAACCCGAGTCGCTTGGCTCGCCGGGGGGGCCGGCCTGCTGCTGCTGGCAGGCCTTGGAATTCCTACGCTGTTGGACCGGCAGCAAGAGCCGGCCCCAACCCTCACCGGCGCGCCGGGCTCCGAGGCGCCGAAAACCATCGCGATCACCCAATTCGAAAATCTGGGACCCGAGGAAGAGCAATACTTCGCCGCCGGCGTCACCGACGAGATCACCAGCCATCTCTCCTCGGTCAAATCCCTGCGGGTGATCTCGCGCCGAACCGTAGGCGAAGCTCCGGACACGGATTATCTGTTGACGGGAACCGTACGCTGGGATCCGGCAGCCGACGGCGGCAACCGAAGGGTTCGGGTCACCCCTAGACTGATACGGGTTTCCGACGGCGCCCACTTGTGGTCCGAGACCTACGAACGGGTGATCGACGACCTCTTTGCGGTGCAGTCGCAAATCGCCGTCGAGGTCATTCGCCAGATGGATATCGTGCTCTTGGAGCCCGAGCGTCGGGCGATGAACGAGCGGCCGACCCAAAGTCTCGAAGCCTTCCGGGCCTACCTGCAAGGCATGGATCTGGCGGGTCGGCGTGATCCGTCCGCCCGCCACTGGGAACAGGCGGTCGAGCGATTCGGCCAGGCGGTGCAGCTGGACCCCGAATTCGCGTTGGCTTGGGCCGAGCTGTCGGAGGTCCATTCCTTCGTGTATCAGCTGCGGCTGGATCGAACCGAGGATCGCCTTGCCGAGGCGCGTAGGACCGCCGATCGCGCGCTGACCCTCGACCCCGACCTACCCCAAGGACACCGAGCCTTAGGGTTTTTTTACTATTGGGGCCATCGCGACTTCGACTCGGCCCTGGCAGCGTTCGAGCGAGCGGAGGAGGGGCTGCCCAACGACAGCCAAGTGCTGGGCGGCATTGCCTATGTCATGCGCCGCCAAGGACGGTTTCAAGAAGCCTCCGAGCATCTTTTACGGGCGCTCGAAAACGACCCGGAAAGCGCTTGGCTCGCCACCGAGGTCGCGATCACCTACCAAACCATGCGCCAATATCGGGAGGCTGACCGCTACTTCGCCCAAGCCTTGAGCTTGGCGCCCGACGAATCCGCGGTCTATCGCCGTCGAGCTAAAAATTATTTGCTCTGGCACGGAGATCTCGACAGCGCACGGGCGACCCTGGAAGCCATGCCCGATCAGCGCAGCACCAGCTCGATCGTCGCCTGGCACGACCTCGAAATCCTGGCGGGCAATCCCAAGAAAGCACGGGAAATCCTCGATCAAACCACCTCGACCATTTTTGGTGACGACACGGGTTATTGGCCGAAGATTTTCTTGCGCGGAAAAGCGTTGCGCTTAGAAGGCAGCAAACGGGTCAGCCAGACCTTCCTCGAGTTGGCCCAACGCCCCCTAAAAAGCAGCCTCAAGGCCAATCCCCAAGACGTCCGCCTACACGCTTCCCTGGGCTTGTGTTACGCCGATTCCGGCGAGCGGGAAAAAGCCCTGCATCACGCCCGTAAGGCCACCGAACTCGTACCGGTCTCCAAAGATGCGCTGGTCGGCGCCAAGATGCTCGAAAACCTCGCGGCAACGCTCACTCAACTTCAAGACCTCGACGAAGCGATTGAAATCCTCGATAAGCTGCTGGGGTTACCAGCAGAGATTTCCGTTCCCCTGCTAAAGCTCGATCCCAAATGGGCTCCCCTCTGGGCCACGCCCGAATTCGAGCAAATGCTCCAGGGCCACGCAACCCCCCGAACGCCGACTCTGATCACAGAGCCTAGCGGCCCCTGAAACGGCCCGCTCGAATCAAAAATAGCCTGCTAGGGCCCGTCCAAAAATGGATTCTCGGTGGGTCGGAGCGGCGCCCTCTGCTCGGCGCGCCGCGCCTTCTAGATCCTCGAAAAGACGGGCCCTTACTAGGAAACCTCTGTTTCGAGTGACCAGAGGCGATCTTCGGGAAATCCGGTAGGCGGACAGTGCAAGGATTTTAGCCGTCCTAAATCGTCGATCACCGCCTGACGGAAACCTTGCTCGCCAGATTCCGTCAACAGCTCACGGCTGTACTGCTCGACATCCAACATTTCAAAGCGCGCGTGCACGGTCTTAAAAATCCGCGGCAGTCGTTTTTCCCCGGGAATCTGGATGTGGTGCAGACCGCCGCTGTAGATCATCAACATTTGACCGTCACCCACCGCCCTCAAAATCTCCACCACACCGCCTCGTATGCTCATCGGGCGGCCCTTTTTGTCCAAGCCGTTGGCGCGCATCAGCCGACCTTCCGGAGCGATGATCACGATGGCGTCGGAATCGATCTCTTCCATCAGCTGTTGCCACGTGTGGTCACGCTTTCGAGTCACCGAAATCACGGTCTTGACCATCGTCCGATACGCCAAACCTATGATCGGGCGCTCCAAGGTCACCGACGCCGCCGGGGCCACGCCTCGGGTTGCCAAACGCCACAACACGCGATTGGGAATCAAACCGAAATACAACACATCCAGCAGACTGGTGTGGTGGAGCACCACAATCAGGCGTAAGTCGTCCCACTGCTGCTCGCTCACTTGTTCGAGCCAAAGGGGATCGAACCGATAGAAGATGCGAGCGAGCACCTTGACGCACATTAGGATGGTAAAAACAATCAGGCTTCGGATCATCGGGTCCTCGGCGGCATTCCATCAAAACCGCACGTCGGGATCAAACCGATGCTAGGGCTCGAAGGCGGCGGAATTTGGGATAGGGTAACCCGACTGAGGAGATCGGCAAGTGGGAAAAACGAGGAAACGGGTGACCTTTTTGATCCTGTCATTAGAGGGCATCGGCCTTTTGATGCTCGTGGTCTCCGTATACCTGGCTGGATCCATGCGCTTGGAGTGCGAAAAGCTCTCCGACAGTGGCGGGATCAAGATTTCCTGCGAAGCTACCGAGCAACGATTCCTGGGTTTGGTAACTCTCCAACATCGCCGGTACGAGAATGTCGAAGGGGTGGTCGCCGAAACCCCCGGCCTGGGTCGCAGCGATTTCTGGCTCACCCTCAACACCAGCACGGGCAGCGATCGAATTCTGGCCGGCAGCCGCACCAGAACCGACGTCGACGTAAAACACGTTAATTCTTGGATGCAAGGGGGCGAAACCCCCAAGCTGGCCCTGCAACGCAGCGCCGCACCTTGGGCCGTGACCGCGGCGATCTTCGGATGTGTTTGGATCTTCGTCATCTCTTTGATCATGCGAGAATTTCTCGGCTATCACACCCCGTGGTGGTGGCGGGCCCTGGGTAAGAAATAGCCTCGACGGGTTGCCCGTGGATTCTCGGTGGGTCGGCGCGGCGCCCTGCGGCCTGGGCGGCCCCACGTGCTCCGAACTCGCGCCACCGCTGCGCTGACGTCGCAAATTGCTGATGTGTAAGACCTTAAGCCGATCTATACGTTGTATCGCTCAGACACGCTCGCTTTCCGTGCTCGGCGCGCCGCGCCTTTTAGATCCTCGAACAGGCCAAAACTGGACAGGCCCTATTTCGCCGTTCAGGCCGATGGGGCCGATTGAAAGGATAAACTCTAGGGTCATGAGTTCCTATTTTCTTGCCGCGCTGATCCTTACCTCTCTCGCAGCCGACACCGACGCAGAGCCGCCGAAGATAGAGCCTCTGAAGGTGTGCGCCCGACCAAACGCGGGCTTCCTGAGCCCGTCGACGAACGGGGCCTCCGGTCTCGAATTCGATCTACTTTCGAGCTTTGCTTCTGCTCAGGGCCGGGAACTCGAGCTGATCTGGCTGGAGAGCTTTCAGGACTTGATTCCAAGCGTTCAAAAGGGCCGCTGCGACATCGGTGCAGCGGGTGTCATGGTCACCGATGCTCGCTCTTTGCAGGTGGCCTTCTCAACTCCATACTTTCCCGTTCGGGTGATTCTGGTGGAGCCCAAAACCCGCTTGACCCAATCACCCAAAGAGATGGTGGGTTTGCGGGTCGCCGTGGTTGAGGGAACTGTCCATGAAGACATCGTAGGCCGAATGGAAGGGGTCGAGGTCAAAGCCGTCGAAGATGACATATCTCTTTTCCACTCAATCACCGACGGCTCGGCCGACGCGGCGGTCTGCGATACGGCGATCGTGCTGCCCTTCCTCGCCGACTTCCCCGACATGCGGGTTCGTTTTCCGCTCTCCGAACGGGCATTCTTTGCCTTTCCCCTACCTCAAGGCTCACCCTGGGTCCCCAAGCTCAATCAACACCTTGCCGAACTCAAGGAGTCAGACCGCTATCGCGAGATGCTGATCGAGCACTTCGGAGTCGACGGTGCCTCCTTTATCCTCGACGATGGAAAAGACGCCGAGCCTTAACAGCCTGTTAGCAGGCTGTTGTTAGGGCGACTCCTCTCGTCGCATCTCGCGCCTCAACCACAAGCGGGCCGCTCGCCAACGTCGGCTGACGGTAGCTTCGGAGACCCCTAAAGCTTCGGCCGCTTCCGGCAAGGTGAGCCCCCCAAAGTACCGCAGCTCCACCACCCGAGCACGCTCTTGATCGAGTTCAGAGAGCCGGGTGAGGGCCCGATCTAGGGCCAAGATGTCGACCTCGTCCGAAGGGCCTTGAGCGGGATCTCGGCCCTCGAGGTCGTCAAGGGCGACGATTCGATTTCTCTCGATGCGTTTGGCCGCCAGGGACCGGCGGGCATGGTCCACGAGCACGCGGCGCATCAACACAGCGGCGAGACTAAAGAAATGTAGTCGGTCCGCGAGCTTGAGTTCTGAACGCCCCACAAGCTTCAAGAAAACCTCATGGACGAGTTCGGTGGTCTGCCAAGTATGATCTCGACGCTCCTTGGCTAAGTGCTGGGATGCCATTCGCCGAAGCTCGCCATAGACCATCGGCACCAAACGCCCAAGGGCCTTCGGGTGGTCGAGGCCCAAAGCCAGGAGGTCTGTGATCTCCATATCGTCGCCCATTTGAGGCATTATAGGTTGACTGGCACACATCCCTTACCCGAGCACCACCCGATCACCGATGGCAACCGACACCTCCTCCACCCCCCGAAGCTCGCTGACCTTCCCGTCACCCATTGGCCAAATGAGGGTCTCCGCCTCGTTGGACAAGCTGGTAGAGGTCAAGCTCGGGGCTGCCGACCTGCCGGATTCCACAGGCTCGTCGACCGCAGACGAGATTTGTCACCTTGCCCGGGCTGAGATCGAGGCCTATTTGAACGGTGACCTAACGACGTTCACCGTGCCCTTTCGTTGGATGGGTACGTCTTTCCAGCGGTCTGTCTGGCGCGAGATGCTGAAGATTCCGGCCGGAACCACGATCACCTACGGCAACTTGGCCAGGCGTATCGGTGACGTGGGAGCGAGCCGAGCCGTGGGCGTCGCCTGCGGTGCCAATCCAATTCCCGTCATCGTGCCTTGCCACCGAATTGTGGCGTCGAACGGCCTCGGCGGGTTCAGCGGAGGCCTCGAACGTAAGGAGTGGCTGCTCAAAATGGAACTTACCGGACGACCGCCGGCCCCTTTGGGCTCCGAGCCCCCGGTCGACGGCGACGGCGACGAGCTGCCCTCGATCGACGGTAGTCAGCAGTCTCTGTTCTGACCGTGATCCTCCCGGTCCGAGTTCAACTCAGGACGGTCAGAGGGGCGCACACAGTGGATCACCGTGGATCTTCCGGCGACCCGCTGTAACTTTTTCTCGGGCTCAAACGTTGTCCTCATGATGAACGGGGACTCCTTCCAGCACTGGGTGCGCGACTACCGCGACCGAGTTTATAATTTTGCCTTTTACACCCTGCGCCACTCGGAGGACGCTGAGGACGTAACCCAAGAGGTGCTGATCCGATTGTGGAACCACCGCCTCAAGCTCGAAGAGCCGACGATTCTCGCTTGGTTGCTCAAAGTGACCAAAAACGCCTGCTACGACACCCTGCGTCGTCACCAGAGTCGGCGGAAGCGATTCGAGGAAGGCCACGACGAGAGCCTGGCGGAGACAGTGGCCGGCAGCGAGCCCGACCCCCAACAGGAGATCGAAGCCGACGACTTCCAAAAACGGCTGAAGGAGGCATTGAACTGCTTGCCGGAAAATTATCGTGAGATCGTGGTGCTGCGGGAAATCGAAGAGCTTAAATACGATGAAATCGCTGAAATCACCGGCAGACCCCTCAGCAGTGTCAAAATCTACCTGCATCGAGGGCGTAAAATGTTGCGGCGGCACTTGAGCCAAGGCGAAACCGAGTCGAATGTCACTCCCATCGAGCGATCACAAGCTTGGTCCGCGTCGCAAGCCAGGTCCGCGTCGCAAGCCAGGTCCGCAAAGTCCGCCGACAAGGCTCCTTCTTCCAGCGCCGAGCCGCCCTTGATCGAGCACCGCAGCCCGAGGACAGCCCATGCGTGATTCGCAACCCCCTTCGACGTCGAGTTCACAGCCCAACACGGACCCTTTCGACCTGCTGGAAGCCTATGTCGACGGCGAGCTCAACGAAGAGGACAGTCGATTCCTGGAGCACCACCTGGCGACAAATTCCGAGCTGGCCGATGAGCTGGCCCTCACACGCCGCGTCCAGCTGGGATTGCGAGCCTTGCCCAAACAGCGTTGCCCCGAAGCCGTCAGCCAAAGAGTCTGGAGTCAAACTCTCGACCCAGAGCCCGCGGACGTTCCATCGCTCCACCCAAATACAGGCCATCGCCCGAGCCTGCTCGACCAATGGGCCTCTGCTTGGCGAGCGGCCTTCGCCGCCCTGGAGCAACGACCCGCCCGGCTGGTCGCAGGATTTGCATTGGTAGCCATCGCGCTGGTGTCCCACCATGCCTGGGTCGACCTATTTGATCTTTCTGCACCGGGACCCGTCGTCTCGAGCCACCCTGGGCCGGGCACACCGAACGTGGTCCACTCCATCTCCGAGATCGAGCCGAGCAACCCGGACGGTTCTGCTCCCTCCGCCCAAGAAGTGGCGCGAGCCGAGCAAGAAGTGAAGCTGGCGCTGGCCTATCTGGGTAAGCTGGGCCGCACCGCCGGCAAATCGGTAGTACAGATCACGGCAGATTCCGCCGGTCGATCTTCCGCGAGGGGAAAGAATCCGTGAGCTGGAGGCCCACTCTATTCGCGGCTGCCTGGATCGCCGGTATCGCCGTCTGGCTACCGATCCAAAGCACCGTCTGGGCTCAGGATTCAAAACCCAAACCAGACCGATCCGCGAAGCTGACGGCTGAAAACGAAACCATCGCCGCGCACCCTGGGTTCTTCGACTTCGCCAAGCTCAACCTCTTCGAGCAGCAAGACCTGGAGATGCACATCAGCGTCAAAGGCCCGCTGCTCGCCTTGGTCGCCGCCGCCAGTCGCGACGCCGAACCCGATCTTTCCGACACCCTGGGCCGCCTCAAAGGCATCGAGGTCCGGGTCTACACCCTGGCCGAAAAACGCCGTCCAAAAGCCCGAGATCTCTTGGACGAAATCGCCGACGGGCTGCGAAAACAAGGTTGGCAATCCGCCATTACCGTGCAAGTTCAGCGGGACCACGGTTACGCGTTCCTACGCTACCGCGGCGAGCATCCAATCGGCTTGGCAGCCATGTACATCACCGACGAAAACCAAGCGGTCTTCGTCAACATCGTCGGCAAAATGGACATGGCGACCATCGGCCGCTTAGCCCGGCGATTCGATTTGGATTTGTTGGCGGTGACCGAAGACGATCCGTAGGCAAGGGTTCCGACCGTCGGCCGCGATGTCGAGATCCTGGCTCCTCCGCCGACACTCGCCGCACTCCCTGGGACGAAGAATTCAGCACCGAAAGGCTCAAACCGGTCCGGAGTGGCGTGCTCATGGATTTTTGCCTTTGAAGGGAATCTTCAAGCAATCCTAGACGGGACACTCCTTGTCCTAGGCGAAGAGAGCCTATTCTTCATCAGGTACTCCCTCACCGTCATTCGCGACCTCAAGAAACTCTTCGGGAATCTCGATAGAGCTACCATCTCCAAGCTCGACAAGGTACACGACTGTTCCAACAGCGGCTCCGAGCCGGCTGGCTTGTTTGGCAGTCTCAATTTTCCTCGACGGAGTCGAGACCCAGACCGGGGCTTGTGGCACCGAGGAGCCAACGCACCTGCAGCTTTCGCTGCCCCCTTGGGACAGGGAGGCAGGTTATCCGCCGCTACTGAGAAGGCGCTCCATCCACTTCTCTTGATTGCAAGAAAGGACAAGCGCGCCGTTCATAGCGGAGAAGGCTATGGTCATGAAGAAGTCTGCCACATCCTGTTCCGACTCATCGCAGTGGAATGTCGTAGTTACGCCGTCGTACCCATGCTCGACGATGATGTCGTCGATGCGATCATGAACCGTTTCAGACTGTTCTCCAAAACACACGAAGTACCGGCACCCCGCGGCCAAGAGGGCACTCGCCCGGATATTCAAAGACGAATCCTTACGCCAAAACTCATCATCTGCTTCCAAAAGTACCGCAAATGGCGGTTCGAGATTGGGAATCGATGATTCAACTCCTGCAAATCGCAGCCTCGGATCCATTACATATCTCCATCCAATATCTTTTTGATGTTGTTCTGGAAAGTCCGAATCTCCGTTTCAAGATGTCCAATCCGACGAGCCTGTTGGGCTTGTATGATTTCGGCCGGTTGGTCTCTCATCCCAGGACGTACTGTTGGATTCGCCTTAAAATCAGCTAGTTTTTCCTGATGTATCTTAATCAGTTTCTCAAACGAGCGGACTGACTTTTGCTGACTGCTGCTCAAGTGCTTTAGGACATCATCACCTAAAGCTACGCCCCTCGTGACCTTTGAGCGACCAAAGACGCCCCGAGCCCAACCCATTACCCTCCCGAGGAATACGTTGGCCGCGCCCCCCAAAAACGCCTCCGCAGCCATGACGTCTAGCGGAAGATCAACGCTTTCAATGAGTTCGGTGTCTGCGCTTGCCGGCGCATTCGCCGCCGACGGACCTGTCAACGCACCGGCGACAGCGATTCCAATGGCGGCGACCACCACGAGCTGAGCGAACTGCCCGTCCGGGTCCACCAAGTTTATCGGGTTGTTTCGGGCGTAGCTGAAGAGGTTCCAGCCGTCCCGGGCCGGATCTACTGACCCGAACCTGTAGAACGGATACATGCAGACCCGAGCCAGCATATAGTCCATCAGGCCGTGGGGATCCCGCTCATGACCCGTCCACTCGACGCGCGGCTCGTCCTTCGACTCCAACCAAAAACGCGTGTCGCCGGACTCGAAATCGTCGAGCAACATCTCCGACGGATCCTCGATTTCGGCCCCGAACGGGTAGTAGTCCTTTCTGCTAAAAACTTGACCGTCGGCGGCGGTGAGCAGTCTCGGCGTGCCCAGGTGATCGGGGTGGAAGTAGCGGACCATGCCGTTGTGTCGACGGGTGGCGATGAGGCCGGTCGGGCCGTGGATGAAGTCCCGCTCGTGATCCCATCGGCCGTTGGATTCCAGGAATTCGCGCACGATGCGGTCGGATAGGTCGCGGAAGGTCCAACGCCGATCACCGTCGTGGTCCTCTACCATCAGCCGGATGTCGCCAGGGCCGAAGCTGTAGGTCCAGCGCCTGGATGGTTTGGCCGGATCGGCGGCGGTGATTTCAAACGAGGTTTGTCGACGGAAGGGCCCGTTCGTCATAGCAAAGATCGGGCGACCGTCGGCATGCTCGCCGATGCTGGTGACGCTGCCGGCGTCATCCCACACGATGCTTTCGTCACCGCGTCGACCGAGCAGACGGTTGGTGGCGGCGTCGACGTTGTGGGCCACGGGCGTGCCGCCGTCTCTGGCGAAGCTGGTGACGTTGTCGGCGGCATCGTAGGTCAGCGTTTCGCGACGGTCCAGACCCGCTCTTTTGACGGTGCCGGAGCGTAGTCGGCTGGCTCGGTCGTAGAAAAACGTGTCGTCACCGATGGCGGCGATGTTGCCGACTCCGTCATAAGAGTAGGTACCGCTGTCCCACAGGGTACCGCCGGCGGTGGTCGAGTAACGGATTCGTTTGGGTCTCGCCAGGTGAGACGGTCCTTCGTCGAAGGTTCCCGAGACGCCGTTGCCGTAGGCGGTGGACGACGGCTGAAAATTGAAGTGGAACGAACTTGTCGCCGACGGACCCAAGCTTGAGGTCACTGCCCTCGGGATGCCTTGGTTGTAGGTCGAGGTCACCGTGTGGGACGGTGCCGGGCGATCATCACCGTCGTCGCAGGGTTTGAAGCCGTCGCCATTGGTCACGCAGGCCGGCAGGGTGTGGCTGGTTATGTTGCCGAATCGGTCGTATGCGAAATCCTGTTGAAACGCCGCATCGAATTGGCTGCCTTTGGGGCGCTCCGGGTAGCGGATCTTGGTCGTCATCCGGCTGACTTTGCCCAGCGCACCTCGGTATTCGTAGGACTCGATGATGTCGAGGTCTTCAGACGCTCCCAACGACGACAGGTCGTTGTGACGCAGCACGTGGCGCAGCTTGCCCTTGCGGTAGTCGCCGGCTTCGCTGCCCTCGCCGTTGGAGCCGGCGTAGACGAACACCTTCCAAGTTTGGGCTGAAGATCCTTTGACCTCGGTCAGGCGACCGGCGCCGTCAAAGATTTGATCCAGCGCGTTCAGACCGTCGAAGGTTCGACGCGGTAGGCCCAGGGCGTCGGGCTTGTGAGTTACCGTTTCGGCGATCTCCGGGTGGGTTTCCGACAGCAGATAACCCCTGGCGTCGAGGCCGTAGGTTCGGGTTTGGTCGATGCCCGGGCCCGTGCGACGCGAACTCACGATTTGATCGTACGGGTCGTAGGTCGAGCGAGTCGTATATTCCGGATTCGACGCCGAAATCACGCGGCCCAGGGCGTCGCGGACGGTCGAACGGCTGACGGCGCTGGTGCCCGCTTCGCTGGTTCGGATGTCGACCGTGCTCGTTTCGGTCCGAGCTCCTCGGTAGGCCATGAGTTCAATTTTGCCGTTCGGCGTCGTGATTTTGCGCGCTCGGCCGAAGGCGTCGTAATCGTCGTAAAACCACGCCGCATCGTCCTCGAAACCCGCCGACGATTGCCACGTGGTGGTTGACGTTTTTCGGCCCAACGCGTCGTAGGTCGTGCGGCGGATCGACGGTGAGTAGGTCGTGTCGCCCACGGGTTTGCGCCGACTTTCGGCGATCACGCGGCCGAAGCCGTCGAAGGTTTTGGATTCCTTGGTCAGATCCACCGCACCCGGTGCGGGGGTCTGGTGATAAATCTCCACCCTGGCGTCACCGTTCGCCGGATTCGAGTAGTCGTATTTCACGTGAGCACCGCGCAGAGCGTTTTCGGGGCTGACGAATCGCAGGCGGCCCAGCTTGTCGAAGGTCAGGCCGGTACGTAGATCGGAGACGTCGTAGACGGAGGTTTCGAGGCCGGTGTTTTCGTCGATGTCGGCGCGGTAAAGGTAGTGGCTGAATCCCGCGAATCGGGTGCTTTTGAGCACCAAATCGGAATAGTCGTGGTGGTAGGTGTAGCGGCGACCGTCCTCGGTGGACGGATCACCGTCGCAGATTCCCGACGTTCCCGCCTGGCCGTATTCGCCGCCGGTCACGATTTCCGTCACCGGCAGGCCCAGGTTCTTTCCCGCCACTGTGCCCAAAGTGAGTTCGACGATCACGTCTCGTGGGCCTCGGTCGTCGGAATCCTGCCAAGTGCGACTGCAGACGGCCGAACCTTGCTCGTTGAACTTGGTTTCGCTGACGTAGGTGCGTCCGTCACCGGTGGTGGTGGTCTTTTTGTACGGGGTCAACAGCCACGGATCGGAGGGCAGCGGCAGGTAACTCGACGGATTACCGATGTTCAAATAGCCCGTCGTCTCGTTGATCGAAAGCGATGTCTCACCCGTGGCGGTGTAGTCCGTCATTACTGCGCGGGCCACTGCTGCTGTGCCGACGTCGGCGAAGTTGTCACGTACGGTAGTCGTGCGGAAGTGCCCGGCACCGGTGTTGTCGGTGCTCCGGGTTTCGGCCCACCGAGGCGTAGGGTCGGCATCGTCGTGAAAAACGATCCGCTCCGCCACCTGCTGGGGCTGGACCTGAAAACAACCGGCACCGTCGCCGGCGGGTGTGTTGCAGGATCGATATTGGCTCGTGTAGCGCCGGTAGATCGATCGTTTCTTGGCGCAGCTCTCACCCGTGCATTCGTAGATCTCTTGGGACAGGAACAGCTTTTTGCCGTCCGAGCCCGTGACCGAGGCGTGTTTCGAGTACGGCAGGCCGTGGTCGGTGACCTGCCAGGCGTCATAAGCGGTATTTGCGCTGGGAAACTTCGGCCCCTGGTAGACGGAGCCGTAGTGCATCGTGCGCGTGTGCTTGCCGTTCTTGCCCGGCGGGGCGTCCACTCGCGTGGTGCGGTAGTTCGCTCGGATGCACGCCGGGCCGGAAATCTCGGCGTCGGCGGTGATCGTGGGGGTGAGAGTGGGCCGATAGGTCCAAACGCCTTCGACGTCTCCGGAACGGCCCTTGGTGGTGCGGACGCGCACGCCGTCGATCGTATATTCCGGCTCGGCTTCGGGGCTGTTGGAGTAGGTGCAGCGGGTGGGCATGCGCCAGGTGCCGTATTGCCATTCCACCGTGCCCAGGGTCGGCAGACGCACTGATTCGACTCGTCCGGAGCCGTGGCGACAGGCCGTATCGGCGAACAACTCGGTGTCGGTGGTGATCACCCAGGGCGGCACGTCGACGCTCTCGGGCAGATGCACCTCATTCAAAATCGGCACGCTCAAAGTGCTCAAAGACGGAAACTCACCCCAAGGGTTCGGACATCCCCGGTTGATGCGACGGACCGAGGTGTCGAACGTGTAGGTAGCCATCGTGCCGCCGAACGCGGCGAGCCGGGCTGCTTTCAAGACTCGGCGCACGTCGCCCGGCTCGTCACCTTCAGCGGTCGACGTGCCGACTCCGTCACCACCGCCGGTGTCGGCGTCGGACACACTAAATTCCAGCTCGTGGCTGCGGCCGGTGGAATCGCTGACCGTCCAGGTTTCCGTGTTGCCCGAAATCTCGTACTCGAACGAGACCCTGTTGCCGTAGAGGTCCCGCGTCTCCTCGAGTCGCCAACAGCCGCTAACGCCGTTGCCGCAAAACTCCGTGCCGGCGGCGGTGTTGCCCGTTTTGGAGAATTCCGACACGGTGCCATTGGGAAACTCCACCCACACCGTGGTGGCGTCGATCTTCTGCAGACGCAAAGATCCGCTCTTGGAATAACGCACGGGATTCGAAAGGGTGCCGCCGTCGCGGCCCGGTAGGTTGTAGAGGTAATGCCGGGCACCGTCGGGCGCCACGTACATCCAACGATTCGGGCCATCGCTCGAATCGGCGTCTCGATTGGGCCATCGGTCGTGGTCGACGAGACCCAGGCCGGACGGGAAGTGGGATGAATCCTCGGGCGCGTAGAGTTTCCCGAAATGGAGCTCCCAACCCAGACCGACGTTGCTGCCGGGGTTGGCTAAAGCGAGCACGTAGCTGGTGTTCGAGCTGGGGTCGGCGAAGACCTCGGAATTGGCGAAATCCCAAACGCTCGAATTGTGGATCACCTGGAAGCGATAGCTCAGGCTCGGGCCGACGTCATAAGCCTGGCCCAGGGGAATGCGCACGGTGAGATTGCCGGAGCTGGTGTCGACGGTGTCGACTTGTCCGACTTCGAAGGGGGTGTGGGGCCGTGCACCGCGGGGGGACGCTACCGGGGTGTAGGTGGGCTCGGCTGTGGTCCCTAGAATGGTTTCGAGCGGGGGATTCTCGTCCGCACCAAGCGCCAGAGGGAAGAAGAAAGTCGTAACAAGAATATGGGCTCGGCAGACCATCCATATGTCACGCATCACCGGACTCGGTTATCCGAGCCTATTTGACAGGGCGAGTCGAGATCGCTGCGAAGCTGCCGTAATACCAATCGTGCAGGGCTTCGTATTTGTCGAGCAACGCGGCACCGGTCAACACCCCTCCGCTGCGTTTGCGCAATTTTTGCAGCTTCTTCCAAACGCCCCGGCCTTCTTCTTCCCGAAGGATCTTGGCGCCTTGGTGGAAGTGGGCTTGGAACCAAAGCCAATCGCGCATGCCGATTTCGGATCGGAAATCGCTGGCGGCCATGGCTTTCGCCGGTCGCTGCGCCCGGACTTGCCGATACAGCAAATCGAGCTCGCGAACGGTGATGTCGCCACTGCGTTGCATGAACTCTACTGACGCCAGATGGGTGAGCAGCCCTCGCACCCAGAATTCGTCCCCGGATAGGTCGGCGTGATCGACCAAAATCTCGCCGACGAAAAGCATCGAAATCACGTCTGACATGACCATCGAAGGTCCGTGCTCTGGGGCTCCGCGAGACGGTATCTCCGGCGAACTCGGCGCCGTGATCTGCAATTGCTGCCAAAGCAACGCCGTCTCTTGATCCCCGCCGGCCGGAACCGCGAGGGCCGAATGCCCAACCCGGACTGGCACTCCATAGGGCATGTTGATGCCGGACGCGCGCCACTCTTCGGGGGTCAGCACATAAACCGTCATCACCAGCTCGCTGCCGGCCCAGCGTTGAAAGGCGAAAAGCATTTGCCGCAGCTTCAGCTGTAATCGCGCCGCCCGATCCAACGCGCCCAGGGAATAACGCATGAAAACCAAATCACCGGGCATGGTCACCAAGTCGTAAGCGGTGGGCGCCGGGAAGAGGCGCGTAGGCGCTTGAAAATCGGTCACCGCCCGGCCGGATTGGGCCAAGGAGGTAATTGTCGGCACCAGCACCACGGCCAAACCCACAAGCCAGACGACCAAGCTCGAACGAAGCTTCGATTTGGCGGATGAAAATCGGTCCCGCCGGCGGCAGAGCGAGGGTTTGGACGGCTCAGGGGTGCTCATGTCGTTCATAGCCGTCAGTTTATACTTTTTCCGACAGAGGCGGCAGCCGGTCCGACCTGCTCGGCCCGCATTCACTACGCCGCTCCTGAAGATTGGGTAGAATCGAACTCGTCGCCAGCTCGCACTTTGCCCTCCCTTTAACGAGGAGGCCTTCTCCCCGACCAGGAGTTATCGTGACCGGAAAAGAATTTATCGACGAATTGGTTCGTGAGATCCATCAGCTCTTCGAGCAGCTCGGCGAGCACGAGACCTTAGAAGCGGAGTCGGACGGTCAAATGGCCGTGGTCCCTCTGCTCAAGCTGGCCCTGACCAGCGAGCTGGAGGCAGCCGAAATCGCGGCCCATTGGCTGCCGGACACTCGGGATATCGAGGCCAAAACCATCTTGGCAGAGCAATGTTCCGACGAGCTGAGGCACTACAACATGATCATGGAGCGCCTCAAGGATCTCGGCGAAGACATGAGCGGATTCGATCCCCTGGCCGAAGGGTACAGCCCGCTGTTCCACTTTCTCCGGACCCTACGAACCACCGAGGAACGGATCGCCGCCGGCCCGTTTGCGTGCGAAGCGGTGGCCGAGGTGCGCAACGCTCAATTCATCGATTTTTGCCGTTCGGTTCAAGATGAAGAAACCGCTCAGATGTATGAGCAGGTGATCCACCCAGAAGAGATCCACCATCATCGGCGAGGTCGTGAGTATCTCGAAAAAGTGGCCACTACCTCGGAGATCCAGGAGCGAATCCGGAACGCCGCCCGCAGCTCCCTGGCGATCGCCGACGAGCTTCAGATCCTGACTGAGAAAACCACGGGTTTGCACAATATTCCTTTGTCTTAATATTTCTCCGGTCTTAGATCTCGCCGCCCCAAAATCCCTTCGCCTTGATTCCCCAACGATTCCTGGTCGTCGCCCCCGGCCCTATCTACTAAGCTCAATGCACTTTGCCTGGCCCTTCTAATCAGGGCCTGAGCGCCCACTGGAGGTGCGTGGACGCTCCCATTTGCAGGTGTTAGCATGTACAGCTAAGCAAATGTGGTGGCGGCGGGCCGAGCCGGCAAGGGCCGTCCATCCCTTGGGTCGACGGTTTGTGGGTGCGGGTCGCAGGAAACGGAGATCCCACGAGTTTCACTACTATTGGACGCACTCCGCCATTGGACGCGCTCCGCCATTGGACGCACTCCCGCCAGTGGACAGGTGTCGTCCCGTGAAGCTTTATCCGAACTGATCGTGACGGAGACCCCATGGTCGACTATCCCCCCAGCTGTTTCCCCTTCAATCCCACCCGACCGGGCCCGGCTTCGTTGCGCCGAATCACTGTTGCCACACTCTTTGCCATCGGAATCGGGCTACCGAGCCTGGCCGGCGCGGGTATCTACGAATTGGAATCCGATCCACCCGCTCCGATTTTTGTCTCGGAATCAGATTCCAATCCCAGCATCAACATCGACATCACCGGTGTGACTTGCATGGACACCTGGGGTCCATCGGATTGGGCGGTCAGCCTTGACCACAACGACACGACCTCCGCCGACGTGACGCTGCTGGGGCCGGGCGTGCTCTCGTTCAACGACAGCACCACCAGCCAAAACATTTCGATCATGGTGATGGACGATTCGGATGTCGAAAACGACGAATCTTTCGATCTCATCCTGACGGCCATGGGCACGCAATTCAGTTGCAATACGGGCACTTGGGATCCGGGCCAAACCCAATACAACTTTCCGGTGATCATCGTCGACAACGATTCCAGTCCTTCTTTCAACATTGGCGACGCTCAAGTGACGGAAGGCAACGAAGGCACCCGCGCCGCGGTTTTCTCCGTTACCCTCGACTTTCCGGCCAGCCCGCGACAACGCCGAGCCCTGCGCCAGGGCTTCAGCGTTCAATGGCGTACCCAATCCGCAACCGCCCAGGCGGGCTCGGACTTTGTTGCCGCCCAAGGCAATTTGATCTTCGACAATGTCGAGCAGCCCCAGGAGATTCGCATTTCGGTTCTGGGCGACTTTGAGCAGGAGCCGGACGAGCATTTCTTGGTCCAGCTTTTCAATCCGACCGGCGCCCCCATCGACCGTGGCACCGGCCAGGGAACCATCCTCAACGACGACGGCCTAGAGCCGCTGATCTCGATCCACGACAACGCGGTGGCCGAAGGCGACAGCGGTTTCACCGACTTACCCCTCACCGTGACTCTCTCCGAACCCTCGGACCAGGAGGTCAGGGTTAGGTACACCACCGGCGACGGCACGGCTCAGGCCTCGGACCAGGACTACCAAGCCGGCCAAGGCTCGATCACCTTCTCTGCCGGCCAAACCCAGCAGACTGTGACGGTTCAAGTTCGGGGCGACACCCGGCCCGAAGGCGACGAGAGCTTCATCGTCACCCTATTTGAGGCGGTGGGTGCGACGATTCGAGACGGCGAAGCCCAAGCGGGAATTCTCGACGACGACGACGACGACGACGGCACCGACGCACCGACCCTCTTCGTCGAGGGCCTTTCCGTGCTCGAAGGGGATCAAGGTTTGAGCGACGCTCAGGTGACCGTTGGGCTTTCCACGGCCTCAGATGAGGTCATCACGGTGGATTTCGCGACCGCAGACGGGTCCGCCACGGCCGGTCTCGATTATCAAAGCAAGCAAGAAACGGTGACCTTCGCAGCCGGGGAAACCAACAAGACTCTGAACGTCAAGATCCGCGGAGATACCCTGGTCGAAGGCAACGAAACGTTCTTCGTTCGCCTGAGCGAGCCCCAAGGGGCTGTGATCGGACAGGCCGAATCGACGGTGACCATCCTCGACGATGACGAGCAAGGCACCGTGCCTAATCTGTCGATCGACGATGTGGCGGTGACCGAAGGAAATAGCGGCGTATCGTTGGCGATTTTCACCGTGCGGCTCGATCCAACCTCCGAGCAAACCGTGGAGGTGGATTTCACCAGCGCCGACGGCACGGCCATGACGGCCGACAACGACTATCGACCGGTCGCCGGCCGGCTGGTTTTCTCGCCCGGGCAATCCTTCGCCAATGTGCAGGTCGAGGTGCTGGGAGATACCCGCCCGGAAGACAACGAATTTTTCTCCGTCATCCTCGAAAACCCACAGGGAGCAGCCATCGCGCGCCCGGTCGGACGTGGCGGCATCGTTGACGACGACAGCGACGGGGGCGGGGACGGAGGCGGCAATCCGTCGATCATCCGTTTGGTGGGCGTCAACGGCACCACCGAAGGGGCCGGTCCGGCGGTGGTGATCGTCGAGCGGCAAGGGTCGACCAACCTGCCGGCCAGGGTGACCCTGGGCACGGTCGCCGGCACGGCCCAACCCGGCTCCGACTTCCAGGAGGTGCGCACGATCCTCGAATGGGCTGCCGGGCAGTCGGGGCCCCAGCGCATTCAAATCCCGGTCATCGACGACAATCGTGAGGAAGGCCCCGAGGCCTTTGGTGTGGTGTTGGCGCAACCGATCAACGCCCGAATTGTCGGCAGACGACAAGCACCGATCGCCATTGTCGACAACGACTCACCCATGGCTTTACAAGCGGTGGGTGAGACCGAACTCACGGCGACGACCCGCGACGAACTCGAGCTGCAGGTTCGAGTCGTGGGTGAGCAAGATCGTCCGATCGCCGGTGCCACGGTTTTGTGGCAAGCGGAAGGACGAGCCAGGATCGCCGGCGAGGCGCGAGCTTTCTCCGACGATCAGGGTTTGGTGAGCCGCACCATCGTGCTGGCGAACACCCCCGGCCCAGCCGTCGTCAACGTGCGATTGTTGGGGACCGACGAACGCGTGGCATTCCAGATCCGAGTCGAGGGTGACCTCAGCGGACCGGGTCCTTCGGGCGGGTCCTCCCAGGGCTCGGGCATCGCCCAGACCTTGAACGAAAGCTGCGCCGACGCCGATGACAGCGGCGATTACGCCCAGCTGTGTGGATTCCTCTTCGGCTTGGCGGGCTCCGACGAGCAACAACAGGCCCTCGACCGATTGACCCCCCGATCTGCCCTGGCCCAGGCGCGCGCCGCCCTGCGTGGTCCCAACCATCAGCTGCGCAACGTCGGCTCTCGCCTGACCGCGCTGCGCGGCGGCATGGCCCGGCAATCCCTGAGCCAACTGGCGTTCAACATCCAAGGACAGTCCCTTTCCTTAGGGCCCCTGCAACAAGCCGTTGCCGATTACCAACACGAAAACGACTGGGCTGCGGAACGTATCGACGGCGCCTTCCGATCTGCTTCGGGCTCCACGGTCGAACGCAGAGGCGGTGCAGCTTCCGGCGATCAAGATCCATCGGTCGACGAAGGCGAGAGCCCTTGGGGTTTCTTCATGAACGGTCGGCTGTCGTTCGGCGACGCCCCCAGGCTCGGGCAGACGGCGGGTTATGAGATCAACACTGAAGGCTTGAGCGCCGGAGTCGACTATCGCTTGGGCGAGCGCTGGGTGCTGGGGGCTGCCCTCGGTTATTTGCGCTCGGACAGTGATGTCGAGCAGGATCAGGGTTCCTTCGACCTCGAAGGCATGTCATTGACCCTCTACACCACCTATTTCCGGGAATCGTTCTACTTCGACGGCCTGCTCAGCGTGGGCCAGAACAGCTACGACATCGAGCGCATCGTCGACCTGCCCAGAAATCTGAACGGCAGGACTCGATTCGTCGCCACGGGGGATCCCGACAGCGACCAATTGGCGGCCCATTTCGGCGTGGGTTACGACTTGTTGCTCGGTGATGCTCTGACCTTGGGCGGATTCGTCCGTGGCAGCTGGGTGCAATCGACCATCGAGCCCTATGTCGAAAGAGGCGCGCTCTTCTTTGACTTGGCCTTTGAGGAGCAAGAGTCCGAGTCCCTGCTGGGCGAAGCCGGCCTGGAGATTTCTCGCCCCTTCAGTCTCAGCTGGGGCGTGGTGCAACCACAGTTGCGCGTGACCTTCCTGCATGAATTCGACGACGGTGTGCAGACCCTGCGGGCCCGTTTCGCCATCGATCCCAGCCGGCGGACCTTCGTGATCGAATCCGACGCCCCGGATCGGGATTTCTTGAATCTCGCCCTCGGGGTGACCCTGACCCTTCCCCGCAGCTGGGCCTCCTACTTCCAATATGACACCGACCTCGAGCGCGACGACCTCGACGTCTACACCCTTTCCGGAGGCTTCCGCTTCCAGTTCTGAGCAAGGACCGGCCATGTCTTACCGATCAAAAAACTTCGACCCAATCGCTTTCTCGAAAGTAGCAGCGATAGTGGCTGCGTTGGTGCTCGGCGCCTGGGGCATGCCCCTGGAAGCCAAGAAGAAAGAAGAACCCAAGAGCGCCGATGATCTGTTGATCGTCGACTGCTTGCTGCCCCAAAAAGTTCGTCGCTTAGGGCGCAACAACACGTACCTGGCACCTCGGCGACCGATTCGAACCACCGCCGTCGACTGCCGGATTCGGGGCGGCGAATACACCGAGCCCGATCAAGCGAGCTACGCCACGTCGCTGAAGGTATGGCTGCCGCGCGCTAAAGACGGCGACCCAGAGGCTCAATATTACGTCGGTCAAATCTTCGAAAAAGGGCTCGGCACCACGCCCGACTACGAGAGCGCTGCCGAGTGGTACCGCAAGGCCGCCGAGCAAGAATTCTCGGCCGCCCAAATCGGCCTGGGTTACCTCTATGAGGAGGGTTTGGGAGTCGGCCAAGACGACGTTCAAGCCATGAATTGGTATCGCAAAGCCGCAGGGTTGGCCGAGGACTTGGTGGTCTTGGAGCAAGCGGAATACGACTCCCTACTCGATGTCCAGAATCAGCTGAAGAGCAAACAGGAGCAAGTCGATGAGCTTCAGGGCCAAGTTGACGAGCTCCGACGTCAACTTTCGGACGCCAGCGCCGAAACCGAAGAAGAAAAGAATCGCCAAGCTACCCTACGTTCGATTCTCGAACGGCTGGAAGCGGATCTGAACGGTCGTAAAGCGGAGGTGGATCAGAGCCGTGAGCAAATCGCTTCGTTGGAGAAACGCCTCGCCGTGGTTTCGGAACGTTCCGGGGGCGCCACCCAGATCGCGACGCTCGGAGAGATTCCCTTCGGCAGCTACCACGCTCTGGTGATCGGCAATAGCGACTATGAAGCCCTTCCGGACTTGGCGTCGGCAAAAGTGGATGCCGAAACCGTGGCTTCCCTACTCAAGGGCAAATACGGCTTCGAGGTCACTCTGCTCTTGAACGCCAATCGTTTCGAGATCATGTCCGCGCTCAACCGTCTGCGCCAGGAGCTGACCTCGAAGGACAACCTACTCGTTTATTACGCCGGCCACGGTGAGCGTGACGCCGCCGGACGCACGGCTTATTGGCAACCGGTGGACTCGGACCCGCGGCGTCCGACCCATTGGATTCCGAGCGAGGTGGTGACCGAGCATCTGGATCTGATCGCCGCCAACCATGTGTTCGTGGTGGCGGATTCGGTCTACTCCGGCCTGCGCACCCGTTCGTCCGTCGCTCGTTTACGGCGTGGCATGACCGACGAGCAGCGCTACCATCACATCAAGCTGTTGATGGAGAAACGAGCCCGATTGGTGCTCTCCTCCGGCGGTCCCGGGGGCGGTGGAACCCAGGTCAACGAATCCAACTTTGCGTCGGCCTTCGTGGAAATCTTAAAAAGCAACGACGGCGTATTGGAGGCCTCACGGCTCTACGAGCAGGTGAACGAACGCCTCCAAACCGTCAACGCGAGCACCCAGAGCCTCGAATTCGCAACCTTGAAGTGGGCTCGCAACGATCTGGCGGACTTCTTCTTCGTACCGGCGAAATCCCGCTGAGCTAGATAGTGAAGCCGCCAGGCCACGGGCTGAAGCCCGAGGCTACGTAGACCTTGTCCCTGCGGGACGGCCCTGCATTTCAGCTTCCGGGCTGCCCCGAAGGGGCGAGGCATGAGTAGCCTCGGAATTTATTCCGTGGTGCGGCCGGCTAGCCCAACTTCCGCAGTTAGCGATACCCGGTCTAATGTTTTCAATGACTTAGC
>CBDUGP010000108.1:0-30763 GCA_965366625.1 uncultured bacterium
GTTTTGTCGGCGACGACGTCGAGCATCAGCTGTTGCAGCCGCGCCTCGCTGATCTCAGCGCCACCGGCGGGCGGTGAGTCGGCCGCCGGGCTTGCGGCAGGCTGCGGTTCGGCAGCAGCCAATGACGCCGCCTGGGGTGCCGTCGAGCGCATGTAGTCGACCACTTGGCCGAGGGTCTTGAGGGTCGCCATGACGCCGGTGTCGACCTCGGGCAGGGCGGGCTCCTGCTCGCGCACGGCGGAGAGAATCTCGACCCGTTTGATGGAGTCGATGCCGAGGTCGGCTTCCATGTCCATGGACAATTCGAGCATGTCGGCGGGGTAGCCGGTTTTGTCGGCGACGACGTCGAGCATCAGCTGTTGTAGTCGAGCCTCGCTGATCGCCGGTCCAGTGCCGGAGGCTGTTTGGGATGCCGCCGGGGCAGGAGCCGGAGTAGTAGCCGGAGCAGTAGCCGACGCCTGGGCCGGGGGCGTCTCAGGAACCGACGCGCGCATGTGATCGACCACCTGGCCGAGGGTTTTGAGGGTCGCCATGACGGCGGTGTCGACCTCGGGCAGTTCCGGGGCTTGCTCGCGCACGGCGGAGAGGATCTCGACCCGTTTGATGGAGTCGATGCCGAGGTCGGCTTCCATGTCCATGGACAGCTCGAGCATCTCCGTGGGATAGCCGGTTTTGTCGGCGACCACTTCGAGCATGAGCTTTTGCAACGTCGCTTCGTCCAGGGCCGAGCCGGCCGCCGGCGCCGCGGTAACGGGAGTCTGAGCGGCGGGGGCGGCGGGTTCGGTGGCGGCTGCTGGAGCCGCGCTGCCGGCCGGGGCGACGCCGGACTCGCCCTTCATGTCGTCGACGATTTGGCCGAGGGTTTTCAGGGTGGCCATGCGCGCCGTGTCGACCTCGGGCAAACGTGGCTCTTTTTCCCGCAGGGTGGAGAGGATCTCGACCCGCTTGATGGAGTCGATGCCGAGGTCGGCTTCCATATCCATGTCGAGGGTGAGCATTTCCACGGGATAACCGGTCTTTTCAGCCACGACCTCGAGCATCAAGCTCTGCAATCCCTCAACGGTGGGACCGTCGCCGGTCACGGGCTGAGCGGGGCTCGTTGCCAATGCAGCGGCTGGAGCCGCCACCTCGGCAGCAGGAGCTGGTGTTGGTGTCTGGGGTGTGGTTGCCTGAGGTCCCGGTGCTTGGGGTGCCGGTGCTTGGGGTGCCGGTGCCGGAGCGGGTTGAACGGCCCGGGGCGCCGGAACCGGTGCTTGGGCCACCGGTTGGGGCACAAAGGCAGCCGCCGCCGGCGCGAAGCTCGGTGCGCTCGCAGGCAACGAACCGACCCCTTGCTCGCCCGTGCCGAGCAGCTGGCCCAAACCCGCAAACGAAACTTCGGCGGTGCGCAGGAACGCGGTCTGGGTCTCGGCCATGGTGCGTTGGAATTCCGCGTGGGCGTCGACGGTTTGACGTTGGGCTTCTTGGTAGGCCTGTACCCAGGCCAAGCGAGTCGAGTCGTTCACGTTGGCTACCTGTTGAGTCTGGACGGATTGGGCCCTGGGTTGCTGAACCTGAGCCGGCGGGTTTCGGGGGGGGCGAACCGCCGGTGCGGCGGGCGTGGGCTTGGGGGCAGCCGGAGCGGTCGCCTTGGGGGCAGCCGGAACGGTGGTGGGCGCCGGCTCGGGAATCGTCGGTTTGGCACCGATCTTGGGATTCGGAGCCGGCAAGGCCGCAGCACCGCCGGCGGGCGGATAGAGCTTGCCGTAGTTGCTGCCGTTGATTTCGAGCTTCATCTTGGGCTGTTGGATGCTCGCGGGGTCCACCGGCGTGCGGTATTCGGCCCATAGGGGCGCCCAATCCAGGGGTTGACCGGAGGCTGCCAGTCGGCCGAGGGCATGCCAAAGAGACGTGATGCCGTTGCGCCCCTTGCGATCCAAGCTGATCGCCAAATGGGGACGAGCGCCGAGGATTTTGCCCACCAAGCCGGTGAGCACGGACCCGGGTCCGACCTCGATGAACGATCGGACTCCTTTGGCGTACATGGCCTCGATTTCTTCCACGAAGCGCACGGGGCTGGCGATTTGGTCCGCCAACCGTCGTCGCAGCTGCTCGGCGTCACCGGAATAGGGCTCGATTTCGGCGTTGGAGAACACCGCAACCTTGGGCTCGCTGAGGGAAAGCTCTTTGAGGAAATTATGGAAGGGCTCACTGGAGCCGGCCACCAAGGGGGAGTGGAAAGCGGTTCCGACCGGCAGCCGTCGAGCCTTGAGACCGGCTTCGCTGAGGCGTCCTTCGACTTCTTCGATCGCCTGGGTGGCACCGGAGAGCACCACCTGTTGGGGGGCGTTGTGGTTGGCCAGGCTGACTTCCGAACCCCACTTTTCGAGCAACGGGCGCAGTTCGTCGACGGTGGCGACCACCGCGGTCATGGAGCCTTCGATCGCCGACGCGTCGGCCATCAGCTCACCGCGCTTGCGGGCAATGCGCAACATATCTTCTTGGGAGAAGGCCCCGGCCGCGCACAGGGCGGTGATCTCACCGTAGCTGTGACCGGCCATGCAATCCGCTTCCAGCCCCAAGGCTTGAACCAGGGCGAGCTGGGAGAGACTGGCGGCCCCGATCGCCGGCTGGGCCCATTGGGTTTGGGTCAGGGTGGTCTGTTGGTCGGCCCGCTCTTGATCGCTGAAGACCGGGCGGGGGAAGTTGATCCGGTGCAGATCGTGGTCGGGATCCAGGTCCAGATCCGCGGACCGATCCCAGATTTCACGGGCGGCGTCGAAAGCGATCGCCAGCTCCGAGCCCATGCCCACGTATTGGCTGCCTTGGCCGGGGAAGAGCAAAGCCGTCGAGCCCGCTTCCGGTGCGCCGAGCTGGCAGAAAATGCCCTGGGGAGTGGTAAACGAATCTTTGGGGGCCTTGCGCAAGCGTTCCCCGGCGGACGCGAGTTTTTGTCGTAAATCGTCGTCGTCGGAAGCCACGATCGCCAATCTGGCGTCGGCGTCGGCGTGGAATTCTTGTTGGCTTTGGTGCGCCAACCAAGTCAGCAGCGGTGCGGTGGGCAGGCCTTGGCGCACGGCGTGCAACTCACATTGCTCCGCCAGCCCGGCACCATCGTCCGCGCTGAGCAGAATCAGCTCGCTCTCCAGGGTGCGCAGGCGTTTCGCCTTGGCCCCTGGGCCGAGGTATTCCTCCATGGCGACGTGGAAATTCGAGCCGCCGAAGCCAAATGAGCTGACCGAGGCACGCCTGGGGTGATCGCCCTTGCGAACCCACGGCCGACTCTCGGTATTGAGGTAGAACGGGCTCGAATCGATGTCGAGATTGGGATTGGGACGGTCGATTTTGATCGACGGCGGCAGGGCCTTGTGGTGCAAGGCCATAACGACTTTGAACAGACCGGCCGCGCCGGCCGCGGCTTTGGTGTGACCGATCTGGGATTTGACCGATCCCAGGGCGCACCATTGGTTGTCGTCGCGATCCGCCTCGGAGAAAGTTTGGCGCAGACCGCTGAACTCGGCCGCATCGCCGGCTTTGGTGGCGGTGCCGTGGGCTTCCAACAGCTCGACACTCTCCGGCCCGTAACCGGCCTGGACGTAGGCTCGGCGAATGGCCTTGGCCTGGCCTTCGGGCAATGGCGCGTAAACACTCTTGGCGCGGCCGTCGGAGGAGGAGCCGATGCCCTTGAGCACCGCGTAGATCCGATCGCCGTCACGCTCCGCGTCTTCCAGCCGTTTGAGGGCGACCATCGACATGCCTTCGCCCAAGAGGGTGCCGTCGGCTTTGTCGGAGAAGGGGCGGCAATCGCCGGACATCGAAAGCGCCGGGGTCTTGCTGAAGCACATATACATGAAGATGTCGTTCAGGGTGTCGACGCCGCCGGCGATCACCATGTCCGATTCGCCGAGCCGGAGTTCGTTGACCGCCATGGAAATCGAGGCCAAGGCGCTGGCGCAAGCGGCATCGGTCACGCAATTGGTGCCGCCGAGGTCGAATCGATTGGCGATCCGGCCGGCCACCACGTTGCCCAGCAGGCCGGGGAAAGTGGCTTCTTGCCATGGGATGTATTGATCCGAGATGCGTTGGCAGGCGTCTTGGACTTGGTCCTCGGGTAAACCCGCTTCGCGCAAGGCCTTGACCCACACGGGCCGCTGCAGGCGACCGATCATGGTCGCCAGGAGTTCTTGAGCGGAGGTCACGCCGAGGATGACGCTGATCCGGCTTTTGTCGATGGCGTCGAATTGGCCTTGGGCGGCGTCGTTGAGCACCCGCTGGGCGAGGATCAGGGCCAGGAGCTGGCTGGTGTCCGTGGCCGGGGCGATGGTCGGCGGAATGCCGAAGGCCATGGCGTCGAAATCGACGTTGCCGAGGAAGGCGCCGCGTTTGGCGTAAGTCTTGTCGGGCGCCTTGGGATCCGGATCGTAATAGTCGTTCACCAACCAATGGGTCTCGGGGATGTCGGTGATCAAATCACGACCGGCGAGAATGTCGCGCCAGAATCCACCTTCGTCCTGGGAGCCGGGGAAAATCGCGCTGACACCGACGACGGCGATCGGCGATCGGGTTTGCTGAGTGGTTTTTTTATGGGTTGTCTGGGGCATGATCAAACCTCACGCTGGCAGAAAAATCGGTCGGGTGTGGGCCGGTGGGCGGTTCCGGCCGAGGGCAAATGTAAGGCCTTGACGGCCTGAAAACGGGCAATGGGATTCAAATTTGGATTCACGGTATATGCCTCAAGCCAACGGTCGCGGGCTGAAGTGGAAGGCCGATGCCGGCACCGGCACGCCGTAAGACCGCAGCTGCTGGCAGCGGGTGATCACGGCGGCACCTTCCATCAGGTTGAGGGCGATTTGCACCGCGTGTCGATTTTCGAGCTGGGCCAGGAAGGTGCCCTCGACCCAGGCGTTGAAGGCGCCCATGGCCGGACCGCACCAAATTTGGTAGTCGAGCTTGCGCTCAGCAGTGCCTTGGATCGCCCAGCCGCTGGATTTTCCGAGATACCAACGGAAGACCAGCGCCATTTTGTGTTTGGGGTCGCGCTCGGCCCGTTCGATTTCATGGGGATCCACCTGGGCGAAGAATTGGCGGGTTTGTTCCCAAACGTCGCCCACCGGGCCGTGAAAATGGCTTTTCTCCAATCGGGCCATGGTCTCCGCGGGAATTGATTCGAGACTCTCGTGGGTGTTGTAAAGCTCATAAAGCTGAGACGCGCGCACCCCGAACATGGTGCCCCGTTTGAGCACTTGAACCTCAACACCGAGTTCGAACATATCCGCCGCCGGGGCCATGACCACATCGGAGAGTTCGGCTTGGGTCAGCAGGCGTTTACCTTCGTCGGAAAGGCCCGACTCGACGGAGCTTTGATTGACGCTACCGGTGAGCACATAGGAGGCACCGAGGGAAAACGCGGCAGCTACGGCCTCGGGCGTGCCCAAACCGCCGGCTGCGCCTAGGTGAATCGGTCGGCTGAACCCATGCTGGGCCATTTTCTGATCCCGCAGTCGGCAGAGGGTGGGGAAGAGGGCGGTCAAACTTTGATTGTCGGTGTGGCCACCGGAGTCTGCCTCTACGGTGTAGTCCTCCGCCACCGGGACCAGGCGAGCCAGCCGGCCCTCTTCGGCGGTCAATTTGCCTTTGGCCACCAAGGTGTCGAGCATCTCGTCGGGCGCGGGCGACATAAAACGCCGGGCCACCTCCGGGCGAGAGATCTTGGCGAAGAGATGATTTCGCCGTTGGATTTTTCCTTGCTCGTCGAGATAAAGGCCGGTCGAGGCGTAGCGAACGACCGAAGGGGTCAAATTCATGAAGGCCGCAGCGGAGACCCTGCGGACCTTGCGGTCGAGGTAGAGATCGACCACCGCTTCTTCGAGGGCGGGTTCGTTGGGGGAGTGGATCAAATTCGAGCCCCAGGTGGCGGAGTCGCCGTCGCCGACCGCTGCGGTGATCTCGTCGATCGCCTGGGCCACCCGTTCGATCCGCAGGCCGGCGGCACCGAAGAATCCGAGCATGCCGGCCTTCGACATAGCGATCACCAATTGGGTGGTAGCGATGCCGTTGGCCATGGCTCCCGACACGTAGGGAAAGCGGACGCCGTGGGTTTCGTTGAACGAGCGATCACCGAGCCATTCGGGAAATAGGGCCGGCAGGGTAGCCAGCCAAGGAAGCCCACTGCCGTCGTGGTCGACGAGGTGGCCGTTCAAAGGAAAAACGTGACCGCCGTAAGCGATGCCCACCCTGCCGGTGCTGCTTTCACGCACGACATGCACCGGCCGACGAACCTCGGGAATGGCTTGAAGCAAAGACTGGGACGAGAAGGCGGCGGACGAAGGGCCTGGGCTCCAGGTCCCGACAGGAGAAAGATCAGATGTATACATGTGCGTCCGGGGCGGGGTTAGCGCCATAGAAAAATGCGGCAAAAAGGCGGCTGAGTTCTCGGTGGCGTCGGGAGTGTGGGGTCACGCGGCTGCCGAGAGGCGACAATCGATTGCTGAATCAAGCCTATCGAGGCGGCCCGAGGGGCAGGGTAAAAGAAAGGTCACGTGGGTAAAAAAAGCGTCATGGATGCCCAGATCGAGCGGGAAAAACACCCAGAAAGCCTGTTGTCGAAGGGGTAATCGTCATATTTGGAGAAATGTGCTAGGCGGGGCCGAAGTCGTCGGATGTTGGTCCGGCTGTCTCCCCTACAGCCGCCGGGCGGTGAATGAAACTACACCGCCAAGACCCACAAATTTCCCGTTTTTGCAGAATTGAAGCTCGATGCTTCGTCCTATTACTTTTTGAAAGCAGCCAGGTGTGCCTGCTCGAATTCGAAACCTCTTTTGGAGGAGATCTTCATGGGACGAAGACTCAGAACCCTGACCCGACCCGACGCGCTGGTCGAGGTGGTCCAGCGTACTTTTCAAGGCCGTTTTTTGATCAAACCCGGGCCGAGGATGAACGCGGTGATCGTGGGCGCGTTGGCCAAAGCCCAACAGACGCACAGTGTTGAGATCCACGGCGGCGCATGCCTCAGCGGGCATCTGCACCTGTTGGTGACCGTTCCAACCGTGAAAGCCATGGCGGGTTTCATGCGCGACTTCACCCGCAAGCTGTCGATTGAAAGCGGCAAGATCCATGATTGGTCCGGTCCGACGTTTCCCAATCGCTACCACTCGACGGAGATTTCCGAGGAGAGTGAGGCCCAACTTTCTCGTCTGATCTATTGTTTGCGAAACGGTACGAAAGAAAATTTGGTTGGCTCGCCCCTCGACTGGCCGGGGGTGCCGTTCGCGGAGGCGATGATCTCGGGTGAGCCTTTGCGGGGCATTTGGATCGATCGGACGGCCTTTTTCCAAGCCAAGAATCGTGGAGAGGACGTCAGCCTTGCGGACTTCACGGAGCATTTGGAGCTTCATCTCGCTCCGCTGCCGTGCTTCGAGCATCTGGATGACCGCCGGCGTCGATCTTCCGTGCTCGGTTTGATCCGTCAAATCGAGGAAGAGACTGCGGCGCGTCATCGGGTTGAAGGCACTGTGCCTCTGGGTGTGGAGGCGGTGCTGGCTGCGGATCCCCATTCGAAGCCGGAGTCGTTCGAACGGTCTCCGCAACCGTGGTTCCACACCTTCTCAAAATCTTCATGGCACGAAATGAAAGAAGCGCTCGGCTTCATCGTCGCTGCCTACCAAGAAGCCGCTAAACAGCTGAAAGAAGGCAACTTCGCCGTGGCGTTTCCGGAAAACACCTTTCCGCCGGCTCGACCGTTCGTCGAGCCCACTTGGGCGATGAAAGCCCCAGCGCCCGAGCAATTGCAACCCGGATAACGTCGAGTCTCGTTTCCATTCCGTTGTCTCACAGTGTTGGAAAGAAGTGGTCAGGATCCGAGGATCTTGGGTAGGGGGAGGTGCGTCCGAAATCTGAGGGTCGTGGTGCACGCAGGAGAGATAGTTATTCCCCCTTGCGTCTTTGAGAGGTTCTTTAAAATTTACTTGGCACAGTTGTGGGCCAGCTCGACCGTTTGTCGAGCCCATTTGGGCGATGAAAGCCCCAGCGCCCGAGCAATTGCAACCCGGATAACGTCGAGTTTCGTTTCCATTCCGTTGTCTCACAGTGTTGGAAAGAAGTGGTCAGGATCCGAGGATCTTGGGTAGGGGGAGGTGCGTCCGAAATCTGAGGGTCGTGGTGCACGCAGGAGAGATAGTTATTCCCCCTTGTCGTCTTTGAGAGGTTCTTTAAAATTTACTTGGCACAGTTGTGGGTTGCACAGTTGTGGGTTGGGTCCGTGGACTCGACCTTCGTACCACGTTCTTTAGTCGCGTACCACGTTCTTTAGTCGAGAAAAACTCGTTTAAAAATAGAAATTTTCGCAGGGACGAATCTTGGTCCTATTCGTTTCGGTTCATGGAATTTCTTTTAAGATATTGATAATAAAAAGTTTAAGATTTCTTTGGCCCAATCTGAGAATCTGGCACGCACCATGCTTTATAAGGATGTCACCATCAACACGATGACCTCGCCGCCTAGCGGACGAGGTCCTTTTTTTTGCTCAAAATCTGGGTGGCTCGGCGGGCGTGAAGTAGACTTCAACCCAGAGCATTTGAGATTCAGGGGCTCTCAAGGGCGCAAGGCTGGCCTCGGTCTTGAGCCTGCATGAATCCTGAATTTGGAGGAATCATGAGCAAAATGTCTCCGGAATGGGTCACTGTCCGCAATAAGGGTGCGGAGGCGGCTTTGATCTTGATTCACGGCTTTTCCGGCTGTCCTGAAGTGACATTTGGTCGTTTGCCCGAGATTCTTTGTGAGGAGGGGCGACTGGCGGATTGGGATGTGTACGCCTTGGGTTATCCCACCCAATTGGCCCCGGATTTCTCGGGCATCTGGACCGGCGATCCCGATATCTCTACCTTGGCGACGCTTCTTCGCACCCGTCTGGGAGCTTCCGACTTTCGTTCCTACAAGGCCTTGGGGTTGGTTGCCCACAGCATGGGTGGATTGGTGGCTCAGCGAGCTCTGCTCGACGACGAGGAACTCCATTCGCGGATCAGCCACCTATTCCTATTCGGCACACCGAGCAAGGGGTTGTATAAAGCGACCTTAACGTGGTGGCTGAAGCGGCAGCTTCGAGACATGTCGGCCACCGGCAAATTCATCCGCACCTTGCGTCGGCAATGGACGAGCCGAGTGGAGGAGCGCGGGCGTCCCAAAGTGTTCGTGGTGGCCGGTGACCGGGATGAATTTGTTCCCGTGCAGTCCTCCCTCGGGCCTTTTCCCATGGCTCAGAGGTACGTGGTGCACGGAAACCATCTGCAAATCATGAAACCGGAATCGGCGGACCATCTGTCGGTCAAGGTTCTAGTGGAGGGATTGACCGCGGGCTCTGTTCCCGGCGGCCCTCTGAGCGCCGCCAGATTGGCGATCGAAATGTTGGAGTTCCAAGCTGCTGTGGACCATTTCTGGCCTTACCGTGACGAACTCGACGACGATCATTTGGTATTGCTCGCTCTGGCGTTGGAAAGCCTCGGACGGTCTGAAGAGGCTCTTGAGATGCTGGACCGGAGCGAGGACCTGGGGACCGATGCCCAAGGTGTGCTCGCCGGGCGGCTGAAACGGCGTTGGCACGTGACGGGGCGAAAAGCAGATTCGATAAAGGCTATGGAGCTTTATCGGGATGCGTACGAACAATCGGTGGAGGTCGAGAACCACGCCCAGGCCTTCTACCACGGCATCAATGTGGCCTACCTGCTGCTGGCGGCGCGCAAGCATGGGAAAGAGGCTGAAAAATGGGCAGAACGGGTACTCGGACACTGCGAGCTTTCACCTGAGGACGCTTGGTGCTTCGCCACCCAAGCCGAAGCAGCCCTTCACTTGGGGGACTTGGAGGCAGCTGTGACGAATTTCGGCCGGGCGCTGGAGTTTGGACCTTCCCCTCGGCAAGTCCAATCCATGGCGGAGCAGGCTTTTCGAGTTGCGGTTTTGAGAAGGCACGATCGAGTCATTCCACAGCTGGAGGCTTTGTTCCGAGGAGCCCAACCATGACTAGCTGCTGCCGGCACGGAGTTTTTGCGGGTCACGGGCGGATAGGGATGGAGTCGTTGACTAAGGTTTCGAGCCTTGAGCGAACCGCACGAAGTCGGCCATGGTGAAGACTCGTTCGCCCAGGGCGTTGGTGCGTGGTGCAATCTCGGGGTCGAGCTTGAAATTCCATTTCGGATTGAGAAACGAGGTCTTGCAACTGCTGAGGATGCCCAAGAAGACCTCGAGCAGAATCGCCGAGCCCACGGCCCCGAGCCGCCGGCCTTGTTCTTGGACCTCCGCTTCCCGCAACACATAGAGAAGAAGAGGTGTGGCGGTCAAGATGCGTCGTCGCACGATGGGATCGAGTTCCTTCCAACCTTCGGCCTCGTTGAGCTGAATGACCTGGGCCGGGTCCAAAGGATATTTTTTTTCTGCCAATCGTTGAGCCACTTGCATGCCGTCGGGTAACCCCAAGATGTAACCACGGAGCAAATCTCGATAGGCCAGGGACCTGGAAGGGTCGGACTGGGCTGAGGTGGAATCTGGGCGTTGGACCAGCGAATCAGCGAATTGCAGTCCGAACGCCTTACAGGGTGTGGGCTCAATCGACGGATCGAGCTCGAAGAAATAGCGCCAGTCCACCACCAACTCTGGTGGCACCGAAGGGTTCTTGGGGTCGATCCGTGGTAGATCCAGCAGGTCGATGTCCCGGTTGTGCTCGTTGATTCGATAGGATTTTCGAAGCAGGGTATGACCGAACCGAAAGACGCCCGCGCTCAGCTCCACCGGCATGGGAAAGCTCTGCAAGCCGTTTTGGCTTTGCAGCCCGTCTTGTTGATAAAAGACCGGATATTTGCCCTTCTTTAGTTGCTCGAAAGCGAAGTCGTAAATTGCAGGAGCGCAGATTCGTTTCAGCAGGTCGTGAACCACCAGGTATTGGTAGTGATGACGCACCTTGGTCTGAGCGGCCACGAACGGTCGTTTCGACCCGGCGGCTCGGGCCTGCTTATAGACCCGATTCGCAAAGCGGATGAAAAGCAGATGGAGCTGGGAAATCAGTAGGTTCTCGTCGTTGCGCGGATCGCCGATCAGAGCCAAGCCGCGTCGGGTTCTAGCCAGATCATCGGGGTGGTCCACATGGCCGGCCGCCAGCAACTCCGGATCGTCCGGGTCGTAGAGGTGGGGTGATGCACCGGGGCCGAAGCCGTAGAGACAGTGCAAATCCAAGGACGGCGAGCGTAGATTGGCGAGCTTGCGTAATTTGTGGTCCGGCAGCTGCTCGCCGCTGAGGGCGGTTTCCGTGCCGAGCATCATGTCGTGGTCGACGAGCTGGGCGAGAAATGCGTATCCCGAAGGCAGGATTCCGTCCGGCGAGCTGTCGTCGGGGTCATGCATCAATCCGCCGACTCCGCCGAGGTGCTCGGCCTCCTCGTGGGCGTCCTCACGATTGGATTGGCGGGCTTGGAGCTCGGGAAAGAGCTTGGTGAAGCTACCTAGGCGTAGGTGGTCACAGCCGCTGGCATAACCGGTTCCGTGGTGGCGGACTCGCTGGGTCATAGGGGCTCCGTGGGTCGCAGTTCGAGTTTCTTATGCAATAACTCTCTGGCTTTGTCCCGATAACTGCTTCTGTCTCTGGTAAATCTCTCCTGATCTTAGAGCGATCCGCGGGCCGGGTCAAACCTGTGCACGGGCGATTCGGTCAGAGATCGTGAAGCTCGGCGAAAGCCGCCAAGGCTCGCTCGAAGATCTCCATCGGCGGCCGAACTAGACCCGCCCCCACCTGACCTATTCCGGCTTCGCGATGGGCGATGCCCGTGTTGACCCGCGGGGTAATGCCCAGCTCGACCACTTTGCGGACGTCGATGCCCACCGGTGAGCCGCGGAAATCCAACGGCGGGATGGTGAAGTGGGGATGCTCGCCGACGGTGATTTCGTACATTTCCAGGGTGGAATGCAGGGCGTCCTGGGGCGAGCCGCTGACGAAGCTGACGATGGCGGGGGCCGCGGCCATGGCGAAGGCGCCGATTCCGGCGGTTTCGGTGATCGTGCTGTCGCCGATGTCCGGATTGGCGTCGTCGGCGGAGAAACCGGTGAAATATAGACCGTCGGGAGTGGCGGCCGGGGCGGTAAACCAACGGTCTCCCAGACCCGAGACCCGAATTCCGAAATCCGTGCCGTTGCGGGCCATGGCGGAGACCAAGGTGCAGTCTTCGATGCCATGAGCCACATCTGCCATGGCTTTGCAGGCGGCCATCACGGGGTTCAGCACTGAAAGGGCCGTATCACCAATGAATGCGAGGGTTTCGACGATATCCCCGGAATCGGCCCCGGAAGCGGCGATGCCCGGGGCCAGGGCCTTGAGCATCAGCAAGGAGCCGGCCTTGTTGCGGTTGTGGCCTTCGTCTCCCATGTGCAGGGCTTCGGCGAGCAAGGTGCGGATATCCAATCCACCGCTGCTCTCCAGGGCATTCCGGACCAGCGGTGCCATGGTTTTATTCATCCAGCGCAGGCGATCGAGGACCTCCGAGCTATAGGCGCCGTAGCGCAGGACCTTGCCATAACCCTCATTGAGGTTGGAGTAGGCGGCATTGCCGTGGGTTTCGTTTTCGACCACGTAAACCGCCATCGACGGCGAGGTGACGCCGGCCATGGGCCCGACGGTCCGATGGTGGTGGCAGGGCTCAAAGTCGATCTTTCCATTCGCGGCCAGCGCTTCCGCAGACTCGGGATCCTTGGCCCACCCCTCGAAAATCGCCGCACCGATGACCGCGCCGCGCATCGGGCCGGACATTCGATCCCATTCGATGGGCGGTCCGGCGTGCAGCAGTCGACGCTCATTCAAGGCAGGGATGACATCGCGGGCGATGGCGACGGACTTCAGCACCGGTCTGGCCGAGGTCATCCGTTGGAGAGCCTCTCGGTTGGCGGTTTCGATCCTCTGGGCCAGGGAGTCGGCGGTCGATTTCGATGTCTGATCTGGGTCTTGGGTTGGGTTAGGGCTCATGGGGCTCTCGTTTGAGGTTTTGACGGATGAGTTTGGGGTGAATGGTTATAAATTCAGAGAAGCTGTTTTGGGCCCGCTTTTGTCACGCCGGCTTTTTCAAGTCAGCTTCTTTAGCAATGCAGCCAGACGTTCATTGCCGCCGGCCGGCGGGCGCCATTCCACCTGCAGGGCTTCGGAGCCTTGGCCGGCGAGGCTGTCGTACAAGGTTTCCAGGCCCACGTTCCAGGCGCTGATCGGACCTTCGAGATCTGCAGGGTCGACGGCTTTATCGGCCTGGGTGGAGGCGGGAGCCGCGGCGGGAGGGTCGGCAGGTAAGCATTGAAGACAAGCTTCCACCGCGCCCCGCAAGCCGTGGGAGACGATCGCGCCGGCGCTGCGGAAGGCTTCGATCTGCTGCTCCAAACCTTGGGGATCCTGCTCCGTGCCGACTACCGCCAGAATCACTCTTGGACCCTCCGCTTGATTGCAGATCGAGGCGACGGTCTCGGCCAGGCTTGAAGCAGGGTCTTCATGGGCGACGTCGCCGAGCACCAAATCCACCAAAATTACGGCTGCCTCCGGGTCATCGGCCTCTTGCAGCAGCCGCCGACGGGCGGCGTCGGGGTCCATCATCGGATGCAGGCGGCCGACGGTCAGCTCGTCCGCACCGAGATCGACGATGCAGTGGCCTTTGCTGCGGGTGGGATCGTCCAGCAGCTCAACGGCTTCCGCCCGCAAGTTGGAGGTGATGGGTTGGAGTAGGGGACGAAAGCTGAGCAAAGCTTCGTAAGCCAGGGTTCCACCGGAAAACAGACCGCGCAAATAGCGGCGAGGGCTGGGAGAATCCTCCGAGCCGTCTGGGGGGTGTGCAGCCGGAGATCCATGGGCCGACGTTACCGCCTGGGCGTCGGTAACGAGCCCGACCGCGAGATCGGCCACTTCCTCTAAGTCGCGGGCAAAATGCAAATTGCCCAGCCGACGACCCGGGGACGGATAACCGAGGAATCCTACGACCACCGGTTTGTCGAGCCGGCTGGCCGCCCGCAGAATTTTGGCGGCTACCGCTGCGGACGGCGGTTTCGAGATCAAACCAATAACCCGGGTCCAAGGATCCTCGGCCAGCAGGCGCAGGGCTTGGAGGGTGGTGATCGCGCCGACATCGAGATGTAGGTCCCGTCCGCCGGTGCCGATGGCATGGGAAATGCCTCCACCCAGGGTGTGGACCCGGCTCGACACCGCTTGCAAGCCGGTGCCGGACGCGGCGATCAGCCCGACGGGCCCACGTCGCACTCGATTGGCGAAACCCAATCCGGTGCCGCCGATCATCGCCGTGCCGCAATCGGGACCGAGCACCAGCAGCCCACGATCCCGTGCCATTTGCTTCAGCTGCCGTTCGTCGGGCAGGGAGACGTTGTCACTGTAGAGGAAAACGTGGCGACCGGATTCCAGGGCCTCGCGGGCGAGCTCGGCGGCAAAGCGGCCGGGCACTGAGATCAGCACCCAACGGGCTGCCGGAAGTAGGCGACTCGCTCCGCGCAGGCTGCGGGGCCGCCAAGAACCGTCTCCTTCGGAATTGCGGTGGGCGAGCAATGGGTCGATTTGGCGCATCGCAGCTTCGGCTTGCGCTTCGGACTCGGCGCGCACGGAGATCAATAGGTCGTCGGCACCGGCCTGGGGAACCGGATCCGGCAAGAGGCGATTGGAGCGCAGAAGCGCGAGATTCGTCGCGGTGGCCATCACTGCGCCGGCGTCTTCGACACCGTCGAGGTTAGCCAGACTCGATTGCAGGCGCATGAGCACGATGGAGTCGTGGTAGGCGCCGGATCGGACGCAGTGTCGTAGGACTGTAGTCTCAGTAGTTCCAGCAGTCTCAGTAGTCATGGGAAGCTCTCCAGGGCCGCGGCCACCGTGCGACCCCAGGCCAGAACCTGCTCGTCGGCACCGTGGGCTCCCGCCAGCTGTAGGCCGGTGGTCAGTCGGTGGTCAGGAAGGGAGTGGGTGTGATCGGGAACCACCAGGGTCGGCAGCCCGGCGTGGGTCCAGGGAAGATTCAAAATCGGATCTCCGGTGCTGTCCAAACCCCGTGGGGCGGGGCCTGGAGCCGCCGGCGATATCCAAAGGTCGATGCCATGGGACCTCTGCGCCCTGGCGAGGTGATCGCGCAGGTCGAAACGCCCTGCCAGGGCACGTTCTAATACCTCGTCGGAGAGGGTGCGGCCCTTTTCCAGCAGCTCCACGGTTTTGGCGTGCAAGCGCTCGCCATATCGCTCCAGCAGGTGTCGATGATGACGGAAGGCTTGGGCCGCGACCAGATCTCGATGGCGCTCGGCCACGGCTTCGAAGTCGGCCATGGCGGATACCGAGCGAATCTCGAATCCTCGTTCGGCCAATCGACCGCAGGCGATTTCAAATCGTCTCGCCCCTTCAGCGTTGACATGGGCCAAATAGGGGCCGTCGATCCGGCCGAGCACCGGCCGCTGGGCCTCCTTCGATACCGCGAGCCGCCAATCCTCGACCAGAATGGCAGCCGCTAACGCTGCGCCCTCGACGGTTGCGGTGAAAGTGCCCACATGGTCGACGCCCGCGGCCAAAGGCACGACCCCATGGCGTGAGATTCGGTCGTAGGTGGGTTTGAAGCCCACCACACCGCAGAAAGCCGCGGGGCGACCGATCGAGCCGATGGTTTGGGTGCCCAGGGCCAACGGGCAAAGACCGGCTGCCACCGCCGCCGCGGAGCCACTGCTGGAGCCGCCGGGCGTATGTTGGGGATCGATTGGGTTGCGGGTCGGTCCAGGGGCAAAATACGCCAGCTCGGTGCAAGCGGCTTTGCCGACCACCAAGGCGCCGGCCTGCTGCAGCAGATCGACCGTTCGAGCTTGTTTGCCGCTCAGCTCGGCCGGGGGCAGCCGCGATCCGGCTCGGGTGTCGAATCCGTCGACCCTGAAGACGTCCTTGATTCCCACGGGAACGCCGAAGAGCGGAGGTCGTGGGTCCGGCGCAGGAAAGCGCTCGATCAGCTCCCGGGCTCGGCGTCGAAGGCGATCTGCCCTGCCGGGCTCAGGCACGAAAGCCGCGAGGCTTTCTTCCCGTTGTGAGAATTGTTGCTCGACCTGCTCCAAGACGTCCAAGAGGTCCAGGGCGCCGGAACGTAGGGCTGACGCACAGCTTTCTAGAAGGAGCAGGGAAGAGGGCGGCGAATTCAAGCGGGTCTCCTTTGGCAGCGCGTCAACGGCTCAGATCCAGCGGCCGAATGGTGTCTGCGGCCCCATGCCGACGGGCGGATGAGGTTGAGAATGGATCGATATGAGCTTACTCGAAGCGCAGCTCCGCGAGCCACAGGTCTCCTTGGCGCTCGCGCACTGGGAAATAGGCGACTTGCCTTCTAACCGAGAGAGATTCGAAGAGCTGCAAGCGGGTAGTCCGAAAGCTCGTGCGGTGTCGACTGCTGCCGTCCGCTGCTCGAATCGCCCACAGATTGGGAGCCCGCAGGCCGGTTTCGCGGCCTTGGGCGTAGATTTCGCTGCCGTCCTCAGACCAGGAGAAGGGCAGTAGAACACTGAATGTGCCCCGGCGGCTCAGGCGTCGAACTTCACCGGATTCGAGTTCCAGCAGGTGAATTTCCAATCGCCCGTTTCGATTGGAAGCAAAGGCGACTTGTCGGCCGTCGGGAGACGGCACGGGATACATGTCCTGGGCACTGTGAAAGGTCAGTCTTCGAGGTTCGCCGCGGCCGTCGGCGGCAACCATCCAAAGGTCTCGATTGCCCGAGCGCGACGATTCGAAAATGACCGATCGACCGTCGGCCGTCCATTGGCCCATCCAATCCCGAGCAGGATGCGGGGCAAGGGTTCGGAGGCTGCCGTCCTCTCTCGAAAGCACCCACAGATCTCTATTCCCGCTACGCAGGGAATAGAACAAGATTTCCCGATCGTCGGGCGAAAAACGGGGACAAAAATCGTGGGCGGGGTCCGAGGTTAGGCGCTGGGGAGATCCACCTCCGATTGCCATCAGCCACAGGTCGACATTGCCGCTGCGATTGGAATCAAAGGCCAGCCAGCGACCATCGGACGAAGGGTGGACGAATTCGATCAGATGATTTTCGAACGTCAGCTGAGCTGCGTCGTCGAAATCCACCGGCTGCTCGGCCAAGGGCACGGTCCAAACGTTCGATCGTTCGCTGACCTTCGAATAAACGAGTTGTCGGCCCGAGGGCGAAATGGCGGGAAAACCCACCCCTGCACCGGCGGTGAGGGGGCGAGCAGGGCCTGCGATCTTCGACGAGCCTTGCAGCCCCCGTTCGAAATCCAAAAACCAAAGATCGAAGATGCCACCGCGGTTGGAGACGAAGTAAAGGCGTCGGCCGTCGGGATTGAAAACGGGATATTGGTCGAGAAACTCGCCGGAAGTCAGGGCTTCCGCCGTTTTGCCTTCGAGGCTGATTCGCCAGAGGGTAGAAACCGTGGTGCCGAGGCCTTCCATCGCCACCATCACCAAGCTGCGGCCGTCGGGCGCAAAGGTTGGCTGGACGAGGGGCACATCGATGACCGAATCCGGTGTGTCGAGTTCCTGGGCAGCTCCTTTTGCCACATCCACCAGCCACGGCCCGCCGAGATTGTTGATCTCGCTCACCGCCAGGGATTTTCCATCGGGGGAGAACGCCACGGTCGGCACCCAAATTGGAGATTCTTGGCTGGCGAGGAAGGGTAGCGAAAAAACTCTCCTGGGTGGTCCCCCCAAAGCGGGCATGAGGAAGATTCCACCGCCGTCGCGATCGGAAACGAAGGCGATCCAATTCCCGTCGGGCGAAAAGGTCGGGGAGTCGTCATAACCTTCATGGTCGGCCGTCAGGGGCACCGTTCGGTTCGAACCGATCCGACGAATCCAGATGTCCAGATTTCCGAGTTCGTCGGAAGCGAAAGCCAAGCTTTCCCCGCCGGGAGAATAAGCCGGGCTCTTCTCCAATCCCTGGGCGCGGGTCAAGGGCACGGTGCGCCGAACGCTGGGGGTGCTCGGCGGAGCGACCATTTCTCGCCAACCAAAAACGAAGAGCAGCAGGGAAATCAGCACCAGGCCTGTGGCTATCCACGGGCGGATGCGTGGCGGTGGGGGCTCCTCCATGGCAACGGGTTGGGCGGGATCCGGGTGGCCTAGGGCGAGCCCCAATCGATGGGCATATTCCTCGACCGTCGGCCAGCGATTTGCCGGTTCTTTGTCGAGACCCTTGAGCACGACCCTGTCCAACTCGTCGAGATCTAGGTGACCCTGGGAGTGGAGGGCACCCAAGTGCACCGAAGGCGGCTCGGGTTGGCGGTTCAATAGGGCGTTGAGCAGCGCGGGTCCGCGCAGCTCGGCAAACGGTACCCGACCTGTGAGCATTTCGTAGGAGAGTACGGCCAAGGAGAACAAGTCGCTGCGGGAGTCTGCCTCGCGCCCGCGTAGGATTTCGGGCGGAAGGTAGGCGGGAGTTCCTACCAGGCCTTGGGAACTGGGATCCGGCAAATCCCTGAGCTTGGCAAGGCCGAAGTCGAGGATTTTCGCCCGGCCGTCGTCGGTGATGATGATGTTTGCGGCTTTGATGTCCCGATGGATGATGCCTTGGCGGTGGGCGGCCTGTAAGCCGGCGGCGATTTGCCTCACCCAATCGGCCACTTCCGCCGGTTTGAGGGGACCTCCGGCGAGCTTAGCCGCCAAGGTCTGCCCTTCGTAGTAGGCCATGGCGATGAAGAGCTGTCCTTGGGAATCCGGCAGGTCCAGCTCACCGACTTGGTAAATCGTGCAGATGTTGGGGTGGTCGAGGGCCGACGCGGCCCTCGCTTCCCGTTCGAACCGATCTCGGGCACGGGCATGGGCGAGCAGCTCGGGAACCGGCAACTTGAGTATCGCAGGGCGGTCGAGCCGCATGTCGGTGGCGAGATATACCACGCCCATGGCGCCCCGGGCGTGCTCCCCGTCGATCCGATAATTACCGATTTGTTGTCCGATCATGGGTGCTCAGCTTATCCGAAAAGATACGTTCCTCGCGTGCAGCTACTATGGGTGGGCAACTGGAGTAAAGACGTTGAAAATTTTCCTCCCACAGCCTCGTCGAGGGTTGTCGAGGCCTTAGGCTAAGGATTATGTCTGGCTTGCTGCGCTTACTCTCGTGGTTGGGGATGGGATTGACTGGGGCGATACTCATCCTGCTCGCGTGGAATCGCGCTTTCTCCTTGGCCCCTGAGAGCTTTTCGATCCGTCGCAGCGAAGCTGTGGAGCTGGCTCGTGGAGCTTTCGAAGAACTTGGGCCGCTGCCGGCCGACGCCCGCTTCCACGTTCAGCTGACCGTCGATAAATCGCTCGAGCGCCGTTTGCTTCGGGACTTGTCCCGTCGCCAGCTCGAAACTCTGCGCTCCGAGCCCCTGGGAAACCAAATCGTGGTTTGGCGGGTTCGGGTCGAGTCCGAGGGACGACTCTCCCATGAGGCGCACGTGGGTTTAGACGGATTTCTCTATGTGGCCCAGGCCCGTTTCGAGGAAGCCGGCTCTCGTTTGTCGGACGCTCAAGCCGCGCGCCGTGCCATGGGTTTCTTGGCTCGGCGCGGATTGGACTTGGGAGCCTACGATACGCCGTTCTTCCAGGGTTTGGGTCGTGACAGCTCGCGCAAAGAGGTCCGCTTCCGCCGGTTGGAAACAGTGGCCAGATTAGATGGCCTGAGCCACGGCGTGGCGGTGACATTCCAAGGGAGTCGGCTGAGCGGCTGGCGATATTGGAGCAACGACGTAAATGCCGCCGCCGATCGCTTGCAAGTGGACGGTCAGACCTACGTTTACTTGGCTCGCTGCGTGGGAGTGGGTTTGGTGTTTTTGGTGCTGATCGCCCTGTGGTTCCGCTACTACGACGCCGGTCAGATGCGATTGCGTCGATCCTTGCATGTGGCGGAGCTGGTGGTGGCTTCCGGCATTCCTTGGATGGTTTTGATTGTTCGGGAGATCGGTGCCACGTCCTCGTCCCAGAGGGCTCTGTGGGTCGTGGGCTGCGTAGCACTATTGATCTTCATGGGTTTCCTCGCCTTTCTGACCAGCGGCATCGGCGAGGCTTTGGCCCGCGACCAATGGCACCACCGCCTCGCTGCCTTTGAAGCCATCCTGCAGGGCAATTGGCGCAACCTCACGGTGGCTCGGGCTGTGCTCCATGGATTGTGCGTCGGTTGTTTAGGGGCCGGCCTGTCCTTATCTCTGAGCCTGCCCCTGAAGTGGTTTGGAGCGACACCCCTGGTCGGTCCGCTGATCGACCAGGCGATGATCGGCGGCGAGCCTGTGATCGGCTGGATTTTCCGCGAGATCTTTCTGCTCTGGATGCCCATGCTGCTGACTTTTTTGGTCGTCGTGCCATTCATCTTTCAGCGCTTGGGGCCACGGGTGGGATTTCTGCCGGCCCTGGTAGTGACGGCCGTGATGGTGCCGATGCCCTTCGAAATCGCGCCGATTTGGGTCGCCGTGCCGTGGCTGTTGGTTTTGGCCTCCATCCCCCTGGTGCTCTTTTTGGGTAGCGATCTTTTGGCGTCGATTTTGGCGGTTCTGGTGATGCGGCTCCTGGTGCGCATTCATCCCCTGGTGATGTCGGCCGATCCGTGGCTCGAAGCGGGGGCTTGGATCACCTTGGTCGCGGTGTTGGGGCCGGCGCTCATCAGTCTTCGCTGGCTGCACTCGAATCGCTCCTTCACCTATGGCTACGACGCCAGCTCAGAGATCCCGGTCGACGTCTTGCAACGGGTGGCCGAGCGCGAGCGTCAACGTCTGGAGCTGGCCACCGCCAAAGAGGTGCAAACCGCGATCTTGCCTCGGGTGCCACCGGAGCTGGTTGGTCTTCAAGTGGCCCACGCCTATCTGCCCGCCTCGGAAATAGGCGGTGATTTTTACGACGCTTATCCCCTAGACGCCGATCGACTGGCGTTCGCCCTGGGTGATGTGGCGGGGCACGGTATTCCGAGCGGATTGGTGATGTCCACGGTCAGAGGCGCGTTGCGGGCACACTTCCGTTTCGAGCCCGATGTGGCCAAAGTTTTTGAGTCGGTCAATGGCATGCTCTGCGAGCTTGCCGATCGTCGGCTGCTGACGACCTTGGTTTACGGCCTCTTCGACTCGCGCACCGGATCCGTGACGTTCGCCAGCTCCGGTCACGTGGTGTGGAGATTGAGCCGCGGCGGCAAGGTGGATTCCTGGCTTCCTCACGTCTATCCCCTCGGGGCTCGGCCAGACTTGCAAGTGGAGATCATCGAAGCTCGACTGTTGCCGGGGGACACGTTGGTGTTGATGAGCGACGGCTTTATTGAAGCCGCTGCGGAACTGGGAGGGGAGCCATTCGGCTATGGGCGTCTCGAATCCTGCTTGCAATCTGTGACCGACCTAGCGGCGCCGGACGTTCTTGCCGGAGTTCTGTCGGAAGTCAGTAGCTTCTTGGCCGGTCGAGAGCCCGACGATGATTGCACCGCCTTGATCCTCCAAGCTTCCGGTGAAGGGCCGACAGGTGCTGCTAAATATTGATTAGATTTGATATTTCAGCCAATTCGGACTAGCATATTTAGTTGACTGGCTTGCCTTTTGTCCGGACGATCAGCCCCCTCGCAAAACCCATGAGGTTCGCCATTGCATCGGGGTCGGCAACGGATAGAAAGTTATTACCGCCCGCGCTTTTGTGTTGACGGTTGGCCGTTTTGCGGTGTGTTGTTTATTTCATTGCGTTTTCGGTGGGCTTGTCGAGTAAGCGCAGAGATTCTTCTGCGTTCGGGAGAATCAGGGACACAGGAGTCGATCTTATGAAGTCAGACGGAATTCGTTATCTTGCTCTAGGTCTGGTCGTCGCATTTTTTCTATCGGCGGTGCCCGCCGAAGGCTCGGAGTGGCTGGTTCGACTGCGCGCCATCAATGTAGACCCGGATAGCGGCAGCTCGGCGGTCCGCAGCAATGGGGGCGATATCCCCGGCAGCAGCGTCACGGTCAATGACGACACGGTGCCCGAACTCGACATCACCTACAAGCCGAATCCCAGCTTGGGCATCGAGCTGGTGCTCGGAACCACCCAACACGATGTCTTCGGCACCGGCAGCTTGGCCGCGTTGGGCAAAATCATCGACAGCCGTGTGTTGCCACCGACCCTGGTTTTGCAATATCACTTTGCACCCAACGCCACGGTCAGGCCCTACATCGGTGCCGGCGTCAATTTCACACTCTTCTACGATGAGGAAGCGACTTCTGAATTTGAAGCGGTCGCAGGTGGCCAGAGCAGTGTCGACCTCGACGAATCCGTGGGTCTAGCGGGACAGATCGGTGTCGATATCGGCTCTGGAGACTGGTTCTTCAACATCGACATCAAATACATCCAAATGGATACCACGGCGACCATCAACACCCCGGGTGGGCTGGGTGTCGTCGACGTCGATGTGGATATCAACCCCTGGGTTTGGGGCATCGGATTCGGCAAACGTTTTTGAGCCTCGGATCTGAGGGCATGGGGCGCTGGGCTGAAAAGGCCAGATGACACCAAGTCCAGGAAGACATAGAAAAAGGCCGCGGAGTGATCCGCGGCCTTTTTAATATCCTGCTCGATCGAACTTGATCCTGCTGGGGGTCCGATCCGTGTCAGCGCTGCACCTTGATGGCACTGACCTGAATAGGAGTGAGCGGACGGTCACCGGCCGCCGTCGGGCTGTTCTCGATTTTCTTTACCACGTCCATACCGTCGATGACTTTACCGAAAACCGGATGTTTGCTTTGACCGGGGGAGAACCAATCGAGGTAGTGATTGTGCACGGTGTTGATGAACATCTGAGAGCCGCCCGAGTTGGGTTGACCGGTATTCGCCATCGAGAGGGTGCCGGGCTCGTTGGAAATCTTGGCGTCCTCGGGATGCTCGTCGGCAATGGTGCCGTGGGGCGGCCCACCGGTGCCGGCTCTTGGGCTCGACGGATCCTTGGAATGGGGGCAGCCGAATTGGCACATGAAACCTTTGATGACGCGGTGGAAGTGCAGGCCGTCATAAAAGCCGGAGGATGCGAGATCGAGGAAGTTCTTCGCCGTGATGGGCATCTTGTCCTCGAAAACTTCAATCGTAAAATCGCCGAGAGACGTTTGAAAAACAGCGGTCGGATTGGCCATTAGGGCTCCTTTACCGTAGTAGTGCTTGGGGTAGGTTGGTAGTCATTAGTGTGAGTATTTGGCTAGGGGCTGACGGTGTCGGGCCCCAACGGTAACGCCCCGAGCGGGTCGGGGCAAGCTGTGCAAAATTGGTGGATGGATCTCTAGCAGGCTGTGGCAAAAGTCTCATCGCGCTGCGAGCGCGCCTGCGCGGCCCGGCCTTTTCCGCCGACTCTTCGTTGGAAAACCTCGACGATTCCCGAATCGCCTGCGGTTTTCACGCCTCGATTCGACGAAAAATTCGCAGCTCTCGCCGGCGCGAGACTTCCGCCACAGCCTGCTAGGCTCTGCCGGTGCCTTGCGGTCCCATGTCGAGCCTCAAATCTTCAGGAGACCTCAAGTCCATATCGACCATTGTGTCGCGATCGAAAATGAAACGCCCGACAAATGGACGTTCGGCCAGCAGGTGGGAAAACCAGAAAATATCGTCTGCCCACATCTGATCGAAGGGAATTTGGTCGACCCGAGTCCAAAGTGGAATCGCCTCGTCGGTCTCCATGGCTGTGCCGGTAAAACTTCGAGTGGAGTAGACGTGACACCTCAGACTGTAGCCATCTGCGAATTGGAAGTCGAGTCGACCCCTTTCGACCGGATTGAAGGGGGTCACCCCGAGTTCTTCTTGGACCTCGCGCACGGCGCATTCCACCAGGGTTTCGGTGCCTTCCAGGCGGCCACCCGGACCGTTGACCTTGCCCGCGCCCAAGCCTCGTTTTTTCCGAATCAGAAGGATCTCGTCAACTCGGCCGGCGGTCTTTTGCTCAGGGCTGAACACGAAGGTTAGGGTCGCCACATCCTGTGGAATCCAGAGGCACCAATCGATGTCCGTGCAAGAACTCCAGCTCTTAGCCGTAGGCCCTTCGTTTTTGGCAGATAGGGGGTCTTCGCTCACCGAGGCGTGGGTCATGAGCGGCCGTCCTGTCGATGGCCGCTCCGAGGGCGTTTAGAGCCGTCAGGGACTAGGCCGAGACGCCGGGCGACCTCGTCAGCTAGGTGTTCGAAGTCTTGGGCGGCGCGGGACTTCGGCGCATAGGTGAAAATGTCTTGGCGGTGCCCCGGAGCCTCGAGCAGACGGACATCGGAGCGAATTACGCTTTGCAGAGCTTGCGAGCCGAATTGCTCGGTGAGCAGCTGCGCCACCTCGCGGTAGAGGCGGGTTCGGATGTCGGCCCGGCCTTGTAATACGCCGAATAGCTCGAGCTGGGGATTGAGGCGTTCGCGCACCAATCGAATGACCCGATCCAAACCGACCAACGAGCCGAGGGCCATGGCTCCGGATTCGATCACCACCAGCACATCGGACGCGGCGGCTAGGGCCGAATGCATGAGCCATCCTTGAGCGGGAGGGGTGTCGAAAATAGCCACTCGCCAGCGGTCCGGCAGCGATTGAATGCTGCGATGGAGGGCCACCTCCGAGCCGGGCTCTCCGGCCAATAGGATTTCGGCCCGGGCGAGGGATGGGTGCCCGGGGATCAGGTCCAAACCCGCCACGGGCGAGGGCGAGACCAGATCGTAGAGATTACCTCGATCCAATAACGCTTCGAGAAACATCGGGCTACCTTGGGGGCCCGCCAGCCAGGACGACGCCGACGCCTCCACCTGAGGGTCCAAGTCCACCAATAGCACTCGCTCGCCCTGAGGCTCCAACAATCGGGCAAGTCCAGCCGCCAGATTGACGGCGGTGGTGGTCTTGCCGACGCCGCCTTTAAGATTGGTGATGGCAATCCTACGCATAGGTGCAGATTATCGGCTCCGAATAGCTCGGTAAAGGGTAGCTCCGGCCCGGTCGCTCCAAAGGGCGGCAGATGGGTTAGAAACTTGTGGGCAAAAAAAGGCCCGAGGAGCGTAGAACGCCTCTCGGGTGCACGTGTTGATGGTCTAAGTAGTCTAAGGGGTAAAGTGACGATTTGTCAGTAGATTTGTAATCTAAATGTAATTTTAATGTCACAGATATGTCATATAGCGGAATTGTCGGGCCGAGGATGACGACAGATCACTTCACTTGAAGAAAATTACGGAAAAGTGGGAAGGTCCGGAGGGCCTCGTGATCCAGCCGTCAGGATGAATCTGACTGGGCAGACAGGACACGATTTGCAGATCATGCGGCTTGCTCGACCCGGCTTCGGCCGATCTCAAGGGCCCGTGATTATCTATGACTTTAGATTACTTTCATGTTTACATTTGTAAGTTTCTATTTAAAGGCTCCCTATCCCCATCCAAAGACGTATAAGCTTTGGCCGCGACGGTTTTGGCCGTCCGCGTTGAGCAGCTGACTCCACACTTGGTCCGCACTCGCTCCGCCCCGGCTCTCGGCTCTTGGAGCCGTTGCCACAGCCTGCTAAAGACCCAAAGATCGGATCCCATAACATGTATCCCGACCCGTCCCGTACCAAGAAATCTCCTCTCCGGCGGTTTGTTTTCCTGCTTTCGGCAATGGTTTTGCTGCTGGTGCTCCTCGCGATCTGGCGCGTCGGACCTGCTGCCAATATTGTCCTAACCCCTAATTTGCCGGCCGTCGGTCCCTCGACTGCGGTGAATATCGAATGTAGCGAACCCACTCGAGGTTTGGTTTCTGTGGATGTGGACCTAGTTCAAGGTGATCGTTCTTGGCCTTTGGATCGCAAGACCTACGAGCCTCGTCCGTTTTGGGCTTTCTGGGGCCCAGCGACGTTCGAGGACCAATGGGTGGTCGAGGTCGGAAAGAGCCACCAAAAAGAGCTGCTGCCGGGACCTGCGGAGCTGAGGGTGGTGTCCCGCCGGGCCGGTACTTGGTTGCGCAGCCCCGAGCCGACGACGACTGTCTTGCCCTTGGAAGTGCGCCTGACACCGCCGGATCTAACCGTTGAGGCGGTCTCCGCCCAGGTCAGCCAAGGAGGAAGTGGCGCAGTGGTTTATCGGGTGGCCGAATCCGCGACCCGTCACGGGCTGCGCATCCGGGACCGGGAGATCCCCGGCGCGGTATTGGGCTCCGGGCGGAGTTTCTTGCTCTTTGGTGCTCCCCACGATTTGGTGGACGCAAAGTCCGAGATGAGGCTTTTCGCCGAAGACGAGCTCGGCAATCGAGTCGAGCAGAGCTTTCTCCAAAGCTATGCCGAAAGGGCGTTCAAAGAGGACGACATCCGACTCTCCGACGGATTCTTCGACGACGTCGTTCCTGAAATCTTGGCTCACACCCCGGAGATCACGGAGCAGGGGAGTCGGCTCGACACCTACCTCCTGATCAACGACCAATTGAGAAAGTCGAATGCCGAACGATTGGCTACCCTGAGCGAGAGTTCTCAACAGGAATTCTTGTGGCAGGGGCCTTTCACCCAACTGCCTTCGAGCCGTGCCATGGCGGGTTTCGGGGATCAGCGGACTTATCTCTACGAGGGCAAAGCCGTTGACCATCAAGTCCACCTGGGATTCGACTTGGCTTCCCACCGTCGGGCGGAGATTCCTGCCGCGAATCGCGGTGTGGTGGTTTTGGCAGAGTATTTCGGCATTTACGGCAAGACCGTGGTGATCGACCATGGATACGGTTTGATGAGCCTCTATTCCCACCTGTCGGAGATCGGGGTCGAGGTCGGTCGTCGGCTGGAGCAGGGCGAAACCCTCGGACGGACGGGCGCTACCGGTTTGGCCGGCGGAGATCATCTGCATTTTTCCGTGCTGGTCCACGGCACCCAAGTCAATCCCCTCGAATGGTGGGACAAGAGCTGGATCCAGAATCGAATTCTCTCGCTCCTGGAGGCCTCAGAGGGTACCAACTAGGGTCCGTCCAGAAATGCTATCGCGGGCGTCGGCCGGATGGTCTGCGGGCGTCGCTCCGAACTCGCGCCACCGCTGCGCTGCCGCCATAAACTGATGAAGAGTAGGAACTTATGCCGATGCTTCGGGTGTATCGCTCAGACACGCTCGCTTCCGTCCTCGGTCCATCCGGCCTTGGTTCATCGGAAAACCCCACTTCTGGATGGGCTCCAACTAGGGTTATCTAGTTTGCTTTCTGTTGGGTCGGCGCGGCGCTCTGTGTCGACATATGCTTGAACGCGTATATAATCTTCGAGTCCTTGTTTTTTTATTTGATGCGACCAGGGTTCAGGAGATCCCCAATGAGCGGTTCCAAGGCCTCGATCACCACCTCGGGCTCCAGCAGCCGGCTGGCCCGTAACGAGCATTTGCAAGCCCTTTGTCAGCGAGGCTTGGATCGATGCCGAAGCGGCAATTGGAAGGAAGGGTTGGTAGATCTTTCTTGGCTCATCCAATCCAATAAGATCCGCTCCGGTATGCCCAGCACCGCCTATTCCTATTTGGGTTATGGAATGGCCCGCTACCACCGCAAGATCGCCGACGGCGTCCGACTCTGCCGATATGCGATTAAAATCGAGTTCTACCAAACCGAGAACTACATCAACCTGGCACGCACCTGCATGCTCAACCCACGCTATCGTCGGGAAGCTTTTGAAGCGGTGCGCGAGGGATTGAAGGTCGACCCCGACAATGCACATCTCCACGAGCTGCAGTCGAGCTTGGGACGCCGCAAGGCTCCTGTTTTGCCCTTTCTTTCCCGTAGCAATGCCCTCAACAAAATGCTGGGCAGCATCCGACATTCCATTTTCCATCGCGAGGCACCTGCAACCCTGGTCTTCGAAGACGAGGGACTAAAGGGAAGGTCCTGACCCGGGTGTTTCAAGCTCAAGGTCTCCGTGGTCTCCAAGGTCACCAAGGTCTTTGGGCCCTTGTCGCCATGCTGTGGCTCGGTCTTCCCGGAGCCGCCAAGGCTCAACCTGAGGCCGGCGCTCAACCTGAATCGGCCCAATCCGAGGCGGCTACCACGTCGGCGGACTCCACCTTTCACGACCAACAAGAAGTCACCGCAGTCGACTTGGTGGTCGGTCTCGAGCTGAAGGGCGCCAACGCCTTCAAAGCCTGGGGGCGTGGTCTGAAGCTGCCGCCGGGTCTCGAACTCGACGACTTCGAGATATTTGTCGCCGGGCAGAAACGGACCTTGGTGGCCCTAGAAGAGATTCGTGAGAATCGACCTGTGGCGTCCGAGCCCTGGACCCAGGTCATTTTCATCGACCTTGCCGGCAGCAGATCGCGGGACTTGGGCATGGGTCTAGAGGCCTTGGCTCAGCGCGCGGAGGAGTTGACTGAAATCGGCCCGGTCCAGGTGCTCTGGCGCCGCGCCACGGAGACCGGCGACGTTTTGGAGACGGTCATGGCCACTACCCGCGACGGTGGGGAGCTACGGCAGACCTTGGCCAAGATCGCTCTGACCGTAGAAGGGCAGGATGAGCTGACGTCCGTCCGTTATCGACTGCGACGGGAGTTCCTAGATCAGCCTTGGACGGAGCGCGCGGCGGCGCGGCGTCTCGAAAAAGCCTGGCGCGAAGAAGAGGCCCTGGCGATTGCCCACCAAGACACCCTCCTAACCTACCTAGTAGACGTCGGTCGATCGTCGGGGGCCCGTCGGGCGGTGTATTGGGTCACCAGTGGCTTCGATGCGAACCCCGATCGCTATTATGGGCTCGAAAGTGTTCAACCTGCCTCGGACGAAGAAAGCCATTCCACCCTGACTCAACTCCCCTTGGCGCGCGAAACCGAGTTCTTCGCTCGCACCCTGGCAGCCTACGGTTGGGTAGTTTTTCCAGTGGTGCCGCCGCCACCGGATCCCCTGCGCGGTAAAGGGTCGGGAAAACGGCTGGGCAAGTGGCGCTTCCTGGGATTGATGGCCAACTACGAGGCGGAGCGGCTTCCTGAGCGTGCGGAAGCCTATTTAGAACTCGGAGATGCCCACCGCCGGGGCGAGCGCTGGCAAGAGGCTTCGGACGCCTATGACCGGGCCTACTTTCATTTTTGGGGTGATCCGAGAACCAAGAGCCGTCAAGCCTTGGCCCTGGTGGGTCTGGGTGAGGTCCTCGAACACTTGGGTGAACCGACCGCTTCACGCCGGGCGATGGAGATGGCGGTGGACCTGGACGCCGAGGTGGCGGCGGACGCCATTCGCAGTCGAATCCAAGAACGGGCCGACGCAGGGTTGTGGGCCATTCGGGAGTCTGGGGATTCCGAAGGTCTATTTTCGATCGAGGACCGCATGCGTTTTCTCGAAGGTGGTTTGAAAAACCGGTTATTGCCCTTGACCCGCGTGGCGCAGGAGACGTCGGGCGCTCGCTTGACCGACGAGCGCGAGGTCTTCGAAACCATGGACGACTTGCGCCTGCGTCTGCGTTTGACTTTTCAATTGGCCGGCGCTGCCGAGGGTGAGCTGAAGTCGGTTGACGCCACTTGGGACGAGGCGTCCGCCGACGGTGAGCCGCCGAGCAGCGACACTGAAGGCAAGGCGAGCCTGCGATACGGGCGTTGGATTCGATCTGGGGTGCCCGCCCGATTGACCCGTGCGATGGCACGCAGGCTGTTGGTCGAAGGGGCGATGCAACCCGGAGCCGGTTTGGACGGAATTCTAAGGATTGAGCCACTCGAATTGGTGGCCGGGGTGCTGAGATTGCGGCTGGAGTCCATGCCCGGTGTGCGTCCCCCTAGAACTTTGCGAGTCGCCGTTGCGTCGGGCGGTGCCGGCGAGCCGCCGAGGGTGGCCGAATTCATGTGGCGACCCGACGATCCAGCTTTTCTCGCGACGTTGGAGGTCCACGAGCCCACGTTGTCGGTGGTTTGGCAAGACATCGAAAACGGTCAATGGGGCGCCGGTCGCTTTCCCACGGGTTTGGAATAGCCGTGGTAGAGCGCGTGCTCAACGTCTCCGCCGCTTTGGTGGTCTACGACCATCGCGGCGGTATTTGGCTGGGCAGCGCCACTTGCATCCGTGTGGGGCAGCGATTCTTGCTCGCGACCGCAGGCCATAATTTGCGCCATCTGAGCCATTTGCGCACGATCCCCCGAGGTCGATATCAGTCCGATCCCATTCGTTCCCTGGGTTTGGGAATCGGTCGCGCCCGTGATGACGTGGGGTGGGTCGAGCTGTGTCCACGGGATGTGGAACGTCGCGGGGTCGCGTTTTTGGAGCTGGAGCACCTAGACAGTGGAATCTCTGGCTCGGTCCGTGGGCACAAGCCGGTCCGTGAGCACAAACCGGTCCGTGGGCACAAACCCAGCTCCGAGGCCCGTCCGGAGTCTTGCCGACACCTGCTGACCCACGGTTTTCCAGCTTCCGGGATCGATCCGAAATGCCTCAACAGTACCGACTTCGAGTTCCACGGGGCCTTGATCTCAGGGCTTGCGTCGGTTCCTGGTCGGCGTGGCGAGATCGTTCAGGCTTGGCGTCAGTGCGACCTCCCGCCCCAATTCCAACCGACCGGGCTCTCAGGCGGTGGCATGTGGCGTCGAGACGGAAACGGTGACTACCGGTTGGCGGGTCTGGCCCAGACTTGGCACGGTGCTTCGGGTTTTCTACACGGCACCGCCATCGATCGATGGCTCTCGACCGTCACCCGTGAATTTCCCGAGCTGCGATCGATCGTTGAAGCCGGCTGACCGACCGCCTTTGCTGAGTGGAAACCCTAGCTAGGGAAGGGGCCGTGAAAGAGACGAATGCCGCCAAGATATGAGGGTGTTCGCCGCCAGGCCACGGAATAAATTCCGAGGCTACATATGCCTTGTCCCTGCGGGACGGCCCTGCATTTCAGCTTCCGGGCTGCCCCGAAGGGGC
>CBDUGP010000109.1:0-30452 GCA_965366625.1 uncultured bacterium
ACCGTGACCGTGACCTCGGCCACGTCGTTGGCCGAGACGGGGTCTGAGGTTAAGCTGCACGCCGTCACCGTGAAGTCAAGCTCGGCAGCTGACGGTGGGGCGGTTGCAAAGACGGTGAGTGGCGCGCTGCCGTCAACCTCCAAGACGCTGCGTGTACACGTCAGGCTACCCGCTGCCCCGTCGCCGCCGTCGCCGCAGCCACCGCCGTCACCAACGTCGCTGTCGTCGCCGTCGACGGTACAGCTCCATCCGCTGCCGGTGCCGGTGCCGACGTTGGCCAGGCCCGGTGGCAGGTCGGCGGAAACCTTGACGCCGGCCGCCGGATCCGGACCGCCGTTGGTCACCGGGATCGTAAAGGTCAACGTTTGCGATTCCGCCACCGGGTTCGGCGTCGCCATCACGTCGACGCTGAGGTCCGCATAGCCTTCCGCGAGGTCCACGCGCACCACCTCAGGGAGGTCGAGGGGCACGCCGCTCGCCGGCAAGACGGCCTGCGAGGCGATGGGTAACGATACGTTGCCCTTGTTGTCCACCGCTTGGACGAAGTAGGTGATCTGTGACGATTCCACGACAAGAGGCGAGCCCTTCCAGATGCTGACCACCTCCTCGCCCACCTCGACCTCCTCGACCTTCTCGAGCTCCAGCGGCTGCCAACGACCCCGGTTGTCGGCGTCGCGCGTGCCGTCGTTCCACACCACCACGACCCGCCAGACTCCGGCCGTGTCTTTCGCCTCGACTTGCCAGCCGATCTCGGTTCCCGCCGCTTGGTACGTTGCCGAAAGGATCTCCGGCCCTTCGCGGTCGCAGTTCTCGCCAGGCACGTCGGTATTGTTGAAGTAGAAGGTCTCCAAGTTAATGGTTTCGTAGCGGCGTTGGAGGTCGTGCGGCCCCGACGTTTCGGCGGAGCTTCTCAAGACTTCGCCGGCCTCGAGCACGAGGCTCGTGAGCTCGAGATCGCTCGACTCGCAGGTACCGGTCGGACCCCGCCTCTTTCCGCTCCCGTTGCCTTTCGGGTTCTGGGGCAGGGAACCGTGGTTCGAGAAATCTCCGTCAATATTCGATTGCAGCTCGGCGAAAAGCGGCACCCAGTTCTCCTGCTCAAGGTATGTCCCGCCCATCCACAGGAAGCCGTGAAAGCTGGTGCCGGAAAGACGCGAGTCGTAGACGAGCATCGGTTGTAGCGGACGGTCCGTAGATCCCGTGTGCAGCTCGCCGGATACCGTGTGCAGCTCGCCGCTCGACACATAGTTGAGCGTGTAATAGCAGCCTTGGGGAATGTCGTCGCTCGGATCCGGATCCGCTGCCGTGGCATCGCAGTAGTCGTAGTGCTCGTGCTCCTTCGACGGAACCTCCTGACCGGCTGCATTGAAGAGCTTGTAGACGCCGTCGGCGCTGAGGTCAAAGCCCAGGGTGACACGCGTCATAAATTCTGGGAGTGCCTTGGCGACCGAGGTCGAATCCAGCGATTTTCGCGTCAGCTTCACCGGACCGAAGCTCTCGCGGGTCGGAAGATCCTCGAGACGCCGCGGCGGATCCTCGAAAAGTCGCGGCGCGCTCGCTTGCGCGTCGTCGGCAGCACCGGTCTGCAAGGCGTACATCGGAAAGCCGTAGAACGTCCACTGCATGGAGACTTTTTCGTCGTAGGCGTCGAAATGGAACGACTCCATGAAATAGCGTAATTTCGCTCTCCGCATCGCGTCGCCGAGCACCACCGTGTTGCCGGTGGTGAGCTCCTCGGTGAAGATCTCCACCAGACGTTCGCTATAGCCGACACCGTGCCGGAGGCCCCAGCCGTAGCCGGTGTTGCCGAGGAAGGCCATGGCTCCGGCACCCAGCATCGCCTGCGGTAGGTCCAGCGGATGGTCCAAAGGATCATCCGACCCGGCCACCGGTAGGCCGCTGTGACAGCCGACGGCGTAGACCACGCTGCCGGAAAGATCGCAACTGCCCGCCAGCGAAGTGGTGTCGAGGCCCTGAATGTCGTAAGGGTTGCCGCTCGGCTTGCCTACCTCGTAGTGGGTGGCGTGACCGTTGAGGCTCAGTACGCCGTAGGGGCTGCCCATGGGGCAGAGCAGTCCTTCCAGATCTGTCGAGTCCCAGCCCTGGCCGACCAGGGTGTCGGCCTCGACGCCCGACGCCAATGTGGCGTTCCAGCGGCTGCCGATCCTTGTCCCCGAGTCGATGAGAAAGTCGTAGGCGCTGACCAGGACCTTGTGGTCATGGTCTGTCAGGTCGAGGGTGCCTCCCTTGTTGATGAAGGTGGCGATCGACGCGATGATCTCACTAGGTGTTTCGACCAGTCGGCCGACCGCCAGATCGGGAAGAAAGACGTCGTCGAGATCGGCTGGTCTGAACGTCCCGAGCGTGGCCAGGGGATCGTCGGAGAGGTAGTCGTTCGCCGCTAGGGCCTTGCCGACGGTGGTGCCGTTGGGAGTCAAGTCGACATTGCTGCCGCCATCGGGATCGTCCGGGTAGGTATTCTCCGTGGCTCCGGCGGTCCGGTCGGGTAGACGCGCAAACGGAATCACCCGGTCGTCGCCCACCAGGACGAGGAATTCCACTCCGGTGAAGTTGGCGAGCCATTGATCGTTCAGGTAGCCGTGGATGCCGGCATCGCTGAAGAGGACATCATTGGCGGTGACCCCGTCGGGGCAGGGTTCATCTTCGTCCGGTCCACAGTTCGAGCAGGGCTCATCTTCGTCCGGTTCACAGTCCCATCCACGGTAAAGATCGATGAGGCCGGCAGCCAGGCTCAGGTCGACGAGACGGCCCTGGACCTCGGGATGGGCCGCGAAGTTGGTGAGGGCGTCACCGAGTCCCTCGGTCTCCAAGCCGAGAGCTTCCATGCGGTCCGGGTGCCAGAGGATCAACGTCCGGATCGAGGCGTTGTTGGGCTCGACCATGTAAAACGGCCTGTCGCTCTCGTCGATACTCGTGTTACCGGCGCGGTCGGTGGCTTTGACGATGAGCTTGTAGAGCGAACCGACCGAGCCGGATGGCGGCGCTTCCGGCATGGTGTAAGCGAAGCTCGTCGTCTCCACGCCGGGAGACTGACAGTCCCCGCCGGGACCGAAGACCCTGGGCCAGTCCGGGCTCGGAGGTTCGACCGGGAGGGACTCAAAGGACTGCCCGCCGTCGTCCGAGAACAACAGGTCGACCTCGACCTGGCAGACGTTTTCAGGCATGGTCCAACTGACCGGCTCGACGTTGGCCGGCTCGTCGGCCTGGGACTGAATCCAGAGCTCGCCGCCGTTGGGGGTGACCACCGCGAGGGGAGTGCCCTCGACAAGGCGGGTATCGCCGTCGGTGGAGCTGTCGTTGTCAGAATTGGGGTCGGTCACCGAGGTGTTGATCTCCGCCGTGTTCGACAGCGTTCCTGAGGCGTCAATGTCGATCGCACAATCGACGATGTAGCGCACCGAGCTGCCCGCCGGCATCGACAGCACGTCAGCGAGATTCCCCGAACCCTCCGTATTGCCCGTCAAGCCGCCGGTCGGCTGGCTCGTGTAGCTGCACGTGAGCTCGGCCGGGAAGGTGTCGGTGAGCGTCGCCGCAGGGTCGTCGCTGGGACCGAGGTTCGACGCATCGATCGTGTAGGTCAGCGAGCCCCCCAATGTCGCCGAGGTCACGCCGTCGGTGACGCTCACCGAAAGGTCCGCTTTGGGTTCGAGAGTCGTCTCGTCGGTGACGCTGTCTGGCGTGCCGTTCACGGAATCGGAAGGGGTGATCGTCGCCTCATTCAAAAGTATTCCTGTAGCGGCGGAGTCGATCGTGCAGTCGACGGTGTAGGTCACCGAGCTGCCCGCTGGCAGGGACAGCGTCTCGTTGAGGTGAACCTCGCCCGTTGTCGAGGTTGACGTATTACCCGTGGCATCGCCGGCCGCCACGCTCGTAAACGTACATTCCAAGTCCGGTGGGAAGATGTCGATGAGGTCTGCCTCAGGATCGTCGCTTGGACCAGTGTTCGAAGCGACGATCGTGTAGGTCAAAGACTCGCCGGGAACCGCCGACTCGACGCCGTTTGTGTTGGTGACTCCGAGATCTGCTTGTTGGATGATCGAGGTGCTCTCGGTGGCTGAGTTGTTAATGCTCAAGGTGTCCCACTCGGTTATCGCGACCAAAGTCGCCTTGTTGCTGATCGCACTCGTAGGCGTCGAGGCGCCGACCGTGAGCCTTATCTCCAGGGTCGCGCTTTCGCCGACCTCCAGGCTGCCCACCGTCCAGACGCCGTCGGGAAAGACCGTGTGGGCGAAGGTTGTCGGGGCGCTCGGGGTCACCTCGACGATGTCGACTCCCGTCGGCAGAGTGAGATCTTCGTCTAACACTACACCGCTGGCGTCTTCGGGGCCGTTGTTGGTCAGCGTAACTGTGTAGGTCAGGTTACCCACTTCGGAGCCAGCAACCACCGGGTCGATCGGCCCGTCCATGGAGACGGCGAGGTCGACCGGACTTATATTGTTTTCCCACCAGGTGATGGCACCGTCATCTGCGGCCGCTCCGAGCACGTCGAAGTCGCCGTCACCGTCCATGTCCGCCGCATACACCGATTTTGCGCTGGCGAAGTTGGAGTCGACAGTGTGCTTGCTCCAGGTGGTCCCGTCTCCCAATGTGTTCTCCCACCATGTGATTTCATCGATCACGAAGGCCGCTCCGAGCACGTCGAGATCGCCGTCACCGTCCACGTCCGCCGCATGCACCGAGTGTGCACCTGAGAAGTCAGGATCGATAGTGTGCTCGCTCCAGTTGGTCCCGTCCCCCGCAGTGTTCTCCCACCACGTGATATCGCGGTCGCCGGCCGCTCCGAGCACGTCGAGATCGCCATCGTCGTCTACGTCCGCTGCATACACAGAGAACGCGTTGATGAAAGCGGAATTGATGGGGTGCTCGCTCCAGTTGGTCCCGTCTCCCGCAGTGTTCTCCCACCATGTGATGTCATTGTCTATCCAGGCCGCGCCGAGCACGTCGAGGTCGCCGTCGCCGTCTACGTCTGCTGCGTACACCGAGTGTGCACCGGCGAAGGTGTTGCTAATGGTGTGCTCGTCCCAAATGGTCCCGTTTCCCTCAGTGTTCTCCCACCACGTGATCTCACGGTCACTTTCGGCCGCACCGAGTATGTCGATGTCGCCATCGCCGTCCACGTCCGCAGCATGCACCGAGGCTGTAGTGTCGAAGGCGTCGTCGATGGTGTGCTTGCTCCAGATGGTCCCGTTGCCCAGCGTGTTCTCCCACCACGTGATGGCATCGTCATTTGCGGCCGCGCCGAGCACATCGAGATCGCCGTCGCCGTCTACATCTGCCGCATAAACCGACTTCGGGAAGGCGAAGGCGTCGTCGATGGTGTGCTTGCTCCAGATGGTCCCGTTGCCCAGCGTGTTCTCCCACCACGTGATCTCATCGTCCAAGGCAGCCGCACCAAGCACGTCCGTGTCGCCGTCCCCGTCCACGTCTCCTGCATACACCGACCACGCGCCAGCGAAGGCACCGTCGATGGTATGTTCCGTGGTGAAGGGAACGTCGGTGGCCGCCACGACATTGTCTAAGCAGAGAGCTCCGACAAGTAGTGCCACCAGGACCTGGAGCCCGCCAGCAGCACTCCAACGGACGGCGAGCCAAGTCGTCCTCGAAACCCCAACGGGAGAGACCAACCGGGTGGCGCCTTGGCGGGTGGGACACCCGCGTTTACAGCATGGGGACTGCCGGCTCAGAGCCGAAGAACCGGGGCATCGAGCTCGCCCTACGGTGAGAGTGAGGAAAAGGCCGGCGATTTCGCGTCGGAGCACATAGGACGGCTTTCTGGACATGACGTTCCCCCTTGGTTGGCCGGCCCTTGAAGCCGTCGGTGACTCATGTCGCCGTCGGCTTTCAGGAGCGGCATTCCTCCTCTCTCAGAAATGACGGGCAATCCAGACGCAAGTGCGTCAAGGAATTTCGTCACTTCCTGCTCGGCATTGGCTGGCCAGGTTCGACATATCGATCGTCGTGCCTGGAGCCATTGAGGTCGGGGTGTTCGTCGGCGTGACGGGTACTAGGGTGGGTGGCAATTCTGAGCCCGTCTGGGCCGACCCCTCCGGAGCTCCGGAAGGGCTTGGGATCTGTCCAGGAAGAATTTGGTCGGCCATTGACGGCGGCTGATCATCTTCCCTCTGGTATCGACCCAAGAGACCGGGGGTCGATACCTAGAACGCGTGAAACGAGCGCAGAAGGGACCAGGTCGGACTTTGAAAAGACCCGCAATACCATTTCCCGAGCCTGTTTCAGGGTCTTCTTGCCGTAGCGATTGAGATCGCGTATCCCGATCAACATGACGTCCTGAGCCTGGATCTCAGCGCCCGGTCGTCTCAGATGGACCAGCTCCGGCGTGACTCGACTCGTGAGAGCGGCAAGGGGCGTGCGGTGCAAATGACCGCTGGTGTGAGGCCGAACCGAGGGGCTCAAGGCAGATCACCGGCTTGCACTGCCTCGACTCCCGCTTGGAAGCCGGCTCACAGACCTTCACCACGTGTTCTAGGTAGGTCATGCTCCTTCTTCCGGCAACGTGTCACGCACAGGCACCTGCACATCACCACAATCTTTCACCTCTTAGCCCAAGGCCTGGAGCCATTGCTTCGCGAGGCTATAGAGCATGGTCGTAAGCCTTGTTTGACGATGGCCTGATGCTTTTCGACCGCGAAAGATTTGCGGAGGCGCAGGGACGTGGCCCTAGCAGACCTTCGTCCTTATCTTGGGACGAACGCTTCAAGCCAGGGCTTCGAAATCTCGACAGGAGGATGACCATGTTGAAGCAGACGGTAACGATCCTGATGTTTTGCCTGCTACCGACCCATGCGACGGCCGCGGTCTTGGACGTTTGTGCCGGCGGTTGCAGCTATGCCATGGTGGCGGACGCGGTGGCCGCGGCCGCGGACCACGACACCATCGAGCTCTTGGATCCGCTGCACACGGAAGCCGGGATGGTGGTGGAGGCTCCGTCACCTTGGATCTCGGGCCGAGTCCTTGGCTCGGATTGGACGTGGTGTCTTACGACGCCGAAATCACCTTGACCGCCGAGCTCGACAACTTCGCGCTCTGCCCATTGCAGCCAGCCCTGAGCGCCCCTGCTACCATGGGGGCGGCCGGCTGCTCGCATCACTGAAGTCGCTCGACCTACGAATTCGGTTTTTGCACAGGCTTTACAAGAAAACGATATCCATGGTCGTATCCGTGTGCAGTAGGTTTCGGAAGTTCTTCTACACACCTATACCGAATCTCAGGGAGCCGACCATGCGCCCAGCTCGTTTTCTCTTCGCCTCAATCCTCTGCCTTTCACTCGTCCTAACGTCCCCCGGTGCTTTTGCCGATAGCCCCACCTTCCGAGGACCGGACCGCGACGGCATCTTCGACGCTCAAGGGCTTGCGAAATCGTGGCCGGAGAATGGGCCGAAGCTGTTGTGGGCGGCTGAAGGATTGGGCGAGGGCTACTCCAGCCTGGCGATTGCCGATGGCAAGATCATCACCACCGGCTCTGTGGAGCAGCAGGGGAGCGTCTTGGCCTTTGACCTCCAGGGCAAGCTCCTGTGGAAGACTCCGTTCGGTAAGGAGCACAGCGGCAACGGTTACCCCGGTAGCCGGACGACCCCATCGACCGACGGTGAGCTGGTGTTCATCCACACCTCCATGGGCCATGCGGTCGCCTTGAATCTCGCCGACGGCAACATCGTTTGGCGGAAGGATCTGCTGAAGGAATACGGCGGTGAAAATATTTACTTTGGCGTTTCCGAGTCACCGCTGATCGACGGCGACCGGGTGATCTTCACCGCCGGCGGCAAGAACGCTTCTTTGGTCGCCCTGGATAAGACTACCGGCAAGCTCGTCTGGCGCACGCAGGGCCTATCGCAGGTCTCCGCCTATTGTGCGCCCATGATCTTCGACAACGGCAAGATACGCCAGATCATCACCCTCGTGCAGAAGAGTTTGGTCGGAGTCGATCCGGAAAGCGGCAAAGTCGTCTGGACCCATGACTTCCCGGCCACCTACGACATCCACTCCACCTCGCCGGTTTTCGAAGGCAACATGATCTACGTCTCACACGGCTACGACCAAGGCGGTAAAGCCTTCAAGCTGGCCGACGACGGTAAGTCGGTGAAGGAGGTGTGGAGCGAAGCGGAGCTCGACATCCACCACGGCGGCGCGGTGTTGGTGGACGGGGTGATTTACGGAGCGGCGTCGAAGAAGTCCTGGTACGCCCTGGATCTCGACACCGGCAAGATCTCAGCGACCCTCAAACGGTTGGGCAAGGGTGCGGTGGTTTACGCCGACGGCCTGCTTTACGGTTACGTGGAAAGCGGCGATGTGCTGTTGGTCAACCCCGACCCCCAAGACTTCCGGGTGATCAGTGAATTCAAGATGAAAGCCGGCGAAGGCCACCATTGGGCCCACCCGGTGATCGAGGACGGCGTGCTCTACATCCGCCACGGCGACGTGCTGCACGCCTATGACATCAAGGCGCCCGCCGCTGACGCCAAGGCGTCCGCCGCCGCTGAAGGCCCGTAAGGCGAGCCTCGATTCCGATTGAGCCGCCAGAGGTCCAGCCCGCCGCGATGAAATACCGCGGCGGGGCGTTTCAGCTGCAGAATCACTGTGCCACTTTCCCCTCTCCTTCCAACCCCCCTTCCGACGTGCCCAGCGACAACTAGGCTCAAACTCCGAAATCGAGCCAATCTTCGTTGCCTAGCTACTTGCTTGCTAAGCTTTTGACGACAGAGGCGGTGTACGGTGCGTTGCGATGATTCAACTGAAACTGGCCGTTAATAGAGTCAAATCTACATGCAGTTTTTTGAGCTTGAACCCAAAGATATTTCCGATCTCAATGATGCCGACCTCCGAGAGTTGGTAGGCAGACTCTGCGAAGCCGAGCTGATCCAACAGGATATCCAACCGGTATGCGTGAGCTGGGGAGGTGCACAAGAGGCCCCGGATGGAGGCCTCGATGTTTCTGTGCGGAATGCTCCAGAGCTTACCAATCCCGGATTCGTGCCGAAGCCTAATACTGGATTTCAGGTGAAGAAAAACAGTATGCCCGAAAAGGCTTGCTCTAAAGAGATGGTGAAGGGAGGGAAAGTAAAATCGGTCATCGCTGATCTGGCAGCCCAGAAAGGTGCTTACATCATTGTAAGTGGTGCCGATAGTTGTTCAGAAGCCATGCATGAAAGGCGCCTGGAAGGAATGGCAGAGGCAGTAAAGGATGTGCCTGATAAGGCGAGCTTGAAGCTCGATTTCTATGACAGCAGTCGGTTGAGTATATGGCTTAGGCTTCACCCCGGAGTTGCACTTTGGGCTCGCCAGTGTTTGGGAAAGCCTCTGTCCGGTTGGAGGCCATTTGGTCGCTGGACAGACTTGCCAGCGGACCTAAACGATGAGTTCCTGCAGGACGATCATCCTTGTGTGACCGACCTCAATTCCCGACTTAAAGAACCGATGCCTCTTGTGGCCGGCATCGAGATGACGCGGGAAAAATTGAGGAACCCCGCCAGCACAGTTCGGATCATAGGCCTTTCAGGCGTCGGCAAAACCCGATTTGTCCAGGCACTTTTTGAATCAAAGATTGGTAAAGGTGCTTTGCCCTTTGCAGATGTTGTCTATGCGGACCTTGGCGATGACCTGTCGCCATCAGCCTCAGAACTGATCTCTTACCTAGCCGCCAAGAGCTTTTCGTCCTATGTAGTCTTGGATAATTGTCCCCCTGACGTCCATCGCAAAATGCAACGGCAGGTTGCACAAGGTTCGACAAAGTTGAGATTGTTGACCATTGAATACGACATCTCAGACGACAAACCGGAAGAGACAGCGGTCATTCAGATAGAGCCATCCAGTGAATCTATGATTTCTCAACTTGTTCAGAACCGATTTAGAGACCTAGGGCCAGTCAGTGCTAACAGGATCGCTGAATTTGCTGGCGGAAATGCTCGGATTGCGATCGCTTTAGCCGGTCGGGTGGAAGTCGATGAGACCCTGACGAGCTTTTCAGATGACGACCTTTTTCGACGTTTGTTCGTCCAAAGGAGAGATCCGTCAGAGCGCCTACTAGAGAGTGCTGAAGTTCTGTCTCTTGTTTACTCTTTCAACATCGCTCAGACAGAATATACAGATGAGTTGAGTGTTCTGGCGAGTCTCAGTGGACTAAGACGTAGAGACCTGAGCTGGAGTCAAGCTGAGCTCAGTCGGAGGCACCTGGTTCAGAAACGAGACGATTGGCGAGCTGTGTTGCCTCATGCGCTAGCCAATAGGCTCGCGCGAAGAGCTCTTGAGAGTATTTCGACACAAGAAGTTAACCGCGAGATCCTTAAGCCTGAAAACCTTCGGATGTTCCAATCGTGTGCGCATAGGCTCGGCTATCTTCATGACTTTGAACCGGCTCATCGACTGGCCGGCTCATGGATGGATTCTGGAGGACCTCTTGAAGACATTCTGTCCTGTAGTGAGGGTCTTTTGACAGTACTTCGTCATATTGCTCCTATTTTTCCGAATAGGGTTTTGGCGGCGATAGAGAGAGCGATCACAGATTCCAGGTTTCCCTCGAAGGAAAACGTCAATTTCTACCAACTCACGTCCCTGTTACACGATTTAACCTACGAAGAAGAGAGATTTGAACAGACTGCTGAGCTACTTCTGAGGCTCTCTGAGCCCAAAGCGCCCGGTGGGGGAGCGAATGGCGTCGTCCAAGAACTGCGACAACTGTTTTCTTTGTACTTCTCGGGGACGCAAGCCGAGCCGGCTCGACGCCAAGCGTTCATCCAGCGACTGGTTTCTGGTTCTCAGAGGCATCGAGAGATCGCTGAGGAGTTGTTGAATTCAGCATTTGAGACGACCGATTGGACCGGGACGGGTACTCCCAGTTTCGGGGCTCGTAGGAGAACTTTTGGATGGACGCCGAAGACCTCTCAAGACCGGCAGGAATGGTACGTTGGTTTCGTGAAGCTTCTGAGACCCGCCTTGGCGTCAGAAAACGAGACATTCAGGATATGGGCGGAGGGTCTCCTTGCTACCCATTTCTGCAATCTTTGGTTAGATGCGAACTGCTTTGAGATTCTTGAAGAGATTGTGAATGAGCAGACCGGAGCTCGAGGCTGGCCGGCCATATGGATTTCAATCAAAGAGACAGAGGAACGATCAATCGAAGAGCCGGAGCAACGCGACGGCGAAGGGCACTCTCCAGAGATGCTCGCAAGGCTCAAAGCCCTTAGAGAATTGGTTGCCCCCTCGGGCTTCTATGCCGAGATGGAAGCGTACGTGCTCACGCCTTCGTCGAGACATATGTACGCTAAAGGTAAGGGGTGGGATGTACAGTTGAAGGAAATTCGCCGAAAGGCTACCGAGTTGGGGGAGTTGGCGGCCGCCAAGCCGAAGCGTCTTCAGAAGCTTGCTCCAAGGCTGTGGAAAGAGAATGTCGATTCACTCTGGTTTTTCGGTGAAGGGCTGGCGGAGGGGAGCTCCAATGCTGACGAGCTCTTTGATTCTCTAGTCGAATTGTTGCAAGAAGGAAATTTTGAGGTGGCCGGAGCTCAGTTGTTCTGTGGCTTTATTGCAGCTGTACATAGGGAAGATTCAAACCTCGCTCAAAAAATTCAAGATAGAGCTCTCAGAATTCCAGAGCTTAAACAGCATTCTGTCAATCTTTTGACCGCCTGTCCATTGAGCTCTTGGGTGCTAAAGAAGCTCCTTGAAGTCGCTCAAGCCGGTGATCTCGATGCCCTGCAATTTAGAAAGCTTGCTTGTCATTTAGATGAGTCTATCTCTGATAAAGAATTTGAAGGGCTGCTTTCGGCGATTTCTGTTCAAAAGAATGGGCTCAGAGTTGTGTTTGAGTTGCTTGGTATGCGCATCTCCGTTGGTGTTGGTGAGACAAGTGAATATGTGCCGAGCGAGGCTCTGCGATCTGCGGGGAGAAAGTACATTCGCCAGCTGCTCCTGATGGAACGGGAAAGGCCATTCGCACAGTCCAGGGTTAAAGAGGTAGTCGACAAATGTCTGGCCGAATCTGCTCCTCTTGATGAGATTCAAAGCATCTTGGATTGTCTCTGTAAGCGTGCCGAATCGGCAGTCGGAGACATCAATTCGAAGTATATCTTTAGAGCTCTACTCTTGAATTTCCCGGAAGTTGTTCTGGATCAAATCTTCGAAACCAGTGAAGGGAGAAGTCTGCTGAGAAGCTGGTACTATTGGTTTAAGCAGGACTTTCCATTTAACTTCGTATCAGCGGGTCGATTGGTGAGGTGGTGCGACGGAGATCAAAAACGTATCCGGAGAATCGCTTCCATGGTGTCCGTTTACTCTCGATCTCCAAACCAACCTGAAGAGATTCAGCTGAGTGCTCACATTAGAGCTCTCCTCGAAGTTGCCGAAGAGAAAGGCGAAATCATTGAAATTATGGCAGCTGCATTTGCTTCTTCAGTTCAGGTTCCAATTGTAGAGGTGCTTGAGCAGCGCTACCGAGCCTTTGCCGAGCTTCTGGAGCATTCATCGCTAGAGGTTCAGGAGGCGGTTAAATCTAAGCTGCCGCATTTGAAGAATGATATTCGTCACGCGAAGGAGCTCGAGGCTGATATGAGTAAGAAGGACGAGCAGCGATTCGAATAGGCTCTCATTAGAATTATCTGCTTGGAATAGGGGAGACGGTGTGCTCTGCATCCTCCACGCGATGCTGTACGCCTATGAAATCAAGACGCCCGCCGCCGCTGAAGGCCCGTAAGTCGAGCCTCGATTTCGTTTGAGCCTGCCGGCAGGGCCCCGGCTGGCCCCGCCGCGGTCGAATACCACGGCGGGGTGGAGATGGGTGTCCTCCATACCGTCCGCGATCCATTGCACGGTGTTTGCAGAGCCCGGGACAACCCCGCGGGTGGGCTTGTCGGCGTCGAATACCCGGTGGGCTGCCACGCCTGTTAGAATCAACACATGGACCGAACATCCTCTCCCCGTCGCCGAGTCGTGATGAGCCGGGTCCTGAGACCCGGTCAAGAAGACGATGGCCGTTTCGATCACGAATTCTGGCGGCGCGTGGGCGCCGAGGGCCGCTTCGCAGCCGCCTGGGAGATGGTCAGCGAGGTGTCTGCAATCCGAGGTGGTGATGGGCATCAACCAAGACTTCAGAGATCTGTTGTCCGAGTTATCCGCCCATGAGGCGCGCTTCCTCGTAGTCGGCGCCCATGCGGTGATCTTCCACGCTGCGCCACGTTATACGAAGGATCTCGACCTTTGGGCCGAGCCAACTCCCGAGAACGCGTTGCGGGTGCATCGGGCCCTAGCGGATTTCGGAGCACCCCTCCACGATCTCAGAGTGCGAGATCTGGCAACGCCGGGTACGATTTTTCAGATCGGCGTCGAGCCTAACCGAATCGACATCATCACCCTGATGAAGGGTTTAGATTTTGAAGCCGCGTTGATGCGTTCGGCCCCCTCCACTTACGGTGACGTGCCTATTTCGGTGCTCGGCCTCGAGGATTTGATCCTTAGCAAGCGTCTGGCGGGTCGACCGCAGGACGAGCTGGATGTTGCGGCGTTAGAGACTGTGCTGGAGCAAGAAGCTGAATGAAGGAACGATCCCAGGATCCGCCTCAAAGATGTGCTGCACGCCGCTGACGTCAAGGCGCCCGCCACCGCGCGCTGGAACACCTGTCCCTGAGGTCACCCCGGGCCGAGCCGACGGCCCGCCTCGAGATTCAATCGAGAGAGCGCGCGGAAGCTCGATGTCTTTGGGGTGGGGCGGCGACGGCGGACGTCGACGGAGAGGGTTCGGAACGTAGCAGTCGAGGATGAACCAGAATTTCGCCGTAGGATGGCTCTCGCACGGCGCCGAACGGAGTTTGTCGGACCTCGGTGTCGATGTAGACGACCTGGTAGCCCGACGCCTCCAGGGCCTTGCGCAGCACGTCGATGAACCGCTGATCGCCGGGAGCCCCGATCACGCGGTATTCCCAGTGCAGGTGGACTATGTCGAACCAGCCGCGGAGCACGGAGGTGACCCCAAAGGAGAACCAGAGGCAGCAGAAAGGTGGTGACGACGATCACCGCCGAGGCCGATCTCGATCTGCCGGAGCAGCGAATCGCGGCATGACCGATCGCAGGGTCTCGGGTCGGACCACCGAGTCGGCGTCGAGCTGCAGCACGTACTCGGCATCGGTGATGCCGTAGCCGAGGTTCAGATTGCCGGCCTTGAAGCCCTCGAGACTGTTGCGGAAGAGGGTCCTGAGCGCCGCGGGACCCTGTCGGCGCTCGAAGCGGCGGACTGACGGATGGTGTGCGAGTCGCTCGCGTAAGACGACCAGGTTGGAGGGAAGAACAGACCCATCGTCCTCAAGGTCGCTATTGTCCACCACCAGGATGGAGAGCCGACCGCTGGGATAGTCCAAACCACAGGCAGCCACGATGCTGCGCTCGACCACCTCGGCAGGCTCGTTGCGAATCGGTAGCAGGACACAGACCGTCGGCAGCTCGCCGGGATCGGAAAGTGCAGGGGCGCTTTCAGGGGAGGCGACAGGAAGTAGCCCACGCAGGCACAGAACGAGAAGCTCGCCCACCGCCGGCGCCGCGACCAGGGTCATGAGGGTGAGGAGCCCGGAGAAGGCGGCGCTCACCGGCTCGTCGAGGGACAGCCGCCAGGCGGTATGGAGAAAACCGCCGACCAAGCTCGTCATGGCCAGGAGCACAGTGGCGGCGAGCACGGCCCAGGCACTCGGCCCAGGGGCTGCTGGGGCTCGCGATTCACAGCCTGCCGCCACGGATCCTCGGGTGGATCTCATGTCGGTGAGGGGGAGCGTTTCTCCCGAAGGTCATTGCGGGATCGAGTGTTCGGAACCGGACCGGAACGGCCTGCGCCGTAGCGAGATGCGATCGATGATCAACACGCCGTCAGCCGGGGCCTGCTCGAACACCACCCCCAGCCCGGAGAGGCGGCTTAGGTCGATCGTCTCGAAGAGGTGGAGGTCGCCCACGTGCAGCAGCAGCTTGCTGGTGAGGGTGCGGCCGTCCGGGGTCAGGGCGTCCAGGTGCACCGACATCTTTCCCCGCCGACCGGATGTTTTCGGACCGTAGAGGCGACCGTAGCTGTAGGCCGTAAGCCCGGTGTCCCAATTGCACGCGTTGCCCTTCGGAGTCCGCTCGGCGACGGTCAGGTCGGCGAGGTCGTCTTCCGAGAATTCCCGCTCGATTCTGCCGGCACAGCGAAACACAGGCGCCGAGTCCTGGTCGAGCACCCGGATGGAGAAGGCCGTTCCCACGGGCAGCGACAGATTGAAAGGTACCTCACCTCTGACGATGCTCTCGCCCGCGGGCACGGCGAAGATCCCAGGCCCGGCGGTGCCGAGGCTGCGAACGTCTGCCGGTGCCAGGGAAGCGATGAAGGTCGGGTCAGGGATGCAGATGCCGGCATCCGAGCAAGCACAATCCGTATCCGGGCATTGCGCGGGAGAGGTGCACGGGCAAGGCACACATTCGAAGAGGCTTAAATAGGTCGTGCCATTCCCGAAGGGCTCACATTGCGTGCACTGGAAACCGGGAAGATCGCACGAGTCGCCAAGAGGAATGCAGGAGGTGGATGTGGGGATGCAGGTACTGACCCGGCAGTCGTCCAGGTCGCACTCCCCGGGGTAGCCGCTCGGCTCGCAGCTCCAGGTCAGGGTGCTCAGATCGCAGACACTCTCGTCACAGAAGTTGAGACCCGGTGGGCAGGGTGCCCCGAAGATGCACTCCTCGATCGGAATCGCTGTCGACCCGGAGTAGGAGAACGTCGTGCCCACCGGCAAAGGAGCGGAGACAACGCCCATGGAACCCAATTCCGGCGAAGCTGGAGGCAAGCCCATGACTTCGAAAGTGGCGAAGCCTTCGCCGGCGTTGGAAATGGCCGGCACGTGCTCACCCTCTTCCCCCAGCCCGTTCAGCCAGGTAGAGAAGTTGTCGTCGTAGGTGAAGACCACGGTCGAGAACGAGTCCCCGATCAGATCGTCCGGGATCGGTAGGCTGATGGAAACCGGTTTGAGGAATTGGATTCCCGAAGGCTCAAAGGTGTAGGGCTCGAAGATCCGGAGCTGCCGGCCCTCCTCCGGCATGAGCCCGAGGATCGCCGTGGGATCGAGGCAGGTCTCTCGCCAGAAACGCAAGAGGATCTCTTCCGAGACCGCTCCGGGAGGTACCCGCACGGCGAGACCGTTGATCGGGTCGAAGAAGGTGCCTCCGGCCTGTGGAGTGATCCGGAGCTCGTGCTCCACGACCTCCCCCCATCCCGCGGTGTTGCCGGACTCGAAACCGTTGCAGAACAATCGCTCGCGGCCAGAGGCCGGGCTGCGTGCCACAGGAATAGGAGCACCACGAGGACACGGGGGCGAAAGATCTGATGCATGCCGAACCACCCAATCTATTGTCGCCGATAAGAGCTTGCTGTTGAGGGAGCCGTAGATCGAAGTCTATCTGATCGAAGACGCGCTGCTCTTTCGTGACCGACGCGGCCCTAGGACTTCCCGAGCGCGAATGACCCGTGGTGGCTTGCCCGAGGACCGACAAGAGGATCAAAACGCCTGAGACCCTATGATTCAGGGAGCGGTGGCTCGGTCGTCGAATCGGACCATCCAGGCTTCCGAGGGTTTGCCTCGGCAGTCGGTGTAGAAAAGCATGTAGAAGGCCGGCGGTAAAAGACTGGCTCGAGCATCGGGGGTGGTGAAGCGAACGCCGTCGACAGCCGGCTCGAAATCGAGCTGATAGTACTCTTGGCCGGTTTGCCAACCGTGGGTGACGCTGGGCAGCTTGATCAACATCAGCTTCGCGTTTTCCGGTGCGCAGGACGGCAAATCGGAAAGAGCCATGTGATAGCTGACGCCGCTGTGGAAAAGGTCGTACCGTTTTCCGCCGATCTGCGTATGCGGCGTGTAGCTTACCTCTTCGAGAGGCTCGAGGGAGTCGATCTTGGCGCGGCGTTTACCGTCGATGAACAGATAGGGCGGTGAGTAGATCTCGGCCGTCCAATTCTCGGTCGGAGTGGTCAGCTGACCGGGCAAGCCTTTGCCCATCGGTCCGTCATCGAAGAAGTACACGTCCAGCTCGACGTTGTCGAGGTTGGGTGGCGGTTGCCCTTCGCCTTCCCAAGGCTCGATGGGGCCGGTGCTCGGCGTGACGGTGGCTCTGGCGGAATTGCCACCGGAAACGAAGACCCTACCGTCGGGCAACAAGACGGCGGCATTATGGTAGAGCCGAGGCTCCAGAGCGTCGAGCATATACTGCTTGGAAAATCCGGTGCGGTGTCCGGTCTCGGGATCGTGCTCGGGGGTCAACAGGATCGGATGGAAGGTCGGTCCGTAAAAATCGTAGTTGCCGCCGTTGATCACCAAGATTTGACCGGTCGGCAGCGCCACCGTGTAGTGCATGGTTCGGACGTCTTGGGGCTGATCACCCAAAAAGGTCGGATCGAGAGTCCAGCTGCCACCGGCAGTGCTGTGATCGGGAACGAAGGTTTCGAGCTGTGCCGATCCCAGGCCGCCTGCAAAATGAGTGGTTTTGATCTCCTTGGGGTCGTCGGTCGTGCGATCGGCGTTGAGCGGATACAAAGTCCCCGGTGAATTGGGTTGACCACCGAGCAAGAAGATTTCCCCGGTTTTCAGATCCCGGAAGGTGGTGCCGTAAGACGTCACATCTTGAGGTCGATCGGGACCGCGATCGAAATCCAATTTCAAGTCCCCGTTCTGTTCCTCCAAGGACATGAAATAGGTCGCCTTGGTCTTGCGCATGAAGGCGGCGTCGCAGGTCCGCAGACTGACCCAATCGCCCTCTCGGGTCAGATAGATCCGTCCGTCCGGCTGCAAATAATTCTGAGGATAGAGCTTAAAGGCGTCGTATTTATTGGACTCCAGGCACCGTTCCGGGCAGGCGACACCCGGGGTGGGTTTGAAATCGGGATTGATCTCGTGGGTAAACGGTCCGTCGGGAGCGCCGGCGGCGTCCACAGCTTTCCAGGCCAGGTCCAAATTGCCGGGATCGAATTTGTCGGGGTCGAAGACCTCGATCCAGCTGTTGATCTCGAATGTGTACATGGGTGGGAAGCCCTCGTCGAACCCCACGTAACCGCTGAAGATCGCCAAACGTCCATCCAAGAGAGGGACCAGGCTCGGATACCACCGGCCCCGTTTCATGAAACCGGAAAAGATCCAAGGGGACCCGTCGTTGGAAACGGGGCGCCGTCTCCAATCAATATGTTTCCAATCCATTTCCAGCTCGGTCCGCCAATTGAAGATATAAGAAGTATTATTTCCGGTTCGATAAGGGCTGTAATACTGCGTGCCGCCGGTGAACAGCACGTTGCCGTTGGGCAGATGCTGATGGCCGGTACAAAAAAAGTCGTTGGGTGCAAAATGATCCGGCACGTGGGGATCGGGCTCGGGGTTGGGCACGTTGACCCGATAGAAAGTATTGTCCACCGGGTCGTAGATCGCCGCATTATTGACCAGCTCGTAATATTCATCGAGTTTTTCGTTTCGGAATGGATCTTCCTCTCGAATAAAAAGCCCTGCCGGGGTTTCCGGATCTTCGTATTTGGGGAAATATTGAATGCCGTTGCGATTGCGCCAGCTGCTCCCGCTGATCAGCAGCAGCTTGCCGCTCGGCAGCATCACCACATGGACCGTCTGCATACCTAAAATATTGTGAACCGCGGAGCTGCCTTCGGCGGGGAAAACGCCCTCCCAAGCGCCACCTTCCAATGCCGGAGGACTTTCGTCTTCGTAGTCGTGCAGCTTGCAGCTGACCGTCGGCACATGGAGTGAATGGTCGTCGCCTTCCAAATCGTCGTTGTGCTCTGGGTGATCGTGGTGGGTGTACTTCCGTCGTAGAGCATCGTAACCATGCTCGATTTCCCCCGCTTCCACACCATGGTGATGCTCGCCGGCGTGGCGCTCATGGGTTGCCGTGGGGCTTGTGGACGCTTTGTGTCGGGCGACCTCGCTGGGCGCTGCAGCCGCTGATGCCGAGAGCTCCTCTCCTTCGGATTTTACCGACGGGCTGTGGGCACAGGCGGTGACCTGAGCCGTGACCAGGCAAAGGACGATGAATGCCGGAGATTTCCAAGATCCCGGTAGATCCTTCGGAGTCGAACGATGTCTCAGATTGGGCATTGAAAATCCTTTCAAGGGTCATTGAGGTGCGGTCGAGCACGCCTGGGCACGGGCACGACTGGGCTCATAGCATCTCGGTCGGCTTCGGCGCCGGATTCCGTCCGCGGAGCGTCTTCACCTAGTGTTTGAAGCTGCGTTCACCATAACGCGAAATTTCTGGTCGAGGTAGACCATCTAGGTGGACCGAACCGTGCTGCCCGTTTCCGTGAGGTGGGGCTCAGCGAACAAGTCGTGGCAGTTAGTGGGCGACCTTCAGTGAACGAGTTTCTTCACAAACGATTTCGGCGGACGAACGACTCGGCTCGTCCGTCTCCTCGCACAAAAGCACCGAATTGTGCCCAGGGAGCTGCCTGGGCTGATCTTTGGAAGATTGATTCTCGAGATGGAGGGCAAAGGCGATTCAGTGCTGAAGTAAGGGGTACCGGGCCGGCCTAACTAGGCCTAACTAAGGGTGGTTTTCCCTTGTTAGGGCTTGCTCAGGCAGGCGGGTTTTACGCCAGACCTCGATGGTGAGATCCCGTTCAGCCATGAGTTTCCGGGGTAGCTCAGGATCCGCGGTGAGCCAGCCGTCGGGCCAGCTGACTTGGTCGATCGAAAACGGCTCGCCTAGTTTCTCGTCTGACGGTCGGACGGAGATGTCGAAAACACCGTTGTCGAATGGAATGCCGGCGGCCCGCTCGGCCAATTGGAGGCTCTCTTGGAGACCTTGGGCGGCGTGGAAGAGGGAGCGATGATGGCAGAGGGGGTTGTTGCCTCGACGATCGAAAAATACGTGGGAGGTCCATGTCTCGCCGCCCCGGCACACTTCGGCAAATTCACAGGTTTTGCAGAATCCCCATAAATGATCGACTCCGCCGTCGTCGTTGAAGGTGAGCCGGTCGGATTCGTAGATGATCTCGCGGAGAGATTTTTCGCGGATGTTTCCGCCCGCGTAATCATCGGTGGGCAAAGACGGGTCGGCCTTGATCGTGCCGTCCGACTCGATGCCCAGCGAAAGCACCCCGCCGGGATCTCCCACCCAGAAAGCTGTACCCGGGTTGGGAGTGTTGCGTCGCTGGCGGAAGCGGCGCTCATAGGGTCCGAAATATCCTATGTTGTTGCCCGGTGCCATCCGTAGCCCCTCGTCGAGCCCCCGCTGCATGATGTAGTGCAGTAGAGGGTGGACATCCAGCAGATCTTTGGGTTGGAAGAGGATCTCTGGACGATCCGCGGCGTTGCCCATCGGGACCGTATTCTGGACTTGCCAGACGAGGACTCCGGCTTCGCGAATCGCTTCGTAGAGAAGCGGCAGCTCGGGCGCGGTCAACCGGTTGAGCTGAGTGTTGGTGGACGCTTCGATGCCGACATCCTGCAGGGCCTTCAGAGCTTGGAAGCACCAATCCCAAGAGCCCGGTCGACCCCGAAGATAGTCATGGGTATCTTTCAGCCCGTCGATCGAAACACTGACCCTGGAGAAGCCGACGTCGGCCATTTCCGCGGCCAGCTTGGCTCCGAGGCCGAATCCGCCCGTGGTCATGGTCAAACGCATACCTTGACGACGAATCTCTCGGGCCACCTCGAGCCAATCGGAGCGCAGAAAGGCTTCGCCTCCGATCAACGAGACCTCACGGACTCCCACTTCGGCCAGCTGGGCTACCAAGTCGAGGGCCTCGGCCAGACTGAGCTCGTCCGAGCGGGAATTTCCGGCCCGCGAGCCGCAGTGGATGCAGCCGAGGTTGCAGCGTAGGGTCAGCTCCCAAACGGCATAGGTGGAACGGTGGTATTTGGGATCGTGGACAGCTTCCGGCACTTGGAGCTCCTCAAAAAGAAAACGCGGGATTCAAGGTCGGATCCCACGTTTTATCGCAATGCAATGTGTGTCGAGGACCGGCTCAGTCCGTGCCGTTTCCATAAGGCGCCTGGGGGCAGGTGCCTGCATCACAGATACGGCCACCGGCTTTGAGCTGAGTCTTCACCTGGAGGACCGCTTCCTCCACCTCATCGAGCACATCCACGGTCTTTCGCACGACCTCGTCGGGCAAGTTTCTTTTCTTCATCGCGCCTCCTTGGGGAGCAGTGGACAGAGACGAGCCGCGGTTTCTGAGGCCAATTTCAGGTATTGCGGGCTGCGATCTCCGGATGAGCAATTGTTGCCAGGACACGACAACTTGTCAAATCGGCCGGTTTAAGCAGATAAAATGGTCGGAAGAGCGATGGTAAAGTATCGCTCCCCGAGAGGAAAAGCTCACGAAGGAGCCTTTTTTGCGCAGGTGGCGTCCGTGCCCTGGGGCCGACGAGCGGACCATGCCGTCCATGCTGGACGCGTGGTAGTAGAGGGCCTTCACCATCTCGTGATGGGAGGAACGACATGAGAGCTCATACAATCCATACAATCAAAAACAGTATGAAACATAATCGAATCGCAGCTTTCCCCACAGTCCTGACCCTTGCCTTGACGGCCCTGGCCACCCAGGGTACGGCGCATGCGCAGCCCCGCGTCGCGCCGGCCGCTCTGAACCCCTCTGTAAACCCTTCCGTGGTTACCCAATTCCAAGCCTCCCCCGACATGGACGAGGTCAAAGAGCAAAGGCTCATCCGAGTTTCCAAAGCGACCGCCCTGGCTCCGACCGAGCCCAAGGCCCTCGAGCCGGGCTCCGCCGTCGCGGGCGGAGACATTCTCTTGGACCTCGATTTCATTTCGGTCAACATGCCGCCGGACGGTGACGGCCCCACGGAAATTGCTTTCAGCGCCGATGGATCTACCTTCGTGATCTCGCATCGGGACAGCCAGAATCTCGTGGTTTTCGACGCCGAAACCCGTAACGTAGCTCAAACGATTCCCTTGAGTGGCTCGCCCAACTCGTTGGCGCTCACTGCTGACGGCGTTTACGCCGTGACCGCCAACCTCTACGAGGACACGGCCTCCATCGTGGACCTGACACTCGGCGCGGAGGTGGCTGTCGTCGCGGTGGGAGATCAACCCGGTGTGGTGCGAATCACGCCGGACGATAGTCTGGCGGTGGTCGGCAATACCATCGACGGCGATCTCTCGATCCTCAACATCGCGTCGGCGATCGAGACCAAACGGCTGCCGGCGGCTGGTTTCGTGCAGAGTCTCTCGTTCGGAGCTTTCGGCTTCGATGTTGATTTCACCGATTACAAGATCACCCCTGGCAATACGGTGATTTTTCCAGCCCGATTCGACGATCAGATCCTGTTCATCGACATAGATTCAGGCGCGACCACCGCCGTCGACTCCGAGCCCGACCCCAGAATGATCGATCTGAGCTCCGACGGCAAAACTGCGGTGGTCTCCCACAGCTCCTCCGAATCTCATGTGTCCGTGATCGATACGGTCACCCAGACGATTTTCAAGAGCATCCCGGTCGGCGGGAGCTCCGGCATCTCGCCCCGCATCGCGATCAACAACGAGAAAACGAAGGCCGTCGTCTCCTCGCTCAACCATGTGAGGGTGGTCGATCTTGAAAACGAAACCGTTTCCGAAGATCTACATACGGGCGCTGTCGAGGCTTTGCTGACGAATTTCGACGGTGATTACTGCGCGATAGGTAATTACCAAAGCAGCCTGTTGGATTTTACGACGGACGCCTTGATCACCGGCTTGGTTTCGACCACAACTCCCGACGAGCTCGCGGTCTCTCCCGTCGGCCCTCGGTCAGCCACCGCGCATTCCATCCTTAAGGAGCACACCGAGACCATCAATATCGACGGCGAGATGGGTTTCCTGGAAGGTGAGGTACCCACGGGGCCACAGCCGGAGGGGGATAGAGCCCGGGGCGTCGCGATCTCCCGGGACGGCTCACTGGCCGTGGTGATCAACAATCACAGCCGAAACGCGACCATCATGGATCTCGAGAACGGCGTGGTTGAGGGCGTCGTTCCCGTGGGTCTGCGTCCGGGAGGTGTCGCGATCACCCCCGACGGATCGACCGCTGTGGTCGCCAATCTGGATTCATCTTTTGCCAGCGTCATCGATCTGGCCACGGCGACGGCGACCCACGTCGACATTTCGCGACGCGGTAGTCAGGTGGCGATTTCACCAGATGGACAATACGCCTATATTCCTGTGGTCGCCGACGGTGACGGGGTTTGGAGGATCCATCTACAAACACTGAGCGTCGAAGGGCCCCGAATCCTTACGGGCAATATGGGTGGCATCACATTTTCCTTCGACTGGTCGAGCGGTATGACGCTGAGCCCCGACGGCTCCACTTTGGTCACCTGCGGCAGCTTCAGCAACAACGTCTCGATCATCGATACCACCACCTGGACGGAAATCGACCGGGTCCAGGTGGGAAATTTTCCGACCCGAGCCGTGTTCGCGCGGGACTCCGAAACCCTCTATGTCAGCAATCGAGACGGTAATTCCGTTTCGATCGTTTCCAAAATCGATGATCAATGGAGCCTGGTCGACACCGTTCCCGTGGGCGACGCTCCCATCAAGCTGGCCCTCAATCCAACGGGCACGGAGCTTTATGTGGGCAACTACTCCGGCGGCACGGTCTCGATCGTGGACACCGCAAGTCGCAGCTTGGTCGGCACCGTCGTCCTGCCCCAAGGCGATAGCATCGCTATTCCCACCGGGTTGGATGTATCCACAGACGCGAAGCGACTCTACGTTGCCACGTCCAACGGCGACTTCCATGTGATCGACACCGCTGCTCAAAACATTGCGACCACTCTCAACACCAGCGCCACCCCAGTGGACCTGGTGTTCAATCACTCAACGGCATGCGGGCATATGCCGTCACCGTTCGGGCAGGACGGTTTGTCGATCGTTTGCGTCTCCGCCGAAGGCCAGATCTTCGTCGACGGCTTCGAATCCGGTGATGTGTCGGCTTGGACCCTGGAAGAATAGATCTCCAAGCAACCCGGCTCAGGACCCCGGTTTCGGCGGCGAAATCACCTACAAGATCGTCGTGGAGAAGCCCGCGACCAGCCGAGCTCGACGAGAGTTTGATCCAGCGGGGAGCGGTGTCAAATGACCGAGCAACGCAAGCACAATCTGAGTAGCCGAGGCGAGCCCGTCCGGGGCCAATTACGATTACAGCTCGGCGGATTGGTTCTTGATGCCGAAATTGCAGCACGAGGCGCTGACCAAGTGGCGAGACGGTGAGTTCGTCGACGATTTCAGCGTGCCGCCGGAGGATCCCGTCACCCGCATCGAGGATCTGCCCCTCGAGCACCAAGGCGAGGCGCTGACTCGCGCGGCCCTGGAGCGCTGCTCCAAGAAATCGGTCTCGAAGCATCCTTCCGAGCGGAGGGTCACCTCGAAACCCATGCCTCTTACTCGGCCTGGGGCAGCCCGCTGCTCCAGGAGCGCAACACGCTGATGGATCCCCATGCGGTGGGATGGTCCATCGATCGCGGACGTTTCGACGCGTGGCTGCACAGAAGGGGCCGCGATCATTGCCGCTTTCGTTTCCGGGACGCCACCGTCCAACATGCCCGAGCGGACCAAGACCAAGGCGGAATCTGTTTGACCCTAGGCGACGGCAGCCAAGTCCGAGCGTCCTTTGTTCTCGACGCCAGCGGACGCAGGGCCGCCGTCGCCCGCCATCTGACGTCCCGCCGACGCCTCGACCGGCAAATCGCCGTCTACGACGTCTTCGAGCAAGTGGATCCCGAGGTCGAGCCCACCGCCGGCCCCATGGTCGAAGCCATGCCCGGCGGCTGGCTCTACTCAGCCCTGCGTCCCGACGGTCGCCTAGTGGTCCTCTGGTTCACCGACGGCGATCTGCTGGGCCCGCCGGGCTCTGATCAGCCGAGGCGTACCGTGGCCTTTCGCAAAGCCTTGAACACGAGCGTCTACACGCGAAAGCGGGTCGAAACCGCCGGCTTCGCCCTCGACCGCTCCGAGCTCGCCGTGCCGGCAGCCGTCGACGCCGGCACACGCCTCAACGACGCGGTGGTCGGTCCAGGCTGGGCCGCCATCGGCGACGCGGCCGGAGCCTTCGACCCACTGTAGTCCCACGGCCTCACCGCCGCCCTGTGGACCGGCCGCCAAGCCGCCCTGGCCCTCGTCCACCGGCTCGACGGTGACACGGTGGCTCTCCAAGACTACGGAAACACCTTTGCCCGGGGCTTTGAGCGCTATCGAGCCCAGCGCCGCGCTCTCTACCGAGCGGAGCGTCGATTCGACGGTCCGTTCTGGCGCCGTCGTCAGGCCGGCTCGCTTGAGGCCACAGGATGACTCTCGGCTTCCATCATCCGAGCGTGGCACGGATGCGGGCAAGAGCCTGGCGAATGGGCTCAGCTTCGACCCTACCGCTTCGGACGTCTGCTGCTCGCCGTTCTGCTTCGGCGATCCACTGCTGCTCGGCCTCGGCATCGGTAGATTCGAGACTGTCGAGTAGCTTCGCTGCGAGCTCTCCTCTCGCTACGGCGGGCAGCTTGAGGGCTTCGTCTTCGAGGTCTTGAAGGCTTTTGTGCATGGTGAGGATCTTTGGGCCGATGTGGTTTGGATATCGTGGTCGATGTAAGCCCCGGGGCTTCGAGCGCTATCGAGCCCAGCGCCTTGCTCTATTTCGAGCGGAGCGCCGATTCGACGGTCCGTTTTGGCGCCGTCGTCAGGCTATGGAACAGCCCTGGTGACTTGCAGCGCGCTTTAATCTCGGAGCCGGTAGACTCCTTACAGAGAACGGCTGCAAACTACGCAGGTGTTCTCCATCTGAGGCCCATCAATTACTTGTTCATTAGCTTCGGTGAGAGAAGGCTTAGGGTGGCGCCCTCCAGCCAGAGCAGCAGCATGGCATATGAGTTTGTCCTTGGACATTTGATACATCGCACCGCGGGCGCCTTCAAAGGCGCAGTTCATAGCTGACAGCGCTTGTGCGAATCGAAGAGCGCGGACAATATCCGCGCTTGCGTCATAGAGATTGTCCGCAGTAATTCGCTCGTTTACCAAGCGATGGATTAGACCTGCTGTGCACCAATCTCCGCTTCCGGCGGCGTCAGTCAATCGCGGTGCCGGCAGAGCTGGCATGTCTTCAGACGTTGCTATACTACCCTTCTGCCGGAGGGTCACTCGAAGGCCGTCTTCGCCCCTCGTCTCAATCTCTACTGGGACAAGCGCCGCCGACACTAGGTCGGTGTGAGAATCAAACCGTGCATCAGAATACTTGAAGATGTGAGCTAGCCGAAGACACTCTTCGAAAAGCCGAGGTTCCTTCACGCCGGACGGCTCGAAGACTACCAGCGAACCCGCGGCGCGTGCTTTACGTGCCATTTCGAGGTTCCCTGGTGCCACGCGGTCGAAGTAGAAAACTTCGGCTGATGGAATTTCGGCGCTTGCGGCGTCCAGTTCTCGCAACCGAACCGGCCTATACCGCACGGCCCATTCTCCACATCGGGAACAGTAGCGGCTAAATCTATGCTGGCGATGGCCAGCTCGGTCATCGAAGTTCCGCTGAAACATCACAGGGGTCCGAGCCGATTCCTCCCGAATCAGCATCCGGGTATTGACAGACCAACGTTCCAAGTCGCCTTCGAGCTCCTTGCCGGCTAAGTCCTGGCCGATCCGGGCGACGATCGAGCTATTCCATCCGAGGAACGACAGAATCGTTAGGACGTTTCCACATGAGCCTCCGGCGAAGCGGAACTCCGAGCCGTTGCGCCACTCGGAGCGAACAACGTCGAGAGCCACGAAACCGGCTCCTACGCAGGCTGGCTTTCCGTTTCGTCTACGGCTCGTCATAGCACTCTCCGCTGAGCCAGAGGCTGTAAAGGTCAATGCCCTGTTCCCCATCCTCGCTTTCTTGGACTCGGTATCCTTGGGTATCTACGTGTGCGACACCGACATCAACGCGATCGGGATCTGGGCGCCACTGAGAGAGTTCGTATGCAGCAAGCAGTGCTCCAACCGACAGCAGCTTCGACGACATGGCCGAGAGCACCGCCTTGCAACCACCGAGTGGTTCCAGGGCGTCCCGGTAGTGAAGAATGGAACGCATCAACTGGCGATAGACTTCGAAGGGGTTCGCTTCGGAAGCGTAGATGAAGTTCTGGGGCTCCACTCTTAATTGGTCGAACAGCAACTCTCGGTATTCGAGCACGAGGTCGTCTGCCTCTCGTGGATTGTATGCAGGCGAAGGCAGTAAGGGGCAGATCTCGTTTGGGTTCACCAACTCGTAAGTGCGGTCGAGTTGGATCGTTTGGCCTCGGCCAAGTAGCGGTATCCAGATCCGTGGTTGATCCTTCGTTGCTTCGCGTTCGAAACTGGCAGCCGAGAAGCCGTGAAGAAATGAGGCACTCTCCTCAACTCCCTCGTCGATGATTCGGCTGTCTAGGCTTGGTGAGTGGGCTACCACCACATGTAGGTTCGGGCGCTTTCGTTTATCAGGGGCTCGGTCGAACAGGGTAAGGAGCTTCGAGAGGAGCGGGAAGTAGAGGCCCCTCGGCAGTGCGCTCACGTCGACGACGACGTCTGAGTACTCCCAGAAACCTTGCATGCTTGGAAACTCGTTCGTGATGCTGCGTGCACCTATGCGGCGTCCATCGTCGGAGAACAGTTTAAGGGGGCGGCGAGCTACGTTGCCTCGGCCTTCGAATACCGCCTCCAAGCGTTCTCCGTTCTGCCGTCTATAGTCGAGATAGTGTTGCGAGTGAGATCTAGGTCCTTCGTCGTAATCAAGGAGGATCGCATCGCGAGCGCCACTGCCGCCAGCCCGTGCGATTGTCTCGACGCCAAGGCACATTCGCTGGTCGAAGCCATGGCCGAGGATAAATAGGAGTTGCCGTTCGCCGTTCGCAATCAGATCCCTCCAAAAGGGCGCGAATTCCTCGGCTCCTCGCATGAAATAGTCGTTCCACCGGAAGAGCGACGCGGGATTCATAGCAGAGAATCCTCTCTCTTGGTGAAGCCTCGGTCGAGCCACATGAGAAACTCCCTGAGCGGCTTCTCTTTGAAACCTCCGTATCCCATCGGCAGGGAGTACTTGAGGCAAACGATTCGGTTGAGATACAGAACCATGTACCGGCCCCCTTTGACGGGCCGATCCAGCTCGGCTCTAAAGATGTTCAGTGATAAGGCTGAAGCCAGCATGTCAGCGAACCGACGGTGCTGCTCGCTAGTGGAGAGGAAGTCTGGGTCCATAAGGAGCCTACGGTCGGCCATCGAAATCGCAATTCCGGTCACACCGGGTGCGTAGGGGGCGTTGGGCTTGTACGTCTCGTACTGACAGTATTTACCCACTGCCTCGATAAATCGAAGGACATCACGACCCCCGCGGCGCGGAAGGTCAGTGATTCGAGTGTTACAAGCCTGTACGAGTACTTTCTGTTGCCGTTCTGGAGAGAGTATGGGGCTGCGCCGAATCAATGCTGCACTCAGCGACTCCTCGAAGAGGTCTCCGCCCAGACGAAGGAATTGCTCAATATTCTGGAATCCGAGCTGCGCAACGCAGTCGGAACCAAAGTAGTACGGAACCTTGAACTCAGCCGCTAGGAAGAGCTCTGCGGCGTTTCGTACTGCCGAGCTGTCACGTTCTTCTAAATCTGCGGAGGAAAGATCGAAGTCCAATGACATCTGGCTCTTGCGACGATCGCGCTCGATGAGAATTTCAAGGGAACGAAGTCCGATCAACACCTCTCGAGGTGAACCTTCCTGATCAGAACGAGATCTAATCCACTCGGCATAGCGGGGATGAGTGCGCGCAATTTCTTCCAATCGATGACGAACTACGTCAATAGCCGAACCTACTCGGTCCGCATATTCAAGGGGATCCTGACCCGGATCTAGGGATGCGGCAAAGGATCCGACATCCGAATCGTCGGCAGCCATTCGAGCTCGGCGTTCTGCAATCGCCACCACTGCTGATACAAAGCTCCTGCGTCCTTGTCCCCTGGCCCAGGCATCTTCCAGGTTGACGATGCCGTCATAGTCGCGGCTCTCAAGCGCTCCAGGGGCTAGCAATTCGTCTGTGCTCAGGGCAGAAAGGCGTTCGGCAACCCAGACCCCCGTCCTATGCCGTCCTTCAACCAACGTTTCTCTTAGGCATTTTCTTTGCGACGCTGTCAGCTTGTGGACATCATCGAGAAGCACCAGCCATCGCGCCCTCGGCGCCTCCCCGTCGATGCATACTGTTCCTTCATCCAGCAGTTTGAGACTATGCAACTCGTCGTGGCCAGAAGCATCCACGCCATTGACCGGCCCGAGACTGTCGATAGCGTTGCAAACTGAGAGCTCCAACTGCTCTGCCCAGTTGCGGGCAGATATGCCGTCGCAAGGTAAGTCCAGGCGAGGCACACTCGCACCATCCTTTAGCAAGCCGATGCTGACCCGGTGAAGATCGTCGGGATAGCGAAGTTGATGTCCTACAAGAATGGCGTGGAGTGCCCCAAGTAAGAGCCTGGCATCGAGAAGCGCGCGAAGCAAACGATCTGCTCGTGCGCGAGGAAGCGCAAGGTCTTCTAGCGAAGGAAAAGTGCGTCTGCATGAAAGCATGACGCCAAATACGCCTAGGCCTGTATCGTCGACGACCTCAAGCTGCCGGAGTTTACTGTAGACCTCCTTATGTGGATCCGAGCCTCGAAGCGCAAGAAGATTCAACAAGATTGAGGGTGTGAACACGCGAAGAAGGGTGGTCTTACCTCCACCTGGCGCACTCCGGATGAAGAGTAGCTGCCCCGACGTGGCGCCTTCCGGGAGGAGATCAAGTACTCCGGGGCCAAAGAGCCGGAGGAAATCTGCGTCGGTCTCGATACTCTCAGCCGTACTAAGCCGGAATGGGTTCCGAACGCCCCTCATCTGTCACCCCTATGTCGGCTAACGCGCGGGAACAACGCTCGGGCGGAGCACCCTTCCTCCTCCGCCCAAAGAAGACAGAGAGAGTTGTTTGGTGTGTTGTGACTTAGGATAAGTGGAAGACCGCCGTTGGCGAATCCGAATTTCAGGTCAGTTCCGCCCTTCTTGGTGTGCTTGTCTTCCAATGAGGGGTCATAATACTTCTCGATCAGGCTCACAAACGGATCATCGTCTCCGGGCCTAAGGCATATGTCGGGTTGGAGAGGCTGAACTACGCTTACCTGGAAGCAGCCAGAGGCATCCCCAAGGAAGGCCTTGGCCCCTTTAACGATCTTTTGGTTCGCGGTATCCGTTGCCGCATATACCGCTACAATGACCTTTGTTTCAGGGAAGCGGACTAGTTTTTGCCAGACTGGATGCTCCCTTGCTCGCGTGAGAAATTTGGCAACTTTGCCTTTGTACCTTTCCCCCTCCTGACGAAAGTAGCTTGTCCCGCTTGCGGAGAAGTCATCGAGTAGGACGAGAGCGCGACATGGCGGGTTATCACCGTTCTTGCAGAGCGTAGCCTCCAATTCCTTGAGCTT
>CBDUGP010000110.1:0-30215 GCA_965366625.1 uncultured bacterium
GTGCCCCACTAGGCGTGCCCCACTAGGCGTGCCCCACTAGGCGTGCCCCACTAGGTTTTCGCCGAGATTCCGGCCGGCAGGTTGCCGGTCGGTGCGCTTTCCAGCACCAACTCGTCGTCTCGCCCACCCGTCCACCTTCTGAGCAACCTTCCCCGCTGCTGCTGTAAGTCATCGAGGATGGCTTGCAAACAAGGGATCACGAATAAGCAGATGAAAGTCGCCACCGCCAGCCCAGCGGCGATGGTGGTCGCCAGGGGCTGCCAAGTCTTGGAGCTGCCGCCGAGGCCGATGGCCATGGGCAGCAAGCCGAGGATCGTCGTGATCGACGTCAAGAGGATCGGCCGCAGACGCAGCCGCCCCGCCTCGTGAAGGGATTCCCACCGGTCGAGCCCCTTGGCCCGCAGCTGATTGGTGAAAGCCACCAACACGATGGAGTCGTTGATCGCCACACCGGCGAGGGCCACAAAGCCGTAAAGGGTGGAAATGGAGAACGGGCTCGCCGACACCAAGAGCCCGATCACCGCGCCGATAAAGGACAGGGGCACCACCGCTAAAATCAAAAACGGTTGGGTCCAATTCTTGAATTGGCCCGAGAGCAGCATGAAATTGAGCAACAGGCCGAAGGTGAAGAGAGCCGCCAAGCTTTGGAAGGCTTCGGTGAACTCACGGAATTGGCCGCCATCCTCAATCGCCACCGACGGATAGGCCGTTCGAATACGTTCGAAGAATTCTCGGATGTGAACGTTGACGGCGCGGATGTCGTTGACCTCTTCATCCACCTCCGCTTTGACGGTGATCGCCTGTTGACGGTCGTGTCGATGTAACGTTTGGGGGCTATCCCCCTCCTCCCAGCGGGCAACTTCCGCGAACGGAATGATCTGACCTCCGGGCGCGACGAAACGCAGATTGGCGAGGTCGGTTTGACGGCTGCGGAACGATTCCGGCCAGCGCACGATCACGTCCAGCTCCTCGTCACCGTCGCGATAGGTCGCTGCCGTCGAGCCACCGAAGGCGGCCGCCACGGACCGGGCAATGCGGGTGGCGTCCAAACCTCGACGGGCGGCGGCTTCGCGATCCACCAAGATATCGATCTTCGGCTGGCGCTCGCCGGCGTTGTCGTGCACGTCGGAAACCCCGGATTGGCGGCGGAGTTCGTCCTGCAAAAGATTCGAGACTTCCTGGATGGTGACCAAGTCCGGACCCTTGACCATCAGCTCCACCGGTTTGGCCGAGGGCGGCCCACCGTCGTTGACGATGAATTCCAATTTGCTCGGGCCCAGCACCGAAGCGGTTTCCGCGCGCAGCTGCTCGACGATTTCGGGCAGCTTACGTTCCATTTGCGACGCCTCCCGGACGTCGACCCAGACTTGCCCTAAGTGGGCGGCGCTCACCCACTCCTCTTTTTGCTGCTGGAGACCCACGTTGGCCATCACGCCTTCGAGTTCGGAATCGGGCAAGGCCATGGCGATCTGCTCGAACTTCGCCACGACCTTTTCGGTTTCTTCCAATTGCGTGCCGTTGGGCATCGTCACCATGATGCCGATGGTGGAAATGGCGTCGCCGGCGAAAAGCGAAACCCCGACGAAAGGAATCAGGGCGACCGAGCCAATCAACACCAGCACGCAGACGACCGCGGTCAGATAACGGCGGCGCAACATCACCCGGAGCGCTTTTTCATAGCGGTCTTGAAAACGATCCATCTTCGACTGCCGGCCGGCGTGTCGACGTTTGAGCCGCACCAGCTCCACGAAATGGCTCGGCAGAATCCAGAAGGCCTCGATCAAGGAGGCCATCAGCACCAAGGCGACGGTCACCGGGATGATGCGCATGAATTTGCCCATGGTGCCGGGCATCAACACCAACGGCAGGAAACCCGCCAGGGTGGTCAAGGTCGAGATCACCACCGGCGCGGCCACCTCCGCCACGCCGTCGATCGCCGCCTGCTCCAGGGACTTGCCTTCCTGCAGGTGGCGATAGCAGTTTTCGAGGATGACAATCGCGTCGTCCACCACCATGCCCAAAACCAGGATCAGCCCAAAAAGGGTGCTGCCGTTGAGCGAGTCGCCGGTCCAATCCAGGACCGTAATCGCCAATAAGAACGTCACCGGAATGCCGAGCGCGGCGCACATGGCGGCGCGCCAGCCGACGAAGAGCATGAGGCCGAGGATCACCAGGATCAGGCCCAATTGGGCATTCGATTGCAAGACCGAAAGAATGGTGTGGACCACCAAGGATTCGTCGTTGTAGAGGTCGAGCACAATGCCCGGAGGCAGTCGGGTGCGCCAATCGTCGAGCAGGGCACGGGTATCGCGCACGATTTCGATCGTATTGCCACGTTCATTCTTGGTCAGGCTGATCGCCACCGCCCGGTTGCCGTTGAAGCGCGAGATCAGATCCCTTTCCTCGAAATCGTCGACCACCCGGGCGACGTCACCGATTTTCAAACGGGTGCCTTGACCGCCGGCGCGCAGGGTCACCGCAGCCACGTCATCGGCGCCAGTGATCTCGGCGCGGGTCCTGAGCAAGAGCTGGCGATCGCCCAGCTTCAGAACACCGGCAGGCAGATTCATGTCCGCGAGCCGGAGAGCGTCCTCCACATCCACGATGTCGATGCCATGGGCCGCCAGGCGATGGGGATCGCATTCCACCAGGATGGCGCGACGTCGCTCGCCGATCGGCTCGACCCGGCCGATGCCGCGAATATCCTTCAGATCCTCTTCCAGGTCCCTCGCCACCTCGTGCAAGGTGCGTTCGTCGACATCGCCTGAAATGGCCACCGACACCACCGGCTGGAAATCGTAGGAGTCGAATTCACGGATATCGCTGTCGATCACGTCGTCCGGCAAATCGACCCTCGCCACTTGGGTTCGCACGTCCTCCAGACGGCGCTCGAAATCCCGGTCGGAAATCTGGTCGAATTTCACCCAAACGAAGGATTTACCCGCTTCGGACTTGCCCAACACCACGTCCACGTCTTGGACCTGGGCGACTTCGTCTTCGATCGGAATGGTGATCAACCGCTCCACTTCCTCCGGGCTGGCTCCGGGATAGAAGTTGAGGATGAACACCCAATTGAAGCTCACCTTGGAGTTGAGCTCCCGGGGCATGGTGATCAAGGAGTAGGCGCCGATGGCGATGATCACGATCACCACCGCGTTGACCAAGGCGCGATTGGCAATGGAAGCGGCGGCGGGATTCATGGCTGGTGCTCCTCCACCGCTTGACCGTCAGCCAGCCGGTGCTGGCCTTGGGTCACCAAGCGCATGCCCGGAGCAAGCCCGGAAATCACCTGGACCCGCCGGGCGTCCACCCGCGCGGTTTCCACCGCAATGCGTGACGCCTTACCGTCTTCCACGACGAAGACTTGCTCGCCGGCCGCGGAACTCAATAAGGCGGTTTGGGGAATCAGCAGCCCTTCGTGCTCGGCCAAGATAAGGGTTAAGGTGCCCTGCAGACCCGGTAGCAACGGGCCGGACCATCCGTCCGAGGTGGTCGCCGCCTCCACCAAAAAGGTGCCGGTGGCTGCATCCGCTTCACGCCCCAGGTAGCGCAGCTGCGCTGGATGGGTGACGTCAGGCATGGCAGAGGTGGTGAATACCGCACCTTGATCTAAGCCGACTCGCATGCGGTCGATCGAAGGCACGGAGGCACGGATTTTCAGCCTATGAAGATCCAACAGACGAACCACTGGGCTGCCACCGGAAACCCAGCTGCCCTGCTCCACGTAGCGCTCACTCACCACACCCTGAAACGGCGATCGGATTTTCATATCCTCCAGCTGCTCTCGCACCACTCGAACCGCGGCTTCGGCTTCAGCGACTTCAGCGGTGCGGGTATCGTGGGCCAGCAGCAGACGTTCGACTTCGTCTTCGGAAACGATGCCTTCCGCAGCCCCGGCCAAGGCTTTGCCCCGCTCCAGATCCCGACTCGCTTGGGATAGGGCCGCGCGGCTCGACTCCAAGCGTGCCTCCGACCGTTGGAGCTCCGCTTCTGCGCCGGCGGATTCCAAACGGGCGATCAGCTGCCCCTTGCGCACTTGATCGCCATGGTCTACCGCAAGCTCCACCACCCTGCCGGCGGTTTCAGCGGCCACCGTCACCGCGGCCCAGGGGTACAGCTCGGCGGTGAGATTCAAGGTTTCTTGCCAACCCTGGGATTCGACCACCAAAGTGGACACCAATGGCGGCGGGGCTTCTATCTCCTCTGTGGCCTGCGAAGGAGCCGGCCCTGAGCAGCCCCCCAAAGCAAACGCCCATGAAATCCCTAAAACGGCGGGCATGAAAAAAGTACCAACGGGGCTCGGCTTAGGGAAAATCATGGATGTCGGCTCGCTGAAGGTCGAAATAGAGCGGGAAGATGGGCCATAAAGAGAAAACAGGAGTCGATGGAGTGCCTAGCAGCACGCACCCATCTCTCGAAGTTTCCATCGGCCACGGGATCAGGTCAAGCGGCCTCTCCAAGTTTGCTCCAGGGTAGGTCGGCGCGGTGATATGCGGCGAGAGATTGACGACCCAGCAGGGATCCACAAGAATCTTCCGAACCGGGTGCCCCCCGGGCGGCAAAGATCCAGGCTGTTAAGGAGCCTGCTGTTAAGGAGCCTTTAGTCATGGCGAAGTCGTTTTACGTTGGATTTGATCTCGGCACCACCAATTCCACCGCCGCTATTTTCGACGGCGAGCGGGTCAGTCAGGTGCAGAGCGCCATGGGTGGTGCCCTGACCCCTTCGGTGGTGCGGATCAACGCCAAGGGCACGCCGATCGTCGGCACCCGGGCCCGGCGTTTCTTGGAGCGGGATCCGGAAAATACCCAAAGTGAGTTCAAGCGCTTGATGGGGACGGGAAAAACCGTGTCTTTCCCCGCCGCTCGAGTCGCTAAGAAACCCGAGGAGCTGGCCGCTTTGGTGCTCGGCTCCCTGCGCGCCGACGTCGAGCAGCAACTCGGCTTTGCCGTCGAGCAGGCGGTGGTGACGGTGCCCGCGCTTTTCGAGGTGCCCCAGAGCGCCGCCACCGCCGAGGCGGCGAGATTGGCGGGGCTCGACCGGGTGGAACTCTTGCAAGAGCCGGTTGCTTCGGCCTTGGCGGCGGGCTGGGAAGCTGAAAGCGCCAGCGGCTCATGGATGGTTTTCGACCTCGGCGGAGGCACCTTCGACGTTTCCCTGCTCGAAACTCGCGAAGGGTTGTTGCGTGTCGTCGGCCATGACGGTGACAACTTTTTGGGCGGCCGGGACTTCGACCGCCGGATTGTCGATTGGCTGGTGGCCCAACTGGCGGCTGAGCAGGGCCTTGAGCTACGACGGGAGGATCCGAGCCATCGCAACGCGCTCCGCCAGCTGGCGTTGGCGGCGGAAGAGGCCAAGATCGAGCTCACCCGAGCTCGGCAAACCTCGGTGGGCGGCGCCATTCCCTTAGAACTCGATGACGAGATTTTCGATGTCGACATCGCCCTCGACCGGGCCACCCTGGAGTCCCTTTGTGCCCCGGTGGTCGATCGAGCGATCGACGTCTGTTTGCGACTGCTGCGAGAGCACGGTCAACGGCCGGACGACTTGGAAACCGTCGTGTTGGTGGGCGGGCCGAGTGTCATGCCCTTGGTTCGCCGAAGGGTCGCCGAAGCTCTCGCCTCACCGGTAGAGGACGGGTTGGATCCCATGGCGTTGGTCGCTCAAGGGGCCGCCATTTATGCAGCTTCAACGGGGCTTGAAGCCAAATCACCGAATACTTCGGTCGGTGTTTCGGGCGGTTTTTCGGCCTCCGGCAAGTTGGGCTCGTCAGGCTCCAGCTCAGAGAGCACGGGCGACGGTCGACGACCGGCGGCCGGCCGGGCCCACAAGCTCTGGCTTCAATATCCGGCGGTCACTGCGGTGACCACCCCGCACATTGTCGGACGTTTAGCCGAGCCCGGCGACGGCTCCCCTCCTGTGGCCATCGAGCTAAAGGACACCGCGGATCCGGCGGCGGTGATTCGAACGCAGCTCGACGCCGAAGGCGCCTTTCTGGCGCAGGTGGCCCTAAAACCTAAAAAGCTCTCGACCTTCTTGCTCTCCGCCTCGGATGCCCAAGGCAATCCGGTGCCCGTCACCCCCAGTGAGCTGCGGATCATGCACGGAGTCACCCTCTCCGATCCGCCCCTCTCGCGCACCCTAGGGGTGGCGCTGGCCAACGACACCGTGCAGATTTACTTCGAGCGGGGCGTGCCATTGCCCGCCCGAAGAACTTTCGGCCATCGCACTATCGAAAGCCTGGTCCCGGGCACCGGTGGGGCGCTCGACATCCCCATCGTGCAAGGAGAATTCGAGCAAGCGCACCTCTGTCGTCTCGTCGGTAGCTTGCAAATCAAATCCGACGACCTGACGGAGACTTTGCCGATCGGCTCCGACATCGAAGTAACCTTGGAACTCGATCGAGGGGGTCGTTTATCCGCCCGAGCCCATGTTCCCAAGATCGATCGGATTTTCGAGGAGGTAGCGCGTCTGCTGGTGCCCGACGCGGACCCCGAAACTTTGACCGAAGAAGCGGAGGCCCTCCAGAGCCGCCTGATTCGTCTGCAAACCACCCTGGGCAGCGAGGAGCAGCGGCAAACCTTGGCTGCCCTGGACCGGCGATTGATCGAAGCTCAGCTGGCCACGGAGGCGGCCAAGGGCGGCGACGCAGACTCCGGTCAACGGGCCCGCCGACTCTTGCTCGATTTGGAGGCCGAGGTCGGGGAACTCGAAGACCACGGCAAATGGCCTGGATTGCAGGCCAATTCCCTGCAAAGAGTGGCCACGGCCATGCACTTCGTGTCCCAATTCGGCAACGATGTGGAGAAGAGACTGCTGGATAGTGCGGCCGACGGGGTCGAAAAGGCCCTCAGCAGCCGATCCCACGACCTGCTGAGGCAACATATGAAGGTGGTTCGGGACGTGGGCAACGCAGCCTTCTATCGTCACCCGGATGCGTGGAGCTGGGAGCTGGATTATTACGCCGCCCACGTCACGGAAGCCACCGACCCGCGAGCCGCCAAGCAAATCATTGAGCGAGCCCGGGAAGCCCGCCAAGGGGGAGATGCGAGCCGTCTGAAAGCCATGGTCACCCAGCTCTGGGGTCTGTTCCCGGCAGAAGCCAACGAACGGCGCCTCAGCCACCATTCCGGGATCCACTGACATGAGCCGCCGGATCGCCGAAAACCCCTTCTACGTCCTCGAGCTGGCTACGGAGTGCAGCGCCATGGACGTGGAAATGCAGGGCCAAAAGCTGTTGGCCATGTTGGAGGTCGGCATGGCCGCCGCCAAGACCTACTCCACTCCCATGGGATCCCAAGACCGGGATCAAGAACGGGTGCGCAACGCCATGACCGAGCTTCGAGATCCGAAGCGCAGGATCGTGCATGAACTCTGGGCACAGTTGCCGCCCGAGACCCTGCCGGAGCCGACGGAGGCGCCGCTCGACGGCCCTTGGCCGGAGGCTTTTAGAGCCATGGGCTGGACGCGATGAAAGCTCACCGGCACCGACAGAAACGCTCTGGGGATCTCAAGCGGTGAGCCCAGGATGCCTATTGGGAATCGCGATTGGTTTAGCAATTCGCCATCGAAACGAAAAGCTAGAGGCTCGAGAGCAGAAGTTGGTGGTCGCCAACCACTGGTTCGCCTTGATTTGGTTCTTCATCGGCCTGCCGACCTTGGTCGTCGCACCACTGGTCGTGGTCGGTGAAGCCCCAATTTTTCATTGGACCTACCCGGTGGCCATCGTCATTCTCTTTCCCAATGTTTTTGTTCGCCTGCTCACCCTGCCTTTGGGAGCCGTTCGCTCCACCTACCGTCTTTCCCTTTTGGCCAACTTCACGTGGACTTTGCGGCCGAGGACCGGTGCGCTGTGCGCGGCCTTGCTGGCTCGCTTTCGTCGGCCCGAGCCTTTCGGGTCCCTGCCGGTCGATTCCTGGTTGACCGATCGTACCAAGCCACCACAAGGGATCCTGGTCTCCACCGATCTGCTTGCCGATGCTCTAACGTCCTGCCTGCGCGGCGATCTACAGCGTTGCCGAATCCTGATGGAAACCATCCTGCGCTACCCCACCAAGGCCTGTGGTCGACAGGATGGCCGCTTGGCGCGCGAATGGTTGCTGCTCGACGCGGTTGCCCACGGGCATTGGCATCGGGTGGGTTTAATTCATGGTCCGTGGGCCCGCTGGACCCGCCTGGGAGCTTTTTTGAACCAGGTCAGCCTATGCTTCGGCCTGCCGGCTGCCGAGAGCCCGGTCCGGGCCCGAAACTCATATTTCCGGCGTTCTGTCTTGGTTCTTAGCTGGTTGACGGCACCGCGACCTTGGGCCACCCGGCCCTTGATGTTGCGGGCCTGGCGCAGCGTGCGGCCGGAGCAAGCATCAGACGTGGATCCGACGTTGGAAGCTTCGTTGCAGGAAAGCTTCGCTCCGGCGATCCATGAAGCTTTGACCCGCTCCGCCTTAGGCACTGATCCGAGCGCAGCGGCCTTGGCCTGGCAAGAAGCCCTCGGCAGCCTCGATTTCGAGCCGTGGCTCAGCCGGCGAGCGGAGGCGCTGTCGATCGACGTAGGCCAAGCAGAGCAAGCAATCCATGAGAGCGTGGCGGCAGCTTGGGAGGAAATGTCGACGTCGACCGGAGTCGCCCTGAATCCGGCATTGGCGGGCGGTTGGCTGGGAAGTCGTCATGCGCAGCTTCTCAACAGCCTGGAAGAAGCCGCTGAGGTCTTGGAAGCGCTGAGCGAAAACCCAGACGAGGTCGAGCCGATCCGCCATTTGGAAGCATGGCTGGCCCTGCGCCGACGTTTTGATGAAGCTCTCCAATCGGGAGTCGATTTGGGACTGGCCGTCTATCAGGTCCACGACGCCATCTGGAATTGGTCCGCGGAACTCTTCAATACCCAAGGACAAAAATCTTTGGCCCACTCCCTCTTTGCCTGGCTCCACGACTACGCCTTGGCCTTGGGCGACCAAGAGACCGCAGAGCAAATGCGCGACAACCTCAAGTTGGACGTCTGAGGTGCCACCCAATTCCTAGGTGCCGGAACACTTGTAGTGCCAATGTAGTGCCGACTTTTTTGCTAAGTCGTTGAAAACACAGGATCGGCTATCGCGAACTGCGGAAGTTGGGCTAGGTGCCGGGCATTTCTGGCGTCGGGAATTTCAGAAATTTCAGGTGGTGCCGAGCATTTCTTTCTGGCGGTGCCAGGCATTTCTGGCGGTGCCAGGCATTTCTGGCGGTGCCCATTTCTGGCGGTGCCAGGCATTTCTGGTGCCTTTCTGGTGCCCGGCTCAGATATTCAGCGACCGGCCCTCGACGCCCAGGGCGGCTTCTTTCATGACCTCGGCTAGGGTTGGATGGGCGTGGGACGTCCGGGCGATATCTTCGCTCGACGCACCGTATTCGATCGCCCCGGCTGCCTCGGCGATCAGATCTCCAGCCCGTGGACCGATGATGTGGACACCCAGGACTCGATCGGTGGTGGCATCGGCCAGGATTTTGACCTGTCCGTCGGTTTGGGCCAGGGCCTTGGCCCTTCCGTTGGCCATGAACGGGAATTTGCCGACTTTGTACTCGACGCCCGCTTCTTTGAGTTCTTCTTCGGTTTTGCCCACCGAAGCGATTTCTGGATGGGTGTACACCACGCCGGGAATGGCGTTGTAGTTCACGTGGCCGTAACCGGTGACGAATCCTTCGACGCAGGCGATTCCTTCTTCCTCCGCCTTGTGGGCCAGCATGGGGCCTTCAATGACGTCGCCGATGGCGTAGATGCCGTCGACGGACGTCTTGTAGTTGCCATCGACGGGAATCTGTCCGCGGCGGCTGGTTTCGATGCCCACGGATTCCAGACCTAAGTCGTCGGTATAGGGCCGACGACCGACGCTGACCAGCACTCGGTCGCAGGTGACCGGATCTCGTCCCTCGGCTTCGACCACGCATTGATCACCGTCCACACGGGCGCCGGTGACCTTCACGCCGAGGTGAAAGTCCAGGCCCTGCTTTTTGAAGATCTTCTGCGCCAGGGCCGCGGTTTCGGAATCCATGCCCGGCAAAATGCGGTCCATATATTCGAGCACGGTGACCTTGGAGCCCAGGCGCGCCCAAACGGAGCCCAGTTCCAGGCCGATCACCCCAGCGCCGATGACCACCAAATGCTCCGGCACTTCCGGGTAGGCAATGGCTTCGGTCGAACCGCCGATGCGGTCCCAATCCATCTCCACACCCGGCAGCTCGGTGACCGCGGATCCGGTGGCGATGAGAATCTTGTCCGCCTTGAGGCGCACGGGTTCGTCGCCCTCGACGTTGACTATTCCGGCGCCGTCGATTCGGCCATGGCCCGAGTAGCGGGTGATGCCGTTCTTTTTCATCAGCCCGGCCACACCGGAGGTCAGGGCTTTGACGGTGCGATCCTTGTGTTTCATCATCGCCGGCAGGTCCAGCTCGACGCCGCTGACCTTGACACCGAAACGTTTGAGACCTTTTTGGGTCTCTTCGTATCGCTCACTGGCTTCGAGCAAGGCCTTCGAGGGAATGCAGCCTACCCGCAGGCAGGTGCCACCGAGGGCCGGCTCTTTTTCGACGATGCCCACGTTGAGGCCGAGTTGGGCGGCGCGGATGGCGGCCACATAACCGCCCGGCCCGGAGCCGATCACCACCAGGTCATGTTGCGCTTCGGTGCTCATTTCATATCTCCAAGAGAATCCTCGACGGATCCTCAATGCGCTCTTTGATCTTCACCAGGAAGGTGACCGCCTCGCGGCCGTCGATGATCCGGTGATCGTAGGACAAGGCCAAATACATCATCGGGCGGACCACCACTTGACCGTCGACCGCCACCGGTCGCTCCTCGATTTTGTGCAGGCCGAGAATGCCGCTTTGGGGAGGATTGACGATCGGGGTAGACAATAGGGAGCCGTAGATCCCGCCATTGGAAATGGTGAACGTACCGCCTTGCAGCTCTTCCAATTTGAGCTTGCCGGATTTGGCTCTGCCGGCGAGCTCGGCGATAGTCTGTTCCACCCCAGCGAAAGAAAGACGCTCGGCGTTGCGGATGACCGGAACCACCAAGCCTTTGCCACCGCCCACAGCCACGCCGATGTCGAAATAGTTGTGGTAGATCACATTCTGATCGTCGATTCGAGCGTTGACCACCGGGACTTCCTTCAATGCTTCGACGGCGGCCTTGATGAAGAAGGACATGAAACCTAATTTGATGCCGTGACGATCGACGAAGCGCTCTTGATATTGCTTACGCAAGGCGATCACTTGCGACATATCCACTTCGTTGAATGTCGTCAGCAAGGCTGCGTTTTGCTGCGATTCCACCAAGCGAGCGGCCACGCGACGGCGCAAGGGCGTCATGGAAACGACTTTTTCCGTGCGCGCGCCCTCGGCGGCCGGTTCTGCGGTCTCGGTCGTGCTTTTGGATTCGGTGCTCTTAGGGTCGGAGCTGGGTTTGGAGGTGTGACGTTGGACGTCCTCTTTGAGCAGGCGTCCGCCGGGGCCGGAGGCTTCCACTTGGTCAGCGGAGAGACCAGACTCCGACAAAGCCCTGGCCGCGGCCGGCATCACCCGCTTTTCCTGACCGGAATCGCCCTTCTTATCGGCCGACGATTTATCGGCAGACGGCTTATCTGCGGACGACTTATCTGCGGACGAATCAGTGTCGTCTTCGGCATCCTCGGCCTTGCCGGCTTCTTTAGCCTTACCGGCGTCGGCGGGAGCTTCGGCTTCTTCCATGAATCCGATGACATCGCCGACTTCGGCGTCCTCACCGTCACCTATGACGATCTTGGAAATCACCCCGCTGATCGGGGCCGGTAGCTCGACGTTGACCTTGTCGGTTTCAATCACCACCACGGGTTCGTCTTCGGCGGCGTATTCGCCTTCTTTCTTCAGCCACTCACCGATCATCACCTCGGTGATCGACTCCCCCACTGTGGGTACTTTTAGCTCGATGGGCATCTTCTTCCCCTAACCTTGCGGCGCCGCGGTAACCCGCGAGGCGTTGTTTCAATCTGTTTCCATCTCGATGCGATATCTACGGAAAATCTAAAAATCACCGACTCTTGGGCTCAAAGTTGAAAGCTCGGTCGATCAAATCCGCTTGCTCTTTTCGGTGGGCCGCTGCCGAGCCGGTGGCCGGGCTGGCGGACCCTGGTCGGCTGACGCAATACATCGGCCATCGGCCAAAAAGATCGTTTTCGAACGTCCACTGCAGGAAGCTCCAAGCGCCCATATTGCGTGGTTCTTCTTGGACCCAAACCACCGGCGTCCCGTCGGCGTAGGGGCTGAGGGTGGCCTCCAAGAGTTCGCGGTCGAGCGGATAATATTGCTCCAAGCGAATCAGCGCGAGGTCTTTGCGTTTCGCCTTGCGCCGTGCATCCTCCAGCTCGTAATACACCTTGCCACTGGTCAGCAGCACTTTCTTGACGCTTTTCGGCTTTGCGGCTTGCCAGGTATCGCCGATCAACCGTTGGAACGAGCCTTCGGCTAGGTCCTCAAGGGGTGAGACTGCGGCCGGCAGTCGCAACAAGCTCTTGGGAGTCATGACCACCAACGGCTTACGCCAAGGCCGGAGCACTTGGCGGCGCAGGCAGTGGAAGAATTGGGCCGGGGTGGTGAGATTGACCACCTGGATATTGTCCTCGGCGCACATATTCAAGAATCTTTCGAGGCGAGCGCTCGAATGCTCCGGCCCCTGACCTTCAAAGCCGTGGGGCAAAAGCATGACCAAACCCGAGAGTCGGCGCCATTTGTCCTCGCCCGAGGTGATGAACTGGTCGATGATCACCTGGGCTACGTTGCAAAAGTCGCCGAATTGCGCTTCCCATAGAATCAGACCGTCCGGGGTGTCGAGGCTATAACCGTATTCAAAGCCGAGCACACCGATCTCGGACAGCGGGCTATCGAAGACCTGAAACGGCGCTTGCTCCGGCGTCAGATGTTGTAGCGGAATGTAGTTGCGGCCGTTTTCGGTATCGTGAAGCACCGAGTGGCGATGGCTGAACGTGCCGCGACCCGAATCCTGGCCCGAGAGCCGGACCCGAAAGCCGTCGGTAGCCAAGGAAGCAAAAGCCAGGGCTTCGGCAGTGCCCCAATCCAGCGATTTCTCGCCGTCGGCCATCTCCCGGCGTGTTTTCATGAACTTTCGCAGCTTGGGATTGAGGTTGAACTCCGCCGGCGCCTCGGTGGTCGCCTTCAATAGTTCTGTCAAACGCTTCTTATCGACTCCTGTGGGGACTTCGGCGGTCTCCTTGTCGGGCCCGCCGCGATAGGGCGACCACACCCCTGCCCCAGAGCTGGGTCCAACCAGCTCGTAGTCGGGAGCTTTGGCTTTCGACAGGGCTGCTTCGAGTGTGTCGTATCGATCCTTTTCGATCGACTCCGCCTCTTCGTGAGTCACGCCACCCAAGGCGATCAGGCGATCCAAATAGTATTCCTGAACCGACTTGCGCTTACGAATCACTTCGTAGAGCTGCGGTTGAGTGTACGAAGGCTCGTCACCCTCGTTGTGCCCGTAGCGCCGATAGCAGTACATATCGATGACCACATCCGACTGGAACTCTTGGCGATAATCCATGGCGAAACGCACGACCCGCGCCACGGCCTCGGGATCCTCGCCGTTGACGTGGAAGATCGGGGTTTGCAGCATGCGTGCGACTTCGGTCGCATATTCGCTCGAGCGAGCGCTTTCCGGCGGGGTGGTAAAACCAATCTGATTGTTGACGATGATGTGCAAGGTGCCGCCTACCTGATACCCGTCGAGTTCCGACATATTCAGCAGCTCTTGGGTGACCCCTTGGCCGGCAAAGGCGGCGTCGCCGTGAATGGCGATGCCCATGCACCGTCGATGGGCGTCGTCTCCATGGCGGTCTTGCTTGGCGCGAACTCGCCCGGAAAGCACCGGATTTACGAATTCGAGGTGGCTGGGATTGAAGCACAGCGATAGGTGAACGTTCTTGCCCGCATATTCCTGATCGGAGCTATAGCCGAGGTGATATTTGACGTCGCCCCGGCCCAAGAATTTTTCGGGATCCTCGTCGGCAAATTCGCGGAAGACCTCGCTGGCGCTCTTGCCCAGGATGTTGACCAAGAGATTCAGCCGCCCGCGATGGGCCATGCCCACGACCACCTCGTCCACGCCCTGGGCGGCGGCGTCCCCAATCGCCAGATCGACCAAGGGGATGAGGGTTTCGGCTCCTTCGAGGGAAAATCGTTTGGCGCCGAGGAATTTCTTGTGGATGAATTGCTCGAAAAGTTCGGCATCCATCAACTTGGTCAAGATGTGTCGCTGCTCTGAAGTCGACAAGTGGCGATGGTTGCGGGAATCTTCGAGATTCTGGATCAGCCAATCTTTTTTCTCGACGCTATCGATGTGCATGAATTGCACGCCCACCGAGCCGCAATAGGTGCGCTCCAACACATCGACGATTTGCTTCAGGGTCATGACCACTGTTTCGCCGTCGGTGCCTCCGAGCGCGGTGGCGGAAAACAATGAATCGAGATCCGCTTGCGACAGGCCCCAATGCTCCAAAGTCAGCACGGCCGTAGCGCCCCGTTCTCTGTCGAGGGGATCTAGGCTCGCTTTGAGATGGCCTCGGACGCGATAGGAGTGGATCAGCTGGTTGACCCGGTCTTGTCGCCAACTGCGTTGGCGCATGCGCTTGGACAAGCCTTCCATGATGCTCAGAGCGATCGAAGGACGTGCCTTGCACAGGCCGAGCAAGTCGTCGCGGCGGATCTTCAGCAGGCGGACGGAGTCCCCGGCCACCACGTCTGCCGACCACGGCTGGCCGTCGAGCACCGCCAGCTCCCCTACCATTTCACCCCGGTTGAGGGTCGCGTAAACCGCGCCGCTGCGGCGCCGCTGCAGATGTCCTTCGAGGACCACGAAAAGGGCCTCGGCGGTCCGCCCTTGTTGCCCCACCAAATCCCCGGTCCCGAGCTGCTCTTCAGTGCCCAGGCGGGCGATCCACTCCAGCTCGAGCTGGCCGACACCCGAAAAAGTTTTAACCCCAGACAGCCAAGATATGCGCCGCTCGAGGACTTCCTTCTCCAGGGTCGGCAAGTCGTCGGGCTCGACCACGGCGACTGTGGGTGCCGCGGATGCTGTCGCCGACGGCGGATCGAAGATGCTGGACTGCCGAAAACCAGGGCCATCGACCGCCACCTTGACGGCTTGTAGATCGCCGTCAGCGTGTGCCAGGTCGGCGAAATAAGCTCGCCAATCATCGTCGACTTGAGAAGAATCTTCGAGGAAACGAGCATATTGCTGCTCCACGAAACCTAAATTGATGCCGGCGAAGGGATCGCTCGGGCCACTCATGAATTCGGACTCCCGGGTAGTGGATCAGGTGGGTACAGGTCGCTCTGGTGCTGTCGCGACCGAAGGCTGCTCATTCTGACATGGCTGGGCCGTCAGTGCGACGATTCGGATCATTGCAATGCAAGAGATTCGCTCTCCGCGATCGGGGCCGAGGGCCCATCTTCTTCACCTGAAGTGACCTCAACTAGGCGCAAGGTTCCGCCGATATAAAAACTAGAGCGATGCTCGCCCTGCCAATGGGCCATCTCTCCCCGCTCAAACTCAAGGGTCAGGTGATACAGCCAGAAATCCATCATCTCGTAGTAGCTGGAAGGCTTGCGGTCCTTGCGCAGGACCGTGGGTCCTCCGGTTTCGATCCGTACCGTGGTCGGCTCCGTTCCCAGCCGCATTTCCTCGTGAGCCTTGTTCAGGATCAACACCGCACGATTGTCGGGCACGGCGCTGGTCAGCTCCATTTCCAGGGTTTCGATCGGTTTGCTGCTATGGATCCAAATGTCCACTTGATCCCCGCCCGCGACCAGGAGGAAATCCTGGGGTGTCGCACGGATGTGATCCTTGCGTCCCCACAGCCAAGTCTCCGACTGAACCATTCCATGGTAACCGGGAATTTTTCCCATGGAGTGTTCGAGTGGCAGGGCCGAAAAGGGCGGATTGCGCACCACGGACTGCAAGGTTGGCTGGGGCACGACCAAGCCGTACGGAGCCAGCACCAGAGGGCCGACCAGCAGGCCGGCGATCCCGGCGGTTGGAATCACCAACCAATCCGGTCGAATACGGGTCACGATGAAAATAAAGGCGGGGCACGCCATGACGAAATAGCGGTTGCCCATAAAACCACCGCCACCGTGCCAATTGAATGGGATCATGACCAAGAAGAAAGCCCCGACCATCAGCGCTGAAATCAGGATCGACCACCCCTGGAATCGGCGGATGCCTTGGGTTAAGAAAAGAATGAATGCCAAAAATACGAAGGGTTGGTAGACGAACAGCCCCGTATGGCGGCCAAAGAAGAAATGCGGAATATCTTCCGCCAGCTCAAAGGCCTGAACATGGGGACGATCCAAGATCCACCACCAGCCTGCCGCTTTCTTCTTTTCCTTCTCCTCGACTTGGGTCTCGGCCTCTGGGGTTATCTTGACTTCGACCGGTTTGACGATTTGGGCACCGGGATCGAAAACTGGGTAACCCGCACGCAGGTCGATCAAATAGGCGGTCGGATGACCGGTCAAGGCCAAAGAACCCGCGGCAAAAACACCGATAGCCAATGCCGAGGCCGCCAGCCACAGGGCTAGGTGGCGCCAGCGTCGGAATCGCAACAGCTCGAAGCAAACCGGCAGCCCGATGGCCGCCAACATAGGTTTGTTGTACACCCCGGCCGCCAAGCAGCCCGCTGAGAGAGGCAGCGCCCATTTGGGAGGAATTTTATCTCCGGCCAAACCGAGGCCGAAGAACAGGCAGGCTGCCGCGGCGAACATATTGAAGACTTCGGGATGCAACCAAAACACATAACCAAAGGGGATGCCGAGCAGAAAGAAGCAGGCTGAGAAGAGGTCCGCTAGCCAAGCCTCGTTGAATCGTCGCAGCCACAGGGCTCCCATCCAAATCATGGCCACGAACAAAACCATGTTGAAAGCGACCATACCGCCGGCACCCCACAGGCCCACAAAGGGTGCCGCTGCCAAGGAATATAGGTAGGGTTTACCAAAGAATAGGGTTCGCCAACCGTCGTCGCTGGAGACGATGACGTTGTTGGCCTGGAGATAGGGGAAGCTCTGGAAAATTCGTTCGAGATCCCCGGTATCCACCCTCAGATCGAGATCCCGCGCCAAACTTTCTGCCGCCAAATAATAGGCCGGCTCGTCCGCCTTGAAGGTCGCGGGCAAGCCGGGTTTGAAAGCCGTCAACGGCAGGAGAATAAGGCCGAGGGAAAGGGCGGCAAGCCCGAGGTTAGCTCTTCGGATCATGAGAAGGTCTTAGGACAAAGAAGGTTCTAGGACAGCCCGTCCAATGGTGGGGCGTCATGCCAATCTCGGGACGCCTGGTCAATCTCGGAATGCCAGGGTGTCACCCACACTGGCCTGTTGTCCTTGGGGATTGGTGAAAACCTTCTGTCTTCGGGTCTGGGTATCGGTCACGGTAATTTCGTATTGCACGTCGGAAAGCGCGCCATAGAAGACCCAGAAGTGGCCGTTGATATCCCGACCGTCCAGGACCTTGACCACCAGTTCCAAGTTGTCCGAGTTGAAGAACCAGAAAAAACCCGTATCCGAACTCGAGGGCACTGCGGTCGCTTGCCCCGAGCCGCTTCCCGTCTGCCACTCCACCTCAACTCGGAAACGCTCGGAGGACAAACAAAGGGTGTTTTCGCCGACCGTACAAACTTCCGGCACGAGGCGATCCAAGGCTGCTTCCGTTGGGCTGAGGAAGACTTGAGCCAGGATGTCGTAACCGCTGCTGTTGGGATGATACGGATCCGAGTAGAACCGATTGTAGAGATCAAAAATGTCGATCATGCCGCCGTATGCGTCGGCGAACACCACATTGCGGTTTTCCGCGTCGGTCCTGAGAAGTCCTCGGAAAAAAGCCGTGTTGGCGTTATTCCCCCCCTCGGGAGCCCTCGGAATCGGTGACGCCATGACCGGCACGACCCCCGCCGCCTCTGCGCGATCGACCATGGTGTTAATGTTGAAACGGATCGACTCGATGCTGATGTTGTTGTTCGAAAGGTCGTTCGTGCCCTCCATGATCAGGATGACATCGGCCTCCGGGTTTTGGCCCAACACATTGTTGATCCTAGAGACACCGCCGGATGACAGCTCTCCGCAGATTCCAAAGGTCCGGGTTGAGACTTGTCTTCCCCGGCTCTGAAGACTGCTTCGCAATCGAGGCGGATAGCCACCAGAAGATCCAAAGCAGGAGACACCAGTGTCACCGAGACCATGGGTAATGCTGTCTCCGAGGGCGAGAACCAGTGGCACTTGAGCCTCGGCGGCCGGTGTGAATCCAAAACCCAGAAATAGGGCGCCGAGAGAACCGACAAGAATCGCAGCGTTCGAAAAATTGCTGAAAGTGGTTGTATTCATAAGACTCGAGAAATTTGACGCGGCTTGAATCGAAACCGCTCAACGTGAATTCGACAGCCCGGAATCCCGGACATTCGAGGCCCCCCTCGCCTGACGGCCCGAGGATATCCTATGTTGTGATCCCATGCATTCTACCTTGAACTCAAACCTGGTTGATTCAGACCTGGTTGATTCAGACCGGGCTGACTGAGACCGGGTTGACTCAGACCTGCGGCGACCGCTTTGGCAAGATCCTCCGGCGTGCCCACATCTAGAAACCGGCCGTCGGACATGGTCAAGGTGTAAACCTCAAAACCTCGCTCGATCGCGGCGCGAAAAACATCCCCGATATACGGTTCCGGCTCACCCGGGATCGCAGGAGAGCGGTTCTGCAACCACTCGGTCAGAAAGATCGAAAAGGTCGGACGCCAGACGGCGATCGACCAAGTCCATCGCAGCTCACATCGGGGATCCTTGATCACGATGTCGATGGCTCGACCTTCTCCGTCTTGGTTCTGCTCGAAGTCGACCATGTCGGCCTTGGACACTTGATCCGTGGGGAAGAGGCCCAACGAAACCGGGCCGCCGTGACGACGATGGAAAGCCAACAGCCGCTGCCAAACGTCGCCGGGCGACAAGAGGATATCTGGAAAACCCAAGGCGACGTCCGATCCGAGGGTCCAAGGCAGGGCTCGGGCCAGGGTCTCCGGCACACAGGTGCTGGCGTCGACCGACAAATAACCGATATCGATCCCCCACTCCGAACCTTCGCCGAGCCTCGAGGCAACGTCCCATTTGCCGTCGCGCAAAACGATCAGGACCCGGCCGATGCCGGCCGACGACATGCCACGTAAGAGACCCGAGCATACCGGTGAAGGTCGGGGGCGACCGTCCGGATCGCGATCGAAAACCGGAAAGATCTCTTTGGAGCAAGATAACCGGCCCAATCGGCTGGCTCGACCGGCTGCAGGGATCAAACCGATCACTCCCGGCGTCTCCAGATGCGGAGAGGTCGCTCTGCTCTTCGGCTCGCTCAAGGGCCTTTGACCTCTTCCAAGAGATCGGCTTCGAGCAAGGCTTGGGCAGCCTCCGCCACGGTGGCGAACGACAATCCGGATCGCTGCGAAATGTCCAGGAGATCGTGTTCACCGTCGCTTTGATTGAGAACCCAGAGCATTGCCAACTGCCGTTCTCGTCCTTCTTCCCCACCGCCGATGTGACCGTAAAGCCCGCGTCGACCGAGTTGGGGTTCACCTTTCGGACGGAGATTCCGATAGATGCGATTGCCTTCCAAGACCTGTGCGACTTGGAAATACCGTTGGATCGAAAGGCCGAGATGCTCAGGTCGAATGAAGTCCAGGTCGTCGGCGGAGGTGTGGTACTCGGGAAAACTGCCCCAAGGCGAGCGAGACAATAATCCAACCGGCAGATCGAAACCCGGAGAGCAATATTGTCGTTCGTCGTAACCGAAGGGGATGAAATCGTTCAGACCGAAGGGCTCACCCGACTCTGCCAAGACTTTTTCGACCGCACGATCGAGGACAGTCGCGCCTTGGCGACTGCGTTTGAAATGAAAGTCGCCGCCGTCGCCCAAATTGGCGGCCACCAAACCGGCCTTGATTTTGTCCAGCTTCGCTTCGTTCAAGGCCAACCAGGTGATCGCACCGATGGTGCCCGGCACCAAAACCACCCGATAGCCGAGATTCCGTCGAGTGGTGCGGAGCAGGCGGATCAGCTCGGTCACGACCCCGATGCCCGAGAGGTTGTCGTTGGCCAAGGAGGGATGGCAGATGTGCGCCGACAAGAGGACTTCGCAGTCGGTTTCGCCGGCTAGGAAGATTTCGCCGTAGGTGAGGTGCCCGTCCTCGAGGGAACTGTCGACAAACACCTCGTATTCCCCTGGCTCGAGGGCTTGCCGCTGCCGATCCGCCAAACAAAAGCCCCATTGCTCTTTCCAATAGGAGGTTCGATATGGGATCAGATCCGGCTGCTCCGGCAGGCTGAATAGGTGCTCCTGCAGCTGTTCGAGCTGCAGTTTTCGGTGAATTGGGCTGCAATAGTTGAGGACGTGCAGGTTGTGATCTCGGGAGTCGACCACGACTTCGCCGTCGGGGCCCTTGATCCAAGCCCGTCGGAGATTCCACTCTTTGGGCACGGTCCAATCGAGCACCGGCGTGCCCGAAGGAACCTCGGAAATTTGCAGCTCCGGAAAGTCGGCTTTGAGCAAGTCCAAGGTCTGCCGGACTCCGTCGCCGGTGATCGACCGGCAGATGGGAAAGGCAGCCTTGGCAAAGGCGTAGGCCCTGTGGCCTGCCGCTACCATTGCCTGATCGTCGAGGGACTTCACTATCTAGACTCTGGGATCGCCAGGTCGTGGGTGCCGAGGGGGACTCTCAGTCCTTCGGCCATGCCCTTGGCCTTGGATACGGCGGCTTTGGCGTTTCCCTTGGGCAATTCCCGGAGCCAGGCCAACGGCAGCCCGACCGCGATGAAAAATAAGAACGTGAGCCACTGCCAAGGTCGCGCATATTTGCGCACGAAAATAGCGGTCGAGCGGCCGGTGTGAAAGGTGCGGCCGGGTTTGTAGACCCCCGTCGAATGGGAAATCATGTGCCAAAGGACCGCTTTATGGGCGTACCAACAGGCATAACCCTGCTGTTTCATGCGCATGCACCAATCGGCGTCTTCGACCCCGAGGTAATAGGTGGGATCCCACAACCCCGTCTCTTCAACGGCTCGCCGCCGCACCAACATGGCACAGCCGTTGGCGTAGTCGACCTCGCAGTCTTGATCATATTGACCGTGGTCGGTCTCCCCGTCTCCCCGCTCGCGGGTCACCGACTCCTTGAATCGCAGAATGCCGCCGGTCGACCAAAGGCGTTCACGATCCCAATAATAGAAAGCCTTCGGGCATACGGCGCCGATTTTCTCCGACGTCTGGGCCAACGCGACCATTTCGGTCACCATGCTCGGGTCGACCTCAATGTCGTTGTTGAGAATCAACACGTAAGCGCAATCCCCCGCCAGAGCGTGTCGAAGGCCGAAGTTCATGCCGTACGAGATGCCTCGGTTTTCGGGCACTTTGACCTGTGTGACCGCAGGAAACGCCTCTTCGACGGCTTGCCAGGAGCCATCGGTAGAACCGTTGTCCACCACCACCAAGTCGAGCGCGGGATAGTGGCTCGCACTCAAGCTTTCCAAGGTCTTGAGGGTGACCTCGAGACCGTTGTAGTTGAGCACAAGGGCCACAACTCGCGGGGTTGGGTCGGCTTGGGTCGTCATGGTCGGGCAGCTTGGAAGCCGCTGAGCATCCGGCGAAGGAATCCCCGGGCTCTATTCTCTTTTCCTTCGTCCTCAACCGCCGTGGCTTGAAGCGTATCCTGGGGATCGCTCGCCTCTTGGGTGCTTTTCTCAACCGGCGACGCAGAGTCGGCTTTGGGTGTCACGGCTTTGGGCATTTGCGCGACGGCCCGGGAGGACTCTTGAGGGTGCGGCGCGGCTTGATCCTCGGGCGGATCGGGAGTCCCGGCAGCGGGAAAATCCGCCGGGCTGGAATAACGACCGCGAATCTGCCAGTCCGGCGCAAAACTCGGGGACGTTGCCCAAGTCACCAACTCTCTGGTGGTCGCTTCGAACGACAGCTCTTCGCGGGTATAAACCTCGGCTCGGTCGGCCATTTCGCCGAGTTCGGCCGGATGCGAAGATGCCCACAGGATTTGGTTGGCCATTCCCGCCGCGTCGCCCACGGCAAAGGTCAATCCCAGCCGGCGTTGGCCGAGCAAATTGCCGAGATCTCCAACCCGGTTGTAAACCACCGGCAGACCACAACCCATCCATTGGACGATGCGATTCTTGCTGCCGAGCTGCCCTTCATACATCGGAATTTCACTCAAAACCCCGATGTCCGCCTCGGCTTGGTAGGAGGGCACGAGCTCGGCTCGGACCCATCCCTGGAGGTGAAACCTGTCACGGAAGCGCGAGGCGGCAATGTGTTGTTCAAACCGTCGGTAGGTCGTCTCATCGTGGCCACCGATCTCTCCGCCAGTGGACACGAAGTGGATTCGCGATTCCCGGTCCATAGCGGACTCCAGGGCGTCGAAAAGCGTGTCGACATCGCTCCAGACGTTATATCCGCCACTCCACAGGACGATAAAGGCGTCGTCGGGAATGGAGTCTCCGCGCAGCACCGGTTTGACCTCCGGCGAATCGTTGGGCACCAAGGCACAGGGCATCTCCGAGGTCAGGTCGAAGCCACAATTCTGGTGGGTCAACCGCCCTACCAAGCCCAGTTCGCCCACCGCAGCCCATCGCTGTCGCTCCGAAACCACCGACATCCGATCGCAGCGCAAGAGAATCGGCTGGAGCAAATTCCAAAAATGGGCCAACGGCCAATTGGCTTTTTCGAGGAAGGCTTTGGCTTGAGCTTCTGCCATGACGTGGCCGAATTGATCGGCCCAAAACGGCACCGTCGGCTCGGACTTGGCGAGGATATGAGAGCCGTACATGGTGGCACCCACCACGGCCTCAGGATCGACTTCGGTCAGTTTCCTGGCCAATGTCTCCGGATTGAAGAATTCGGCGTCGGACACCCTCTCGATCCGGACCCCGTCTCGGGTTTCGGAGCCGTCGGAGTCCCCGGCTTGGTAGGTGCCTGGGATGCGCATGGCCAGGAGGTGAACCTCGTGACCCGCTTTTGCCAGGCTATATGCCATTTGCCAGGTCCGAATTCCTGGGCCGTAGGATTGAATGGTGTTTTCAAAAGGCAGCGGGCATAGGCCGCAAACGAGCAATCTCGTCATTGCTGATCTCAAAAATATGCGGATGCATTCAACGTGATGGTGGTCGAGGGAGCCCAGGAAACCATGGCTCGGTCAGTTGGTCAAGCGGCCCGCGGATGTTAGCATAGCCAGGTACCCGGACACGTTGATTGCTGCCACGCGAATACTCCTCAGCCCGTCGGCCCAAACTGCGCCGTCAGAAGCTCATCTCAGCCGAGCCACCTATGATTTCGACTCCTTCTGCTCTGAAAGTCGCGCCACAATCCAACTCGGCGCAGGAGCACCTCGATCCGCCCACTGGCGTCGACCGGCGGCAGCCAACAGCGCAGGCAATCCCAAGACCCAAGAACAACGGCCCGGCTCGAATTCATGCGGTGGTAGTCCACCATCGCGGCCAGGAAATGTTGGACATTTGCCTTCGGACGGTCCTCGAATCCGAGGGGGTCGAACTCGACGTGGTAGTGGTTTCTAACCATTGCTTGGAGCCGCTGCCGGATTTGGTGGAAGAGCACCCTAGGGTACACGTGGTGGAGACCGGCAAACCGATCGGTTTCTCCGAGGCCAATAACGTCGGCGTTCGATGGGCCAAACACCAAATGGGTCCTGCCGACTACTACTACTTTCTCAACAATGACACCGAGTCCCGCCCAGATACCCTCTCGGAGCTGGTTTCGGCCTTGTACAGCCGCCCAAGAGCGGCAGCGGCCGGCCCTCTGACCTTGATCCAGGCCTTTCCGGATCACCTCAACAGCCTCGGAATCAACGTGACCGTCGACGCTTGGGGATGGGACGAGGGTATTGGCCAAAGGCTTGAGAGCTACGGCCCTTTGCCGGAAGCACGAGAGGTGTTGACCATCACCGGCTCGGCCTACCTTGTCGAAGCCGAGATTTATGACCGGGTCGGCGGCTGGACCGAAGCCTACGAGTGGTACTTCGAAGATATCGACCTGGGCATCAAGATTTGGAAACAAGGGCGCGAGGTCCTTCACGTTCCGCAGGCTGAGATTCTCCACCGTGTTTCCGCCACCATGACGGTGGGCGCCGAGCGCAAGCAATATTTCTTTTGGCGAAATCGACTCGTTCTCGCCTTGATTCACTGGCCCACAGAACTGCTTTGGCCTCTGCTTCGACGCGCTGTCTATTGGGAGATTCTCAAAGCTCCCTGGGCTGATAGCCGGCTCCAAAGGAAGGCGCTGCTCGGGGCCCTGCCCCTAGTCCCAAAGGCTCTGCTTTTGAGGCGCAAGCTCAGGGGCCCTGAGGACTGGAAAAAGCTGCTTCGCCCCGCCGGATCGGTGCCGGTGATCAAACTGCCTGGGACGGACACAGCAGCCCAAGCACCCGAATCGGAATCGGCTGCGAATGACACGAACGCAGAGACTTCGGCAGAGACTTCGGCAGGCGGTTCGGCGGATGGAGGGGCCATGGAAACCCGGCCCGAGCTGCCGGTTGGGTCGGACACCGGAGTCCAGAACCCGGAGCTGGTGCGTGGACGCCGAGCGATGATACCGGCGCCCGGGGATCCTTGGCGAGCCGCGACTGAATTCAAGGCCCAACACGCGCCGGCAGAAGAATCTACCGATTCTGCCCCCAAGCGAGTTCTAGTGGTCGGTTGGGGGCCTCTGCCATTTGAAGAGCAGCGCATGAACTACGCCCCGGGGGCGCGCAGCCTGCAATTTGCTCAGGCCTTGGCCGATGCGGGACATGGCGTCTGCCTCGCTTATGCGCGAATTCCGGGCTCCTATTTCGGCGAGCCCGCAGATTTGATCACCTGGCGAGAAGAGAATCTGCTGATTTACCAGATGGGATTGCCGACCTTTGATCACCCCGGCGCGTTGGAAGGATTGGTGAAAGCCTTCGACCCTCACGTGTTGGTGGGCGCAGCCCCTTTGCCGTCCCGGCGGGCTTTGCGCTTGGCCGATGATCGTCCGGTTTGGGTAGACCTTTTCGGCGACCCGATGGCGGAGGCTCAAGCCAAGGATCGGGCCCAGCCGGACGGCGAGGACGGCGACCACCTCACGGCCTATTGGCAGCTGATGCAGGAGCTGCTGGCCCGCGGGGACGCCTTTTCCAGCGTTTCCGCCCGACAACGATACGCCGTCATTGGCCAGCTCGGTGTGTCCGGTCGCCTCAATCGAGCCACCGCCGGGCGCGAGCTGGTGCACGTGGTCCCTTGCTCGATCGACTGCCCTGCTGCCGCGCCTCCCGAGATCTACGAGCCGACCAAGAACCTTCCAGCGGCCTTGCCGGACGGATATGGGGACAGCTTCCTGGTGCTTTGGAGCGGTGGATTCAACACCTGGTGTGATGTGGACACGCTCTTTGATGGGCTCGAAATTGCCATGTCCAAAGAACCCAACCTGCGCTTCGTGGCCACTGGCGGAGCCATCGAGAAGCACGACTCGGGAACTTTTCACAGGCTTCGATCCAGGGTCTCGGCTTCCCTTTTTGCGGATCGATTTGCGCTGCTCGGTTGTTTGCCCAAAGAACGAGCCGACCAGATCAGAGACCGTGCCGATCTGTTGGTGGTCACCGAGCGACCGCTCTATGAAAGAGAACTCGGTTCGAGCGGCAGGTTGTTGGATTGGATCGCCCGTGGCCGCCCGTGTCTTTGCACCCGACAATCCGAAATTGGCGCATTGATCGCCACCCACGGACTCGGCCTCAGTTACGAAACCGGAAACGCTGCTTCTTTCGCCGAGCGAGTGCTCGAAGGCGCCGCAGATCCAGACCGGCTCCAAGAACTCGGCCGCAAGGCTCAGATCTTCGCCCACGAGCATTTCAGCCATACTCGCACCACTGAGCCGCTGGTTGCTTGGGTGGCCTCGGGCGGACGAGCCCCGGATCTCGTGGTGGGCTCAAAGCGCAGGAAGTATCGTGCGCTGGCAGATCGTTTAGACCGTTCCAACCAGGCCGAAGAGAGATTGCACGCCCTCTACGGAACCCCTCCCTACCGGGTCTACAAAAAGATCCGAAGCCTGCTCAAAGGCTGATCCGCCGACTACCCCCCGAGGAAGCCCAATTTCTTCTTTTTCTGCTTCGACCTGATCTGTAGATCTTTGAGGGCTTCGATCGGCCGGCGATCGGGCATCAACATCTTGATCGCCCTTTGTAGCAGCTGCTCCGATTCGTCGTAAAGCTCGAGGTGCATGGTCACCATACCCAGGTAGTAGGTCGCGAGCCCGCTCTTCGGATCGATCCGCAGGGTCTCCCGCAGGTCGTCCGCGCTGCGCTCTGCTTCCCGAGGATTGTCGAGGAATCGACAATAAGCCAGCTCCGAGCGATAAATGCTGTTCTGGGGATCACAGTCGTAGGCAAATTGCAGCTGGGTCACGGCCTCTCTGTACTTACCCTTTTGCATCAATGCATGGCCGCGTTTGAATTGCAGTTCGGAATCCAAGAGCTTCGATTTGATGGCGAAGCGGTCTGCATCCGGTTGCTTGGCTTGCTCACGCTGATTCTGACGGTTCGCGATCAGTGCATTTCGTTTTTCAACGTCACACAGCTCGCCGAAAGCTTGGCCCCCGGCGATGAACAAATCGGCAGCTTTGTCGACCAGAATCTGGAGACCAGGGGCCTCGAATTGCCACGGAGCGAACTTTCGGCTGTAGGCGACGAAAGCGTCCTGGACCTCTACCATGCCCGCCGTTTCCACCACCTCTAAAAGGTCGAAAGCATCCAGGCTGCGGTAGCGCAAATAAGTAGCCATCACTCGATTGCTGAGCTTTTCCAAGTCCGCCAACGGCATCGCCGGGGCGGTGGCGGCCTGCTGCAGCTTGACCGCCATGGTGTCCTCGTTCATGGCGTCTTGCTTGGCCTTCTTGGGCTTCTTCTTGACCGCCACGGGTTCCGACGGCAGCCAATCTTCCGGTACCGCGATGCCCATCAGTGCCAAGGCATAAACCAAGCGCATGATTTTGTCGAAAGGGACCGTGGTTTCCGCCGCCAGCTCGTCGATTCGTTTGCCGCTTTCGAGCAACGAGAGAACCTGCTTCTGGGCGTTGCTCAATCGGATTTCGTCGACATCGTAGGCCGGGGCAGGGTGCAAGAAGAGCTTTTTTCCCACGAGCGGGCCAACCGCGCCGTTGACTTCTTCGTCGCCGGCGAATTTCGACACACCGGTCACCACCAGCTGCGGGGTTTTCACCTTGAGAGGTGATTCGACTTTCTCTGCCCCCAACACCCGGAAGCTACCGTTTCTCCAGGTGAAGCCGTCGAGCAATTTGCGCGCTAAGCTGGCTTGAAGCACCTTATACAGATCTGACGCGCTGACGACTTTGTCGAGAATCAGGGCTTCTTCGAACCGCAGCCCCTGGGTGGCGGATCGGCTCAGGTATTCAGCGCTTTGCTCTTCGGTAATTTGACCCTGGGTCACCATGAATCGTGGCAGGGTTTCGTGGAGCAGATTCGAGCGACAATCCACCGGATTGCCGTTCTCGATCACGATCTCTTTCTTCAGTGGCTTTCGCTCGATCTCCAAAACCACTGATTTCTCGTGCGCGGCCATGGCGTGCAAGAGCACGGCAAACGGAATCTCTGCTAGGTCTCCCTCGCGCATTTTGGCGACCGACCGCAGCTGATCAGAATTCGGAATCAATGAAATGTCCTCCTCAGGTCGGCCTTTGGCCGTCCAACATGACAATCCCGAATTGTAACTGAATGTGGGGTCAATATCTTCAGGCAGCGAAATTGCGTCCCGGATTCCGGGGCAGGCGGGACGCTCGGCTCGGTGCCTTGATATCCTCTCGCAGTCGTTACCCATTTCTCGGCTGCCCAGGTCGGCGGCCCCTCAGCGGAGACTCTCATGGCATCCCAATTCCAGGATTTACACATCGTGGTAACCGGCGGCACCGGCGCCCTAGGCTCGGCGGTTGTCGGACGTTTGCTCGACCACGGCGCCATTTGCCATATCCCTTGCTTCGATCCGGCCGAGCTGGACAACTTCCCTTACGCCCAACACGAACGGGTGCGAATGACCCAGAAAGTGGATCTCTCGGACGACAGCCAGGTGGCATCGTTCTATGGTGCGCTTCCCCGCTTGTGGGGTTCTATTCATTGTGCCGGCGGCTTCTCCATGGCCGAAATCACAGAGACCAGCTTCAGTGATTTCCGACGCCTTCTGGCGATGAATGCAGAAACCTGCTTCCTGTGTTGTCGTGAAGCGGTACGAGCCATCCGACGCTCCGATTCCGGTGGCCGAATCGTCAACGTCGCCGCTCGACCTGCTTCCGAGCCTCGTCAAGGAAGTTCGATGGTTGCCTATACAGCCGCCAAAGCAGCGGTCGCGGCCATGACCGAAGCCCTTGCGGAGGAACTCGCCGACGAGGGGATCTGGGTGAATGCGGTAGCGCCCTCGATCATCGACACCCCCGCCAATCGAGCTGCGATGCCCGATGCAGATCATGGTCGGTGGCCTTCGGTCGAGGCTTTGGCCGCGACCATGGTTTTTCTCGCGTCACCGGAGAATCGGGCGACCCGTGGCGGAATCGTGCCGGTCTACGGACGTAGCTGAGCCACCCCACCCGCGCTCCCGAGTCCGACGTTCATCCGAGTCCAGATCGTGTAAACTGAGGCATCGTGTCTGACGAAAACGACCATCCGGAAATCCCTCCAGACGAAGCTCTGGACAAAGCCCCCCGAGGGCGATTGTTGTCCCATCTGCTCGACGAGGATGTCGACCTGGACGAGGCTTTTGATCGACTGCTCAATGCCCAACAGGATTATGGCGTCGACCGCTCCGTGCTCAAGTCGGTGCTGCCGGGCGATTCCCTAGCTTCCGGCGACATGACGTTGGCGGTGCTGCTGGCTTCTGTCCTCTCGGAATACGAGGACATTGAGCAGCTCATCGAGGGTTTGCGGGAGAATCATGGGGACCCCCAGCCGCTCAAATCCATCGAGGACGCGGTCGCCGTGGTTTCCGAAGCGGAGCTCGCCAATCCAGAAGCCTTATCGAGGGCTCTAGAGCCGCTGCAAGAGCAAACTCGCTTCGAATGCCTTTTCGAGGTGGCGAAGGGAGCCCTCGACGAACTCGATATTTATGAGCTGAGCCGCAAATCTCCGAACGATCTCGTCTCCGTTCTACGCCAAGGGGGTAATCTTCGTACGGTCCAAACCTCGGTGGATTTCCTGCGCTCGTTGAACATCGCCGCGGATACCTTCGAATCCATGGATCTACCCCGTCCCCATATCCGCGAATACCTGAGGCACCTTTATTTGATGCGCGATTGGGACGAAATGGCGCGCCTCATCGGCCTCCTAGAGGTGGCGGTCGCGGGCCTGGCCGAGACGCCACAAGCCGTCCCAAAACCGCTGAGCTTGCAACAAGAATCCGATTCATGAGCCCGCTTCCGAATTTATTACCTACTCTTGGACCTTCAAAAAGACCCCAAGCAGGAGAGCCCACCTAATGAGCAAGACTCGACTTCAGGTTCTCGCCGGGTTGTCGACCCTGGCCGCCTTGTTAATCACAGCCTGTGGCGGACCTAAGATCTCGACCGCGAGGGTCGTCGACCGTCCCCTGCAGGTGGCCCGAATTGAACCGCTGAATCCGGTACCGGCACCTCGACCGGCTCCTGCCGAACGAATGGCTGAGCAGAAGCCCTCGGCGTCTGAGCCCTCGGCGCCCGAGCCGGCAAAACCGGAACCGACACCGATCCCGCAGCCGGCCGCACCGGAACCCGTCGCCAAGGCCCAGGCCCCCGATCCAGCACCCGCTGCCCAACCCGCTCCTGTGCCCATAAAACCTGAGCCGCCACCCGCTCCTGAGCCCGCTCCTCTGTCCGTAAAACCTGAGCCGCCACCCGCTCCTCAACCCGCAAAAGCGGAGCCTACGCCCAAAGCCACCACTCCTGAGCCCACGAAGCCGGAGCCGCCGCCCGCGCCTCAACCCGCTCCAGCGGAACCCGCGCCCAAAGCCACCACTCCTGAACCCACGAAGCCGGAGCCGCCGCCCGCTCCTCAACCCGCTCCAGCGGAACCCGCGCCCAAAGCCCCCACTCCTGAACCGGCCGCCCCTCAGCCGGCCGCCCCTCAGCCGGCCGCCCCTCAGCCGGCCGCCCCTCAGCCGGCCGCCC
>CBDUGP010000111.1:0-29403 GCA_965366625.1 uncultured bacterium
AAGAACCACGAGAGAAGGCTTGCTTGACTTTAAGGGCCCCCATAGGAGCTAGCTATTGGCCGGAAGGAAGCTATAACCGGTTCCCCGCTGGGTGATCAAATAGCGGGGTGACGACGATTTAGGCTCGATCTTCTGGCGGAGCCGGTGGACGTGGACGCGCAAGGTGTCTTCATAAACCTCGTCCAACGGCCAAATCCTGCCGAGCAAATAGTCCGTACGCACCGTCCGCCGCGCATTTCCGATCAGGATATGCAGCAATTTGGTTTCTGTCGGGGTCAGGGAAACCGCCTTCGAATCGACGATTGCTTTCTTGTCCGCAAAATCGATCGCCAAATAGTCGTCGATCACGGTTTGGGCTTCGAGTCGAAACGCGAAATCACCGATTCTTCGGATGACCCGTTTGACCCGTGCGGCCAGCTCCGGGGGATGGAACGGTTTCTTGACGTAGTCCTCGGCCACTTTCGTGATGGTCGAGACCACGGTGTCCTCGTCATCCACCGCCGTCAGCATAATGACCGGCAAATCACTGTATTTTTGGACTGCCGTGCACAGCTCGATGCCCGTGCGTCCAGGCATCATGATGTCGACGACCGCTAAATGAGGTAGGCCGTGCCGCTTGATTTGATCCTCGGCCTCGTCCGCGGAGTTTGCGGTCATAACTTCGAAGCCCTCGAGCTCGAGGGTCACGCTGACTGTGGTCACGATATCTGGGTCGTCGTCGACCACGAGGATGCGATGAGCTGATCCCGGAACGTCCAAAGTCCTTCACTCCGTGTGAGTTGTGGTGGCCCGATAAAGCATACCCAGAGGCACTGGCCTAAACCCAAAATGCTCACCCCTAGGGCGAGGAGGCTTAGGCTAAACCTGGTACCCGAAAGGTTGAGATCCAGGCTAGGCTGAGTCGACTGCGGGACACCACAGATGAGTGTTAACGCTGATCCTGCGAAATCGTGGCCCTATGATATCGGGTCCAGTGCTGTGGACCAAATACTTCGAGAAAAAACTTTCACAGCCTTCTGCGGCAGGGGCGGCCGGAGCGTGGAGTCGCCTGCTGTTGACCAAACACAAAAAGCCGGATCCTGGGATCCGGCTGGTGACTTAATCGGCTTTGGGTACCGAACTCAGCTTGGCGAGTTCAGCTTGGCGAGTTCAGCTTGGCGAGCCAGGTAAGGCTCATCGACGATGGACTTCGATCGATCCGTTGACATTCTCCAGACTGATGCGCGCTCCGCCGGAGCCCAAAGTGCCGCTCATGTCGTTGCCGACGTACTCGCCCTTCTCGACCTTTAGGCCGAAATCGTTACGGATTCGCCCGTGCACGGTGGAAGCTTCGATCTCTGCGTCCACATCGGAGGGCAGATAGATGTCGATCGGCCCGTTGACGGATTCGATTTCGATCCGCTGAGAACTCGACACCCGGTTGAAGGAAACGTCGACACTGCCGTTGACGGTTTCGAGTTCAATGCTGCCGGCCAGACCTTCGGCGTTTAGGTTGCCGTTGACCAACGAGGTCTCGATGTTGCCGGAGATATTTGAAATTTCGAGAGAGCCGTTGACCAAATCGATTTCTTCCAATCGGGCGCCCGTCGGCACTTTGAGCACGTATTCCACGGTCGCTCCGTCCTGATTCCAGCGTCCCCGTTGCTTGGAGTAGTCGGTTTCGATTTTGATGTGGTTGCTATTTGCGCTGACCTCGACGTCGACTCGATTGAGACCCTCTTCGCTGCGCGAGGTAATAGTGGCGGTGACCTCCACATCGCGACGCTCAGAGCCGATAATCGTCACCCCGCCGTTGATGTTGGAGAGGCTTACCGAGCCGCCGGAATCGAGCGGATAAGTTTGCGACCAAACGCGCTCGGCGGCGAACGTCGAGGCCGGTAGCGCGGCCAAAATGAGGGCGGTTGAGGCCAGGGTAGCGAGCTTAGTGTGGAATCCGGTGAAGCGCATGGGCGAGTACCTCTATAAATACGGTTGAGGGTCTAGTCAGTGTGTGGTCGTTGGGTGTGGCCGATGCCGTCGTCCTGCTAATTGGATACCGACGATCGCAGAAGGGTTTAAAAAAGATGGCCAAATTTCTTCGGCAGGTCCACAGGCTGCCCCGTCTGGTACTCTCCCCATTCCGTTCACCCACTCGTGGGCTCGAAGGGGCCTGCTGCTACCCAACCCGTCGAATTCTTCGATGGCACGGACCGGAGGATAATTCATGCGTCGAAGTCTTTTGTGCCTGATTCCCGTTTTGATGCTGGTGGGTTGCGGGCCCGCAACCGAGCCTGCGCCGGATTCGTTTACTGTCCAGGCGGATGCCCAGGCGTTTCTCGACCAACACACCGAGAAATATTTGCAACTCTACTACGACCTGACCCAAGCGGAATGGGCGTCGAATACCCGCATTGTCGAAGGCGACGACAGCAATCTGAAGGCCCAGGAGGCTGCCCACGCGGCGTTCGCCCAATACACCGGATCGACCGAAGTGATCGAACGAACCCGGGCTCTGCTGGAAAAAGAGAGCGATCTGACGCCGCTACAGGTCCGTCAGCTCAAAGCCATTCTGTACGCTGCGGCCAATAATCCGCAAACCGTGAGTGATTTGGTGACCGAGCGGATCGCCGCGGAAGCCAAACAGACCGAGGCTCTCTTCGGCTTCGACTTCACCCTCGACGGCAGCTCTGTTTCGACCAACGATATTGACGACGTGCTTTCCGAGTCGGCCGATCTCGACCAGCGACAGGCGGCTTGGGAATCGTCAAAAGAAGTGGGCAAAGAACTCAAGGACGGTTTGGAGAAGCTGGTTGGATTGCGCAACGGAACCGTCGAAGCCTTGGGTTACGAGAACTACTTCCACTACCAAGTCTCCGACTACGGCATGTCCGTCGACGAGATGATGTCCCTAAATCAGAAATTCATCTCCGAGGTGTGGCCACTCTATCGCCAGCTCCATACCTGGGCTCGATACACCCTGGCAGAGCGTTATGGCGTTGAGGTGCCGGCGATGCTGCCCGCCCATTGGTTGCCCAATCGCTGGGGTCAAGATTGGGTCGCCCTGGTCAAAGTGGAAGGGCTCGACCTGGACGCGGCCTTGAAGGACAAAGAACCGGAGTGGATCGTCCAGCAGGCAGAAGACTTCTATATCTCACTGGGATTCGAAGCGTTGCCCGAAGTGTTTTGGGAGAAGTCGTCTCTGTATCCTCTGCCGGCCGACGCTGGGTATAAAAAGAACAACCACGCCAGCGCGTGGCATCTGGACCTGGAAAACGACGTCCGCAGCTTGATGAGTGTGCAGCCCAATCAGCGGTGGTGGAGCACTACCCACCACGAACTCGGCCACATTTACTACTACATTTCCTATTCCCGGCCTGAGATTCCCCATCTCTTGAGGGGTGGAGCCAATCGCGGATTCCATGAGGCGGTCGGATCCCTATTGGGCCTGGCGTCGATGCAGAAGCCGTTTTTGACCGGCAAGGGATTGGTGGAAGAAGATGCAGAAGTCGATGAAATTCAGGCTCTGTTGGCGGAAGCCTTGGAATCGATCGTTTTCATTCCTTTCTCGGCCGGCACCATGACCCACTTCGAACATGATCTCTATGCGGCCGATCTTCCGAAAGACCAATACAACGCCCGTTGGTGGCAATACGTAGAGCAATTTCAGGGCATCACGCCGCCGAGCGATCGGGGAGAGGAGTATTGCGACGCCGCCTCAAAGACCCACATCAACGACGACGCGGCGCAATATTACGACTACGCCATCTCCGGTATCTTGCTGCAGCAGTTACATCGTCACATCGCCACGAAGATTCTGAATCAAGATCCGCGGGCGACGAATTATTACGGCCAAAAAGAAGTCGGTGCCTTTTTGCGGGGCATCCTCGAGCTGGGCTCGAGCCAAGATTGGCGGCAGGTCATGCAAGAACATCTGGGGGAAGAGATCAGCGCATCTGCCACCTTGGAGTACTTCGCGCCGCTGGTGGGATATCTGGAAGGGCAAAACGAAGGCCGGGAGCATACGCTGCCCGAGCAACCCACTTTCTGATCGCCTTTTCTGATCGGCCGATCGGTCAGAAGATCCACCAGGCGAGCAAGCCTAGGGTCAAGATTGCGCCCAAGCCGCCGAGCCAAATCAATAGCTGCTCTTGGCGCACGCCGTCGGATTTAGGACGAAAGAGATTCTGGAGGGACGTCGGGCTTTCGACCAGGGTCGTAGCCGACTCCCAGCCGGGTTTCAGGAACTCCTGCTCCGCGGGCGGGGCCTGCTCGTCGACCACGGGGTCTTGCTCGTCGACCGCGGTCTTGTTGGACGATCTCGAATTCCCGCTCGAATTCTCGTTGGACGGTCTCGAAATCTCCACGGTTTCCTCACCCAGATCTGAATCGAGATTCCTGGTCTCGCTCAAGCTTCCTTCCGACCACTTTCTGACCTGTTCGAGGTCTAGAGGCAAGGGAGTTTGTAGCTCTTGCCACAGCGAGAGCAGCTCCGTTGATGAGGCGGGGCGATCGTCTGGATTCTTGGCCAGAAGGCTCAGCAACATCTGACGAACCGACTCCGGAAGCTTGCCGTTCGGGTCCGTATCCTCGAAGGGTTTGATGCTGTGGAAAAGGTGCCCAGAAATCAGCTCCTGGGGCGTTTTGCCACGGATCGGGCAAGTGCCTGTGAGCAGTTCATAAAGGACCACCGCCAGCGAGTAGAGGTCGCTGCGGGGGTCGAGGGCGCCGTCCGGTGACAGTCGCTCCGGCGAAGAGTAGCGAACCTTGCCGAGGAAATTGCCGGTGGCGGTCATGCCGACGGTTTCGTCGAGCGCTTTGGCGATTCCCAAGTCGATCATCTTGACGTGCAGCTCCGGGTCTTGCCCATTTTCAGATTGGGAGAGCATCAGATTGTCCGGGGAAATATCGCGATGCACGTAGTTGCCGGCGTGCAGGTGCTCGAGGGCCAACAAGGCTTGGCGTCCTATCTCAAGGCCCATGCCCACGGGCACGGGCCCCAGCTTCAAGCCTAGGCGACGGAGGTCTTGCCCCGGCACCCACTCCATGATGATCGCTGCGTGCCCTTCGTCGTTGACGAACAGCTCGAAGACCCGAGCGATATTGGGATGCCGTAGACCGCTGAGCAGCTTGGCTTCGCGGTGAAATCGCTCCGCCAGCTCGGGATTGCCCCTTAAGCTCTGGTGCATGATCTTGGCCACTCGGATTTCGTCGAGGTGCCGATGGCGGATTCGATAGACCGTGCCCATGCCTCCCTCGCCGAGCAGGGAGAGCACGTCGTATTGGACGGCGATTTTTCGCAGTAGATCTGTGTTGACGCTCGGCATATTCAGCCCGGACTTTATCTCAAGCCGGAGCGTCACACCGAGCTTGCCGAGCGTCGATTTTCGGACTTCCATTTTGGCTACCGACTTTTCGAGCAGTCCTTTTCGAGCACCCAGTTTCGAAATGCTTCGGGATGTGATGTCATTCACTACACGAGAGCAATTTCCCGAGCTTCACGTAGGGTCTGCGAAGAGACTTGAAAAGGAAAACCCTTGAACCGATCCAAAGCCCTTGATGCCGTCCCGCGCAAGCGGTCTCTCAACTTCCTGCCGGCCTTGCTCCTAGGCGTGCTGTCGGCTTTCGGTCCGTTGACCGCCGGCGGGGCGGGCTTCCCGCCCATCCCAGACGAAATTCGAATTCTGACCGAGGTGCCTGGTCAGCCCGGGGCCCCTGCGGTCATCCTTTTTAAGGACGCGGATTTCCATTTCCGTAACTATCCCACCGAGGCTTCGTCGCGCTTGTTGGTTCGGGTCCGGGTCAAGATCTTGACGGAAGAGGGGCTGGCGTTCGGCGAAATTTCAATTCCCCATAGCCGACAGCTGCGTCTAGATGGCCTGCGAGGACGGACGGTCACCTCGACGGGTGCGGAGCTCGACTTGCCCAAGGATGCGGTTTTTAGGGAGACCGCCTCTCGATCCGAGAAGATATTCATCACCAAGGCGGCATTTCCCGGCGTGGATGTGGGCTCGATCATCGACTACGAATACACCCTCTTTTGGGATGATTTTTTCTTCCTGGAGCCGTGGTTGTTTCACGACGAGCTGCCGGTCGTCTCCTCTGCGATCAGCTATCACAAACCGGACAATCTGGGATTTCAGACCTGGGGTCGCGAGACCAGCGCGCAAAAGATGGAAGTGAGCCAACGCTCGACCCATGGAGGGTTGCGTATCGAGGTCAAGATGGCCAATCTGGCGCCCCTTCCCGAGGAACCCTACAGCTTTCCGGTCCGGGACCTATCCAGCCGTTTCATGATCATTCCCACCGCGATTCAGCTGTCGGGCCAGACGATCCCCTTGCTCGAAAGCTGGCGGGAGGTCTATCGGATGGCGGAGGACGACTACAAGTCGCTGATCAAACGATCCAAGGCTCTGAAACAGCAGGCGAAGACCTTGGCCGTGGGCGCCAAAGCAAATCGGGAAAAAGCGGAGCGAGTCTATCGCTGGGTTCGAGACGAGTTGGCGACGGTGGGCTTCCCCTACATTTGGGTCGACGAAGAACGCACGATCAAGGAGATCTTGGAAACACGGGCGGCCACCATGACCGAGAAGGCCTTGATTCTGGAAGTGATGCTGGACGCGGTCGGAATCCCATCGGAGCGCCTGTGGGTAGCCGATCGCTTCGAAGGACGGGTCGACGTCAGGGTGGCCAACCCGACCTGGTTCGACGGCTTGATCCTGCGCGTAACCTTCGACGGCGAGGAGATCTACCTCAACCCTGCGAGCACAACCCTCGCATTCGGCATGTTGCCGCCGCGCTATGAGGACACCCTGGCGATTCGCTTGGACAAGAAAAAACCGGAGCCGTTGATTACACCCCCCACACCTGCCGCTTGGAATCGCCGCTCGGCGTCGCTGGCGCTGGCCATCGACGAGCAGGGGAAGGTATCCGGCGGCGGTTCGCTGGCCCTGCTCGGCCATCCCGCCCGTCACTACCTCGATTGGAAGGATACGCCGGACGCAACGAAAGACGCTTGGCGTGAGCACCTGGAGGAGTCCTTCTCAGGGTGGCGAATCGATCAAGTTGAAGTCGTCGAGGACATCGACGGCCGCAAGGTCAACGTGTCCTGGAAGCTCGAGCAGCGGGAGGAAGAAGTGCTCGGCGACGAGGTGAGCCTATTGCCGAGTCGACCCTTGGATACCGATCAGCCATTTACACTGCCGAAAGACAAACGCCTGACTCCGGTGCAAATGTCCTGGGCCAAGCTCGACGACGTGCAATTGGAAATCACATGGCCCGAAGGCTGGGCGGTGGACTCCACCCCGGAACCGATTGGTTACGAAAGTCCAGCCGGCCGTTTTATGGTTCAGATCGCCACCGACGATACCGCCAGGACCTTGAAATACAGCAGGGTCTTCGAGCGCAGCCGAACCGAGTTTGCCGGCGACGAATATCCGTTGGTCAAAGATCTCTACGAGAGAGCCTCCAAGAGCGACGGCCAGGAGTTCGTGTGGATCCTAGAGTGAAGGTGGTGGCCGGGCATTCTTTGGGCTGGGTCCTCGCGTTTTCGCTGTCGTTTTCGCTGTCGTTGTCGTTGCTGCCCGCGGTCGCCGGCGCGGCCGTGGTGGAGTCCTGGTCCCTAGAAATTGACGTTGAGCGCACAGGGTTGGTGGAGACCCTCTACTGGCGCGTTTTGATCGAAGACCTGGAGGACGTGGGGGAGTGGAATGAATTCCCCGTTTACCTCGACGACCACCGAGAGCTTCTGAGTTCAGAGGCGTGGGTCATTGCCCCGGACGGTGACCGGCGCAAGATCAGACGTAAGGAAACCGATATGCGGGATATCACCTCCTCCTGGGAGCTGGCTTCGTCCCGTCGGTTGTTGGTCTTCGAGCCCGAGAATTTGGTGCCGGGCTCCCGTCTCGAGGTTCGCGCGCGGGTGCGTGAGATGCCCTACTATCCCGGCACCGTCGTTCGTCTCAGGCCCACGTCGGAGGCCTTTCAAAGTGTCCAGGTCAAGATCCGACGGGCTGCCGATGTGGAAGGGTTTAGATATTTGCTGCACGGGCCGCTCGGCGATCCCGAAGCCGGAGAGGGTCTTCGTGCTTTGGAATCGTCGGGCACCTTGGAGCTGTCGGGCAGTTGGGAAATTCGACCACCCATGCCCGACCTGGCAGCAGCCACCGAACGGGAACCGATCCTTTATTTGGCGTGGAATAGCCCGCCCACCTGGGAAGGGGTTGCCCGTTGGTATCGCGGTTTTCTCGATCCATTGCCCGCACCGTCGGCTGAGATCAGCTCCTTGACGCAGGAGCTGATCTCCGGCCTATCGACCGCTTCGAACTCGGCAGAGCAGCTGCGGGCTCGCTTGGAGGCCCTAGTGACCTTTGTTCGCGCCAAGATCCGATACGTCGCTGTGGAGGTCGGGGTTGGCGGTTATCGCCCGACACCCTCGGCCGAGACCCTGGATCGACTATGGGGTGATTGCAAGGACAAGAGCGTTTTGCTGATCGACCTGCTGCACCAAGCGGGCATCGAAGCCCATCCGGCCCTCATCCGACTCGACGGCCGGGGCCGAATTCGCGACGACTTCCCCTCGCCTTTCGGCTTCAATCATCTGATCGTCGCGGTATCCGTCGACGGTTTGGAGCTGAGAGACGGGGATCCGGTCGCAGATGGATTCTTTTTCATCGATCCCACCCAGACCCAAGGCTCGGCCGGTTACCTCCACCGAGATGTTCAGGACCAGTCGGCGTTGGTCGCCCTGCCGACCCGCGGGCGGTTGGTGCGTATCCCGATCCTGCCCGATTCTCAATTCATCGGTTTGGAAGTGGATCTGGATGTCGAGGCATCCGGAGCGGCCAAGGGCCAGGCCAAGCTTCGCCTGACCGGTGATTTCGCCACGGCCTGGCTGCAGGAAGTGGAAAGCCGACCGCCGGTGGAAATAGAAGATCGAATGAGGGGGCTGATCCGTCGGCTCTTGCCGGGTGTCAATGTCGACCAGCTGCATTGGACCCAAGACAGCGCCGACATTCCAAGCTTCGAAGTCAGCTCGGACGTGAGATTCGAGTCCTTGATTCAAGGGATGGACCGCGGGGGCTCGGTCAAACTCGACGGCTTTCAATGGGCCCCCGAGCCGGCCGATATTGACCAATTGGGGGGGATGCCGGTCGCTTTGCCCGTGGCGACGGTGGAAAATCGATTTCGTTTGCGCCTGCCCGAAGGTCTTTGCCCGCCCAAAGAGCGTCAAGAAGGGGCCGAGAATTCGGCGGCGACCTTCTCTCAACAGATTCGTCGAGATGGGAATTTAGTCGAGATTCTTCGTCAAACCCGAGCACGACGAAGCTGGTTTGAGGGCGCGGAAGTGACGGCGTTGAGGGAATTGGCGGTGGCCGAGCACCGGGCGCCAAAGCGGCGGTTGAGATTCCGCTGTGATCCCGGCTCCTGACCCACGATCTAGCCGAAGTTGAAGGTAGGAGGTTTCTTGACTACAGCTGGTCCACGCTGCTATCTTTCGATCTTCCGTACCAACCGCTGTCGACAGGAGCTACGATTCATGAGGAAGGCCGTTTGTTTGCTATGCATTTTTTGTCTCTTTGGCGCATTTGCCGTAACCGCTGAGGAGACAACCGCCAAACCCGAGCTGGATTTGGCAGCCATGAAGACGATGACGAAAGAGCAGCGTCTCGCCCACCAGAAGGCTTATAAGCAACAGCTCGAAGATATCGCCAGAGCCGAGGGATGGACCCCTCAACCGCGCGATACGAATTTCAAACCTGCGGATCCTCAGCCTGCTCCCAAGGCGGACGGCGCGAAACGGGTTCCGGGCTCCAGCATTTCCTACCACTCCGGAACCATCGGTGCCAATGGCGTTGCTGACGGCGTTATGGTCGGCAACCAATTCGACACCGCCCTCAGGACCGACGGCACCATGTGTCCCACCGGTTGTGGCCCGGTCGAAGCCTCCGGCTCCATCACCATGGCCACCTTCTCCTTGCAGGGTGCCAGCGGTAATGTGTTTTTCAGCGCTTACGACCAGTTGGCGGGCACCACCGCCAACCAAATCACTTCAGCGTCCATTCCGGCGGCGGTCGGCAATAACACCCATACTTTCGCCACGGCCCTCAATTACGTGGGCTCCTCCTTTCTGGCCGGCATCTGGCAATTCGGGGGAGACTCGGTGGGTTTGGCGACGGGAACGGTGGCGGGCCAAGGTTTCCATGCCATCAGCATCAATGACGGGGGTGTGGGCATGACCTTCATGACCCTCGGCAACGCCAACGCCACCATGACCATCTCCGGCAACGTGGCCACTCCGGTCGAGCTGATGACCTTCAGCGTCGAGTGATCTGAATCGCCGTATCGTCGTGTCGGACGTCCGGCAGCGACTTTTTAAGCAAGAAGGGGCCGAGGGGCCCCTTCTTCCGTCTTTAGCGCGCTTGCCCAGCTGTCGATCATCGGATTGCCCTAAATGAATATGCCCGGCCGGATTATCTTCTTTGCTCTCACCTGCCTCCTTTCCCTGGCGGCCCTCAGCTGCACCCCCCAGCCCCCACGCTGGAATGTGGTGGTCGTGACCTTCGACACCACGCGCGCCGATCACATCGGATGTTACGGCGACGATCAGGCCCACACGCCGACCCTCGACGCCTTGGCGGCCGAAGGAGTGTTGTTTGAAGAAGCGATGACCTCGGTGCCGATCACTCTGCCGTCCCACAGCACGTTGATGACCGGAAAAGTGCCGTTCGCCCACGGCGTGCGAGACAACGGCCTCTTCGTGCTCGGCGAGGAACAGCAGACGTTGGCAGAGATGCTTCGCGACCAGGGTTATCGAACCGGAGCCGCGATCGCCAGCTATCCCCTTTTGGCGACGTCTGGCATCAACCAGGGTTTTGAGTTTTTCGACGATCACATCAGCGGCGACTATGAGGACCTCTACGGCGAAAGGGTCTTTCCCAAGGACCGGCTCTTCTTCGACGAGCGCCCCGCCGCCCAAGTCAACCAAGCCGTGCTGCCGTGGCTTGAAGAGAATCATCAACAGCCTTTTTTCCTCTGGCTGCACTATTTTGACCCCCACCATCCCCTGCAGCCGCCGGCACCCTACGACCAAACCTTCGCCCACGATCTTTATCGGGGCGAAATCGCTTATGCCGATGAAAGCCTCGGGGTGATGCTCGAGCAGCTGCGGCGTTTGGGTGTGGACGACCGCACCCTGATTGTTTTTACTGCCGATCATGGGGAAGGATTGGATGAGCACAACGAGTCGACCCACTCCATGTTGGTCTACCAAAGCACGCTGCATGTGCCGCTGATCATGCGCCTGCCTCCCGCGGCCTCCGATTCTCGAATCCAAGGACGTCGAGTCGAGCAGCGGGTCGGTCTAGTGGACGTGGTACCCACGGTTTTGGAGCTTCTCGGGCTCGGAATCCCGGACGATCTTCAGGGCCAATCCTTGGCACCCCATCTCACCGATCTCGAGGAGCCTCCGGTCGATCGTCGGCGGGAACTCTATGCCGAGACCCTATCGCCTCGGCTGTCGAGGAATTGGGGCGAGCTGCGAGCCTTGGTGGTCGACGACTTCAAATACGTGCACGGGCCGACTCGTGAGCTTTACCAGCTCGATTCCGATCCCCGCGAGCTGGACAACCTCGTGGCCGAAGATCCCGAAACGGCCAAGGGGCTGGAACAGCGTTTGGAGCGTTTTGTGACCCGGCATGCGGTCGAGGGACTGGACGCCTCCGTCGCCCTCGACGACGAAGCTGCCAAGAAGCTCCAGGCCCTGGGATATATCCAGAACGCCGGTGAGGCGGTGGGTGCCTTGACTGAAGAGCTGCGAACGGAAGGGGATCCGCCGCAACAACACGTACATACGATCTCGGCTTACAGCCAAGCTAAGAGCTTGTTGTTCGCCGGGCGCTGGATTGAAGGCAAGGAGTTGGTCCTGAACCTGTTGAAAGAGGAGCCCGACAACCCCCACTACCTCGAGATGCTCTTCAGCACGGAGCTGCGATTGGGGCGTCGGCAAGAGGCCTTGGAAGTCCTCGATCGTTTGACGGCGCTCGACGCGCCTTTTCCCCCCGCGGATCGCATCTTTGAGCATACGGCGCGAGTTCTATTGGACCAAGGCAAGCTCGATGAAGCTCGGCTTAAATTTGAGCAAGCCCAGGAGCTGGAAGCCACCGCGGATAGGGCCTATTGGTTGGCGAAGATCCATCTCACCACCGGCCGTCTGGACGCTCAGAGGAAGCAGCTCGAGAAGGCCCTGGAACTTAACCCCGACTTGGTGCCGGCACGCATTGACCTGGCCATCTCTATGGCCCAATCCGGGGACCTCGAAGCCGCAGAGCAGGGCTTTGCCCAGGCTGTCGAGTCGCATCCTTACGACCCGCGAGCTCACTATAATTTGGGTGCCTTTCGGGTCCACCAGGGACGAACGGACGAAGCGATCGAACGTTTTCGGCGTGCGGTCGAGCTGAAACCCACCTACCTGCCCGCCCATTACGCCCTCTTCGAACGCCTATACGACTCCGGCGACGCGGAAGCGGCGGGTCGAAGCTACGAAATCCTTCATCGATTGGCACCCGAAAGCCGTGAGGCCCGAATGGCCAGGGAACGAATGGGAGCTGAGCCATGAGCCGCTATCGTGTTTTGATCGTTTGTTGGGTCCTAACCCTGCTCGGCGCTTGCTCGAAGGCCCCTGAGGCCGAAAAAGCATCGGAGAGCCCGCCGCCTTCGGACGGAATCGTGGCCGCGTCGGGGGAAACAGAGGTCGCCCGTTTCGAAGGCGGGGTGGTCACCGCCGCTGATTTGGATCGCGCGATTCTGCAACGGGGTCTGACGACTCAGGCCCAAGAGGCCGAAAACCGTGCGTCATGGCTGGTCGACTTGACCCGCCGGCTGGCGGTGGAGCGGCTGCTGCTCGAAGAGGCGCGATTGGTGGGCGCGGACCAAGATCCCGAGATGCGACAGGCGGAGCGCCAGGCCCAGCGGCAGGTCCAGAGTGAAAACTATTTGCGGCTCTTCACCGACCAATTGCCTCCGGTGCCCGACGAGCAGATCTCAGACTTCTATCAGCAACATCTGGATCGTTACCAACGCCCCGAGCGCCGTCACGTCCAACATATTTTCAAGCGCCACCGAGAAGGGGTCGAGCGGGCCGTTTTGGAAGCGGAGCTTTTAGCCCTTCGAGAGAGAGTTGTGCAAGGGGAGAGCTTCGGCCTGCTGGCCCGCGAGTTATCGGACTCGGAAACCCGCCATCGTGACGGCTCCCTGGGCGAAGTGAAGCGGGGCATCTTTCCCGAAGACTTCGACCGGGTGGTTTTTGCCCTGGAGCAAGGGGTGCCGTCGGAGCCGGTATTCACCGCCGACGGTGGGCACCTCTTCCTGGTCACCACGGTCTTGGAAGCTCGAGCCCTCGAACTCGAGGACGTCAAGGTTTTGATCCGGTCAGAGCTTGAGGGGCAGCGGCGAGCCAAACGACTCAAAGAGCTGGCCGCCGATCTGCCGAAACCCCAAGACAGCTTTATTCCCAGTCAGCAGGAATGGTCAGAGATTCTACGGGCCGGCGACCCCAAGGCCCTTTTGCTGCGGTTGGGTGACTTCCAACTCAGCGCGGGCGAATTTCAACCCTTGATCCAAGAGCGGCGCAAGCTGGCGGGGGCTGAGATTCCCAAAGACCTGCCGATGTTGCTCTTTGAGGACATTCTCCATCGAGAGATCATTTACCAACACCTGGTTCGCGAAGGGCTGCCCGAGATTCACGACGAAACCCTGCAGAGCCACTTCGATCGGGCTTTGGTCGATCACTTTGCTCGGCGGAAGATGATTTCTTGGGTCGAGCGAAGCCCCGAAAATGTCCAGAAATTTTTTGAACTCCACAAAATGCGCTACGCCACGCCCGTCCGCATCCAGATTGAGCGTCTGGTGATTCCCAGGGACCGGGTGACTCCGGCCTTGATGGCGTCCCTTGAGCAAGCCAAGGCCGAACTCGACGCCGGGCACGTGGACCTGGCAACCCTGGCGAAGCGCCACGGGGGAGAAGTTTCCACGGCAGGCCCCCTAACGGCCAACGCCCTTCAGCGTTTTGATCCTCTGGCTCTGAAATTCGCCTTTATCCTACGCCCGGGAGAGCATTCCCCCCCTTATTCCTCCGGAAATAAGCTGGTGATCTTCAAGGTCACCGAGCGTCGCGATCCCGAACCTCAGGCCCTAGCCTTGATTCGTGATCGAGTGGTGCAGGACTACCTGACCTTGAACAGCGGAGACATCTTCCGTCAGCTCTCCGACGAGCTGCTGGCCGAAGCGAATTTCGAGCTGCTGGTTTAGGTGGATTGCACAGCGTCCCGGCATGAATTCCGCGGGCTTGAGCCATTGGCCACACGGCGCCACGGCACGCACATCGAGGCCCGCCACGGGCTAAAGCCCGAGGCTACATATGCCTTTCCCCTTCGGCGCGGCCCTGCATTTCTGACCCGGGCTGTCCCGCGTCACTCGACCGCCTCGCGTTCACGGTCTCGGGCGTCTAGGGATTGCCACAGCTCGTCGGTGACTTCTTGTTGCAGACGCTCCGCTTGCTCTTGACCGAGTCTTTGCTCGATCCGAGCGGCGGCCTCGTCGAAGGTGAGGGGGCGTGATGCTTCGATGCTTTCGAGCTTTAGGATCCACAGGGTCTTGGATTCTTCGACCGGTTTCGAAATCGTTCCGACCTGGAGCTGACGCACGACGCGGCCGATGCCGAAGCCGAAGGACCGGTTGAGTCCACGGATGGATAAGGGGCCCAGCTTGCCGCCGCCGGAGCTGGAGGTGTGGGTCGAGTGTTCTTCGGCGGCTTGCGCGAAGTCCAGCTCTCCGGTCCTCAGCTGCCGACTCAGCTGTTCGGCGACTTCGTAGGAAGGGCGTGGGTCCGCGGAATCCAGGGGTAGTTGGATGATTCGGAGCTCGAACATTTCCGGGCGCATGAAGGCCTGCTCCGGCTCTGTGCTCGGATTTTCGATCCAGCGGTCGAAGGCCTGTCTCTTTTCTTCGTCGGTGATCGGCTGAAATTTCGCGCGCACCCGTCGGGTCAGGGCTTGACCGGCGAGGGTTTGCAGACGGCTGAAATACATTTGCTCGCCGACGGAAGCCTCGACGAGACCGAGTCGACGAGCTCGCAGGCGGGCCATGCGTTGAATTACCCATGTTTTGATTTGGCGTTCGATCCAGTCGCGGGGCAGGTCGGTTCCTTGGGATCGGGGACCCATGGACTTCAACCAACTATCCAAATCGTCGACGGTCAAGCGGCCTTCGAGCCATTGGGCGATGGCCCGTGAGCTTTCGGCGGCCTCAGGTATGGATGGGCTCGGCCAAGTGAAGGCGAGACCGGCTTCGTGCAACAGCTCTTGCTCCAGGTCGTGGGTGAGCTTCTTCTGGAGTTGGTTGTTCAGACGTTTGCGCGCGATGGCTTGCAGTTCTTCCGGGGTCCGGTGGACGGCCTCCAAGACTTTCTCGCAGAAGAGGAGCGTCAGACCCTCTTGCTCTTCCAAGATCTCGCTGATCTGACCGGGTTCCATGGCCATGGCAGCCTTGTCGACGGTGGGTCGGAGGGTTCCGGCTCGCACATTGCCCAATAATCCCCCTTGCCACCGGGTTTGGGAGTCGGACTCCGTTCGGGCCAGCTGTCTAAAGTCTTCGCCGTTTTTCCACCGTGTCACCACGGATTCCATGCGCGCACGGATGGCTGCTTTTCGGTTCTCGTCGGCGTCGGTTGGAAAACGTTTGAAGATATTCCTGAGCCGCACACGGCGGGGCATCGGCTCGAGCCGGTTGGCAAGCTCGATGACTTCCTTTTCATCGATCGCGGCTGCGGCCAGGGCCTGCTCCAACACTTTGGGCCACAAGATCGCCAGTTCGGCTCGATCGAGCCGCCAATGGACTTCGGGTTCTCGGTCGAGGCCGAGGGCTTCCGCTTCCCGTGCCAGAACTTTCAACAACACCAACTCTTCAGAAGCTCGGCCGGGATCGGTCGACGAACGTTTGAATTGCAGCCAACGTTCCAGTTCCTCCGGGTGCAAGCGATCACGGAACGTCGCCACCACGGGCCCTTCTTCTCCTTGGGCGGCGTTCGCCGGTTCGTCGGCCGAAGCGGACTGAGCCAGGAGCAAGGCGAGGGTGAGGGCTGAAGCGAGCCCCGAGAGGGAACTCCAGCGGGTGGGCAACTTGAAGTTTGGAGTCATAGATTGCGCTCGCAGATTTGAGGTCAGGCTCTTGGAATTTGCACTTTTGGGATTCATTGGGGAGCGGGCTCGTAGGTGAGGGTCAGGTAGCGGTCGAATTCCGACACTTGAACTTGCCGGGTTCGGCCGTCCGGCCAGCGAATTTCGGCGGTCAGGGGCTCGGTGGAGAGGCCTAGACCGAAGTGGAGACGTAGGTCCCGCTGGGATAGGAAGCTACCGCCGCTGCGCACCTCTTGGATGCCGATCAGCTCACCGTTCCGACGCAGGGTCAGACGAGCACCCAACGCCAAAGGATCCGCGGCCGAGCCAATCAGGCGAAAGCCGACCCAGTGGTTGTCGTTGTTCAAGCGGTTTTCGAAGATCTCAGGGTGATCGTTGGTGTGGGTCACCAAAAGATCCAATCTGCCGTCGTCGTTCCAATCGCCGACCGCCAAACCTCGGCTGACTTTGGGCGTGGTCCACGGGGCACCGGCTCGGGCGGAGACGTCTTCAAAAGTACCGTTGCCGTGGTTGAGCCAGAGTTGGTTGGGCTGGGCATAACCGATGCCGGACTCCAGCAGCTCGATGTTGTCGAGCACATGGCCGTTGACCACCGCCAAGTCCAGGTCGCCGTCGTTGTCGACGTCGAAGCTTTGCAGGCCCCAACCCACATTGAGATAAGAGTCGGCTTCGAGACCGGATTCGACCGTGCGATCCTCGAAAAAGAGATTCGGACGTTGTAGGTAGAGGGTGTGGGATTCAAAGGAATAATTGGTGACCGCAAGATCGAGCAGACCGTCACCATCGAGGTCCGCGACTTCCAAACCCATGCCCGACTCGGCCCGACCGTTTCGGTTCAGGCCGAGACCGGTGATCAACGAGCGGTCCTCGAAGAATCCCTTGCCGTCATTGACGTAGAAGCGGTTGTCCGTGCCGTCGTTGGCCACCAGGATGTCGGGCGCGCCGTCGCCCGAGAGATCGGTGATCACCACGCCGAATCCGCGATCCTCGGATCCCTGGTCAATGCCCCGCAGGTGGGCTACTTGGTCGAAGGTGCCGTCTCCCCGATTGAGATAAAGGTAGTCGCTTTGGCCCTCGAAGGCCACGGGTCGGCAATAACTCTCCAAACCCCGGGCCGGATCCCGGCACGCCGGGGCCTTGTTCAGGTCCACCTCGACGTAGTTGGTCACATAGAGATCCACGTCGCCGTCGAGGTCCACGTCGGCGAACGCGCAATTGGTGCCCCAGCCCTTTCCGTCGACCCCGACTTTGTCGCTGATCTCCTCGAAGACACCGTCGCCGAGGTTGTGAAAAAGACGGTCCTGGCCATAGTTGGTGACGAAGAGATCGACCTTGCCGTCGGCATCAATATCGCCTACACACATGCCCATGCCGTATCCCGGATCGCCGACGCCGGCCCGCTCGGTGACGTCGACCCAACGACCGTCCCGCTGCTCAAAAAGGGCGTTGCGTGGCACGTTCGTGAACTCGGAGCCGGGGGTGGCGGCGCCGTTGAGCAGGTAGAGGTCGAGGTCGCCGTCGTGGTCGAAGTCCAACCAGCCGCCGCCGCTGGCCACGGTTTCAATGTAGTGACGGCGTCCCGATCGACCGTCTTGGTGTTGGAATTCGAGGCCGTTTTGTTGACCCACTTCCACCAGCCAGCCGGACTCGGGGCTTCTAGTGCTCTCGGAGTTCTCGGTGCTCTCAGCGTTCGGAGCAGGCCCGGAGGCGGAAGGATCGCAGGCGATCAGGGCGAGCAGAGCTGTAACGGTGGCCAAGGCAGATGCGGTGCCCGGACGGCGGCTTCGGCCTCTCTTGATCAGACCGTGGGGGGGCCTCATGGATTCATCTCCCCGGACTCCTGCCAGACTCGAAAGCTCGGATCTGCCTGGCGCAAGATCACGATCCGGTCCAGGGGTAGGTTTTCGAACACCTGGGTTTCTCCCCCGGGCCAATCCACATGGATCGCGTCGATCGACAGTGCCTGGCCCAAGCCGAGCTCCACTTGTAGGCTGGAAGCCCCGAAGCTACCGCCGGAGGACACCACCCGGTGGAGGATCCGATCGCCGTCGGCGGTTCGAAGATGGACCCGCACCCGGGCGCCGATGGCCGCGCGATTGGCCGAGGTGCCTTCGAGCCGCAGGATCAGCCACCGGGCCTCATGCCCTGGATTTTCGAACAAAGCGTTGGCAAAAACGTCACCGGTGTAGGCACCGCCCATCACCGCGACCACGTCTTGATCACCGTCCAGGTCGAGGTCGCCAAAGGCAATGCCGTGGCCTTTTTGGAGATGGCCGAAACCTCCCGAGGTGGTGACATCTTGAAAGCGCCGCCCTTGATCGTTGCGAAACATGAGGTTGGGCACTTGGGTGCGGAAGCCGGGTGCGCCGGTTCCGAGGTAGAAGTCGAGCCAGCCGTCGTTGTCCAGGTCGCCGAAATTGCAGCCCATGGTCAAGGCCACGCGATTCACGCCCGCGGCTCGGCTGACGTCCTCAAAGGTGCCGTCGCCTCGGTTGCGATAGAGCCGACCTCGACTTCCTAGGGCGATTTGCTCCGTCGATACTCGCTCACCGTGGCGCTGGAGGAAATCCGCTGCCGTCGGAGCGCTGCTGGTTTCTAGAAAGCTCTCGGCGTAACCGGCGACGAATAAGTCGAGTCGGCCGTCGTTGTCGTAGTCGAAAAACCAGGTGGGGAAGCTGAAAATGGGCTCTGCAACTCCGGCCGAGGCGGTGATGTCCTCGAACGTGGCGCCCGGTCCCTGGGCGGCCCTGCCCATGCGATTGCGCAACAGGAGGTTGGGCTCGCCGAGTCGCGAGATGAAGAGGTCCGGCCGACCGTCGTTGTCCACATCACCCCAGGTCACTCCCTTGACGAAGCCTTCCACCACCACGCCGAGGGCGCGCGAAACATCTTCAAAGGTGCCGTCTCCCCGGTTGCGCATCAGGCGGGAACGATGGCGTTCGGGTCCGGCGGTTTCATGGCCGATGAAGAGATCCAAAAACCCATCGAGGTCAAAGTCAGCCCAGGCCGCGGTCTGACCCGGGTGGAATGCCAGCAGACCAGCGGATTCGGTGACGTCCTCGAAGCGGCCACCCCCGAGATTGCGCAAAAGCGAGTCCGGATGCCGACCTTCGGAGGTCAGCCAAGCCCCCCGCAGAACCAAGACATCGAGTCGACCGTCGTTGTTGTAATCGCCTTGCACCAGGTTGAGACCGCCCGTAAGTCCTTCGAGGCCGGCCTCCGTCGTGCGCTCCTCAAATTGGCCGTTGCCGAGGTTGTGGAAAAAGCGCAAGGGATCCGTGAGGCCCCACGACGAGAAAAGGACATCCAACCTGCCGTCGCCGTCCAAATCGTCGAGCACCACGCCGCCGGCTCGCCCAACGGTCGCCAAGCCGGCGTGATGGGCGCGGTTGACGAAGCGGCCGATGTTCGCCTCCGACTCGAAGACTTCTGGGGCAATGCGTCGTTCGTCGGTTAGATCGTCGGGATAGAGCCCCAAAGCCATGGCCGCTAAGTTATAGAGCCAGAGGCTCTCCAAATCAGCAGGCTCAGCGTCGAGCAGGGAGCCGTAGGCTTCGAAAGCCAGCTGGGCATATTTTCGCTGGTGGTGTCGGCCGCCTTCGGCGATCGGTAGCAAGCAGGCCTCCGGCGAGTGTCCGTCGAGGCAATTCTGCTGCTCGGCGGCACGCAAATAGGAGATCGCCAAACCTTGGCGCACACCGCGACGAAAAGCGGGCAAGATTTGGTGTTGCGGATCCTCTACCAGCTCGAGCAACGAGCGGTAGCGCTCGATCGCTTCCTCGGACCGACCGGCACGCAAGAGTTCCTTGGCGCGGCTGAGTTCCAGCTCCGCCCGGCGGCCTACTTTCTCGGGAGTTGGGTCGGCGAGCAGGAGGTCGGCCAGGCGGTCGTTGAGAAAAGGATTCTGCCGGGGATGGGCTTGGTCCGCCAGGGCGGCCAGCCGTTTGGCCATGCGTTGGGTCTCGGCGGGCTGGACCGTCGCCGAAGGGCGGTCTTCGGTCGACGAGCCGTCCTTTGAATCAGATGGAGGCGTGGAGGGGCGGCAGGCGAGCAGGGCCAACAGGGTCGCCGCCAAGGCCGTGCGGATTATGGGTCTCGTGCGGATCATGGGTCTCATGGGTTTTGGCCGGCCCCCGGCGCGACGTCTCGGGATTCGTGGTCAGTGGGAGGGTCGCCTCTGCGCGAAGCGTCGCGGGTTTCAACGGTTTCTGCCCGCTGTTGGAGCTCCCGGGCCCGGTCTACCCGCCCCGACCTTTCGAGCAGCCGGCTCAGGGTGCGCAAGGCCGGCACGAAGTCCGGGTCGGTGCTCAACGCTTGGGTCAGGTGGTTTTCGGCCTCTTGGCTCAAACCGAGCCTCAGCAGGGCCAAGGCCAAATTGACGCGGGCTTCCTTGCGATCCGGATCAATGGACACGGTGCGTCGAAGGGCGGTCACCGCTTGACGAAAATCTTTCCTCGCGATCGCCTTCAAGCCGCGGTGCTCGAAGTGGGTGGCGTCGAGCCGCAGGTCTTGAAGCTTGAAGAGCGTCGGGTCGGTCAAGGTGAGGGGTCGGCGGGTGAGGTGGCTGGTGTCCAATCCGTCGAGCAGCTCTTGTGCTTTCCCCAGGTTCCCAACCTGGCGATAGGCCATGGCCAGTGAGTATTGGATTTCGGAGCTGTTGCTTTCGCCGTAGGCTTTCTCGAGCAGCTCGATCGCCTGCTGAGCCTGGTCGCGGCCGAGCAGGACCCGGCCCAGGCCAAGGCGCGCTCTCAGGCAGCGGGCATCGGTGTCCAGGGCCGCGCGGAAGTAAATTTCAGCCTCGTCCAAGGCTTGGCGATGGAGCGCGTTCTCCGCCAAATAAACGTTCAACCCCAGATCGCCGGGTCTCAGCTCCAGGGCCGCGCGGAAGGCGCCGGTCGACGCCTCATATCGACCTTGGTCCCGTTCCGTGAGGCCGAGCAAATGGGGCCACCGGGCCTCCCCCGGATCCAATAGGTTAGCGGCCCGATAGAGCTCGCCGGCGACGGCGTGATTCGAATAGGCGTGGTAGATCCGTCCCAGCTGGCCGTAGGCTTCCGCCTTGTGTCGGTCGTCGGCGCGCTCGTCCGCCAGAACCCGGGTCAGAATTTGATGCTGCCTTTCGAATTGCTCTCTCACCGGGGGGTCGAGAAGGGAGAGGTCGGGCAGCTCAGGTGGGTCGGGGAGCTTCGGCGCAGGAGATTCCGGTACGGGGGCGGAGCACGCCAAGGCCAAGGCCAGGAATACTGGACCGAGGGTCAACCTGGATCCCCGGTGACGGGCTTTTCGTCTCATGGAAGCGGCGCTCATGGAGGCGGAACTCATTGAAGCGGCGTTTATGGAAGCGGCGCTCATGGTTCGACCTGCGGAATTTGTTGTCGGATCACGTGGTATTGGTCTGCGCCCAGGTCGGAGACCTCTTCCGCGGTGCCGTCGGGCCAACGGATTTCGATCCGGTCGAAGCCCGGGTCGGATCCGAGGCCGAACAAAAGACGGGGGTCGCTGGACGATAAATAACCTAGGGAGCGCCTAACGGTGCGGCGCAACACCGGTTGATCGGCACGGAAAAGCCGAACCTCTGCTCCAAGCGCCACTCCGCCTTCGGGAGTCAGCAGCTTGAGACCGATCCAATGGGATCGGGAGCCGAGTTGGTTGAGCAGCACTTCAAGGGGACCGTTGTTATTGCTCAATACCAAGTCCGAGTCACCGTCGTTGTCTAAATCACCAACCGCCAAGCCCCGGCTGACGTCGGGCCGTTGAAGGGCCGGAGCCGAATCGGTCCAATCGGTGAATTTGCCGCCTTGATTGCGGAAGAGCTGATTGGGCTGGCGCAGGGCCGGCTCGAATCCCTCGGCTTTTTGTGCTGGGATCAAACGAACCTCGCCGTTGATGGCCACCACGTCCAACCAGCCGTCGTTGTCCACGTCCACCAGGCCGGTGCCGAAACCGGTCATGGGAATGCTGTCGGACGCCAAGCCGCTGGCGGTGCTTTGGTCGAGAAACAACCCGGAGCCGTCGTTGAGGTAGAGGGTGTTGGACTCACCCGCCAGATGGGTCATGAAGAGATCGAGGTCGTCGTCGCCGTCCACGTCGCCGGCGTCGACACCCATGCTCGCCTGGGTCCTTCCCAGGGCGTCGACCGCCACGCCCCGCAGCAGCGCTTGCTCGTCAAATTTAGGCTCTCCAGGGCCGCCCCGGGACATCCAAAGGTGGTTTGGAGCTTGGTCGTTGGCAACGTAGATATCCTGCCGACCGTCACCGTCGGCGTCGAGGATGACCACCCCGAGCCCGGCTTCGGCTTTGGCCGACAATCCGAGCGAGTCCGACATGTCGAGGAACGACACAGACGTTCCAGCGGTTTGGTTGATCAACAAGCGGTCCGATTCCGGTTGGTAGGTGCGGGGTCCGCAGTAGTCGGGCGCGCCTTGGCTATCCACGCATGCCTTGTGATTCCACAGGCGAAAGTCGGTATAACTCACCAAATAGAGATCGAGCCGACCGTCTCCGTTGACGTCGATGAAGGCCGCGGAGGTGGTCCAGCGGTCATCGTCGGCGCCGGATGTCTCGATGACGTTGGAGAACGTGCCGTCGCCATGGTTGAGCCACAGCTGGTTGCCGCCGAAACACGTCACGTAGATGTCGGGGTAGCCGTCTTGATTCACGTCGCCGACCGTGGCGCCCATGCCGTAGCAGTCCCCCTTAAGGCCCGCCGCTTCGGTCACGTCGACGAATTGGAGGGTGGGTCCATCGTGTCCGGCCGATAGTTCGTTACGGAAGAGGCGGTCCGTCTGCGGAGGGGAGGCCGGTCTGTCGGCGGTGGCGTTTGCCGCGGGGTCGAGCCTTTCCTGCAACGGCCCGCCTTGGACCACGTAAAGATCGAGGTCGCCGTCGTTGTCGAAGTCCAAGAGGGCGACGCCAGAGCCGACGGCTTCGCTGAAATAGAGCTTTCCCGACATGCCGTTTTCATGTTTGAAGTCCAATCCGAGCTCGTGGGCCCGTTCGATGAAGACCTCCTCCGGTGCTGGTGGGGCGCCGCAGGCGATCAGACCACCGCAGATCACGATGCAGCCGGCGAAAAAGGGCCTCCAAGGCCAGGCAAGAGCTGAGCGACTCAATCGGAAAGCCTCCGCCGGTAGCCGTCGAGCAATGGGTCGGAGGCCGGGGCGTCGGCCAATAGGTCCAAGGCGGCTTGGCGGTCGCCCCGGGCCAGGACCACGTCGATCAAGGCGGTGCGGTAAGGGGCGAACCAGGGAACCAGTTCCACGGCCCGTTTCATGGCGCCCTCCGCTTGGACCTCCCGCCCGGCCCGTAAATGCAGCCGACCCGTGGCAAAGTGGAAAGGGCCGTGATGGGGGTCGAGGGCCAAAGCCCGTTGCGAGTAATTCTGTGCTGTTTCGAACTCGTGCAGGTCCAGATGGATCATGATCAATTGAGTGTAAGCCCCTGGATGGTCGGGTTGACGTTCGAGCACGCGCTCGAAGATCTGTCGGCTTCGATCCCCCTGGCCGGCTTCCCGAGCTGCCTGGCCCAGGTCCGCGAGCTGGGAAATCGGGGTGCCGGCATCTGCTATCCGATCCTCGATCCAGGGCCACGCCTCGTCCGCTTGGCCGGCCGCGATCTGGGCTAGGGCTAAACGCTGCTGAAACGAATCGGGTGCTTCGTCGAGGTCTTCTTCCAAGGCGTGCAAGAGCATGAGTTCTTGGCGCGGCGAGAGCTGATGGCGCTTTCCCGGGCTCGGGAGTTGGCGCACCTGCCCGTGCTTTTTGAGTGTTTCGGTCGCCGCCGCCTCGTCACCCAGGCGGCGGAATAAATTTGCGGCGAGCACATAGGCGTCCGCCTGCAGGGGATCCAAGGCAATGGCGATTTTAGCCATCGCCACCGCCTGTTCGAGGTGGCCGAGGCGTTGATGCACCTTGGCGGCCTGCAACCGAGCGGCGTAGGAATCGGGACGTAGCGCGAGCGCAGCCTGGATGATGTTCAAGGCTTCGTCCGGTTTCAATTCGAGCAGGATTTGAGAGCGCAGGTACACCTGCTCAAAATCGAGAGGCTGCTCTTGGACGCCGGCGGTGAGCGGAGCCAGAGCTTCCAGGGCTTCCGGTAGCCGACGCAATCGAAAGAGGGAACGAGCCAAGTGGAGGCGCACTTGGGGGTCGCCGGGATCCTGCTCCAAATACCGCTCAAAGGCCTCGACACCGTGGGAGAGGCTGCCCTCGTGGCCGGAGATCCAGCCGATGCCCATTTGGCGCAGGGATTCGAGGCGGTCGGGATGCTGCTCCAAATCCTGCGCGAAATAGTGACGCGCCCAATCATGTTGGCCCAAGGCTTGGGCGTTCAGGCCGCGGTGGTAGCTCAAATCTGAGTCGACTTTTGGAGCGCAAGCGAGGCACGGGCAGACGATCCACATGAAGAGGACCCGGGCGAAAATTTCAGCCGGTCTCAGCGGACCGGATCGAGCGAGCGGCATGGGCGGATTATACCCATCTGGAGGGGAGATTCACGGGCCGTGAGCAGGTGGAGAAAGTTTCAGTCCGCGGCTGTGCGCCATTCTGGAATGATTTTTGCTGTAGTTGTCGGAGATGACGACCTGACGTGCGACACCCTGTCGCTGTGGCAGGCTCGGGGTGCCAATTTGGCGTGCCGCGGGCCGAAATGCCAAGAATACGAAACATTCTCAACCGGGAGCTCTGCAATGAGGGGGTTTCCATGGAAGCCATGACGAACGAACAGGATTCAAGCATTCATCAGGATTCCGGTCCGACGCCGGGAGAAGAGACGGGGGCCGAGTTCGCGTCGGTTCCCCAGCCGACCGGCGAGGTGCTTGTGGAGGTGGCTGACCTCTTCAAGCATTACGGCCCGATCAAGGCCGTCGACGGTATTTCAATGACGGTTCGACGAGGCGACATTTTGGGCTTCATGGGCCCCAACGGCGCCGGAAAAACCACCGCCATGCGCATTCTCACCGGTTTCTTGACACCGGACAGCGGCACTGTGCGGGTTTGCGGTCATGACATGACCTCGGATTCCCTCGCGGCTCGGCAGCGGATCGGTTATTTGCCCGAAAACGCTCCGGCCTATGGGGAGATGACGGTCACCGGCTTTCTCGAATTCGTCGCCGAGGCGCGCGGTGTGTCCAACATCGCGGGCGCGGTATCACGGGTGATCGGCCTGGCAGAGCTGCGCAAGGTCAAACATCAAACCATCGAAACCCTATCCAAGGGTTTCAAGCGTCGGGTGGGATTGGCCCAAGCGTTGATCCATGATCCCGAGGTTTTGATTCTCGACGAGCCCACGGACGGCTTGGATCCGAATCAAAAAGCGGTGGTTCAGGATCTCATTGCCAGCCTGTCAAAGGATAAATGCATCATCCTTTCGACCCACATCCTGGACGAGGTCGAACGGGTCTGCAATCGGGCGATGATCATCAGCCAAGGCAAGCTGCTGGTGGATTCGACCCCCAAGGAGCTGATCCGCAAAGCGCCGGGCCACAACGTGGTGGTGTTGAGGCTGCACGAGGATCCCGGGCCTTTGGCAGGGAAAATCCAAGGCGCCGAATGGTGTGAATTCGTCGAGGTTTCCGATCGTTCCCTGACCGTCTATCCCAAGAACGGTGACAGCCGATTGTCGGAGCTGTTGGAACTCGCCCAAGGCACGGGCCTCGAATCCGTTGAGCAACAGGAAGGACGTCTCGACGATCTCTTCCGCCAAACCACGCAGGGGGTGAGCCGATGAGCAATAGTCGATTCACCGGTTTGAAGTCCATCTTCAAACGCGAGCTCAAGGGTTATTTCTCTACTCCTTTGGGTTATATCTTCATCGTTATTTTCTTGGTCGCCAGCGGCTGGTTGACGGTTTCGCGCGACTTCGGGCGTTTCCTCGAGCTGCGCCAAGCGAGCCTCGACCCTTTTTTCACCTATGTGCCTTGGTTGTTCGTGGTCCTGGTGCCCGCCGTGGCCATGCGCCTGTGGGCGGAAGAGCGCAAGACCGGCACCGTGGAGCTGTTGTTCACCTTGCCCGTGACCCTAGAAGCGTCCTACCTCGGCAAATTCTTGGCCGGTTGGAGCTTCCTCGGATTTTCGTTGCTGCTGACCTGGCCGCTGATCTGGCAGGTGGCGCGTTTGGGGGATCCGGATTGGGGCGTTCTGTTCACGGGTTATCTGGGCTGCTTCCTACTGGCGGGCGTTTATCTCGCCATCGGCATGTTGTTCTCGGCGATTACCAAGAATCAGGTGGTGGCCTTCATTTTGGCAACCACCGTCACCGTGCTCTTCCTGTTGGTTGGGCTGCCCCAATCGTTGGAGTTCGTCGGCCACTACCTCGGCGGTTATGCCGAGCAGGTGCTGCTGACCCTGAGCGTGACCGATCATTTCGAAACCTTGACCCGGGGCTTGATGGAGCTGGGGTCGATCTTTTTCTTCCTCGCCTTCACCGTCGGCTGGCTGGTTTGCGGCATGCTGGCGTTGGACCGCGTGAAAGCGTCGTGAGGGGGATTTAAGCCATGGAAAAAATACTCAAAAGCCCCATCACCAGCCTGGTGTTGATCGCCGCGATCGTGGTCTTCGGCATCCACCTGGTTTCCACCCAATTTGAAAACGCCCGCTTGGACCTCACCGAGGACAACCTCTACTCCTTGTCGGAGGGATCCCAAGAGATCCTGGCGAAGATGCGATCTGAGGGAGTCAAACCGGTAGAGGTGAAGCTCTACTTCTCCGAAACCACCGGTAAGACCTTGCCCCGTTTCATCAAGGATTTCATCACCTACGATCGTTATTTGCGTACTCTGCTCAAGGAGTACGAGGTGGCGGCGGAAGGCAAGCTGAGGGTCAGCTTCATCGATCCGGCTCCGGATTCGGACGAAGCTCAGGATGCCCAAGACTTCGGCCTCGAAGGTAAACCGATCAACCAACACGGAGATCTCTTCTTCTTTGGCCTGGTGTTCCAAACCCAGACCGGCAGCAAGGACGTGATCGAATTCCTGTGGCCGAATCAACAGGAAACCGTGGAATACGAGATTTCCAAGAAGCTCAACAACTTGATTTGGCCCCAGAGCCAACGCATCGGCGTGTTGTCGAGCCTGGAGGTCTTGGGGGCCGACGACAACCCTTATATGGCGCAGATCTTGGCCGCCCAAGGCAAACGCCCGGGCAAGACTTGGATCGCCATGGATTTGCTCAAAGAGAGCTACGAGCTGAAAAAGATCGACTCCGACGTCGAGCAAATCTCCCCGGATGAATTCGACTTGGTGGTGGTCATTCACCCCAAAAATCTGAGCACCCGGGCGCTGTGGGCCTTGGACGAGTGGATCGTTAGGGGCGGCAACGCTTTGATTTTTGTCGACCCTTATTCGATCGAGGACCAAGCGCCGCAGAATCCGCAGAATCCCCTGCAGGCGTACCAATACGATCCGTCGTCGGATTTACCGCGGCTGTTCGCGGCCTGGGGCATCGAGCGCAAGCCGGGCCAAGTGGCTGCCGACTTCGATCTCGCCCTCAAACGACCGGTCTCGCAATTCGGCGCGGCGGAGCGGGTGGTGGTCGATCTGGCGATCGATCCGGACTTCGTCGACCAAACCCTGGACCCGGGTCATCCTGTGGTCCAAGGGCTGCAAGATCTCCGATTCTTCACCGCCGGGGTGCTGGCCAAGAAGGCAGAGGTGCCCGAAGGGGTGACCATTCAGCCGTTGGTGACCACCACGGCCAAGGGCAACGGCCTGTCGATCCAGGCGGGTTTTCCGTCCGACGACCAGCTGACCTTCTTGGATCTCGGCCAGCCGAGCAAATTGGCGGACGCGCTGCGGGAGGGCACCGAGCCGGTGGTCCTGGCCTATAGCGTGAGTGGCAAGTTGCCGTCGGCCTTCCCCGACGGTGCCAATCTGCCGGCGGAGACACCCCAGCCTCCGCCCGGTCTGCCGCCGGGCATCGAGCTGCCGGAGCCCGAAGGCGGTGAGCGAATCGTCAAACCGCCGGTGCCCGAGGAGGAGAGGGGCGAAGCGACGGTGATGGTCTTCGCCGACGCCGATTTCATCTCCGATCAGCTCGCCTTCCAGAGTTCGATTTTCGGTGCCATGGCGGTTAACGACAATCACAAGATCTTGCTCAACGCCGCCGATTTCCTATTCGGCTCCGAGGAGCTGATGAAGGTGAGGTCGAAACAAACCATCCGTCGGCCGTTCGAACTCTTCGACCAAATCGAAGCGCAAGCGGATGCCGATAGTCAGGAGCGCGAGAAGGTGTTGCGGGCGGAGATCGCTCAATTCGAGGAGGAACTGCGCGGCAAGACCTCCAACACCGGCAACGTCGCTTTGCTGCAAAAGCAGCTACAAGACGAGGTGGATCAGCTCAACGAGCGCATGAAAGAGGCCAACAAAGAGTTGCGGGAAATTCGCAAAGAAAAACGCAAGGCGCTGGAATCCGAGGAAGCTTGGGTTCGATTCACAGCCATGGGTTTGATGCCGACGATCGTTTTATTTGTCGGCTTGGCCCTCTTCATTCAGCGCCGGAACCGTGACCTGCACGCGAGGAAGCTGTCATGAGCCGTAGTGTTACTAATCGCAATCTGTTGATCGCCACCGTGGTGTTGTTGGCCCTTTCGGCCTTCTCCTACCACAACAGCATCCAACGGGCCGAGCGCTTCGAACGGGGACAGAAGTTCCTGCCGAACCTGAACCCGGACGACATTGCCCAAATTGTGATCAAAAAGGGTGAGACCGAAACGCGCCTAAAACGCGCCGCCGATCGCGAGCGTTTTTTGATCCCATCGGAGAATGGCTTTCGGGCGCAAAACTCGGCCGTCAATCGTTTCATCAAGGACGTCCTGAGCTTGAGCCTGGAAAAGGAAGTGGGCTCGGGAGAGAGTCTCGAAAAGGAACTCGAGCTGGCGGCCGGCGCGGAGCATCCAGAATCGATTGAGATTGCACTGCTGAATGCCTCGGATAAGGAGATGGTGCACTTCGTGTCCGGCAAGGCCTTCGACGGGGGCTCCGGCAACTACGTGCTGCGCACCGACGATCCGAAACGGACCATCTACCTCACGGACAAACGGGTCTACCTTTCCACCGACGGTTCAGATTTCTTAGACAAGGAAATCCTCAATGTCGAGCGGGACGAGGTCGAAGCCATCGTCGGTGCCGACTATCGAATCGATCGCGGCGCTGCACCGGAAGCCGAGGCCCAAGATGCGGATCCCGCGTCCGAGCCGGTCGAAGGTGAAACCGAGGGCGAAGATGCCTCCAGCGTCGAAG